>JAJUHC010000050.1 GCA_029268065.1 Clostridiales bacterium | reverse complement strand
GCCTATTTGGATGCAGTCAGCTGTGCCGCCCGCGGGGCTCCCGTCCTCTTTCGTTTCTCCGGTGACAACGCCGATCGGCACCTCTGTTTCGAGGGCGATAAAGGGCGGCTCCTTAAAGGTCATGGCGTACTCGGCGAGGACCTCAACATACAGGTCTGTGTTGCCGTCCATCGCCTTTTCGTAAAGCGGGTCGTCCTGCAGCTTTTTGAGCTGGCTGTTGTATGTTCTGGTGGATACGGGGAAAAACTTTTTCCGCGCTTTAAGCTCAGCGATTGCATGTGCCAGCCTCCCCTTCTCGGCATCGCTGCTTGTTCTTTCGGGTACGCCCTCCCCCAGTCTTGCCGAGGGAGGGCATTTGAGCCAGCGCGCAGCCGAGGAGGGCGACAGCAGCGCGTGGTATTCGGGTGCGGGCATTATATTTTTGCCCCCAATCCGCGAAGCTCCGTGGCGAATGGCCCGAGCTGCTCCGGCTTAAGGTCCGTTACCTTTTCCACCCCGTAGCGCTGCATTAAAGCCATGAGAGCGGGCATCATGCCGGGGTTTGCGGCTGCGAGATCCGCGCCGGCTCTGCAAATCTGCTCAAGCGTGTATGCGGGGGGCGGAGCTACCGGGGGTTGTATCGGAGGCGGAGCGGTTACAGCTGCCGGCACGCTGAAACTAGGGGCTGTTGTCGGCGTAACAGAGGCCGCAGGTATCGATTGTGCAGGGATTACAGCCGCAGTCGGCGCAGACACCGGAGCGGCAGGCGTAGGGTTTGCGGGTTTATCAGGTTCTGCAGCCGGCACGCTATCACTTATAAGCAGCGCAGCTCCGCGAATAGTGGAAAACAACTCTTCCGGCGAGTCAGCGCTTACGGTCATTACTATTTTGCTCATGTGTTAATCCTCCTTCTGCTCTATATAGGCGGTTATTCCTTTTTGCGGATTTATACCCGCCTCGTCGACCTGCTTTTTCTTCAGATAGATGGTGATTTGCTCCGGCCTTTCACCGGCCTCAAACCTGTAGCAGGTTTTGGTCTCGGTTTTGTATTCAAAGTTAATTTTCATTTCAAGGCCCCCTTTATTTTTCTTCCGCAGTTTCGGCAGACTGTTATCCCGTCTACGTTTAGCAGCTCTTCAGAGCTTTTGCAGAGCATGCAGCCGCGAATATATTTGCGAAGGATAATGCCGCCGTCATCGGTGAATATCTCGAGCGGGTCACCCTCCGCTATTTCGTATGTACGCCTCAATTCTTTTGGTATTGCTATCCTGCCCAAGTCGTCTATCCTTCTCACGATGCCTGTTGCTTTCATCTTGACATTCCTTTCGTTTATGCTAAAATAGCATCAGGTTATTTTTCTCAGCGTTTGCCGCGTTTCCGACTGCCATCGGGACGCGGTTTTTTTCTTTTTTCCGTTCCGACCATTTCATTTTTTGTCCTACCTCATTATTCCGCCCTTGTAACCGGCAATCACGGCTACTATCAGGCTTGCGAAGGCCAGCGCATAGCAGCGCAGAAAAGGCCATGTCCCAATGTCAGCCGCGCCCGTGAAAAAGAACATCGCCAGCAGACCTATGACGCACACGGCTCGCGCGATTTTTGCCTTGACTCGCCTCCGGTTTCGGCGGGGATGTGGCTTGTCCAGTAAATCTATGTAGTCGTTCATATTCAACTCCTTTGTTGCAGGGTGTAAAATTTTGGTGTAAAATCACTTTAGATTGGGGGTTTTATTAATGCGAAAGAATCAGGAAATCAGCGATTATGCTTATCAGAAGTACATAAAGCCGTTATCGGACAGAGAAAAGCGCATGAAAAAGAATGAACGGCATAAGTGGTGGTTTGATAATTGGATTGCTTTAGCCAGTTTGCTTGTCGCCATTATC
>JAJUHC010000049.1 GCA_029268065.1 Clostridiales bacterium | reverse complement strand
TCGAAATCTTTTCCCCGTCTTCAACGATACGCTTGCATACTGCCAGCTTGAATGCTGTGTCGTATTGCTTCATTTTGTGAACACCCTTTCGTTCTCATTGTACTGGATGTTCAATTAGTCCGCAACCCGGGGTTCGGGTCAAAGCAATATAGACAAATAGACAGATTGTATATACCATATATGCTACATAACAAACTTTCACCATTGAGTGGGAAAAAGTAATTAAACGCCCGGAATTATACCGCATCCCACTAGCTTTTTTGTTAAAAATATGAGATAATTTGTCGGATGATGTTGATAATCGGTTTGGGGCCGGCGGTTAAGAAAATCGGCGCTTACCAAAAAGCGATTCAAATCATGAAAACATGATTTCTGAAACAAAAGATGGGGTTATCTATTTGCTGGTAAAGAAGCTTAAAGAAGTATTAGATCCGGACAATGTTGTACATCCGAACGGTCTCAGACGAATAAATGCGCCGTATCTTGCCGTGTGGATTCTCTACTACGCCTGGGTGGTCGCGTTTGCAACCTGGTGGACGGCTTCGCCGGTTTCAGATTCCTCTTTTGACACTCAAATCAGAAGCGTCATGCACTTGGTAAATCTTCTTTCCTCGGCGATATTTGTTTTTATCATACGAAAGGAATGGTTTGTGAAAACCGCGCGGGCCGGTGCGGCGCTGGTTGTCTTGAGTATGGTATTGTTTTACGCATTTGAGTGCGAGACCTTGAAGATAATTGCGGCCATAACGGGCTCAATTGCCATCGGCTGCGTCAATATATCGATCCTTATCCCGTTCATTTTCACGCTTAACAATACCGAAAAGCTCTACGCTGTCGTGTCCGGCAATGCGCTGATTCAGCTCATATCCCTGATAAGAGAACACAGCACGTCCGGCCTCACCGAGCCGATCATATCCTTTGCGCTTCTGCTGCTTTCATTGAGTACAGTGCTGTTTTTCAAAGACAAAAAGGACTGCGCTGCGGGCAATCCGGAACCAACCGAAAAACCTGTTATGCATCGCCGCATATACCTCTCGCTCATGTTCAACTGTGCCATCGCAATTCTGTGCAAGGGCGCCGGAAAGGGTATTCTCAACGTCGCGGTGTCCGCTTCGGGCTCGTCCGTCCTCACCGGCTATTACATCGGCGGCCTTACCGGGTGCCTGATTTATGTCCTTGTCTATGCCTTTTCCGATAAAGCGTTCATATGGCTCGGAAACATCACTTTTTCCAGCATTACAGCGGGGCTCTTGTTCTATGCCTTTACCCCGCAGTCTCCCGGGCTCTCGATCCCGTTTTCAGTTTTCCTGGGGATCGGAAGCACGATAGGAATGATCAATATGTATTATATAATCGGTGTTATCGGTAAAAAATACGACAGCCTCCAATATATGCGGATGTCCATTCTTTTTATAGGTCTTTTAGGCGGAGCGTCCGGCATAGTCGTGGGGAATATGATCAGCCGGACCGGAACCATTGAAATTTCAGTATTCGCCTCCATAGTGTCGGCGCTTGTCATGCTTGCCTTTATGTTCATATCGCCCATCATGGAGCGTGCAAATTACCTCAACGCCTGGGGACTTGAGTCCAACCGCACGGAGGTCGGCGGAGGACGCTTTGATATGTTCAAACCGTACGGTCTCAGCAAGCGCGAGGCGGAGGTTTGCGATCTGCTCCTGCAGGGCTATACCCTCAGGCAGATTTCGGCGATTCTCAGCATCGCCTACTCAACGGTAAACACCTACTGTACCTCGGCGTACAGGAAGCTCGGCATCAACAGCCGGGCAGAGCTCCTTCTCAAGTTTAAGGACCATATTACAAAATAGATATACCCCAGAATCACCGCCTCATTAGAACTAATGAGGCGGTGAGCGTGTCGAAAAAGTCTTTCGACACGCTTCCAGGGGGTATCCAATACCCCCTGGATACGCGGCTGAAGCCGCGATACCCCCGGTCGCGCACAATTGCGCGGGCTGAGGTATTTTTCCGAGAAGTGAATTCCCGGAAAAATAGATTAAAATATCCCTGCGAGGGAGTTTTTTGACAGTCTGCACCGCCTCATTAGAACTAATGAGGCGGTGATTTTGCGTTTCAGCATAACTAATGAATGGACATTTTCGCTCATCAGGTTCAGCATGTAGGCATAAGCGTGACGATGTGCGCCGCGGCCTGTAATCGGGAGGTGCGAAAAATGTGAAATGGTTTGAAGCTTTTAGGCGAAGTCTGACGCCGCGTGAAAGAGACGCGCCGCAGACGGAAGAAGCGGGCGGCGGTGCAGCGCAGGGAGAACGGTACGCGCAGCTTTCCGCCGACGGACCGTTTGAGCGGCTTGAGCTGCTGACGCCCAGGGAGCTCGATCTCTTTCTTATTCTTTTGGAAGGCTATACTCTGAAGGAATCGGCAAAAAAGCTGGATATAAAGTATTCCACGGCAAACACGCACATGACGGGAATCTATAAAAAGCTGAACGTTAACTCCCGCGCCGAACTGATCATCAGGTATAGGGACGCCGTCAAAAGGATCGAATGAGGGCCGGCATAAAAAACCTTTTTGATTTTTAAAAACGAAATAAACTATATGGAGGTAATTATTATGAGGAAGAGAATGCTGACTTTTTTGCTTGCGCTGCTTATAATGGCCGCCGTGTTCCCCGCGGGCGCGCTGGCGGCGCTGCCGGAGGGGGTTCCGTCGTCGCTTGAGGCACCCACAATCAAGAGTATTGAGCTTAAGCACCGCGAAGACGGCAGACCTTACTTTGAAGCTCAGGTATATTTCCCGCAGAGCGTCCTCGATCTGGACTACAAAGCCCCCGGGGGCGGCTCTGTGTTCTGGGACTGGTCCGAAAAGATTGACGATGGGGAATGGAGCGAATTCGGAGGCGGCGGATACATAGATGTATATACAACCGACGAAGGCGATGCGCAGGCCGCAGGGCCCATAACCGCCCGTGCTTTTCCGATTACTTTCGACCCCATCGATGAGGGCACTCTGACCACTGTCGATATTAAGAACCATACTTATTCTTACCGAATCCACGTCTACTATGATTACTATGAAGGCTGGCCGAATATACAGCCGATCTATTCGCCGGCTTCCAACGTTGTCACCATCGGCTCGGGCAGCTTTTACTCCGACGCAAGCACCTGGGCGGAAGCGGAGCTGAAAAAGGCAAACGAGCTTGGCCTAATACCGGCTATTCTTAAGGGCGCCGATATGACCAAGCCCATCACCCGCGAGGAATTCTGCGAGCTAGCCGTACTCCTTTATGAAAAGGTTACGAAAAAAACCGCTGCACCCGCGTCTCCGAATCCCTTTACCGACACAACCAACAGCCAGATATTGAAGGCTTATGCGCTGGGTATCACGACGGGGACGTCAGCCACCACCTTCTCGCCAAAGACGCTTATCGACCGCGAGCAGTGTGCGACAATGCTCTTTAGGGCGATAAAGGCCATCGCCCCGAACGGCAATTACAGCGTCGCCGGAGTCAAGGACTTCCCCGACCAGAAGGATATATCTTCCTGGGCGGTGGACGCGACAAAGTACATGTCGAAGCTGGGAATAATCAAGGGCGACGAAGCAGGCAACTTTATGCCGAAAGCCACCACGACGGCACAGACCGCCGCCGGCTACGGCATGGCGACGCGCGAGGCCGCAATACTCATGAGCGTCAGGACTTACGGGACCATGGCCTGATTAAAAAGCTGATAACCTCCGGGACATTATGTTTCCGGAGGTTATTTTTTGTCGTGAATATAGAGAAAAATGCCGCAGATAATAATTCAGCAAAACAAAAGGAGAGTTATGAAATGAAAAACAACAAATACAGAGCAAAGGATCTGCCGCAAAACAATCCCGAGCTTAGGAAAATTAAGCCGAGGGAAAATTCCGACGCAGGGATAATCGACGGCAGAAAAAAGGGTACGCATGACGGCGGACACGAAAAAAGCGGAGGAAGATAAATGGATTCGATGCTTTGCAGCGTTACAGGGCTTCAGAACAAAGAGAATAAGACACAGATAAAAAACGCACTGAACAAGCTCGACGGAGTAAACGAGGTCGGAGTAAATTTGAAAACGGGAACGGTTCAGGTGAAATATAACGAACCGGCGACTCCCGAGGCGATTAAGAGCTGCATCGAGAACACCGGCTTCAAAATCGCTTACGAGTAAGGGGAAAGACGGGCATATGGGAAACGACAATAAGATGAAAAGCACTTCAAACGGCAAAAGGGAAGACAGGAAGTTCCGTTCAAAACACATAAAGCACGATCCCAACGCCGAAAGCGCCAGAAAGGTTTTCGGCCTTAACGATAAAAGGGATTCGTGAAAGGAGAGCCTATGTCCAAAGCAAGCGCATATTTTACGGTCAACGGCATAGACGGGAAGCACGAGGTCAAGGAATTGAAGCGAGGTCTCGATATGCTCAACGGCGTGAATTCGGTAAGCGTCAGCGGGCCGAGGGTCGCCGTGGACTTTGACACCACCGGAACAAATCAGGAGCAGATACAAAGGATGATAGAAAAGCTGGGCTACACGGTTTCAGATGCCCGGCTTGAAAACCACATAATGTGAAGGGAAGCGGAAGAGTGACCAAGGATAGCCAGCCGGACAACAAAAAGGCCCGAAGAGAAAAAGCAAGAGGGCAGACACCCATAACGAGGGAAAACCAGAATCAGCATAATAACGTAAAAAAGCAGTCAGCAAGACACGACGACGTATAGCTGAAAGCCGTCCGACATTAGTGTCGGGCGGCTGAGCGTGTCGAAAAAGCATTTCGACACGCTTCAAGGGGGTATCCAATACCCCCTTGATACGCGGCTGAAGCCGCGACAGCCTGTCAAAGAACGGCGGTTTTCAGCTTACGAAAACCGCGGTTCTTTGCGTATAACAGGCAAAAATAAGCCAAATCCGAGAAAACAAAGGGCTATTTGAGACCCAAATGGCCAGCTTTTTGAGATTCATGGCAGCAT
>JAJUHC010000048.1 GCA_029268065.1 Clostridiales bacterium | reverse complement strand
GGAGGTAGCGAGTTCGAATCTCGTTGCCCGCTCCAAAAACAAACCCCACACAAAAAGGTGTGGGGTTTGTTTTTGGGAAGAACAGTGTCATGCCGAACTCGCTGCCTCCACCCGGCGCCGAAGGCGCGATAAAAAAAGGGGCGGGGCCCCGCGAGAGCGAGCTTTCGCGGGGTGATATAGCGAGTTCGAATCTCGTTGCCCGCTCCAAAAACAAACCCCACACAAAAAGGTGTGGGGTTTGTTTTTGGGAAGAACAGTGTCATGCCGAACTCGCTGCCTCCACCCGGCGCCGAAGGCGCGATAAAAAATGCGGGGTGGAACGTCCGGTTACAATCTTGTTAAACTTTGCGAAAAAATGCCGCCTTTGGGGCGGCATTAAGCTATTTCAGAAGCTCCTCGGTTATTTCAACGGCGTCGTTGATTGCCTTGATGCAAATCTTCCTCAAGCCCTTTTCGTTAACTATCTTAAGCTGCTCAGGATCGCTGACGTCGTAGCCGAAAAGGTCCATACAGCGCAGGTAGCCGTTCCGCTCCTTAAACTGTCTTATAAACTCAAGCTCCTTCTCGTATGCAAGAGTTTTGTCATAATCGTTCTCCTTCGAGCTGCCGAACCTCATCCCTATCGCCATCAAAGCGCCGGTGACCGCGCCGCAGACCTCTCCGCATCTCATTCCGCCGCCGAAGCATGTGGAAACCTTCAAAGCTGTTTCAGTATCCATGCCTACATCCTCGGCAAAGGCCGCGAAGGTCGATTGGGCACAGTTGAATTTTCTGTCGTGTAACTCCATTGCCGCCTGCTTCTTATCCATTTCTGTTCTCCTTTGCATCATTATTTATCACACTAAATTGTATGTACGCTTTTTACGCAGTATTCAATTTCGCTAAGCTCCGGCATCGCGGGAATAGCGCCACTTTTGGTTGTCGTAAGGCTTCCGGCGGCGTTGCTGAAGGCTACAAGGGCTTTCAGTTCGGCTTCCGGAATAGTATGAAGCTCCTTTTTTGTCTTGTTTCTCAGATTGAAAAGCAAGGAGCCGAGGAAAGCGTCTCCCGCGCCGGTTGTGTCAACCGTTCTGACGTCATAGGCGGGAACAAGACCGCAGGCGGTTTTATTATAGAAGAAAGCCCCCCTGGGGCCGAGCGTAACGATAACCAGAGCCGCTCCGCTTTCCGCGAGCTTTTCAGCGCCGTTAAAAAGGTCGGTTTTCCCGGTCAGTATGGAGAGTTCCTCTTCCGAGACCTTCACGATATCCGCAAGAGCCAAAGCCCTTCGCATTTCCTCTATGGCGCGGCTTTCGCTATCCCATAAAAGAGGACGGTAATTCGGATCGTAGCTGATGACGGCGCCGCCGCTTCGAGCCGTTTTTGCCGCATAAAGCGTCGCAGCTCGGCAGGGCTCGTCCGTGAGAGATACGGAGCCGAAATGAAAGATTCTGCAGCTCTTCAGTACGGAACCGTCCACCTCTTCCGGACGCAGAAAAATATCTGCGCCGTTTTTGCGGTAAAACGAAAAGGACCGGTCGCCGCTTTCGCTTAGCTGCACAAAAGCAAGGGTCGTATTATGCTCTCGGTCCATCAGCAAACCTGAAACATCTATCGAGGAGCCTTCCATAGTGGTTTTAAGAAAACGCCCGAAATCGTCGTTGCCGACCTTTCCGATAAAGGCTGTTTTTCCGCCCAGCTTGGCCGCCATCGCGAGAACGTTTGCCGGAGCTCCTCCGGGATTCCGGGCAAAGAGCTGCATGCCCTCATCGCTTTGGCCGGAGGGAGTGAAGTCAATAAGGCTTTCGCCGAGAGCCGCTATATCATACATCGGAAACCTCCGCACAAAAGTATAAATAGATTAATATGCTTATTAATAAGCAATTTAACAGAAATCCTGTATTTTTACAATAATAAAATGAAAATCACAGATAATAACGCAGAACGCGAATATTCGTTTTTTTCGTTGCCATATATAATATGCGGTATTATAATTGATATATAGCCGTAAAGGGGGAGTTGGTATTCACTCGATACTTTATGTGGAAATCAACTGCTTCGCGCTCGCCGTTCTGCTCCTGATATTTTTTAATACCTATAAGCGGGCAGAGCAGCATACAACTCAGCAGAAGCTGTTCTTCGCCCTGATCTTTACGGCGGCGCTGATACTCATCCTGGACTCGGGAATGTGGATCGTTGACGGAATGGAGGGAGCCTCGGCAAGAGCGGCCAATATCCTTATTACCGTCGTTTACTATATTCTTAATCCGCTGGTTCCCCTGATATGGTACTTTTACACCGACTACCACATTCACAGAAACAAAAAACGCCTCGGAAGGCTGATTTTGCCAATGCTCATCCCTTTCGGGCTTAACCTTGTTCTGGCCGTCATGAGCGTTTTTGGAAACGTTTTGTTCTACATTGACGAAAACAACATCTATAACAGAGGCAGGTATTTTCTGATAGTCGGTCTTATATGCCTCTTTTATTTCGTGCATACCGTGATCCTGATTCTATCAAGGCGAAAAAGCATAGACGAAAACGAATACAAGTCGCTTCTGCTGTTCCCGCTGCCCCCAACGATAGCAGCCATGATACAAAACTTCAACTACGGGCTGTCGCTGATTTGGGTGGCCGTGACCTTTTCCATTCTGGTTATTTTTATTAATATACAGAACGACCAGCTTTACAGAGACTATCTTACGAACCTGTACAACAGAAGGCAGCTCAATAATTATCTGGCGGCGAAGTCTCATAACAACGGAAAGCTGCTGGGCGGGCTGATGATTGACATCGATTCCTTCAAGTCGATTAACGACTTTTACGGTCATGGTGCCGGCGACGAGGCTTTGAGGCAGGTTGCCGAGCTTCTCAGAAAAACCTTCGGAAAAAGGGAGTTCATCGCCAGATACGGCGGAGACGAATTTGTTGTACTCATGGAGATACGGGAAGAGTCTGAGCTTGCGCGTGCGGCGGAGAGTCTAAGGGAAAACCTGTCGCAATTAAACGAGCGGAGGCTGACGCCCTATAATATAAGACTCAGTATAGGTCTGGGGGCCTATCCGGCCGAGCAGGCCTTCGGAATTCTGGATCATATAGACAAGCTGATGTATGAAGACAAACAAAGCGCAAAGCCGTGTCAGACGGCGGTGAAAGAAGGAAAAAAAATATGAAAACCTTGATATTACAGGGCTCGCCTCGCCGGAACGGCGACTGCATGATGCTTGTTAACGAGTTTTTAAGACACCTTGAGGGCGAATACCGGCTTCTGGACGCCTACTACTGCGATATAAGGGCGTGCATCGACTGCAGGTATTGCCGCAAAAACCCGGGCTGCTCAATAAAAGACGGTATGCAGGAGATTTATGAATACATACAGAACGCTGATAACATACTTATAGCGTCGCCGCTGAATTTTGCGGAGCTTACCGGACCGCTGCTTTCCGTTGCAAGCAGGCTGCAGACCTTTTACTGCGCGGAAGCCTTCAGAAATGAAAAGCCGGTCGAAAAGCCCAAGCGAGGAGGGATAATTCTCGTCGGCGGCGGGGACGGCAAGGTCGAGGGGGCGGTGAGGACAGCCAAGCTTATTTTGCACCATATGAATATGCAGAAGATTTTTGAGCCTGTTGTCTCGCACAACACAGACCGAGTTTTGCCGCGCGACGATAAGGAGGCGATGGAGGGCGCTAAAAGGCTGGCCGCGTTTTTCAATGAGATTCGCTGAATACAAGATTATACAAAAAACAGTAGAATAATTTTATAGAATTTGGTTTTTATATCAGATAGAGTAATAAACTGGGTATTAGTATAAACAATTGATTATAAAATAAGTATCAGGAGGTATCCCCATGGCATTTTATGATAAAAGCTGCAAGGAATTTGTGACTGAACTCGCCAGCAAGGCGCCCGTGCCCGGCGGAGGCGGCGCGTCGGCACTGGTTGGCGCGGTCGGAACCGCTTTGGGAAATATGGTGGGGTCGCTTACTGTCGGCAAGAAGAAGTATGCCGACGTCGAGGAGGATATCAAATCCCTCATGGCTAAGGGTGACGCGCTTATTTCCGAGCTTCTGACCCTCATCGACCGCGACGCCGAGGTTTTTGAGCCCCTGTCCAAGGCTTACGGTTTGCCTAAGGACACCGAGGAGCAGAAGGCTGAGAAAGATCGAATTATGGAAGCCTGCCTCAGAGAGGCCTGCTCAGTTCCTATGCAGATAATGGAGAAGTGCTGCGAAGCCATCGACCTCATCGCCGAATACGCCAAGAAGGGCAGCGCCCTCGCGATAAGCGACGCCGGCGTGGGAGTTGCGTTCAGCAAAGCGGCTCTGATGGGCGCGAGCCTCAACGTCTTTATCAACACCAATTCCATGCTGGACAGGCAGTATGCCGAAAAGCTGAATTCAAGAGCGGACGAACTGCTCACGAAATATACCGCGCTTGCCGACGAGGTTTACGACAGCGTTTACAAGCGTCTTAAAAAATAAGGAGGATATACAAATGGCAACGATTCTCGACGGAAAATTAGTCACAGCCGACCTTAAGGAACGCATGACGGCCGACGTCACGGCTTTGAAGAGCAGAGGCATCGACCCCACCCTCGCGATACTCCGCGTGGGAGAAAAGGGCGACGCGATAGCATACGAAAAGGGCGCAATTTCAAGGTGCAAGACCGTTGATGTGGCCGTCCGCTCGGTAGTGCTTCCCGAAACCTCCACGACTGAGGAGGTTCTCAAGGCCGTTTACGATTTGAATAAGGACAAGACCGTTCACGGCGTGCTTCTGCTCCGGCCCCTGCCCAAGACCATGGACGAGGCGAAGATAGTGGCGGCCCTCGCTCCCGAAAAGGATATTGACGGCATCACGGACAGCTCGATGGTCGGAACATACACAGGAAACATTTCCGGCTTCGACCCCTGCACCCCAGAAGCCTGCATGGAGATACTCGACTTCTTTAAGATAGACGCCGCCGGCAAGAACGCCGTGGTAGTCGGCAGAAGCCTTGTCGTTGGAAAGCCCGCAGCCATGATGCTCTTAAAGCGTAACGCGACAGTTACCGTATGCCACACGAAGACCAAGAATCTCGCCGAGGTATGCAAAAAGGCCGATATCATCATTGCCTGCGCCGGTAAGGCAGGATCCGTCGGAGCCGACTGCTTTGCGCCGAACCAGGTGGTCATTGACGTCGGCATCAACGTGAACGCTGACGGAAAGCTCGTGGGCGACGCGGATTTCGCCGCCGCAGAGCCGATCGTGGGCGCCATCACACCCGTTCCGGGCGGCGTGGGAACTGTTACCACCAGCGTACTGGTAAAGCATGTCGTCGAGGCCGCAAAGCGCCAGAACCCCTGATTATTTACGGATAACCTTCAAGCGGCCCTCCATCCGGAGGTGCCGCTTGAATTTTTTAGAATCCTTTTATCTGAATAAAAGAAATCATTGGGCGAAAACTATTTTCGGGGTGAAAGAATGAAGAAAAACCTTATAGTCGTCCCGCCAAAATGTCCTGACAGGTATCGCAATACTAAGAAGGATTGCCGTATTCTGCTGATACCCGATACGGCTTCGGGAATTCTTCGCTCCTTTAATGCCGACTGCGTGGTAAGCTACGGCATGAACGAAAAGAGCAGTCTGACCCTGTCCAGCGTATCGGATGAGGAGATGGTGGTGTCGCTTCAGCGGGAGCTGCCCACGCTGGACGGCGAGATACTGGAGAGACAGGAGCTGAAGATGCGCCGGCCGCTCGGAATGCCGGAAGAAAGCATACTTGCCGTCGCGGGGACGCTTCTGCTTACCGGGGTTCCGCCCGAAAAGCTTCCGGATTTCTTTTAAGCATGTTATAAGCGGGGACATCCTTGAATATACTGTCCACAGGAAGTTGCCTTTGAAAGCTGCGTTAGGTATGCCCATGAGGGCAGGGATAGAAATCGGTGCGGGGGAGGACATAAGGATATATAGGAAGCGGGGGAAGCGTCTGCTC
>JAJUHC010000047.1 GCA_029268065.1 Clostridiales bacterium | reverse complement strand
GCCACGCAGGACGTCATGTCTAAATGGACAGCCAGAATTCATAATTGGGGGCAGATTCTTCTCCAACTGAGTGTTTTCTTCCCCGATAGAGTCAGTTCTTTTCTCAGATAGGGAAAAGCACAAAACTATTTACAGCCCCCCATCAGCCGAAACCTCAACAATAATAGGATATGTATACCTGTTGCGTTCCGTTATCACTTCGTTTGCGGTATCGACCTCTATCAATGCATTAAAGCTTTCATTGTTAATATCAAGCTTTTGAATCCGTATGAAGCAAGCTTTTATTAAATCCTCATTCCTAGGGAGATTTAAATTTTTTATTCTGCATTCATAATGATTACCCCTATTTCATGTTTTCATTTTTTGATTCATTCAAAACTCGAATCATTAACTCCCTTGTAGCAGATGAAAGCTCTATTGTTTCAAGTGTCATATATCCTTTTTCAAACAATTTCTTTCTATAGCCTAAAGCATTTATAAACTTACTTCCTTGAGGGACGATAAAAACACATTTCAAATTGTCTATTTCAATCGCCGGTATATACCGTGTGATTCTCTTGACTATATTTTCGAAGTCATCAAAAAACAGATAAAATTTCGAGAAGGCCTCAAATACCTTTTTTACTGCCCCAACATGAAAATCGCCTCTTTTTTGCCCCAAATATCCAGAAGTGGTCACTTCTCCGACGTACAACGTTTTATGCCGTGCGCTATACGCAATTAAGTCGGGTTCCATTTCATTAAAAATCTGTTTGACTTGCACTCTTTTAATGTCAAGTTGAGTAAGCTCGTTTTTTTCGCAAAAGAAATGAATCAATTCCGGTTCTACAATCATTTTCAGTTCGTTGGTGTTAGCCATGTGAATTCCTCCGCGAAATTTATGATACTTTATGAAAGTATCACTTTTTTGTTATTTATTCAAGAATGTTCACACAACCACTGGTGAAACTTAATTACAAGATTAGCAAGCCTCTCTTGTTATACACCGACTCTTCGGCATCAGGAATGCACCGAATTGCCCGGTCGAGCGCCATAATGGTGGCGACAGCGCCGTCGATTCGCTCGGTGGACTTCTCCTTGTCCGGCTTTATGTTTCCGGCAGGGTCGGTGCGGATATATATGTTGTCCATCATCCAGCGCAGAACGGGATGCCCGCCGTGGGCAAGTTTCCGTTCAAGAGTCAGCTTCATCAGCTCTTTTGTGGGCGGCGACATATCCTTGAAGCCCTGACCGAACGGAACAACGGTGAAACCCATGCCCTCAAGGTTCTGCACCATCTGCACAGCTCCCCAGCGGTCAAAGGCAATCTCACGGATATTAAAGCGTTCGCCGAGCCGCTCGATGAACTTTTCTATGTAGCCGTAATGGACCACGTTTCCTTCGGTGGTCTGCAAAAAGCCCTGCCGCTGCCAAATGTCGTAAGGCACATGGTCGCGCCGGACACGGAGCTCAAGGTTTTCTTCCGGAATCCAGAAATATGGCAAGACCGCATACTTGTCGTCCTCGTCCAGCGGCGGAAAAACGAGCACGAAAGCCGTAATGTCGGTGGAGGACGAAAGGTCGAGCCCGCCGTAGCAGACGCGCCCTTCAAGTTCCTTTTCGTCCACAGTAAACGCGCATTTGTCCCACTTCTCCATCGGCATCCAGCGGACGGCCTGCTTGACCCATTGGTTTAAACGAAGCTGCCGGAAGCTGTTTTCCTCGGCGGGATTCTGCTTTGCAGATTCGCAGGCTGCTCTGACCTTGTCAATTCCGACCGTAATGCCAAGGGACGGATTGGCCTTTTTCCATACCTTCGGGTCGGTCCAGTCGTCATCCTGCTCAGCGCCGTAGATAACAGGATAGAAAGTTGTGTCGTTTTTTCTCCCTTCCAGAATGTCTTTGGCCTTTTGATGCACCTCCCAGCAGATGCTGTTCTGGTTGTCCCCGGCTGTGGTAATCAAAAAATACAGCGGCTGCATTCGGGCATCGCCGCTGCCCTTGGTCATGACGTCAAGACGTCAAAGAGTTTCCGGTTCGGCTGAGTATGAAGCTCGTCGAAAACGACGCCATGGATGTTAAAGCCGTGCTTGGAATACGCTTCGGCCGACAGGACCTGATAGAAGCTGTTTGTCGGCTGATATACAATACGCTTTGTTGCCGCGAGTATCTTGACGCGCTTGTTTAGCGGAGGACACATTCTGACCATATCTGCGGCTACCTCAAAAACGATGGACGCCTGCTGGCGGTCGGCGGCGCAGCCATAGACCTCGGCTCGTTCTTCACCATCACCGCAGGTCAATAAAAGAGCAATAGCTGCAGCAATTTCTGATTTCCCCTGCTTTTTTGGGATTTCCACATAGGCGGTGTTGAACTGCCGGTAGCCGTTTGGTTTCAAGACGCCGAATATATCCCGGACGATCTGTTCCTGCCAGTCGATCAGCTCAAAAGGCTTACCGGCCCAGGTGCCCTTGGTATGCTTGAGCGCCTCTATGAAAGCGACGGCGTGGTCGGCAGCAGCTTTGTCGTAATATGAATCGGAAGCCATAAAACTTGTCGGCGTATACTTTTTTAGTTTTCGCAATCGGACCTCCTCCCAAAAAGGCATAAAAACAGACCTGCCGAAAGCAAGTCCACAAAAGCTGTCTGTACGAGATACACGCCGTTTCCGGCGCGTCCTCGGCAGTTTGTGTTATGCTGTTATTCTTTACCGTCTTCGCTAACCACCCTGCAGGCATCCTCGCCATAAATTACATGAAGAGAACTGCTGTTATCCCAATTAACCATGATACTTCCGATGTCGTCCACACCGATTACTGTGCCTTTTGTACCGACAGGCGGAGCCTGCGGGTCGTCCATGCGGAGAAGCTCAACACGGGTACCGACCGGAAACTGGCGTCGGATGCGCTCGACTATTTCTTTACTCGGAAATCTCATCGTTAGTTGCCTCCTCTTCTGCAGGGCCGTCAGTGTCTGTGTAAAGCTCATCTGAGCTTAAGCCTTTCTTGGTTCCCGAGCGAAATGCTGCGCTGCCGCTCAGGTTCCGAAGGAGTACCCGGCGCGTTTCCTTATACTCATCACCTATGAAGCCAAGGCGCAGGAGGAAGCAGCGGAAAGCGTACTTCTCATTGTCCGTTTCCTTCTCCTTGGCGGTCACACGCTTCTGACTTTTGGCTGCGTCAAGCATCTTTTCGACAAAGTGTGTCGTCGCGCTGATGACATCCGGCTCCGGAACGCATTCAAACCAGGGGAAGTGAATCAGCTCGTCGGCGAGCTCGATTTTCAAGCAGTCTGCGCCGAGCGCCTTCTTTATGAGCGTCGCTTTGCTTTCCACCAGCCGCTTGAGGTTTTCAAGCGCCGTGTCGGAGATAGAGGAACGCGGCATCTCAATTACCAACCCGATGTCGTCATCAGGTTCAGGCACATCGCTTGCCTGCATTCCGTTTTCACCCTGGAAGTTTTCGCGGCGGGTACGGCCCAGCCCCAACTCCTCGCGGCCGTCCATCTTAAGATCCTCAAAGGCAATCACTTCATCCAGTTGTCTCTGCATGGTGTCGGTAATTGGCGCATCGGGGTTGACGTACCGCCCTGGATGGTGCTGGTCAATATCCGGAAGCTCGTCAAGCCCGCTCTCGCAGATGTCATCTTCGTCATACTCGCGGCTGTCGCCGTCTTCGTCAAAACCCGCTTGATGGAGCAATTCCTCCAAGTCAGGGTTATCGGGACCTGTAAGCGTTCCGTCCTTGTCTATGTGGTAACCGCCAACCTCGTAAGCGAAGGATGGTGCTCCGAGGTATTTGGCTGGTATGCCCAGTGCCGTGCTGATTGCTCCAACCAGTGCTTTGCGTTCGCTTCCTGTAACATTGTATTTTAGTTTCATTTTTAATACCGCCTTTCATTTTTTCTGTACTACATTAATCGCTCTAAACCGGTTATATATCAACGGTTTTATTCGATTTCCTTGTAAAATACTGTACCGATTATCCGGCGGTTTTTCGTGTAGACAACACAATGCGGGAAAGCAGAGTTCACCCTTTTGCAGTTACCTCCGCATAGGAGCAGAGCACACCGTCGCGCTGCACGCTGACCTTGTCCGCCGTGCCTACCTGTTTGATGTACCGCTTAACGATAACATCACAGAATTTCTCATCAAGCTCAATGGTGTAACAGGAGCGGTCGGTCTGTTCGCAGGCAATCAGCGTAGAACCGCTGCCGCCAAAGGGGTCGAGCACCAGCGTGTTGCTCATAGAGCTGTTCATAATCGGGTACGCCAAAAGCGGGATCGGCTTCATGGTCGGGTGGTCGCCGTTTTTCTTAGGCTTATCGAACTCCCATATGGTGGTTTCCTTGCGCCCGGTGTACCACTGATGCTTTCCGTTTTTCTTCCAGCCGTAAAGGACCGGCTCGTGCTGCCACTGGTACGGAGAGCGGCCGAGTACGAGCGAATTCTTCTTCCAGATGCAGCAGCCGGACAGATAAAAGCCGGCATCTAAAAAGGCTCTTCTGAAATTAAGCCCCTCGGTGTCGGCATGGAAAACATAAATGCTGGCGTCGTCCGCCATGACCGCTTCGATGTTCTGAAAAGCGGCAAGCAGGAAGCTATAGAAGGCGTCGTTTGCCATATTGTCGTTCTTGATTTTTCCTGCGCTGCCCTCGTAGTTGACGTTGTAGGGCGGGTCAGTGATCACGAGGTTAGCTTTTGCTCCGGCCATAAGCAAATCAAAGGTGTCCGCCTTGGTGCTGTCTCCGCAGACCAGCCGGTGCCGCCCGAGCGTCCAGACATCACCGAGCCGGGTGATTGGCGGCGCCTTCAGCTCTGCTTCCACATCGAAGTCGTCGTCTTTTACATTCTCCGCTGCGCACATTAATTTGTTCAGTTCCGCTTCGTCGAAGCCCAGAAGGGATATGTCGAAGTCGGCGCCTTGAAGTTCTGCCAGTTCAACTGAAAGCATTTCGGCATCCCAGCCTGCGTTCATGGCCAGGCGGTTGTCGGCGATTATGTATGCCCGTTTCTGCGCTTCGGTCAGATGCTCGACAAATACACAGGGCACTTCCGCAATCCCTTCCTCTTTGGCAGCAAGGACGCGGCCGTGCCCTGCGATGATATTAAGGTCTTTATCCACGATTACCGGATTAACGAAACCGAACTCCCGAAGGCTGGAACGGAGCTGAAGTATTTGCTCCTTACTGTGCGTTCTCGCGTTTCGCGCATACGGCACAAGCCGGTCTATATTGACTTTTTCCAGACGATCTGTCGTGTTCATATACCGTCACCGTCCTTTTCTGCCCGACAGAAGGGCTTCCATTATATCGTCCTGCGGGTTGCCCACAAAGGCCGTAGTACAGTTTTGCTTAACGATGTCAAAGATCTCATACCAGAGCAGGTTTGCCTGCTTCTGAAACGACTGGCTCATCTGCACGAACGGGCTGGCAATAGCGCCGCCGGTTGTTGGGTGCTTTCCTAAAAGGCCATACAGGCTGATGGCTTCTTCACACTGGATGTATCGTGTAAACGCCTGGGCGTAGGCTTCAATCAGGCGAGGATTAACGAATTTTTCACACCCGCGCTCCTTGAGCCAGTGCCACGTTTCTTTAAAAAGCAGGTCTGCTCCCAGCGGCTTGCCGTCCTTTTGCCTTGCGCTAAGGTAATCGCTCGGCGCTGGCATATCTTCGCCATGCAGGTCAGAGGCTCCGTCTAAATCCTGCGCTTCAAGTATTGATTCTGGATGCAAATCCTGGGCTTCAAGTATTTTTGCGGATTTGCCCTTTATTATTTTTTCAGCCAGGGGCTCCGGCTTATCTCCCGCACGCACACGGCGGCCGCCCCTGTTGGTTCCGTCTTTCGCCACGTGCCGTCACCTCCCTTCGCGGCCGGGGTTAATCACCCGTTTGAACCGGAATTTTTACGCGCGCGACCCCACGCCCGTTGTTTTTACAACAAACTGTAGAGATTTTGACCGCCCCTGTTGCACGATTGTTATAACAATATTGTGCGATTTGTATTGACAAATTCGCGCTGTTTTCGTATAATAATATTGGGAAATTAAATAATAATATTTGTACAAGGAGGTTTCCGCCATGCAAATAACCGCGACTGAGTTCAAGAACAACATCGGCAAGTATCTCTCCCTTGCGTCCAATGAGGACATATATATCACCAAAAACGGCAAAAGCATCGCCAAGCTTACAAACACCAAACAGGACAAGGTCGAAATGG
>JAJUHC010000046.1 GCA_029268065.1 Clostridiales bacterium | reverse complement strand
TTTCAGAAGAAAGTAAGTTGGTGTCGATAACGGTGAGGGTCCACCCGTTCCCATTCCGAACACGGAAGTTAAGCTCATTTGTGCCGACAATACTTGGCTGGAGACGGCCCGGGAAGATAGGTAGTCGCCAACACTGAAAAACAGAGCAGACGAAAGTCCGCTCTGTTTTTTTGCATTGAAATCACGCTGATTTCATTCCATATCCAGGCTATGTTTTAAACCATTGACGCGGCGGACAAGAATACTTATACTAGATATGAAGCTCTTATCCGAACGATATTCTCTTTTTATGATTCCGATGGGGTGTTTTCATGTATTATATGGGCGTGGATCTGGGAGGAACCAACATCGCGGCGGGTATAGTCAGCGATAGGGGTGAAATTGTTCTCAAAAGCACTGTTAAAACGCCTGAGGTCGCGTCGCCGGAAAAAATTGCTTTGGTGATAGCCGAGCTCTGCTTTGAGATTATTCGAGGGGCAGGGCTATGCGCAGAGGACATTTCCGCCGTCGGTGTCTGTGTGCCGGGGAGCGTACTGCCCGAAGAGGGCATAGTAGAGGTCTGCGTAAATCTCGGATTCAGGAATGTGCCTTTCGGTCACCTGCTTGAGGCGCGTCTTGGTAAGGCTGTGAAACTCGTAAACGACGCAAACGCCGCTGCGCTCGCCGAATATGCCGCAGGCGCGGGCCGAGGCTGCCAAAGCCTCGTAATGCTGACTCTGGGAACCGGCATTGGCGGAGGCATAGTAATAAATAATCGGATTTACTCCGGCGTAAACCATGCCGCAGGCGAGATGGGACACATTGTCATCCACCAGGGCGGCGAAGAATGTAAATGCGGCAGGCGCGGCTGCTTTGAGGCTTATGCCTCCGCCACCGCGCTGAAGCGGCTTACCAGAGATAAAATGAAGGAGAATCCCGACAGCGTGATGTGGAGCCTCGCAGGAAGCCTTGACTCCGTCGGCGGCGGTACTGCGTTTGAAGCTGCGGCACGAAACGATAAAGCAGCCATGCAGGTCATAAGTCAGTATACCGCTTACCTCGCCTCCGGAATAACGAGCATAGTAAACATATTTCAGCCTGAGGTGCTTTGTATCGGCGGAGGCCTATCCGGAGAAGGCGAAACGCTGCTTTCGCCCGTCAGGGAGATACTCGACAGAGAGGACTTCGCAAGAAACAGCAAAAAAAGGACCAGGCTTGTTACGGCTATGCTAGGCAACGACGCGGGCATAATCGGCGCCGCCATGCTGCCGCTGTACGATATTTAAGCCCTGAAGGCGAACGTGTCAAAAAGTCTTTCGATACGCTCCAAGAGGGTATTTGGTACCACCCCCTTTTGTTACGCAGACGGAGTCGCAATGCCGCCGGCCAAGCACATTTCGCGGAATAACGTATTATTTTGAGGTACATAACGCCGAAAATGATATTTTATCTGTTATAACATATCAGCTTTGGGTCTGGTTTTTTCGATAGTCTGTCGATCAAAGTGTTACGATGTATTTTTGTGGCTATGTTTTGTTAGACAAGTATTTATAAACTCACTGTAATTATATTGTCGATGTGTAAAATATTTACACAAATGGTGTCGAATACCGTTGATTTTTTACAGATTTTCGCTTTTGACTTGCCAATGCCTAACTTTTAGTTATAATGATTATAAGAAAAAGTTATAACCGATTTTCTGCTTCGATTAAACGAAGTACGCTTTCATCATGGATGAAAGCGTACCGGTCTGCCGCTGATTCAATTCCCGCTGCTGCCTGTGCCGCCGACACGCCTTGCTTCCGAATTGCAGTTGTCGGATTCCAGCACCGGAAGGAATATGCCCTGCACGACGCGTTCTCCCGCTTTGATGCGCACAGTATTCTTCTCCCTCAGATCTTCTATCTGCGGGACGGTGACCTTTTCGCCGTTTACGGTTATTTCCTTATAACCCGTAAGGCGAATTTCGGGCCTTAAATTCCGCAGCACTATTCTGATATTGCCCTCGTTGTCGGGATTGTTGTAAAAGTCGCTGTCGATTATACCGAGGGTGTTGGCCATCATGAGGTCGTTTTTCATACCAGACGAGCTCCGTACGACGAGCATGAGCATCTCGCCACTGCACATATACGCTTTGATATCTGTTACAAATTCCGCCTTCTCTCCCGGCCGCAGAATTATGTCATCCGTAGCGTAAAAATCGTAGCCCGCGGAGGTCTTTGAGCCGCGCAGGGGAAGCGAGGAGCAGAGCTTGCCTGTGTTTTTTTGGTTCTCAACATGCTCGAAACCGCGTTTTTTCATACGTCACACTCCGGATGTTAAATTATTTAATCCCTGCGCATCCCACGGAAGCTCTACGAACAGAGGCTCGTGACCCATTGCGGGAAGGAGCTTATTCAGCACGTCCTCCGTGCTTATTCTGAGAGTAGAGGTGTTTACGCATGGGTGGCAGCGGATATACTCCTCGCGCACGACGTCCCTGTCGATAGCGAGCCTTACCCTGCCGTCCTTATCGTTCATAAGCCCGAGGATGCTGACGGAGCCAGGGGCGGTACCCAACAGTTCCGACATATGCTCCTCGTCCCCGAAGGAGAGGCGCGAGCTTCCCATGAGCTTTGAGAAAATGCCGGTCCTGAACGGCTTGAGCCCGGGCATCATAAGCAGGAAAAATTCCGTTTTCTGCCGGTTGCACAGAAAAAGGTTTTTACATATGCTTACACCTATTACCTTTTCTACTTCCATGCATTTTTCCACCGAGTCCGCAGGGGAGTGCTCCACCCGCCGGAAGGGTATGGAGAGGCTCTCCAAAAGATCATAGCAGCGCGTTTCACACGCGTCCCTCTTTTCGGCGGGCCTGCCGTCAAAAAGCGTTTTGTCAACAAAAAAGCGTTCCATAGTTCCTCGTAAAATAATATATATTGTTTGTGGAGTGATACTGGATGATTTTGCTGTCTATGCCTGTGATGGAGGAAATTAACAGGTACTTGGATTACTGCTGGGAATGGAAGACAATCTGCAAGGTAATTAATTTCAAACACGGCTATGATTTCGAAATATTCGAAATAGAGGAGCTCTATTATGACAATCTCGGGAGATACATGGAATACAAAAAGCAGACCGGGCAGGGCGAGGGAATCAAGGCCATTTGGCTGGGCAAATAGGCAATGTCGTGTCATGAGCTCGGACCATGGGTTATTATACAAAATATAAGCCGCTTGTGTCAATTTTTAAACGCTCCGTATCATGATTGACTGTTATTAGCATGGTATATATAATATAAAAGGCGATATTAAGAATTATTGCCTATGTAAACATATGCTTTGCCGCTTCGGGAACGCCTGCTGAAACGGAGACTTATTATGGACGGCCAAAAAGAATATAAAAAACGCTATAAGGCAGCTTTTGACAGATTGAGTTACCAGAACAAAGTTACAATGAATAACGTATCCGACTATGTTGAAGATAAAAAACTGAACAAGCTGGCTGAACAAAGGCTGATGGCCGACGTTGCGGATATGGTTCTGGGGTGGCAGGAAAGAAACGAGCCGGCGGAGCAAATGATCGGCAACGATATTCATGAATTCTGCGATAAGCTTTGCATGGGTGCGCCGTTGGAGAGCGCGTGCGAAAAAGTCCTTTCATCAGTCCGGAAGGTCACGGAGGTATTTTTTGATGTGAGCATTGTATGCCTTGCATTCAGTTTGACGGCGTTAAAAAGCATTTACCTGGTCGGCATCTATTCGCTGCAAATTACAGCGGGCATGCTGGTTGCTATTCTCGGCTCCTTTGGCATCCTATACCGGGGCGGGATGTATATGCCTGTGAATATCATTTTTGCAAAAAGGGTCCCGTCAGCCGGCACGGTCGTGAAAATGATAATTTACAGCGCTGTCTCCATCGCAATCGCCGTAGCTTATGTGATTGCCTTTATTTTAAACTACGATACCCTAATCGGAATGGGGCTTGACTCCATCAGGATAAACGTCCTCGCGTTTACGCTGGTATGCGGGGCGGTTTACCTCGTGTCGTTTATATGCGAGAAATCCGCCATAAAACGAGGCTTTATGAATTGCTTCTCTACATAGGGAAGCGCCTGCCCGATTGTTTGTCGGAGGACGGGACGATAGCTTTCGCAGGTTTGCAACAAAAGCCTTTTTACATAAAGTTTGGTCTTGCGTTTTTCGCGCGGGCTTACGAAAACTTCTTTCCAACAATCATACATCGCGATCTAGTCATAGGTTCGATTGGTTTCATAACGGCGAGGTGGAGCGATAACTGGCTCATCCCTGCCGTTTATTGATTTTTTCGAGTTTTTAAGTAAAATTCGGAAAAATAAAAATCCCGGGCGGAGATTGACTGTATAAAAAAGCAGGGATATAATATAAAATTGTAATGCATACGGGATTATCATATCTTACTTTTGGTAATTATGCAAAAAACTGAAGTGCGTTTTCTTTCGCGTGAGGCAAAAAAGAAAACGCACCCCACATTCGTGAAGTGCGTGGTCCGAGTGACTGGATTCGAACCAGCGGCCTCTTGAACCCCATTCAAGCGCGATACCAAACTTCGCCACACCCGGAAATATGAATATCCTGTTCTGAAAGGTAAACCAGCGTCCAAGAAAAAAGTATAATGCTTTTTTGGCTCAATGTCAAGAACATATTTTTAAAAACATATCATTTTATAGGGCAGTCCCGATCTCTTAAGTAAAAAGGATTAGTAAAACTAATCTTAATATAAGGAGGTTATTGAATGACACCTGAGGCGCAAAGGAAGCTTGAAGAAAAGACAAAGCGTATTTACACGACGATAAGGCTTGAGGAACCAGACAGAGTGCCCATCCAGATCAACGGAAACATCTTTGCCGCGGTCGATGCCGGCTACACAGCCGCCGAGATAATCTACGATACCTCGCTCGAGAAGATGAAGGACGCTGCAGTCAAGTTTATGCAGAACTATGACCCCGATTTCATTTCCCCAAACGTCGGCTACGCAGGCGAGGGACCCGCGATGGACATAATGATGCCGAAGTGCTGGCTCTGGGCGGGCATGCCCGACAGCAAAATAGACGAAAATTCTCTCCAGCAGTTTATAGAGTACCCGATACTGATGGACGACGAATACGACTTCTTCTTCTCCGACAGGACGGGCTGGGCAATGAAAAAGTCACTGCCGAGGGTCGCAAAGTATCTGGAGCCCCTCGCGAACATCTCCGTGCCATTTTCGACAGGTCCCGCGAACATGATAATAGGGGAGTTTTCAAAACCGGAGGTTAAGGAGATGATCCAAACCTTCTGGAAACTGAACGATTTCTACAACGAGCTCCGGCCGAAGCAGGCCGCGATAAAAAAGGCTATCATGGACATGGGCTATCCCGACTTCAGCGGCGGACCAAACTGCGCCGTCCCTTTCGACCAGTACTCGGACTTTCTTCGCGGCACCATTCTGTCCCTCTGCGATCTCTACGAGCGCACGGAGGAGGTCGAAAGGTTCTTAAACGAGCGCCAGCCGCTTGAACTCGCTAAAATCAGGGCCTGCAATAGGGACGGAAGGTTCAACGGCAAGTTCTGCTATATGATGCTTCATAAGGGCGTGGACGGCTTCATGGGCGACGAGCACTACGAGAAGTATTACTGGAAGCACCTGCAGGAAATCATTTGCACAATTATTGAATGCGGCATGATCCCGCACATATTCTACGAGGGTAAGTATTCCTCGCGCCTCGACTTTCTCGGCGACATACCGAAGGGCAAGGCTGTCTACAAGTTTGAGGACACTCCTCCGGAGCTCGTAAAGAAAAAGCTCGGCGACAAGGTCTGCCTTACCGGCATGTTCCCAAACCAGCTTCTGGATTACGGAACAAAGGATGAAGTTGTAGATGAGGTAAAGCGCCTCATAGATATCTGCGCGCCGGGCGGAGGCTACATTTTCCAGACTAACGCGAGCCTATGCGGCAACTCAAAAAAGGAAAACGTCGTCGCGATGTTCGAGACCGTAAAGGAATACGGAAGATATTGATTTTCTACTGCTAAAATAGTTGGAAGCGGGGCGGAGAGGCCCCGCTTCCGTGCGTCAAAGACATTTCGGCGCACAGGCTTGGAATTCGAACCGCTTGTACACCTCCGAGGTTCTAGGTTAACGCTCCATGGCTCCGGATAGAGGGCTTCCGTACAAAGAATCATTTTTTTCTCCTTTCTGCTTGCTTTTTGTATTGCTTCTCTGCAATTCTGACACATGGCGCTTTTGCATTGCAGCCGACAAGCCGCGCCGAAAAAACGCCTCAAAAGCCGCCTGACGGGCGGATCTCATAAAATGAGGCTGGGAAAATTTCGATGCGGGACAAAAACGGGAAACGACCCGCACTGCAAGTCGTTTCCCGTTTCAGACTGTCAAAAAACTCCCTCGCAGGGATATTTAAATCTATTTTTCCGGGAATTCACTTCTCGGAAAAATACCTCAGCCCGCGCAAATCGTGCGCGACCGGGGGTTTCGCGGCGCAAGCCGCGTATCTAGGGGGCATTGGATGCCCCCTAGAAGCTTGTCGAAAACACTT
>JAJUHC010000045.1 GCA_029268065.1 Clostridiales bacterium | reverse complement strand
GTCCTTAGGCACAAGCGTGTCTATGTCTACCATTATGACGTCACGCCGGCTGTCTTTTTTCCACTCTTCCATTTCTCCGCCTCCTTGCTTCTCCATTATACCAAAAAAACACGCCCTCGGCGTGCTTTTTTGACAGGCTGCGCTGCCGCCCGCCGGTACGGCGGGCGGCAGCTATATCCCAAATTAGTCCTCTCCGCGGAAACGCGGTATCCTATGACCCTACTTTATGGACCAGTACCACTGATTGGTATGCAGGAGGTCGTGCGACTTGTGTGACAGCGGCCTGTCAAGGAAGCTCTTATAAAGCTCTATTAAGTCCGGATTCTCGTGTGAGAAGCGTATGTCGGCAGCCTTGTCGATGCAGTACAATCTCTCGCCGCGCACTCCCGCCAGCTCGCAGCCTTCTTTTATCGGCTGCCCGCCGCCTCCCGCGCAGCCGCCCGGACAGGCCATGATTTCAACGAAATCGTAGTGCGCCCTGCCGGCCTTGATATCCTCGATGATGCGTCTCGCGTTTGCAAGGCCGCTCGCCGCGGCGACCTTGACCTTGATGCCGTTTATGTCAAGCGTGCCGTCCCTTACCCCTTCCGTCCCGCGCACAAAGGTAAACGCGTCGGCGTCGGGGTTCTTGCCGGTAATAAGATAGTAGGCGCTTCTGAGCGCGGCTTCCATAACGCCGCCGGTGGCTCCGAATATGACCGCGGCGCCGGTGCCGGTGCCGAGCGGGGAGTCGAACTCCTCCTCCTCCAGCATGGCGCAGTTTATGTGGCTGGCTCTGAGCATCCTGTCTATCTCCCGCGTCGTCAGAACGACGTCAACGTCATTGCCAGCGTCGGCGGAGTTGACTTCCGGCACCGCGCATTCGTACTTTTTGGCGGTGCAGGGCATCACTGATACGCAGAATATCTTCTTTGGGTCTATGCCCTTCTTCTCTGCAAAATATGTCTTTGCGACGGCGCCGAACATCTGCTGCGGCGACTTTGCCGAAGAGAGGTGCGGGACGAGCTCGGGATACTCGAGCTTCAGGAAGCGCACCCAGCCCGGGCAGCAGGATGTGAACATCGGTATCTTCGCTTTTCCGGACTTGTCCGTAAGACGCTGTATAAGCTCGCTGCCCTCCTCCATGATTGTGAGGTCTGCCGTGAAGTTTGTGTCAAATACATAATCGGCTCCCAGAGCGCGGAAGGCAGCCGCCATCCTCTTTACGGTGGCCTGCTCCGGAGTGATTCCGAGGCCGTCGCCCCAAGCGGCTCTGACGGCCGGCGCAACCTGCACTACAACGACCTTCTCAGGATCCGCTATCGCGTCAAAGACCTTCTCGGTGTCGTCTCTCTCGCGGAGCGCGCCGACCGGGCATCTCGTGATGCACTGTCCGCAGTAAACGCAGTTTACGTCCGAAAGCTTTGCTCCGCCCCTTACTCTGACCTCAGTACGCGTGCCCGTGCCGCCGATTTCCCATACGCCCAGCGACTGGATATTCTCGCAGACGTAGACGCAGCGCATGCACTTGACGCATTTAGAGGACTCTCTGATGAGCGGAAGCTTTCCGTCCCACTTGTTTGCCTTGGCCTCCTTGCAGTAATGCTGGTCGATAATGTTGAGGTCATTAGCAAGGGTCTGCAGGCTGCAGTTGCCGCTGCGCACGCAGGTGGGGCAGTTGCAGTCGTGCTTTGAGAGCATAAGCTCGACGTTGATTTTTCTCGCGCTTCTTACTCTCGGCGTATTTGTTTCTATTACCATGCCTTCTTCAACTACGGTGTTGCAGGAGGCGCAGAGCTTGTCGTTGCCCTCGATTTCAACGATGCAGACGCGGCAGGCGCCTATATCGGTCACATTCTTGAGATAGCAGAGGGTGGGGATGAATATTCCCGCTTCCCTTGCGGCTTCCAGTATGGTAGCCCCTTCCTTAGCCTGTATCTCTTTTCCGTTAATCGTTATGTTTACCATTTAAACTGTCTGCCTCCCTTCATAGATCCGCAACCGTAGTGGTCGCAGCGCAGGCACCTCGAGCATTCCTGCTTTGCCTCCTCTTCCGAAAGCCCCTGTTCCATCAGCTCGAAGTCGTTCTTTCTTTCGTAGGAAGCTCTCTCTCTCATGTTGGCTCTGCCCGTGGCGGGCCTGAACAGATATGAGGCGGGAGGAATTTCAACGTCAGCCGTGATTTCCGTATGAGTGCCGAAGTACGCGTCGATATTGGCTGCGGCAACCTTGCCGGCCTCGACGGCCTTAATGACGGTCGCGGGTCCGAACACGCAGTCTCCTCCCGAGAACACCCCGGGAAGCTCGGGAACGTACGCGGCGTTGTCCGTCTGGAGCTGCTCCCATTTTACGGGCATCCCGTTTGCTGCGAAGTGCGCGGAGTCAACAGCCTGGCCGATGGCTATGATGATATAGTCGCAGGGGATTCTTTCCTCCGGCTTATCCGCGTTGTTCGGCTTCGGACGTCCCCTGTCGTACTCGCCGATTATCTGCGGCTGAACAATAAGCGCGGTGACGTTTTCGTTTTCATCGCTCTCTATCCTTACGGGAGCCATGAGCTGGAGTATCTCGGCGCCCTCGGCTATCGCGCCCTCTATTTCGTCGGGCAGCGCCGTCATATCCTTCTGCCTTCTGCGGTATACGCAGGTGACGTTCTTCGCGCCGAGACGGATGGACGTGCGGGTGGCGTCCATAGCCACGTTTCCGCCGCCGATGATAACTACGTTCTTGCCCGTAAGGTCGAGCTTGGTGCCCTCGCCGAGCGTCCTCAGCAGCTCGACGGCGGACATAACGCCCTTGCTGTCCTCGCCCTTGATGCCGAGCTTCTTGTGCGCGTGCGCGCCGATGGATATATACACGCTGTCGTACTTTGCTCTGAGTTCGGCCATCGTCATGTCCGTTCCGATGTTGACGCCCGTGTTGACCTCTATTCCGAGCGAAAGTATCACGTTGATGTCCGCGTCGAGATAATCGTCGGGCAGCCTGTAGCACGGTATCCCGTAACGGAGCATGCCGCCGAGCTTCTTCCTCTTTTCAAATATCGTGACCTTGTGCCCCATGAGCGTCAGGAAGTAAGCCGCCGTAAGTCCGGCGGGGCCTCCGCCCACGACGGCGACTGTTTTGCCTGTCGAAGGAGCCGGCTTCGGAGCGGGCACATAGCCCGCGTGGTCGATAGCAAAGCGCTTGAGCCCGCGGATATTGACGGCATCGTCGACGATGCCTCTGCGGCAGTGCGTCTCGCAGGGATGCTCGCATATGAGTCCGCATACGGACGGCAGGGGGTTGTCTTTTCTTATAAGACGCACGGCGTCCGCATATCTGCCCGCGCCCACAAGCGCGACATAACCGGGGACGTCGACGTGCGCCGGGCAGAGCGCCATGCAGGGTACGGCGTCGAAGGAGGCTATGCAGCAGTCCTTCTCGACATGCGACATGTAGTCGTCTTTAAACGCGGCGAGGCTGTCAAGAGCGAGTCTCGCGGCCTCAAAGCCGATAGCGCAGTCGGCCGAGTCCTTGATTGCAAGAGCGGTCTTTTCAAACAGGGCTATGTCTTCGAGTGTTCCGCTTCCTTCAAATATCCTCTCGAGAATGGTGGCAAGCTCGCTGAGACCTATGCGGCAGGGCACGCATTTTCCGCAGCTCTGCGCCACGCAGAGCCTTAAAAAGGCGGCCGTGACCTCCGCCGGACAGTTACCTCTCGGGGAGGTGAGCACTCGGCGCGACAGGTCGCCGCAAATCTCGTCCATGGTTTTCCACGCGCGGTTTGTGGTTCTAAATTCAAGTCGGTTCATAATTAATCTCCCTCGAATTGTTCTAATGTAATCAATAATATCATCGTGTAACATAGTATTTTATAAATTTATTACAAAATTTTATAAATTTATTTGAAATAGATAAAAAAGTACGGATTAGCGTCCGGCGCAATTGATAATTATGTACCGATATTTTTATCTCCATTTAAGATTTTATTGCTCGAAAGCGCTTTTAGCGTTTAGCTTGCCATCGCAAGCGCTGTAATAATTTCCGGCGCAGCGATAATATTCCTCCGCTAAGACGCAGCCGCGCAAAGCAAAAAGCGCCCGCATTATATTTCTATATACCCTGAACAAGCATTGCTTTACCGAATCCGGCGTCGTGCTTCGTGCCGAACTCATCACGCATTTCATGCCGCCACCGGCTTCAAACGAGCAAAGGGTAATTAAAACCCTCGCTCGTTTGAAGCGAAAAATCAAAGAGCGGAGGGGCCGCTGAAAATCGGCCCCTCCGGACTTTTTAAGCCATATTCAGAACCTAAAGTATGTACCCGAGCAGCGAAATAACCGCCGTGTTCACAATGATCTCCAAAATTATCGCAAGGAGGCCCTTTGTCCAGATCCACCTGTTAGGCATCGACTCTCTGGACAGAAGCAGCGGGGCCGTGGTATAAGCGGCGACGGTCAGGTAAGCCGTCATCGAGGCAATACACATCCCGACGCAAAGCGGCTGAATGTTGATGCCCTGATTCATATAGGTCACAGCAAAAGGTGCCATAATGGTCGCCACGATCACGCCGGTGGCGAGGTTCGAGAAAAAGTTCGTTATAATGCTGCAGAGCGCTACCGCCAGAAGAACGAACATCGGCCAGCTCATATTTCTGACCATCGGGCCGATAATCTGCGTGAGCCAGGCCTGAATGCCGGTTTCCTTGCTGCTCAGCGCGCCGCCCAGCACGAGGAGGGAGCCGACCGAGATTATGAGATACCAGAAAACGCCTTCCTTGAAAATCGTCTCCGTCACAAATATGCGTCTGCCCTTGACTCTAATATTTGAGAGCACGACGACGACCAGCGCGAACCACACGGGAAGCGAGAGCATTTCGAGCCATTTTCTCAGTCCATTCCCAGCGGGCAGGATCATTATGAGTATCGGCTGCATAAGTCCTATTACAAAAGCCGAAAGAAAAATCTTCTGATCCGTGGTGAGTGTGCAGTCCTCTTTTGACATCCCCTCCACCTTAGTCGGGTCGAACGCGCCGGACTTTGAATAATCCACTCTGAAAATAAACCTCATCGCCAGGACGTAGCAGATAATGAAAATAAGCTCCACAACCACGGCTATGACGATGTGCAGCCCGTATGAAAACTGGTAGGCCGTTCCCTTCAGGCATCCGCTGAAGGTCGCCACAATCGAGGAAATTATCATGTTATGCGGGAAAACGGCGAGTCCCAGTATAACCATCATGTAGCAGCCGAGCACCAGAAAGCGCGGGTATTCCTCGTCCTTTTTGTAGCCCTGCACCTGCGTGATGCTGTCTATGAGCGGAAAGGCAAACAAAATGCCGGCCGTGGAATTGACAAGGCACCCGACTACCATAAAGCCCAGCATCAGCGCCATCGTGAATAGAAAGGGGCTCCTGCGCGCAAAGCGCGACGATATTATCTTCTTGGCGATTACGTTTGCCGTTCCGCTGGAAACGAGCCCCGCCGCGACGGCCATGATGAACATGAGCTGGAGTACGGTTGAGTTGCCGAGAAATGAGGTCATGAGCGTTGAGGCGGGGGCGTAACCCACCCATACGAGGGCGCAGAAGGAAAGGATGCTCGGCCACATCAGGCCGTTTCCGCTTACGATAAGAAGAATCGTGCCCGCAAATACCCCTAATACCGCCACTCCCTTTTGCGTAACCGGTCCCCACGGAGGCACGACGTATCCGAAGGCGGTCATGAGGAAAAGGCTGATCAGGATAGGGATCCAGTGCTTAAGGTCGATTTTTCGCTTCTTTTTTACCGTTTCCAATATTACGCACATCCTCTATAATTTAATTTTTGACTAAAAATAAATAACGCATGTCGTTTAAAAAGAATTGTGTTCTTATTTAGGCCACATACGTTATTTATTAAATGCCTAGAAGTGAAAAAAATACCTACTTTCCTTTTGGTATTGTATATATTTAACTTAACACCCCATCTTTGTTAATTCAAGCTAATTTTAGACTTAAATGCTAACAAATTTTTGTGTCATTTTTTGTGTCAAATACAGATTTTACTATATAATTGCAATAATTACATGTGCAAAAATTGTATATGTTTTACAATTTCTTCATTTTGCATGAATAATCCGCCTTGTTTTTATAGCACGCTATATATGGTAAATAATAAGAGTCGTAGGCTATATATTGTATCATTGCCTAACTTGTATCCGCACAAAAAAACGTCAATAATTGTTAGAGAAAAAGCTCAGAATGAACGAAACCTGTGAGGATGACTAAACACAACTTCAGTCTGCTCGAGCACGGCATCGAGAGGCGGCAGGTCGGGGCGCGGCGCCGTTCTGCCGCAGGCATGTAGTCTGACGACGCGAGAGCTTGAGACCGTGCCGCGCCTTCAGGCACCCCCGCCGAAACGCCCTGCCGCTCCATGCTCCCTGAGAAGCCGGCTCCCCGCGCCATGCCGCCATGCGACCGCCGCCGAAAGGCCTCGGAAAATACGCGGGGGCGTCGGGCACGGCAGATAAAGCAAATGAATTCTGAAAGCCGCCCGACACTGATGTCGGACGGCTCAGGCCGTCAAAAAAAACCTGAGAGCAAAAGGCGTAAGAACAGTATAAAAGGCGGATATACAATACAAGTGCAACACAAAAAAGAAGTGACTCAAAGCTCATGATCCTTTAAACTGGTGTTTGTGGACAACTCAGAAAGGAAATGAAGCAATGAGTCACTACAAACATCTTAGCATAGAAGAG
>JAJUHC010000044.1 GCA_029268065.1 Clostridiales bacterium | reverse complement strand
TTCTCGCTCTTCTATGCTAAGATGTTTGTAGTGACTCATTGCTTCATTTCCTTTCTGAGTTGTCCACAAACACCAGTTTAAAGGATCATGAGCTTTGAGTCACTTCTTTTTTGTGTTGCACTTGTATTGTATATCCGCCAATTTTATCTTGATTTTATTATTATTTTAGAATATACTTGCATATATTGTTAATTTTGCGAATATTTTACCGAAATAAGGAATGTTACGACATGGCCAAGGATTTTACAGATGCGGAACTAAATGAGCATGTTTCTGATGCCATTTGTGAGACCACAAATTTGTTGAATGAACTAAAGGATTCTGTGGATCAGAAATTGAAAAAGCGCGCCTCTCTTTTGGCATATTGGCTTAAAACATACATACATTTTGTAAGGGCAGAAGATAGTTTTTTACCTCAGTCTGTTCCTCGTCTTAAAAGAGGTCAAATAGTTCACGTTGATTTTGGCTACCGAGTCGGAAAAGAATTTGGCGGCTTACACTATGCAGTCGTCATTGATAACAGAAATGATTTAAAATCGAATATAGTTACTGTTGTTCCTCTTATGTCATTAAAAGAGAACTATAAAGGAAATAGATTTACTGCCGTATTGCCCGATGGGATTTATCCACATCTTCATAAAAAGGCTGAGGGTTTGCTTGAAGAAGCTAATATATTACTTCAGGAATTTCCCAAAATTGAAAATGATTCTGCAAAAAATAAAGCGAAATTATTGGCAGCCAAACTGCTTCAAAACAGAGCTACGAAAATGATAAAAGAAATAGGACATCTTAAGCAAGGCAGCGTAGCAAGTATAAGTCAAATAACCGCTATAAGTAAAATGAGGATTAAATCTCCACACAATAAAGAAGATGCTTTATATGAGTTACGGTTGTCCGCGAGAGATATGGAAATAATAAACAACAAAATAAAAGAATTATATTTATTTTAAACAATATTTTGTATTTTGGTATTGCAACTTGACTTTCCGGGCATAGTATGGTAGTATCCTAGTGTTAATAATGCCGTTTAGCGGCAGTGCGAAAGCACAAAATAGGATAATGATGAGGGCGAGTCGCGAAAGCGGCTTGCCCTTGTCCCATTTATATCAATTTCATTTTTTTAAACAAAAACCGCCGCAGAGGATTTCATCCCCTGCGGCTTCTCTTTCTCCCCTAATCCCCCGTCCTATCGCCTATCCTCCACCCACTTTTCTCATTGAGCAGCCGCACCACCGCGTCAATCTCAGTGCTTACCCAGCCCGTCACCTTCACGCCCGCCGCCTCGAGCTGCGTTATCACCCACGCCTTTTTCTCAGCGCCGAGGCCGGAGCCCTGCACAGCCGCTTCGGCCTTCTGGACGAGATCGGAGATGAGCCTGAGGACGCTCTTTTTGTTTGCGTTCAGTATATAGGCCCCAAGGCCGCACAGAATAGCGAGAATTGCGCTAAGCAAAATGCCCTGTATCGCATCCGGCATTGTCTTTACCCTCCTAATAGTCCCTGTCGGAGCTGCCCGACTGTTTTATTTTAAGTACGTTTTCCTTTCCGGCCTTGCTGTAATAATGCTTTGCGCTGAAGGCGTAGCAGCCCCACGCCGGAGCCACAAGCGCGGTGAGATATGGCAGCGAGCCTCCGTACCCCCTGCATATGGACATGTACGCCAGCGCAAGAATGACGAGGGTAAGCCCCGTTACTATCACCGTTTCAAACACGATGATGAGCTTCGAAAATTCGAATCCCTTTTTCATTGCCCCAGGTCCTCATAGACGCGCTTCAATACCACCGCGAAGGCTTCTCGGGTAAGCCCTTCCTGCCAGTGCATATCGCCGTTTTCGTCGCCCTTGAAAAGGCCCTTTTCGACCGCCCAGGCACAGGCCTCACACGCCCACTCGCTGGGAGTGTCGCCGTTTGTCTCTTTCACTGTCTCAGCCTCCTCCGTATATGTAGGTATGCCATAGCCCCTTATCCGCTCATCCGTCAGAGCGTAGGAGCGGTGCCTTACGGCGTCGCTGGTGTTGCCCTCAATCGTATATACCCGTTCACCGTCGCAGCTCTCCACGATACCGACATGGTCAGCGTCGCCCGTCTCGTCCCAGTCGAAATAAATGATGTCGCCCGGCTGCGCCGTGTACTCTCCGCGCTCGCGCCACCTGCCGCTCTCTTTATACCACCGCATGGCCGAGGTGCGGCCGGCTGTCAAGGGCCAGTCTGACGCGCCCGCTATTGTGAGACACCAGCAGACAAAGATTGAGCACCATGCGGTGTCATCCAAGCTGAAGCTTGTCCCTGTCCGCTCGTTGAACCATGATATGTACTTGTCGTCTCCATCCGGAGCCGCCGCGCCGATCTGCGACGCGGCGATTGATATTACCTTTTCTCTTTGACTCATTTTTCACCTCGTCAAATTCTGAACGTACCAGATGAAAAACCCGAGCAGCGCGGCGAACACGGTTCCGGCAAAGGCCCATATCGCTTTTGTCTGGCTCCCTATCGCCTTTGTCAGGTTTTCGATCTGCGTCGTGTTGGTCGCGTCCGACCGCTCCAGCTTATCTATTTTCTTTTCGTGGTCGCCCAGCCAGCTGCTGTGGCGATGAAGCTCGCCCTCTATCGCCTTGTGTCTTTCGTTGCATAATTTTTCGTCCATCGCTTGCCTCCTGTAAAATACCGCCCCGCTACGGCAAAAGCGCGGTAAGTTCGGTATATTCGGTTTCCGTCAGTTTGCCCGTCGCGTAGAACACGTCGATTTTTTCGGCAAGTCCAGCGGTCTGACCCGTTTCGATGAGTCGCTTCAAGACCCTGTACAGCATTTATTTCACCCCCAATTCCAGTAATGTGAGTCGATATTCGTGGTCGACGGTCATGGACAAGAGATCGGTTTCGATGCTTATTATTGCGGAGGAAGGTGTATTTGCTTTAGCCGCCTCACGGGCTTCAGTGTTATCCTCTACATTGATAATAGACTCTTCTTCCAGGGTCATGGTGATAAAGGGTAATAGCCTCTTTGTTTTTTCGATGAGATTTTCGGGTATTTCAACCCATCCTTCAGGCACTTCAGAATAAGAGTCAATAATTTGATTTGGGTATGCCCCATTTTCATGTGGTTGTTTTCTGATAATTAGCATAGCACATAACCCCCTTTAACCTATTGCTACCCATCGGTATAGGTAATCCGAAGCATTTAACTGACCATATGCGCTAGCATCACTATACCAACTTAATCCGTTACTACTCCAGGTTACATAAACCACATAGCCACCTGTAAAGCTTACTGTCGGTGAATTATATATAAATACAGTAGGATAGTTAGTTAGTATCCCGTCATAGGCCTTGTTAAACGTATGTATAAGTACAACTTTTGGCGTAAATCCCATCGTAAGCACCGTAGGATTTGAACGCCCATAACCGTCTGTACCTACATATGAACCAGTAACGACTCTGGCGGCCCCTATTTCGGCGGGTGTAGGCTTATTAATTGTGTTGTAAGCCTTCGCCCACCCAGAATATGAATCATATTTGCGGGCATTAATAAATTCACGTCGAGATATTGCTTCATATATATGATATGTCCTATGTGCATTGGTTGCATCACTCTCACCCCTGATGAATATGTGGTACATTCCCCAGTAACCAATCAATTCATCAGGAAAATCATGTCCGGCCGTCGGAGTGCCTTGAAAGAAGTAATAGCCTCTACCCAAGCTCAAAACTGCAGGCTCAGAAGATAAAGTAATAAGTCCGAATGGATACGCATTTATTTCGGCTGGCGTAGGCTTGTCGTTTGAGTGATAAACTTTCGAGGTAATGCCACCGGGACCTTTTGCAATATCTATATAGACTCCCCTAAAACTCCCGCCATTTTCGGCAATACGAAGAACATTTAAATAGTTGTCTATATATACGTCACCTGAGAGAGGGCTATCGTTAGCCTTTTGTAAGAAAATTCTACCCCCGTCGGTAGGTACGCTGGTTCCGCCATTTTTCATTACCAAGCCGCCAAAAGGTAACGTAAGCGCGCCGCTCATAGTGTCGCCCGCCTTATTCACTGCCCCTATGTCGGCGGGGCTGAGGGCATCTGCGCCCCCCGAGGCATGACGGTTCCTGTGCGCCGCGAGCTTATTCAGGGCATCGTTTACTGTGGGATTCCCCGCAAGTCCCAGCGCCGTTGCCGTGGTGTCGCTCAGCAGGTTCGCTTTGTTCAGGGGCGTGCCCGTCTGCGTCCATCCCTCTTCGATTATTCCGTTCAGGTCGATGGGCAGGTTTCCGCTTATGAGGGCCGCAAGGAACTGCGCCCAGGTAGTATCGGGGGAAATCGAGGATTTCAGCTTCCGGCTGTTGCCGGTGTTTTTTATAATTCCGTCCTTCATATGTCACTCTCCGCAGTAAAATTCACCGCTGTATTTAAATGCGGCAACGGCATAGTCGATTATCGTCTCCACATCCTTAAGTATCTTTTCTATGTTGTTCCAAACGGTTATTGTTCCGTCGTCCATACTGTCCGGAGCCGGGGGCGTCGTTTCGAAAACCGCCAGCACGGACCTGACATTCGCGATACTCTGCACATAAGCGTTCATGTCGCTTTCCGTCGGCCATTCCCCGTTTACATAGTCCGTCCTGACGTTTACCGTGACGGAATATCCGTAGCCGGCCAAGATGGATTGCAGCGCAAGCAGCGCCGTGCCGACGCGGTTCAAGTCGGTATAGTTGTAAGCGCCCTTCATCGGTACGGACCATTTCGCTTTTTGCTCCGGGGTCATGCTCGCCCAGGGGATTTTAGATAATGCGAGCCATTCCTCGTAATCGGCCTGCGTGCGGTCGGTGATAAGCTCCAGGCTCATTTGTTCACCGCCTTTACCGTGATGTTCGCGGCGGTCGTATTTGACAGCCTGATCTTCATGCTTTCTATGTTGCCGGTTACCGTTCCGTTGTATTTTGTAGGAACGGAAACATAATCCCCCGGCCGCTCGCCGGCCACAACGATGCGGCTGCTTAGGGTGCTGCGTCTTTCGTAATACGCGTATACCCGAGCGGCCACAGCGGCGGCGTTCGACGCGTTTACAAGCATTGCGGCGTCGACGGTCTTTATATTAGCTTTGTCCGATGCCGTTACGTTCGGATTGTTCAATCTGACGGTGCCCGTGGTGTGGACGTATTTGACGCCGCCCACGGTAATCACGTCATCGCCGCTTGCTCCGCTGCCGGCGGTGTAGGTGTGATAGGTAACGATAACCGCGGTTACGATTGAATCGGTGCTGATGGCTCCCGCCTCGTAGACTCTGGTTGACGGCACGGCTGCCGGATCCGATGACGGCGCGGGATAAACCTTTATCTTTTCCGTTCCCGACGTGTCCACAACCGCTCCGATCGCAAAAGCGATCTGCTGTATCGCCGTGCGCTTGGTCCCCTTCGGGTTAAGCCCGGAGACGGTCGCGGATAAAAGCGACGAGTCCACCTCCAGTCCGAAATCTCCGCCGACGATTTCGTTTAATGCCGCGACCGCGTTCTTTCCCGAGTACATCACCGCCTCAAAGGGCGACGCGTCCAGAACGCCTGCGGCGTCCGTGCAGGGTATGCTGTACGACTTGTCCGTGAGCTGCTTTGCGCCGTCATCTATATAGAAGACGCCTATCAGACTGTTCCCGTTGTAAGCGTAAATAGGCTGCCTGGCCTGGAATATGTAATCCACCCCGCTTCTGCTCTGCAGGCTCCAATTCAGCGTATTGATGGAGATTTCAGCGGATATAAGGTTAACCTCCTGCAGGATGTCCGCGCTGCCGATCTCGCTCCCGTTGAATTCACGCACTATGCCGAAAACAATCTGCTCCATGCGCGCGTAGCGGTAAGGGAGATTTGTTGCGTTAATCGTTACGACAAGCCTGTTAAACGCCGTCACGGTGTTCTCGCAAAAGTAATTTACGCCGTCGGGATGGAAGGTTTTTTGGCTGAGCAGCGCCGCGCCCTGATACCACGCCAGAGTCAGGGATGACGGATAATCGACCGAATCGGTCGCAAACCGGAACGTAATCCCGAGAGTCGTATAATTTGAGTTAAACTGTATCGACAGGGAGGGCGGCGCTGAAAACAGGCAGTCCGCCCCTGACATTGCCTTCGACACAAGCGCTGCTTCCTGCCCCTTATATATTTTCTTTGTGCCGCTGCCGCCCCACTTATTGAGCTCGAGCGTAGCGAAATCGGGATGGATGACGCCCGAGGGGAGCTTTGTGACGTCCGATCTCGCGTCGGCGCTCACGGAGCTTACGGAAGCATCCTCGGCGGCGCCTACCGCTATGTCCTTATATATCAGTTTTGCACTCATGGCCTCACCTGCGCGTCCATCGGAATAAAGCTGACCTCTATTTCGTCCCAATAATTCACGCCGTCGCTTGCCGAACGGAGCTTCCTCGTGCCGGACGTATAATACGCGGCGTAGGAAATTGACGCCTGCCCGTCGGCCGCCTCAAGCATTACGCTGTCGTCTACGGAGTGGGCCACAAGATAGTCCCAGAGGGCGTCGAAGTCCTCGTTGCTCTTCCCGTTGAAAAAGGTGATCTTGTGGCCTATGAAGGTTCCGATAATGTCTCGTATCATCGTGCCCGACAGAACGGACCGTCCGGCGTTATCCCCGTCTGTCACGTTAAAGCTCTCCTCGATCTCGGATATAGCCACGGTCACATCAAAGGAAACGCCGTTTATTTTTACATAGTTCATCAAGGGGCCTCCTTAGGCGAAGGACTCTCCGTGCCGGCGCGCCACTTTTTTCTGGTTGCGGTAGACTACCTCGCCGTCGAGCTCGACCGTGATGTTGAATATGCTCTCTCCGCCGCCCGCCCTTTTGAAGGCTTCCACGATTGTGTCAAGCGGAGCCTCGATATTTGTTCCGCTCTTCTGGTCTCCGAGCATGGCGAGGAACTCCTGATTCGGCGGGATAACCGCGCCTGTTGCGAGGCGTGGAATCTCAACCGGCTGGACGTGAGGTATGTTTATACCCCATGATTTGCCGCCGAAAAAAGGCACCCATGACGGGGCTTCAAAATGAATTGTGTTAAGCTGATCGATAAGCCAGTTAATTCCCTGTATAAAGAAGTTTATAAAGCCCTCCACCGCGCTCAGGAGCGGATTAATAACATGGTCCGCAAACCATCGCCCGATCGAGGACAAGGCAGGGGCAACACTTGAATTCCACCAGTTTTTTATGCTGGTCCATGCTTCCTTAAGCTTATCCAGCAAAGCATCCCAATTGATTGCTGTAGCCGTAATCAGGCTTGCAGCGCCCGCAGCAATCAAGGCAATGCCAAGCGGCAATGCGGCGCCGCTAAGTGCAAGTATTAGCCCGAGCGCCAGCAGACTTGCTCCGCCAATGACAAGTATTTCTGTAACATGGTCGCTTATAAACCCCGTTATCACAT
>JAJUHC010000043.1 GCA_029268065.1 Clostridiales bacterium | reverse complement strand
TCCTCCGGGCTCAGTCCCGCCGCCTTCTCCGGCGGCGCCTAGTCCCTTCGCTTCCGCTTCCTTCAGGTCCCCTCGTTTGGGCGCTTTGTTAATATACCAAACACTCTACCTCTTGTCAACACCTTTTTTAAAAAAAGTTTCGATAATTTGCAACACCCTTTAATTTGCATGTATATTATTATATAATTAAAGGACTAAAATACTGATTAGAAGCCGGGGTGCCTCAAATGCTTTCTGCCGCCGATATCCATAAGGTGTATTTGAACAACGTCGAAACCTTTTATAAAACCGCAGGCGACTTTCTGGCCGCCGATACGGACGCTTTTATCCGCTCCTGCGTTATCGGCTTATGGTCGAAGGGCGCCGCAATAAGCGATTTAAATGTCACAATAATCAACGAGCTTTATTCCAGGGAGCAGCCGCGGCCGAAATACCTTTTGTGGGAGCTTACGAGCGAGGTCTGCGCGTATTCCATGTTTCGCATACCGGATTTTTTCACCGGACTCGTGTCCTCGGACAGGATAAGAAAAACGACGGCTTCGAGAACCTTTATACGCGTGCTCGCAAACATACTGCTTACCGTCGCAACGTCTGACGACGACGTCAGCTTCGCAGAGGCGGGCTTCATTTTCTCCTGCACCGAGGCGCTCGAAACCGTCTGCGACAAGAGCGGAGTCCCCGCCGCAAAAAGACCCCTTAACGCCATGGATTATGTGAGCTCTCCCGAAACGCCTTTCCTTGAAGGCGTAAAAACCGCTTTGGGCGGGCAAAAAGCCGAAGGCGCAGAAAAATCTGCCTCGCAGACAAACTCCCACAGCAAGGAGGAAGCGCTTCCGAGCCTTGACGAGCTGATGAAGGAGCTTGACGGGCTCATCGGGCTCGACAAGATCAAGAGGGACGTGAAAAGTCTTATCAACCTTATAAAAGTCAGGAAGCTGCGCACGGAAAACCAGCTTGCGGTGCCGCCGATTTCCCTGCACATGGTTTTTATGGGCAATCCGGGAACCGGAAAAACGACGGTTGCAAGGCTCCTTTCCGGCATCTATCGCGCTATGGGCGTTTTATCAGGCGGGCAGCTTGTCGAGGTCGACCGTTCAAAGCTTGTCGCGGGTTATGTGGGGCAGACCGCCCTGAAGACCGCCGAGGCGGTGGAGAAGGCAAAGGGCGGCATACTCTTTATCGACGAGGCTTATTCCCTCACGCCCGAGGGCAGCGGCGGTGACTTCGGACGCGAGGCGGTGGAGATCATTCTGAAAAGCATGGAGGACAACCGTGACGACCTTGTCGTAATTGCCGCGGGGTATGAAAACCTTATGGAGAGGTTCATAGCCTCAAACCCCGGGCTCGAGTCACGCTTCAGCAAATATTTCATATTCGAGGACTACACCGGCGAACAGCTCTACGAGATTTTTTTATCCATGTGCCGCAAGAATCAGTATATTCTCGCGCCCGAGGCGGATGAGAAGGCAAGAAAGCTCTTCATGGAGCTTTACGAGAATCGCGACGACAATTTTGGGAACGCGAGGGACGTCAGAAATGTCTTTGAGCGGGCGGTATCGCGTCAGTCGGACCGCTTAGCGGCGCTTGCTTCGCCCGACAAAAACGATTTGCAGACGCTTTTGGCTGAGGATTTGGAAATCGCCTGATGCATTTAATCGTCGTGCGGCAGGCGCCATTAGTTCAATAATGCTCAACGAGAAGCGAGCCTCCGGCAGCCGGAGGCTCGCTTTGGCGCCTTATAAGGCTCAAAAACCGTTGAACAGTGCCCTTCCCTTTCTCTTCAGGTAGGCAAAGGTCCCGGACGCAAGCAGCAAAAAGTACGCCGTACATATGACAAAGTATATCTCCGCGGGAACCCCTCCCGCGATAAAAATATAGGCAAGTATGGGAATCGCGACTACTCCTATCCCGCCAAACAGCGCAATCATTACGCTCGCGCTCTGCTTTATGACCTCGATTTCGCTTAGCCAGTCGAAGCGCGGCAGCTTCAGGTTCAGCGCCAATCCGAAAAGCGAAACGAAAACCTGTGCCGCGAGCGGGGTCAGGACGAGAAAAATACCGATAAGCGGCGAAACGCCCAGCACAGCGCCGACAATAAGCGACGAAAGGAGGATAAGGGGCACCGTGACAATAAGCGAAGCCGCCACCTTCGCGAAGAAAATGTCGGCGGCGTCTACGGGAACGGACTTCAAAAACCACATATTCTTGCCCTCAAGAGAAACGGAAGGCGCAGTGATGTCGTTCATCACTGCCATAAAGCACAGCGCCGCGCACATTATGAGCGCGATTTTGGAACCGCCCGTTCCGGGCGACATCGCAAACGCCGACAATACAATATCCTTTTTTACGATGAGCGCCCCCGCAAGCACAAGCGCCATAATGGCGCCCAGAGAGCAGTTTAAAATATACATTGGGAGCGAAAAAAATCTCCCGAGTTCCTTTTTTACGAGCGCCATCCTGACGGAGCTTGCTTTTAGCTCCTTTTCCTTATATCTGACCTTGACCTCTCCGAGCCTTGTAGTCGTAATCCTTATAAAGCTCACGGACAGGAAACAATAAATGATCGCAAAGGGAAAAATGCCCCACGCAGCCAGTACAGCGAGAGAAATGCCGCTGGAATTGGCGACAGCCACCCCGAAGATATACGCGGGCGGAAACACGCGCGACAGGGCCGTGGAAAACGCCGCCCCATTCGCTAAAAGCTTCGCGACGTTGTTTTGCAGATTGAAGTAAAAATACAAATAGGCAAAGAGGAAAGCAATCGCAAGTATTGTCCCGACCAGGTTCTTATGCCTCATCCTCGACGCCACAAGGGCCACAACCCAGCCGCAAGCCGAGGTCAGGGCCGACGAGAACAGTGAAATGAGAATTGTGGAAATAATGAAGAATAAGATCTTCACCGCAGTCGCCGGCACATAGACGCAGTAAACCACAAAAGCCGGAAGCAAAATCATAATGGATAGAAAAATGTTTGAGAGCACTATAAGCAGCATCCGGCTGGCAAGTATATATGACGGCGGTATCGGCATGCTGAGGAGCAAATCGTTATCCTTCGCTTCAAAAAGCTGCTTTTCCGTCATGAATATACTGCCGAAAAAGCACAGAATCACGCTCATCAGCGCGGCTATGCTCATTACGAGCCAGCCGAGATTCATATTTATCAGGGGTTTCGCGATAAGGAAGAACATCGAACCTACCGAAAAAAAGAGCGACAAAACAATAAGCAGGGTAAGCAAAGCGTACAGAGCGGCTTTTCCCGTTGAAGAGCCCGCTCTTTTTTTCGCCCTCCCGAAAATCGACTCCCGAAGGGACACCAGCCTGGTCATTAACAAAGCCTTAAACATGGTCAGGCCTCCACGAGCTCGAGGAACAGCTCCTCAAGAGAGGAGTCTCCGCGCACCTCGTCCGTCTTCCCCGACACGACGAGCTTCCCGTTTTTGATTATAGCTATCTTGTCGCAGAGCTTCTCCGCCACCTCGAGAACGTGAGTGGAGAAGAAGATCGCGCCGCCCTTATCGCACACCTCGCGCATAATGCCCTTGAGCGTATGCGCCGCCTTTGGATCAAGACCCACGAAGGGCTCATCCAGCAGCATCAGCTTCGGTTCGTGTATAAGCGCCGATATTATGGATAGCTTCTGCTTCATTCCGTGCGAATAGCTGCCGACGAGCTGCCCCAAATCCCCCGTAAGCCCGAAAATATCCGCGTACTTGCGTATCCTTTCCTCGCGCTCCTTCTTGGGAATGCTATACAGATCAGCGATAAAATTCAGATACTTGATGCCGCTGAGAAAGTCATACAAATCGGGATTATCGGGGATATACGCAATCTTCTTCTTGCAGCCTATCGGGTCACTCTTTATCGAAACGCCGTCCACAAAAATCTCGCCCTCGTCGAAATTCAGTATCCCGCAGCAGGACTTTATGGTCGTGGTCTTTCCGGCTCCGTTATGCCCTATGAAACCGTAGATTTCGCCCGGCTGTATGTGGAGCGACAGAGAGTCTACCGCGCGCCTCGCGCCGTACTTCTTAGTAAGATTTTCTATTTTAAGCAATAATTTCACTCCTTTGCCGCAATACTATAACACGCTATACACTAAAAATCAATCTACCCCTGCAACACTTTTTGCCCCATTTGTCAACCTGCGCGATACTTTGTAAATGTAATGCCATAACCGCTGGGCCCCAGAGGTTATGGCATTTTAACAAGCTTATTTTACGCTTTTTTGCGACCTCATACGCATCGTGTGATCCAGAATCGCCTTTCTTAGCCTCAAATTTTTGGGGGTAACCTCCAGAAGCTCGTCGTCGGCAAGGAATTCAAGGCACTGCTCAAGGCTCAGTACCTTGTGCGGCGTGAGCCTTAAAGCCTCGTCGCTTCCGGAAGCTCGCATATTCGTAAGCTGCTTGCGCTTGCAGACGTTGACCGTCAGATCCTCCTGCTTCGGAGATACTCCGACCACCATTCCCGCGTAAACGGGGGTTCCCGCTCCTATGAAGAGCGCTCCCCTGTCCTGAGCGTTGAACAGCCCGTAAGCGACGGCTTCCCCTGTTTCAAACGCAATAAGGGACCCTGTGCCCCTGCGCGATATCTCTCCCTTTAACGGGGCGTAGGAATCGAAAACGCTGCTCATTATGCCCTCGCCCTTGGTATCGGTGAGAAACTCGTTCCGGTATCCGAAGAGCCCGCGCGCCGGCACAAGGAACTCGAGCCTCATCCGGACTCCGACGGGATTCATTTCAAGCAGCTCGCCCCGCCTTGCCGATAGCTTCTCAATCACCGCTCCCACACAGTTTTCAGGAACGTCCGCCACCACTCTTTCTATCGGCTCGCATTTTACGCCGTCTATCTCCTCGTAAAGCACGCGCGGGGGACCGACCTGAAACTCGTAGCCCTCGCGGCGCATCGTCTCGATAAGAATCGAAAGGTGCATCTCGCCGCGTCCCTTGACGTTGAAGCTGTCGCTGTTCGGAATCTCCGAGACGTGCAGCGACACGTCCTTCAGCGTTTCCTTGAACAGCCGGTCGCGGATATTCCTCGTGGTAACGTATTTGCCCTCGCGCCCCGCAAAGGGGCTGTCGTTCACCGAGAAGGTCATCTCTATCGTCGGCGCCGAGATCTTTACGAAGGGCAGCGGTTCAACGCAGTCGCTGTCGCAGATAGTATCGCCAATCGTGACTTCGCCGATGCCGGAGAGCGCTATTATGTCGCCCGCCGACGCCTCCGCAACCGGAACCTTGTTCAGTCCCTGATATTCGTAAAGCGTGACCGCCTTTGCCTTTTTCGGCGGTTTTTCGCCGTGGAAATCGCAGACGGTTATCTCCTGGTTCTGGCGGACGGTTCCGCGCTCTATCCTGCCTATGCAGATCCTTCCTACGTATTCGTTATAGTCAAGGGAGGAAATCAGCATTTGCAGCGGCGCCTCCGCGTCCCTTGAGGGCGACGGAATATAGTCTACTATGGTTTCAAAGAGAGGCTTCAGGTTTTCTCCGGAGACGTCGGGGCTTACCGAGCAGATCCCCTGCCTTGCCGAGCAGAAAAGCATCGGGCTGTCCAGCTGCTCGTCGGTCGCGTCAAGCTCCAGAAGCAGCTCGAGCACCTCGTCGATTACCTCGTATATGCGTTGGTCGGGCCTGTCTATCTTGTTTATGACGACTATGACCTTATGCCCCAGCTCCAGCGCCTTCTGCAGAACGAAGCGCGTCTGCGGCATCGGTCCTTCGGCGGCGTCCACCAGCAGCAGCACGCCGTTGACCATTTTCAGTATGCGCTCGACCTCTCCGCCGAAATCCGCGTGCCCCGGAGTGTCCACTATGTTGATCTTCACGTTTTTATATTCCACGGCGGTATTTTTCGCCAGAATCGTGATGCCGCGCTCACGCTCAAGGTCGTTAGAGTCCATAACGCGCTCCATCACCGCCTGATTTTCCCGGAACACGCCCGACTGCTTAAGCAGTGCGTCAACCAGTGTCGTCTTTCCGTGGTCGACGTGCGCGATAATCGCTACGTTTCTGAGTTCTTTCAATTTAACACATCCTGTAAGCTTTTTGTTCTAAACAATAATTATATAAAATTAACAAAATAAATGCAAGTTTTTTATTAAACTATTTTAAAGGAACGTCTTTTGGACGTTCCTGCAGACTGTCAAAAAACTCCCTCGCAGGGATATTTAAATCTATTATTCCGGGAATTCACTTCTCGGAATAATACCTCAGCCCGCGCAAATCGTGCGCGACCGGGGGTTTCGCGGCGCAAGCCGCGTATCTAGGGGGCATTGGATGCCCCCTAGAAGCGTGTCGAAAACACTTTTTCGACACGCTCAAGGAACGTCTTTTGGACGTTCCTGTCATGCTCTTTCCAGTTTTCTGATTATTTCCATGAAGTACTCCGGCAGATCGCAGCTGAGCGTGAGCCGCTCTCCCGTGGACGGGTGGGTAAAGCTGATCTCTTTGGCGTGCAGGCACTGCCCGTCAAGACCTTTTTCGGGCTTTTTCCGTCCGTAGACGGTATCTCCCAGTATCGGGTGCCCTATGCTCGCCATATGCACTCTTATCTGATGCGTCCTGCCGGTTTCAAGCCGGCAGCGCACGTACGTTATGCCGTTATAGCGCGCCAGCACCTCATAGTGCGTGACGGCGCCGCGCGAATTCTTCGCGGTAACCGCCATCCTTTTGCGGTCCGTAGGGTGCCTTCCTATCGGAGCGTCGACTGTCCCGCTGTCAGTCCTTATATTTCCCGTGACCAGCGCGTGATAAACGCGCGAAAGGCTGTGGTCCTTAAGCTGCTCCGCGAGCGCCCGGTGGGCTTTATCGTTTTTCGCGGCAATGATGAGACCCGAGGTGTCCTTATCGATGCGGTGAACGATGCCGGGACGCTTTTCTCCTCCGATGCCCGAAAGGCTGTCGCCGCAATGGTGCAAAAGCGCGTTTACGAGCGTTCCGCTTTCGTGCCCAGCCGCCGGATGCACCACCATTCCCTTCGGCTTGTTTACTACTATCACGTCGCCGTCTTCGTAAACCACGTCGAGAGGAATGTTCTCAGCCGAAGTCTCCGTCTCCCTAAGCTCAGGAAGCATTACCTCAAAAACCTCCCCCTCCGAGACCTTATGGTTCTTCCTGAGGGCTTTTCCGTTTTTGAGCACCATGCCGTCCTCAATAAGCTTCTGCGCGGCGCTGCGGCTGAGCTCAGGAATTTTTTCCCTGAGGAACGCGTCCAGCCGGAGCGCAGCTCCGTCCGGAGCCTCAACGCTCAGCCTTTTCATCTTTGTCACCGTCCGCGCGGGGCCTGATGGCCTCCTTCTTCTCATAGAAAAACAGGAGATAAACACAGAAAACGAAGGTTCCAAGGCAGATGAAAACATCGGCTACGTTAAATACCGCAAAATTGATGAAATCAAAATTGAACATATCAACAACATACCCAAATCTGAGACGGTCTATGCAGTTGCCGACGGCGCCGGCCATTATGCCTGTCAGAGCCCAGACTCCCAGGGGGTATGTCACTTTTTTCGTAATATACGCCCAAACCGCGGCGGCTATGAACAGGCAGGTGGCCAAAACGAAAAGCCAGCGCATGTTCTGAAGGATGCTGAACGCCGCGCCGAAGTTATTAACATGAGTGATGCTGATTAAACCCGGGATAAACGGCCTTACCGTGCCCGGAGGGACATTCAGCACGATCCATTGCTTTACAAATACGTCCGCGATGACCGCGGCGGCGCACACGATCAGATAAACCACCGTTTCACCCCTTCAAATCGGCTAAAAAAGGGCGGCTAAAGCCGCCCTCAGACTGTCAAAAAACCTAAGAGCAAAAAATGTGATAACAGTATAAACCCATTTTTCCGGCGGCGTGTACGCCGGAAAAATACATTATCCCGCGCAATTGTGCGCGACCGGGGGTATCGCGGCTTCAGCCGCGTATCCAGG
>JAJUHC010000042.1 GCA_029268065.1 Clostridiales bacterium | reverse complement strand
TTTTCCGGGAATTCACTTCTCGGAAAAATACCTCAGCCCGCGCAAATCGTGCGCGACCGGGGGTTTCGCGGCGCAAGCCGCGTATCTAGGGGGCATTGGATGCCCCCTAGAAGCTTGTCGAAAACACTTTTTCGACAAGCTTAAACGGTAAACGACCCGCACTGCGAGTCGTTTCCCGTTTAATGATTGGTTTTTTCTACATCGAGGTGCTTAGCTTTTGCTTTGCCTGCTGCACCTTGTTCTGGTCGGCGGGCTCGGTCTTGTACCAGCCCTTGGACTGCATGTCGTTAAAGATGTTCGCCTGAATGTCGTGCTCCTCGTCCAGAATATTCAGGAACGCCGTTCTCAGCTGCTGATTTGTGCATTCTCCGGCATAGGTATTATAGCTTGCGGAGATAAGCTTCTGGCTTATCAGGAAATCGCTCAGTATCTCCTTTTCGCCTATCATTGAGGTTACCTGCTGATTGCTCGTGCCGTTTCCGTACTGTATATTCGAATTCATTTGTAAATCCTCCTACTGCAAAAATGTCATCAGTTTGTCGGCGTGCTGCTGGTGCTTTGTCGCAATTCCCTCAAGGTCGGACCTTATTTTATTGTCATTGCAGAGGCAGGCCATCGCCTTGTATTTTTTCACCAGAACCTGCTCATAGTTTATCTGATCTTCAAGCGCCGTCAGCTCTTTTGATGTTAGGTTTGCCATTTGATTTACCTCCTGTAATAGATATGCTCTTATTATGTCGGTAACGCCGCATTCTATTCAGAAAGACTTCCATTTTTTATTTTGAAAATCAGATACTCATTGCCCTCGATAACCGCCGGATTGCCTAGGCAAAAAGCGGGCATAAGCGCAAACGGCGATCCCTTCCTCAGAGGGAACGCAAGCCGAGTGAGCTCTCCTTCGTTTGAAACAAGAACGCCGCGCGCCCCCTTGCAGGATGATTTCAGGTCGGGGTCAGCAAAATATTCTCCCGGCTCCTTCAGCTCGCTCCATGCGCTTTCTTTCGCCTTCTCATCTTCGCCTGAAAGTATGATAGCCTTGTCTATATCACGGAGTCCAAACTCGTCCAGCGTATTCCTGCTGAAGCTTTTTTTAAGACATAGCCCCTTTCCCCCCGGTGAAAGCACGCCTATCGGCACCACGCGGCCGTTTGAAACTGCCGCAAGCCGCAAAATTCCAGGAAAAAATTCGGTTTCCGCAGAAAACACCGTTTTTATGCCCTCGCCATATACCTTCAGCTTGCCGGCCTGTTTGCCCCCGTACTCAATATTATATATGCCGTTCATCTTTTCGTCCCCCCGGTTTCAAAACAGTATGAAAACAGAAATTCCCGTGCACAGTACTATGCACGGGAATTAAAATATATGCCCTCATGTGTTGATTTTGTAGCCGCCCCTGACGAGAAGGGCAGCGGCGCCCGTTGCGCCCAGACCGCCGCCGTCATACGGCGTCATATACATATAGTTCTGCTTGAGCATGTCGCCGAGCTTAAGCGTCCCGCCGCCGGTCAGGTCCGACATATCCGACCAGGCCTGCGCCGTGCCGCTTCTCAGCATGATCTCGGTTCCTGCGGAGCAGGATATGGACTGCCCGTTCAAAAGGTTCACCTGAACAAAGGCGGCACCGCTCCCGCCGCTTTTTTCAATCTTCGCCTCAAGATCCTGAATCTGCTTCTGGAAGCTGGCGGTCATTTCCGCCGTCCTGGTATCGAGCTGCTTCTGGAACTGCTGAAGCAGCTCGGGCGTCAGCTTGCTGTTAAGATAGCTGAGCGTTACGAGAGGGTCGGAGGAACTGCCGTAATTTGCCGCCGCTACGGCCCATGTCCCGAGCGAGACCCCGATCATCAGCAAAACCACCAGCGCTATAAGGAGTATCCTTTTCTTCATCATATGTACCCCGCTTAAATCAGGGGGCGGGGAACCCGCCCCGGTTCAAATTTTCAACTCAGGCCAAAACTTACCGCTATCGCATTGTCTACCTTTTTCAGCAGCTCGTCATCAAGCCTGCCCATATGCTCCTTCAGCCTGCGTTTGTCTATCGTACGTATTTGCTCAAGCAAAATTACCGAATCCTTTGAAAGTCCGTAGCTTTTTGCCTCTAGTTCTATATGTGTGGGAAGCCTTGCCTTGCCAATTTGCGACGTTATAGCTGCGGCAATTACTGTTGGACTGTGTTTGTTTCCGGTGTCATTCTGTACGATAAGCACAGGCCGCATACCACCCTGTTCGCTGCCCACTACGGGGCTGAGGTCAGCGTAGTAGATGTCACCTCTTCTAACACCGTTTGTCACGCGTTTTCACTCTCCGACGGAAGATTTGCCGACTACATTTCAATATGTAACCGGTTGTTATAATTCTTCCACAAAGAGAAACAAAATATACTTGCCCTGGAATATAGCCCTGCTTTCCTCTACCATTATACTCAGACGGAGCCGCCTTTGTATACCCTCGCCACCCTCTGAGTAAGCGCGCAGGTGATCTCGTAGGATATGGTCCCGGCCTTCTCAGCGACTTCCTCTATGGGGATAAACTCGTCCCCATCCCTTCCGAAAACAGTGGCCACGTCACCGGCGCGGCAGGGAATGTCCGTGACATCGGCCATGCACATGTCCATGCAGATGCGCCCTATCTGGCGGGCTCTTTTCCCGTTTATCAAAACGTCGATCTTTCCCGAAAGCACCCTGTGCAGCCCGTCGCCGTAGCCTATCGGCAAAACCGCGATCCTCATGGGCTTTTCCGCAGTAAAGGTCCTGCCGTAGCTTACCGAATCGCCCGCTTTTATATCCTTGACGCAGGAAATTCTCGTTTTCAGCTCCATCGCCGGCTTCAGGCTGATGCCACCTGTGTACTTATCAGGGTAAAGCCCGTAGAGCATCAGCCCGGGGCGCACCATGTCGAGATAAGCCTCCTTGTAGTTTATCACGGCTCCGCTGTTGGCGCAATGTCTTATCCTGAATTTGCGACCGGTTCTTTCTTCCAGACTGTTCGCCGTATCGAGGAAGGACCTGAGCTGCATCATGGTATATTCGTCGTCATGCTCGGCGGATACGGCGAAATGCGTGAATATTCCCTCGACATCCAGCCCGGGGAGGCTCATGATTTCAAGCAGCTCCGGCCCCGGATCCCTTCCGTCGTGGCAGATAAGCCCAAGTCTGCCCATTCCGCTGTCCACCTTGAGATGCGCCCTCAGCCGGTCGCCCAGCGCCGCCGCCGCTTTTGAAAAGAGTATGGCGTTTTCAAGCGAATCGACCTCCTGCGTTATACCATTTTCAATAAGCGACCCGGTATATTCCGGATGCGTATATCCGAAAATAAGTATAGGCGCCTTGACACCCCAGGAGCGCATCTGAAGAGCGTCATCAATATTCGTTGCAGCGAGATAATCGGCTCCAAGTTCTTCCACAAATCTTGAGATACGTTCCGCTCCGTGCCCATAGGCGTTCGTCTTTACCACGGCAAGGAAGCGGCAGCCCTCCGGCAGCCGCTCCCTTATCGACTTATAGTTGTAGGCAATGTTGTCAAGGGACACCTCGGCCCAGGTTCTCTTTTGCAGGGATTCCATATTTGTCACTCCATTATTATGTTTCCAAAGGAACAGTTTATGACCCTGTATCCGTTTGAAATTATTTCCGCCCTTACCGGAAGGCGGGTCTTCACGTCAAACCAAGCAATATGGCTCATTTTTTTGCCGTTTTCGGGCTTTGAAACATCATAGGTCACGCAAAGCAGCTCTCTTCCGTCCGCCTTTTCCCGCTTTGTTTCGGTTATACGTCCGTCGGCCCACGCTTTTATCATCAGCGGCACCGCCTCGAGAGGCGAAAGCCCGTCGTCTGTCAGGCTCCCGGTGTCAAGGGCAACCCCGCCGAGCGAAAGCGCGAGACCCTTTTCGGTAACATGCGCCTTGAGGCCCTTTATCCCGTCCGGTTCCAGCACCTCTACATCCGCAGCCAAATCCTTGTAGGTACAGCGAAGCTTGTATTTATACACTCTTTCGCCGTAGTCCGCGGTTACGGCCACGACTGCCGTAATGCTCCCCGCGCCCGATATTTCCTTTCCTATGTCCCTGGCCAATTGATCCGTGCCGACTTTGCCCTTGCAGGCGCAAAGCGAAAGGCACAGCGCTGTCATTAGTGCAAGTGCAAGCACTCGCCGCAACGCTTGTTCAGCTCCTTTTCACTCCTCCGCGAGCTCCAGAAACGCGCTCGGCAGAGCCTTTATTAGATCAGTCGGCGTCATCGAGTATTCCCCGTACCTTGCGCGGCATATGTCACCCGCGCGTCCGTGCAGCCAAACGGCCGCGGCTACCGAGTCCATAAAGCCGAGCTTTTGCGCGAGCAGGGCCGCGATGATGCCGGAAAGCACGTCGCCGCTCCCGCCCTTCGCCATGCCGGGGTTCCCCGTGGTGTTTCTTAGGAGGCGTCCGTCCGGAAACGCCGTAACGGTGCCGCTTCCTTTCAATACGACGGTGCAACCGTGCTTTTCGGCAAAGGCGCCGGCACCTTCAGCCCTGCCGTCTTCGAGCGCTCCGCCAAGCCTCAGAAATTCGCCCTCATGCGGGGTGAGAATGACGGGACACGCCGCCTCGTCCAATATATTTATATTCTCCGAAAGCGCGTTTAGACCATCGGCATCGACTACGAGCGGCACTTTGGAGCTCCTTACTATCGAATAAACCGCCTTTGAAACCCCGGCGGAGCGGCCAAGTCCAGGACCTATAAGGCAGACGTCGCATTTCTCCAGCCTCTCGAGTATTTGCGTTTCGGCTTCGCCTGAAAGGCGGCCGTTTTCATCGGAGGGCAGGGGAAAGGGCATAGCTTCATTGCATTTAACCGCGGCGACGGTGTATATTTCTCGGGGAACGCCGAGGAACACAAGCCCGGCGCCGCTCCGGACGGCCGCCTCGGCTGCAAAAAAGGCCGCGCCGGTAAAACCAACGCTGCCGCATATGAGTAGCGCTTTTCCGTAGTCGCCCTTATGGCTTTCGCGCCTTCTTTTCGGCAGAAAGCCCGAAAGAGCCTCCCTTGTGACTTCCGTAACTTCCATCGATCAAACGCCTTTATATTTTTATGGATCATATTATAAGCCAAAAGCCCAAATTAGTCAAATTATATCTTGTTTTATCGCCTTCGCTGTGATACAATTCAAAAAGTTTACAATATTTGCGCGATGATCGGGAAAATAGCGTGTTTATGCGGCTGAAGAGAGGGGCTGCCTAGGCTGAAAGCGCCCTGCCGAACCCCGCTTGGTTCGCCCGTGAGCTCCGGCCAATCCCCGGCGGTTTGCCCCGATACAGGCAGCAGAGTGCGGCGGATACGGTTATTTTTGAAATTCGTATCGCCGAATCAGGGTGGTACCGCGAAAGTCTTTCGTCCCTTATTGGGCCGGAGGCTTTTTTTATTATCGACGAAAGGATGTTTTACCTTGAAAAAAATATTGGAGGATATTAAAAATTCCTCTCTTGCGGCTGTCCAGAGCGCAGGGGACCCGTCCGCGCTTGAGGCGGTAAGGGTGAATTTCCTCGGCAAGAAGGGGTCGCTGACCGCCGTGTTGAAGCAGATGGGCTCCCTCTCCGCCGAGGAGCGCCCCGTCATAGGGCAGCTTGCAAACAGGGTCCGCGCAGAGATTGAAGAGGCCATCGAAAAAAAGGCCGAAGCCCTCTCGGAAAGGCTGCTTTCGCTGAGGCTGGAAGCGGAGAAGCTTGACGTCACAATACCGGGAACTCCGGTCGTTGTCGGAAGAAAGCATCCAATGTCCATAGTGCTCGAGGAAGTGATAGATATTTTCACGGGTATGGGATACTCGGTTGCCGAAGGACCCGAGGTCGAGTATGCGGTAAACAACTTTGACAAGCTCAACGCTCCCGAGGGCCATCCCGCGCGCGAGTGGTCGGATACCTTCTACTTTACCGAAGACAGCTCCGTGCTGCTGAGACCGCAGACATCCCCGGTTCAGGTGCGCGTGATGCAAACCCAGAAGCCCCCGATACGCATCATCGCGCCCGGCAGAGTATACCGAAAGGACGAGGTGGACGCGACGCATTCGCCGATGTTCCATCAGGTCGAGGGGCTTGTGGTCGACAAGGGCATTACCATGGGCGATCTCAAGGGCGCTCTCAATACGCTTGTGCAGCGCCTTTACGGAGAGGACGCGAAGACACGCTTCAGACCGCACCACTTCCCGTTCACGGAGCCATCCTGCGAGGTCGATGTGCAGTGCTTCGAGTGCCGGGGCGCCGGCTGCCGCGTCTGCAAGGGCGAGGGCTGGATAGAAATACTCGGCGCCGGCATGGTACACCCGAAGGTGCTCGAAGGCTGCGGCATAGACACGAGCGTATACTCCGGCTTCGCCTTCGGCGTAGGGCTGGAGAGACTCACGCTCCGACGCTTCAACATCAGCGATATGCGCCTGCTGTTCGAAAACGACATGCGCTTCCTGAACCAGTTTTAAAGGGGGGTAGCAGAATGAAGCTTTCAAGAAAATGGCTTTCCGAATTCACTGACATAAAGGCGTCCGACAAGGAATACTGCGACGCCATGACCCTCTCCGGCTCCAAGGTCGAGGGCTTTGAGGTCCTAGGCGGCGAAATCTCAAACGTGGTGGTCGGAAAGGTCTTGTCGATAGAACGCCATCCCGATTCCGACCATCTGTGGGTTTGCCGCGTAGACGCGGGGCTTGAGGCTCCGGTCCAGATAGTCACGGGCGCTCAGAACGTCAAATCCGGCGATTTGGTCCCCGCTGCCCTGCACGGCTCGACGCTTCCCGGCGGGATAAAAATCAAAAAAGGCAAGCTCCGGGGCGTCGAGTCCGAGGGTATGCTATGCTCGCTAAAGGAGCTTGGGCTCGACAGGCATGACTTCCCCTATGCCGTTGAAAACGGGATCTTCATACTCGAGGAGGACTGCCGGCCCGGCGACGATATAAAAAAGGTGATAGGCTTCGACGACACGGTCGTAGAGTTCGAGATAACGAATAACCGACCGGACTGCTTCAGCATAATCGGGCTCGCCCGGGAGAGCGCCGTCACCTTCGGCACGGAGCTGAAGCTTTCGGCCCCAGAGGTGAGGGGATCGGGCGACGATATAATGAACTATATCGACATAGAGATAGAAAACGCCGCCTTATGCCCGAGATACACCGCGAGGGTGGTAAAGAATATCAAAATCGAGCCCTCCCCGAAATGGCTGCGCCAGCGCCTCCGCGCCTCCGGCGTCAGACCCATAAACAATATAGTCGACATAACGAACTATGTCATGCTCGAATACGGACAGCCCATGCACGCCTTCGATTACGCCTGCGTCGAGGGGAAAAGGATTGTCGTCCGCAACGCGCGGGAAGGGGAGACGCTCGAAACGCTCGACGGAAACCTTAGGAAGCTCACGCCCGATATGCTCGTCATCGCGGACGCAGTGCGCCCGATAGGCGTAGCCGGAGTGATGGGCGGCGGGAACAGCGAAATAACCGAAAAGACCGTGACCGTCGTGTTCGAGTCCGCGAACTTCAACGGAGTGAGCGTCAGAAAAACAGCGGCGGCGCTCGGAATGCGTACGGACGCATCGGGACGCTTCGAGAAGGGACTCGACCCCCTCGGCACTTACCCGGCCGTGCAGCGCGCCTGCGAGCTTGTTGAAATGCTGGGCGCGGGCGAGGTCGTGGACGGCGTTATCGACGACATAGCGGCGGACATAAGGACCGTGACCCTGCCGCTCGAGCCAAGCAGGATAAATGCGCTGCTCGGAGCGGATATAAAGGAAGACTTTATGGTAAAGGTCCTGACGGAGCTTGGCTTCAAAGTCGAAAACGGAATCATTACGGTTCCGTCCTGGCGCTCCGACATCGAGCACTACTCCGACATCGCAGAGGAGGTGGCGCGCTTTTACGGCTACAACGTCATCGAGGCCACATCCTTCAGGGGCGCCGCGGTCCAGGGCGGGCTGACTGAGCGGCAGGCCCTTGAGCGCAGCCTTTCTCAGCTTTGCAGAGGTATAGGCTTCACCGAGATACTCACATATTCCTTCATCGGCCCCTCCGACTACGACAAGATGCTGATACCGGAAAGTTCGCCTCTCAGAAAAAGCCTCAGAATATTGAATCCTCTCGGCGACGACACCTCGCTCATGCGAACGACGGGACTTCCGTCCATGCTGGAGGTGCTCGGCAGGAACTTCAGCTACCGCAATAAGGACGTAAGGCTTTACGAGCTTTCAAAGGTTTATATCCCCGTCGAGGGCGAAGTTCTTCCCGACGAGCGCGTCAAGCTGGTGCTTGGGGCTTATGGGGCAAAGGAGGACTTCTACTCCCTCAAGGGCTGCGTGGAGGCTGTCCTCGGTTTCCTCAGAGTGAGGGGCGCCGAATTTACGCTCAAAAGAGACGATAATTCCTTCCACCCCGGACGCTGCGCCGAAATCAGCCTCGGCGGAAAAACGCTCGGCGTAATCGGACAGCTACACCCCAAGGTGCAGGAAAACTACGGTATAGAGACGCCGGTTTACGCTGCGGAGCTCGATTTGCGCAATGTACTTGACTCAAGGCAGCCGGAAGCGACATACAAGCCGCTTTCACGCTTCCCATCGGTCTACCGTGACCTGGCCGTTGTCTGCGGCGAGGACGTTACTGTCGCTTCGCTCGAAAAGCATATTGTAAGCGCCGGCGGAAGGATGCTGAGGGCGGCCAATCTGTTCGACGTTTACAAGGGGGCGCCTATCCCCGCAGGCAAAAAGAGCGTCGCCTTCTCCCTCGAGTTCTGCTCCGATGAGCAGAGCCTCACCGACACGAACATCGCGCCTCTGATGGAAAAGATTCTGAAGGTCTTGAAAAGCGAGCTTGATGCTGAAATAAGATAGTAAACGGGCGGCGGGAGCTTTTGCTCCCGCCGCCGCAGACTGTCAAAAAACCTAAGAGCAAAAAATGTGATAACAGTATAAACCCATTTTTCCGGCGGCGTGTACGCCGGAAAAATACATTATCCCGCGCAATTGTGCGCGACCGGGGGTATCGCGGCTTCAGCCGCGTATCCAGG
>JAJUHC010000041.1 GCA_029268065.1 Clostridiales bacterium | reverse complement strand
GGTAAGGCACGGGACTTTGACTCCCGCATCCGCAGGTTCGAGTCCTGCCATCCCAGCCAAATATGACCTAGTAGCTCAGGCGGCAGAGCACCTGCCTTTTAAGCAGGGTGTCCGGAGTTCGAGTCTCCGCTGGGTCACCAACAGAATACATCATTCGAAAATTTTGATTTCATATCGTACGCTTATATTCGGATGCATAATATATCGCTTAAAAAGCCAAAAGGCCGCAGGGACGCACTCTGCGGCTTTGATTTCATTGTCGGCGCTTTCTTCGCCGGCTTTCACAAAATGTGGGGTGTATTTATGAAAACGAAGAGGGTTCTTCTTGTCTTTCTGACTTTCATTCTCCTCCTGACCTCAGCCTGCGGCGGCGCTTCAAAACCTATAAAGGCGGGCACCCTGCGCAATTCAAAGCTCGGAACCGACATAGCCCTCGGAATGAAGAAGGACGAGGTAGACAAGTCTCTCGGCACCCCTTCGATGATCGGCACCTACTATTTTTACTCAAAGACGGGACTGACGGTCTTTTATAAGAACGGCAGCGCCGTAATGCTTGCAACTTCAAGCCCCGACTGGGAGACCATGGACGGTTTCAGGGTAACGTCGGCATCGGACGACGTTTCAAAGCTCTACGGGTACGCCTCCTCCGGCGAGGACTTCGCGCTCATGTTCGACAAGGATTCGAAGCCCACCGCCGATACGAAATCAGCCGCGGTCGCCGTGATATTAAAAATCAGCGAAGGCAAAATCAGCAATATAAATTTATCGAGCAAAATGTAATCCTCATCCGTGCAATAAAGCAAAAAAGGGGCTGTTGCAAAACAAATTTGCGATAGCAATTTTCGCAAAGAAGGCGGCCCTACAAACAAAAAAATGCGCTTTGAGATGGCTTTTAAGGCCAAATCAAGGCGCATTTTTGTACATTATTTTTCGACTAGGGCGTTTTGCTGCAGCCCCCCTCGTTTTCTACGCGGTTTCGATTTTGGAGGCCGCCTGCAGGTTCAGCATTTCAACTGCCATTTCGCGCATCCTGTACTTCAGTATCTTTCCCGCGGCGTTCATCGGGAATTCCTTGACGAAAGCAACGTAGCGCGGAGTTTTGTGCTTTGCCATATGCGTGCGTACATACTCCTTTACGTCGTCCTCCGTCATTTCCTCGCCGGCCTTAAGTATCACATAAGCCATTATTTCTTCGCCGTACTGCTGGTCGGGCACGCCGACCACCTGAACGTCGCTTACCTTCGGGTGGGTGTATATGAAGTCCTCTATCTCCTTGGGGTAAATGTTTTCGCCGCCTCGGATTATCATGTCCTTTATTCGCCCCGTTATTTTATAATTGCCGTTTTCGTCGCGCCTCGCGAGATCGCCCGTATGCAGCCAGCCCTCGGCGTCGATGGCGGCGGCGGTAGCCGCCGGCATTTTATAATAGCCCTTCATTATGTTGTAGCCGCGGGCGACGAATTCGCCGTCCACATTGTCCGGCAGATCCCTTCCCGTTTCCGGATCGACAATCTTGCATTCCACTCCCGGCAGCGCTCTGCCGACGGTGTTGACGCGCACCTCGAGCGGATCGTCAACGCGGCTCTGGGTGCAGCCCGGAGAGGCCTCGGTCTGCCCGTAAACTATCGAGATCTGCGTCATGTTCATCTTCTCCACAACTTCCTGCATGACCTTTATGGGGCATGGGCTTCCCGCCATTATCCCCGTACGCATATGCGAAAAATCCGTTTTCGGAAAATCCGGGTGTTCGAGAAGCGCGATGAACATCGTGGGAACGCCGTGGAAGCAGGTGATCTTCTCCCTATTTATGCAGTCGAGGGACGTCTTCGGAGAAAACGCCGGAATCGGGCTCTGGGTCACTCCGTGAGTCATGCTTGCGGTCATGGCGAGCACCATGCCGAAGCAGTGGAACATCGGAACGTGTATCATCATGCGGTCGGCGGTCGACAGATCCATGCAGTCGCCTATATTCTTGCCGTTGTTTACGACGTTGTAGTGGGTCAGCATGACGCCCTTGGGGAAGCCCGTCGTGCCGGAGGTGTACTGCATGTTGCATACGTCGTGCCGGTCTATCATCATGGCTCGGTAATACACGGCCTCCAGGGGAACGCTTTCAGAAAGGGCGATAGCGTCGTCCCAGGTCAGGCAGCCGGGCTGGCGCGAGTCTATCGTTATGACATTTCTCAAAAACGGCAGACGCTTGCTGCGGATCGGTTTCCCCGGCTCGTTTGTCTGAAGCTCGGGCACAAGCTCCTTTATTATGCCGACGTAATCGGAATCCTTGAACCCGTCTATCATGACAAGGGTATGGGTGTCGGACTGCCTGAGGAGATATTCAGCCTCGTGGATCTTGTAAGCGGTGTTTACGGTTACGAGCACGGCGCCGATTTTTGTCGCCGCCCAGAAGGTTATAAACCACTGCGGCACGTTCGTGGCCCATATGGAGACCTTGTCGCCGGGCTTTACACCCAGCGCTATGAGCGAGCGCGCAAAGGTGTCCACGTCGTCGCGGAACTCGGAATACGTCCTGGTGTAATCGTGCGTGGTGTAGCGGAAGGCGTACTGGTTCGGGAACTCCTCAACCATTTTGTCCAAAACCTGCGGGAAGGTAAGGTCGATAAGCGAGTACTTTTCCCACACATATTTTCCCGTGCCCGCCGCGTTGTCGTAAAGGCGGGACTTGAACACGCTCCTGTTCGTGAAGCGCGACATGTAGTTGGCGTAGTGCGGAAATACGACGCCGGGGTCGCTGAGGTCGGGAGCGTAGCTCTTGAGCCACTCAAGGGAAACGTAGCCGTCATAGTTAACCGAGCGCAGAGCCATCATGAATTCTTCTATTGGCAGGTCGCCCTCCCCCATCATTCTGTATGTAACCCTGCCGTCTACCATGACGGAATCCTTGACATGGGCATACTTGATATAGGAGCCGAGGTTCTGCACTGTTTTTTCAGGAGATTCCCCCGCAAAGCGGTAGGGATGATGCACGTCCCACAAGGCCGCCACGAAATCGCTTTCAACGCTTACCAGAAGGTTTAAAAGACGCTTTGTATCGGAATAAACGCCGTTTGTTTCGACGAGCAGCGTCACTCCCTTTTTCTCCGCATAAGGAGCGATGCGGCGCAGCGCCCTGATTACCGTCTCGTCGTCCACCTCGCCGTCCGGCATCGGGGATCTGTCCGCCAAAACGCGGACGTATGACGTTCCGAGCCTCGCGGCCAGGTCGATATAATCGGTCAGCTCCCTGTGGTTCTCCTCCGCTTTGTCCGCGTACTGGAGGCTGCAGCCCGAGGAAAGGCAGGATATCTCAAGCCTGAGCTTTTTAAGCGTCGCTACGGTTCCGGGCAGGGCCTCCGGGGAAAACGGCTTTGCGTGGACGTCGAAAATGTCGCCGCCGAGCCCGCGCATCTCTATTCCGTCAAAGCCAAAGTCCTTTGCCATGGAATATATCTCCGGCCAGGTAAAATCGGGGCAGCCGAGCGTTGAAAATGACAGCTTCATAAATTATCTTCCTTTCAGTTATTATTCCGGAAAAGTGCAAAAATAAAAGCCCCCGTCCCCGTCTTATCGACAAGAGACGAAAGCATGACTTGCTTCCGCGGTACCACTCTCATTGGCGTATCCGCCCGCTTTGAGGCATCGGAAAATGCCATCCCATGATAACGGCGGGGTCCCGTCCTCGCCTACTGGCCAAAGCGTTCGGCGGGCCGCTCCGGAGCGAGCTCGGGCTGCTTCTTCTGCCGCTTCGCACCAACCGGCGGCTCTCTGAAAGAAGTTTTGGCAATCCGTATTCTCCATCACAGCGTTTGGTGCTCAAAGTGTATCAAAATGCTTATGTATTGTCAATAGGAAATGCAAACGAGCGTAAAAATCCGCCCGCAGGCCCATAATTTAAGACTGCGGGCGGCCGCGATTTATTTTTTATTGAACGCTTAGGAATACCTGTTGTAGATTTCAAGCATTTTGCCGGCGGATACATTGTATTGCCGCCAGTCATGCGGTTTGTCGGCATAGCGTTTATACTTGTTCAGGATATAATCCCTTACGCTTACTTCCCTCCAATCGTCATAGCTTTCGAGAGGGTGGATTTTTATAGCCTCGCCGAATCTCCTGTCGTTTAGGAGCCTTTCTATCTGGGGCGCCGCGTCGTAGGAAAGGCTCAGGGCATAGGCTATACCGTTGGTCTCTCCGCGAAAAGCTCTGTCCACCTGGTTTTTCGCAACGAAATAATCGATGGGAACGATATTGAGCAGAAGATAATAAACGAGTCCAAGCGACAGGTATACGACAATTATGTTGAATTTCGGCTTCAGGATATAGAAAAAGGTGATTAAAAGACCAATACCCTCGAAAATGAGGAAACCGAAAACCAGGAAGCGAAGCCTTGTCAGCCCGTCGTCCAAATAATACAGCCTCATGCGGTAAAACGATGAGACAAGCAGGATTATCGTGACGGCGCAAAGGTAGCAGCACAGCGCTTTGATCACCGTCCCCTTCCTTCCCTCCGAGCTTTTAGTGCAGTGCACGGTTATCAGAATGAGCAGGATATTGACGCCCGTGAGAAAGAATTGTTCAAAAAAGCCTTTTCTGGCGTATTCAGTATACGAGAGGCCGTCAGGAAGCGTTGCACCCGCGAAAAGATACTTGAACTGAACAAACACAAATATAGTGTAAATAAGCAGTATTGATGCAAGGAAGATGCCGAATATGATGACGTCGCATTTTTTTACTTCCTTCTCCTCGGCCGGCGCTTTTTCCGAATTTGCCGAATATAAAAGCCCGAAAAGGTAGAAACCCACGGCGAGGCCGAATATGACCTTGAGGAGTATTTCAAATCTTATAAGCCTGAAGACAGCGATGAAAAAATCCCCGACTCCCTTTGCGAAAACCATATCCGCCGACGCAAGCACCGCCGTCAGCATCATTACGGCGGGAAATGTTATCAGCAGGGCTTTGAATACCCTTTTTATCAGCGCGGACTTTTCCTTATTCGCCTTGAATAATCTTGCAAACGGTATGTGAAGGTATTTCAGAGGCTCAAATATCTTTTTTATCAGTTTGACGAGAAAATCCGCGGATGTGTCCCTGATGTCCATATCGACGAACATTAGGCAGTACAGCGCGACGCCGAGGAGAAAGTTGCTTGCCTTCCACATGCGGTTCGCGCTTAAAAGGGAGTTCAGCGAGATGATAAGCACCGGCAGCATAGGGATCAGCTTTTTCCTGTCCGGAACCAAAAACCAAAGAAACGCGGCCTGAAAAAGCGCGAAAACAGTCACGCTTATTCCCGCGCCGTCGCACAGGACCAGAAAAACAAAGCTCAGCGCCGAAAAGAGCGAATAAAGCATGATTTTGTTTTCACTTTTTTCCATAGGAATTACCTCCTGACCTGACTACTTTTCGTACTTCAGAATGTCGGCGGGCTGGCAGTCAAGAACCCTGCATATCTCCTCCAGGGTGGAGAAGCGTATGGCCTTCGCCTTGTTATTCTTGAGTATCGAGAGGTTGGCGGGAGTGATGTCTATTTTCTCGGCAAGCTCCATGAGCCCTATCTTCCTCTTCGCCATCATCACGTCAAGGTCTACAATTATCGGCATACCTCACACCGTCCAATCATGCTCTTCTTTGTAGAAGATGGCCTGCTTGAAGATGTCCTTCAGCGTCAGGCAGAACAGCGAGCCCACCGCAAACATCAGAATGATTATTATTGTCGCAAGCGAAAAGATCAGGATGCATTTTATGACGTAAATGAGCGATACTACGGCGCAGGCCACCGCCATCCTCCTGAAACAGCTTATGTTCTTCTCCACGAAGGGATTCCCTCCCAGCAGGGTCCTGAACATCTGCTTCAAATTGAAAAGAATGTACACAGCGCATATGCCCGAGCTGAAAAGCACCGCCGCCAATATCCAGCGTTCCCTTTCCCCGTACCCGAAAATATACACATACCTTGAAAGCCAGGGCACCAGAACAACGCAGACTATGCCGCCGTAAAACATTATGTCAACCAACGCTTTTGCGATGTAATGTGTCACGGGCTGCTTTTGCATAGAAATATCCCTCCTGTACTCATTATACCGTTAATATATCACCAAATTACTATTTGTCAACAATTATTTATTGTTTTTTAATAAATTTTTTGCGTTATTCAATATCACCGGATTCGGCGGCCAATGCCGGGGCGTGCTTTTTGGGCTATGTATTTTGTGATAAATGCACATAAATATGGGCTTTTCATTTGCCGAATTAAGGTATATAATATAAAATAGAGTCGCATACAAAATATTCCTGCCTGTCAGGGCGTGTGCGCCGCTAAGCCGTTTTTATCGGAATGAACTTAAAACTAATACTTTACGGAGGTGCCCAATGAAGAAGATCCCCTTTTCCGAAGATGAGCTGAAAATAGTCGGAACCTACCCCGCATCAATGGCCGGCTCGCATCCGGTGGACAGGTTTGATTATCCCGTCTCGCCCAAGGAAAACTACCTTGCCTTCATTCGCAACGAAACGCCCTGCTGGATGCCTAACGACGACTATATCACCTTCTGCCCCGCAATCATTCCCGACAACGTAGCGAGAGCCTGGGTCATAGAAACCGATCCGACGGACAAAAAAGGCGGTCCCGATATGTTCGGCATTGAATGGGAGTACATAGAGGTGGCGGGGGGTTCAATGGTAAAGCCGGGCAAGCCTGCCCTCACAGACATCAGCGACTGGTCCAAGGTGATCAAATTCCCAGATGTGGAATCCTGGGACTGGGCGGGCTGCGCGAGGAGGAACAGGGAGCTGCTTTCGGACAAAAACGTTCCCGTTCTTGTCTGGCTGTTTACCGGGCTTTTTGAACGCCTTATCTCTTTCATGGACTTTGAGAATGCCGCGGTCGCTCTGATTGACGACGAGCAGAAGGAAGACACCGGGGCGCTCTTCTCCGCTCTTTGCGATACCTACGAAAAGATAATCGACAAGTGCATAGAGCATTTCGGCATGTCCATACTCTATTTCCACGACGACTGGGGATCCCAGATGGCGCCGTTTTTCTCCGCCGATACCTTCCGCGAAATGATTCTCCCCTATATGAAAAGGCTCACGGCTTACTGCCATGAGCGTAATGTGGTTTTCGAACTGCACAGCTGCGGACATATCGAAAAGCTGGCGGATGTCATGGCGGAAACCGGGATTGATATGTGGCGGCCTCAGCCCATGAATAATTTCGACGAGCTTTACAGGAATTTCGGCGACAGGTTCAAGCTCGGCTACCGTCTTCCCGTTTTCGGCAAGGACGCAACGGACGAGGAAAAAATAAAGGCGGCAAAGGATATCGTTGCAAAATACAGTTTGCCCGGCAAGTATATCTACACCTCGTCCCATTTCCAGGATCCTGTGTTCAGAAAGGCGCTTTACAGGGAAAGCCGGGTCGTTTACAGCAAATAAGCTCTGTTATTGAAGTATAAAAAGACGAAATGTCCCTTTTCGGGGCATTTCGTCTGAGCGTGTCGAAAAAGTGTTTCGACACGCTTCCAGGGGGTATCCAATACCCCCTGGATACGAGCCTCACGGCTCGATACCCCCCGGTCGCGCACAATTGCGCGGGTTAATGTATTTTTCCGGCGTACACGCCGCCGGAAAAATGTTTTTTGATGTTATATCATTTTCAAATTCATGTTTGTCTACAATCTGAGATGAAATGTCCCTTTTCGGGGCATTTCATCTTTTTATAAATAAAAATAATGCGTTTATTCCAACGCAATGCTATAATGAAACAAAATATCATCCCCTACTTAGACGGAGGTATCGTATGGAGCAGAATCGCATCCTCGATTTGCTGAACAGGGTGAAAAATGGGGAAACCTCGCCGCAGGAAGCCCTTTTATGCCTCAAAATGCAGCCTTTCGAGGAGCTCGGCTACGCAAAGGTAGACCACCACAGAGAGCTGAGGCACGGCATACCCGAGGTTGTTTTCGGAGCCGGAAAAACAATTCCTCAAATCGTCGGTATAATCCAAGCCCTGGAAAAGCGCGGGAACGGCTATGTTCTGATTACCAGGCTCGAGCCCGAGAGGGCGGAGGAGCTGAGCGCGCAGCTTCCCGTAAGCTATGACCCCGTGTCGCGCATCGCCATTTTCGGCAAAAAAGCCGAGCCCTCATCCTCGGGGCTTATAGCCGTGGCGACAGCCGGCACGAGCGACATTCCGGTAGCCGAAGAAGCCGCCGTAACCGCCGAAGCGCTCGGGAACCGCGTAGCCCGTCTTTACGACGTCGGAGTCGCGGGACTGCACCGCGTTCTCTCTCAGATGGACGTGTTGATGACGGCCCGCGTCGTAGTCGCCGTTGCCGGCATGGAGGGCGCGCTCGCGACCGTGATAGGCGGGCTGGTTTCCTGTCCCGTGATAGCGGTTCCCACGAGCATTGGCTACGGCGCGAACTTCGGCGGCATATCGGCCCTTTTGTCGATGCTCAATTCCTGCGCCGGCAACGTCAGCGTCGTAAATATCGACAACGGCTTCGGCGCGGGCTATCTTTCCAGTCTTATTAACCGTATCGGGGAGGAAAAAAATGAGGCTTCATCTTGAATGCTCCATGGGCGCTGCGGGGGATATGCTCACGGCGGCGCTTTTGGACCTTCTCCCCGACAAGCAGGCCTTTCTGGATAAAATGAACTCCCTCGGTCTGCCCGGAGTCGCCGTCGAGAGCGTCGTGGCGGAGAAATGCGGCGTTTCAGGTCTGCATATCAATGTTTACGTCAACGGCAAAAACGAATTCATTGAGGACTTCGACCCTGAAAAGGACGAAAGCGGCCGTCATCACGAGCACGAGCACGAGCACGGGCCGGTCCATTCACGCGGTCACGGGCATTACTGCTATTCGGACATATGCGGCCTGATAGCTTCACTGGACCTTCCCGAAAAGGTAAGAGCCGACGCCCTCGCGGTTTACAGGCTCATAGGCGATGCGGAGGCGGAGGTCCACAAAGAGAAAATCGAGCAGATACACTTTCACGAGGTCGGCTCTCTGGACGCGGTCGCGGATGTCGTCGGCTGCTGCCTCCTTATGGATATGCTGAGCCCCGATTCAATAACCGCCTCGCCGGTGCACGTCGGCAGCGGTTTTGTGCGCTGCTCTCACGGCGTCCTCCCCGTTCCCGCTCCCGCCACAGCCCTGCTCCTCAGGGGAATCCCTATATACGGCGGCGGAATCAAGGGCGAGCTCTGCACTCCTACGGGCGCCGCGCTCCTTAAGCACTTTGTCGGGCGCTTTGGGGAAATGGATACCATGACCGTCAGCAAAATAGGTTACGGCATGGGAACAAAGGACTTTGAGATAGCAAACTGCGTCCGCGCTTTTTGGGGAGAGGACGCTGAAAAAACGGACGACATCACGGAAATCAGCTGCAATCTCGACGACATGACACCGGAGGCCGTCGGCGCCGTAACCGAGCTGCTTTTCAAACGCGGCGCTCTCGATGTGTACGCCGTGCCCATTTATATGAAAAAGAACCGTCCGGCTACACTTCTCAGCTGCCTCTGCAGGCCCGGTGACAGGGACGAGCTTTCCCGCCTCATCCTGCTCCACACCAGCACCTTCGGCGTTCGCTTCTCCTCATTAAGCCGCCGTGTGCTGGACTGCCGCTTTTACACCGTGGATACCAAATACGGCAAGATACGCGTAAAATCGGCCAGCGGCTGGGGCATAGTCAAGGAGAAGCCCGAGTACGAGGACCTTCTCTCCGCCGCCAAAGCTCATGACGTACCCTTTTCGGAGATATACCGAAGCGCGGTCGCCGCAATCGAAAACCTCAAAAAAAGCGGCGCGGGCGATTAGGCAAGGTTCTGTACGCGCCGCCTTTACAGTATCAGGATACCCGAGGACAAAACCTCGGGTCAGCGTGTCGAAAAAGTGTTTTGACACGCTTCCAGGGGGTATCCAATACCCCCTGGATACGCGGCTGAAGCCGCGATACCCCCGGTCGCGCACAATTGCGCGGGATAATGTATTTTTCCGGCGTACACGCCGCCGGAAAAAT
>JAJUHC010000040.1 GCA_029268065.1 Clostridiales bacterium | reverse complement strand
CTCTTCTATGCTAAGATGTTTGTAGTGACTCATTGCTTCATTTCCTTTCTGAGTTGTCCACAAACACCAGTTTAAAGGATCATGAGCTTTGAGTCACTTCTTTTTTGTGTTGCACTTGTATTGTATATCCGCCTTTTATACCGTCATTTCAATTTCATTCTTAGGTTCTTTGACAGTCTCAAGCGCCCCGCCTCATTTCGAGGCGGGGCGCTGAGTGTTTACTTATCTTTTGTCTTCCGGTATCATTTTCGGGTCTAAAGTCCTGTAATAGCTGCCGCCGAGGAGGTTGGGGTTTATCGCCTCCCTGACCTTCCACTGATACGCGAAAACATGCGGCTGCGGAACCTTTGAAAACAGCTCGTTGTGCTTTTCCTGAGGCCAGTCGTAGCCGTTCGGCTGACGGAGATACTTGTTGCTTCTGCCCATATCGCCTCCCAGGTGCCTTTCGGCCATCCACTTCTCGGTCGAGTCAATGAAGTCGCAGGCGCCGGTAACGGAGTCCTTGTCATAAGCGTCGAAGTCAACGAAAAACTCCCAGCCGACGGCACCGCCGCCGCCTGTAAAGGAAAAACTGCCCATCTCGGAGTCTCCGCCGTTTTTCACAATTGAAGTGTGCGAATCTTCCCACTGCTTTTTGAAAGCCGCGGCCTCCTCCATGTACGAGGCGCTTACCCAAAGATTGGGGTTTAAGCCGAAGTTGCCCTCGTATGAACCGCACATGACGTAGTTGAGGTTTTTATGCCCAAGCCTGATAAGATAAAGCAGCGCCCAGTTTTCAATGTCGGGCTCGAGCATCATCGAGGAGAGCCACGCATTGCATTCTTTGAGTATTTCCTGCAAAATCGCTTCCTTGAGCTCCATGTCGCGCTTCGTATAACCGGCGAGAACTATCTGGAATTCAAGCTTCATCTCCTCGGTTTGCCTTTTCACCTCGGGATCGGAAAGCAATTCCTCCAAATCGCAGAGCTGCTTGTCGGGATCCGTCAGTATGCGGATCATTGCGCCCTTAAGATCCCTTCCGAACATGTTGAACTGCCTGTGACCAAGATATACAAGGTCCGAATCGTAGCACATGGTGAGGGCCTTTGCCCACATGTCCCAGCTTGGGAAGCAGACGGTATAGCATCTGAAGTTGTCCGGCAGGGCTGCCTTGTAAGCCGGAACGGTGCCGGTGCTCGGCAGAACTGCGGGTCCCGGCCACGGGTAAAGCCTCATGGCCATTTTTGTTACCACTCCCATCTCGCCGCAGACGCCCATGCTCGCCGTGAGGAAGGCTCTTGTGCTGGGCCCCGGACCCTCGCCGCAGAACCAGCCGTCGCCGGAGCCCGCGGTCCCTGTACGAAGCAGCTCGCCGTTGGGAAGCACCCATTCAAGCGCGCAGAGGTTTTCCTTGTGCCCGCCGGAGCATACGGTGCTCGGACCGACCCCGCCCCAGCCGCTTGCGCTCGCGACTATGGAACTCGAGCAGCCGACACCCGGGATGTTGCAGGAGAACCCGTACTTCATCGCCTCTGACTGGAGCATGGCGCCGTTGACATAGGGGTCTATTATAGCGAGCTGGTTCTTCACGTCGATTTCAATTTTCCGCATCCGGCGCATGTCGAGCTGAATGGAATAATCGGAGCCGATGTATGCCATTGCGCCCCAGAAGGAGCCGCCGGCCTTGAATTTTATTTTGTATTTATTGCAAAGTCTGACTATGCCCTGGACCTCCTCCGTGCAGCCGGGGAGGATGACAGCCATCGGGGCAGGGGTCATATGATCCCAGTAAGGGCCGTAGTGTGCCGAGGACTGGGAAGGCATGCACCTGTATGTCTCGAGAACGCCGGGATCCTGGGAGATATATCTGGCGCCCACTATTTCTTCGAATTCCTTGTAAATTTCGGGTGAAAGTTTCATGATATCCCCTCCTTCCTCATAGTGCCTTTAATACAAGCTCTGCGATGTCGAAAACTGGAAGCCTTCTCCCGTCCTCGCTTCGGGCGCTTCCAAGGTTGGACTCGCACCAGGGGCAGGCCGTCACTATGGCTTCGGCTCCGGTTGAAGCCGCCTCCGTTATGCGCTCGCCGGCTGTCCAGCTGGAAAACTCGGGATTTGTTTCGCTTATGCCGCCGCCGGCTCCGCAGCACCAGGAGTATTCACGTATACGTTCCATTTCCACGAGCCGCAGACCGGGGATGCTTTTCAAAATATCCCTCGGCGCGTCGTATATTCCGTATGCTCCGTTGTAGCGGGGCTTTCTGGGCTCGTATACAAGCACCTGGTTCAGTATTTTTTTGTCCTTTCCTTCCCAGGGGATGTAGGACTCCCCGAGCCTTCCGAGATGGCAGGGGTCGTGATAGGTGACGGTCATCGGCACCTGCTTTGTAAACTTTATACTGCCCTCCTTTATAAGGCGGTCAAGGTACTCGACAAAGTGCAGTACCTCGATATTCATGCCGAGCTTGGCGTAAAGACGCTTGAAAGCGTGGTAGCAGTCGGAGCAGGGGGTGACTATGGTCTTGACGCCGGCCGCCTCGAAGGCCCTGATGTTCTTTTCGGCGCGGTCCCTGAAATCGTCAAAGAAGCCCATCTGATAAGCGCGTCCGGCGCAGCAGTTGTCCGAGGCGCCTAAAAGCCCCACGTCGACTCCGCACTTCAAAAGCAGCTCAAGGTCTGCGCGCGCTATCTTCTGCAGCTCGGGCTCATAGCTGTATTTGCAGCCCGCGAAGAAAGCGATTTCGCCCTTCTCCTTGCTCAGATCCTTGACTCCGATACCCTCGGCCCAGTTTTCGCGATCCTTTTTCTTCATACCGGGCATCATTGTCTGCTCGCTTTTGAGCGAATCCATTATTTCCTTCTGCCTGGGGTATGCATATCCCTTTTCCACCGCGTAAGCCTTCAGCTCGAGGTTGTGATCCAAAACGTCGAGGTTGTAGCGGCATACCTTGCAGGCGACGTCGCAGGCCCCGCAGGCTGTGCAGTTATGTATCACGTCGACGATATTGTCGGTGAACTCAAGTCTTTCCTCGACCAGAGCCTTCGCAAGCTGATAGCGTCCGCGGGCGGCGTAAGAATGAAAACCGAAGTAGCAGATGCTCGGGCAGTTTTCCGAGAATCTTGAGCTCTGCACCTTGTCAAAGGGGATGAACTTACAGTTGGCGCAGCTGCTGCATCGGTACATTTGAGGCAAAAAATCCTTTAAAGCCATTTTGTTTCCTCCTCCTTTTATATACTCAGCTTGCCCGGGTTCATTATGCCGTTGGGATCGAATATCTTCTTCATCTTCTTAAGGACGTCATAGTTTCTGGCATCCTTGTTGAGCTGGAGCGGCGCCCATATTCCGTGGGGTCTGGAGTAAAAGGCGCCCAGCCTTGAGAGCTCGGTGCTTGCCGATTTGAAAAACTCCTTCATCTTCGCCGTTTCCGCCGCGCTGGACGCGTTGTAGGGAAGGTTGAATTCCAGCATTACGGAGGTGCCCTGATGCTGAGGCTGTATGTATACTCCGATATCGGATACAGGGTATCCGTCAGCTTCCGCAAGGGCCTGCATCGCGTCTATGAACTTTGAAGTTTTGTCGAGTGTTGTGACGAAGAAAATATCCTGATACGCTCCCTTATATACTTCCTTCCAGTATGTGTCGCCGCAGGGAGCCGATATCCTTCTGAGAACCTGGTCGCCAGCGGCGCCGGGAACGGCGGGAACCAGCTTCAGACCGAACTGCTGGGCGATGTCCGCAATGTCAAGCTCCTGAGTCTCGACCTTCTTTTCCGGGAGAATGCTCCGACCCGTGATGCCGACCAGAGCGACCCAGGGCGGGAGCTGGCCGCGCAGCGAAGCGATCCGCGAAGCGTCCTCGCCCATCAATGAGGCGAGATAAGCGCTGTTCATTATCATAAGCTCGTCTCCAAACCTGAAATGGAGTATCCTGTAAACGAAATCCTCGAGCTCGCCGGGCGTTCTGGCGGCGGCAAAGTAAAGCTTATGGATTTTCGGAAGGATATGGCACCTCAGGGCCGCCCATGTCACTATGCCGGTCGTGCCCTGCGACTGGGTGAGTATTCTTATGAAGTCCACGTTCTGGGGGCCGGTTGCGCCGGTCTGCCTGTTGCCCTCCTTCCACTGCTTCTCAAGGTCCATAGGTCCCATGCCGCCGCTTCCGGTGAATAAGCGCACGCCGTCGCCCCATACGACCTCCATGCCGCGCAGGGGCTCGGGGTAGAACCACTGGTATCTGGGGTTGGTTCTCGGCTCTATGTCGAGGCAGCTTGCGAGAACGGATTTGTTCTTTCTCGGAGCAAGCGCCGTGGGGATACACAGCCCCTCCTTCTCAAGCGCCTCGTTAAGCTCGGAGTAGGTGACGCCGGGCTCGATGTGAACCACTCTCTGCTTTGCGTCAATCCCCAGTATTTTCTTCATGCCGCTCAAATCGACTATTACGGCTCCGGGTACGCTCGGAACCGTGTCACCCCTGTGGTGAGGAGCTCCGGAGCTGACCGGGATCAGCGGAGTGCTGGTTTCATTCGCCCACTTGACGATTTTTTCGACTTCCTGAACGTTTTTTACCTTTACGACCAGAATCGGCTTCATCGGCTTTGCAAAGCTTGAGTCGGAGGAATATTGCAGCAGGATATCAGGCTCGTCGAAAACATTGCCTGCGCCGACAATTTCGGCTAAGGCCGCCTTTTTTGCTTCCATATAGTATTTCCTTTCTAAAAATTACTTATTATACTCGGACAAAACATCACATTTGTATCATATCATTATAAAATAGCCATTACCATATATCAGATTCAAAACTTTCGGCGTCTATATTGTGAATGCTCACAAAGCACATGCTTTTCACTGCGGCCGTCCAAATAAATGGAACAATTATTGAACTTTTTCAAACCGTAATCGATTGCACGCATTGCGCCCCCTGAGTTTTTAAATCTTTTAAGGGAAACGAGTTTCCTGTAACGGCGTTTTTCCGCTCCCGGAGCAAAGGGGCGAGCAGATTCGAAAAAAGCGGCAAAAAACTGTCAAAGGAACAATATGCCCGGCTTGACTTTGTGCCGGGTCACAATTATTATTGCTTTGGGGGGATGCAAATGAATGTCGATATTAAAATGCTGTCGGAGAGGCTTGCTGATTTTGGCCCGAAGCTGTTTTTAAAGGACGAAAAGTCGACGCTTATAAGGGCGCCGAAGCTTTTCGGCTCACAAATCGGAGAGCTTAATCCCGAGTACATTTACGTAGGGAGGCTTTCCGCGCTTCCTGAATTCCCGCCGGATGGAGCGTGCGTAAATGTCTTGTGCATAGAGGACGTTGCTTTTTCCGAAATCCTGATTGAAAAAAATAACATAAATCTGCTGCTCCTGAAGGGCGGGTCCGCGCTGGAGGAAGTGTTCAATATCATCCAGGACATCTTTGTTTCCAGCCAGGAAATGCTGGGGAATGCGCCGCGTTTTTTGGACTCCCTCGTTCACGGGAGGGGACTTCAGCACATAATCGACATTGGCTATGAGCTTCTCAAAAACCCCATAGTTCTTTTTGACACCAAATCAAACCTCATCGCCCACTCCGCAAACATCGAGACGGACGACCCTCTTAACAGCGAGCTTTTGAAAAACGGGCGTCTTTCCACTGAAACCATCAATTTTATTTGGGCGACGGATCATCAGAAAAGCCTTAACAATAGAAGGTACCCCTATTATTTCAAAAGCGAAAAGCTCAAGTATAACAGGATAGTCGGGAATATATACAACGACAAGAAAAAGGTTGCGCTGATGGTCGTATGGGAAAACGAGAGGCCGTTCAACGAAAAGGACCTGGATCTTGTCGCGCAGCTTTGCGAAATCATATCCTCGGAGATGCAGAGGAGCGAGTTTTACAGGAACATGAAGGACGTGCTTTTCGAATCCTTCATGTCCGATCTGCTGGACGGGAAGACGACGTACGTGGAGCCCGTGATAAAAAGGCTCGGCAGCATGGACTGGAAGCTTAAGCAGAACCTGTATCTCATGGTTATAGACATCAGCCTGTTCGACTCGACATATATGGAGATTTCCCGCATCCGAGATACGATAGAGCCTATGATAAAGGACTGCAAGGCATTCATATACAATAACTATGTGGTGGCGCTTGTCGGACGCGACGATAAAAACTTTCGGCCAAAGGCCGAGATGAACGATCTTATGCGGTTTTTAAGGGACAACAGCATGGTTGCAGGCGTGAGCAACTCGTTTAAAAATCTTGCCGATATAAGGGTTTTCTTCAAACAGGCGCTCAAGGCGATAGAGCTCGGCGGACATATAGCGGATGAGGTAATCTTTCCCTACGAGGAGTTTCAGCTTTTCCGCCTGCTTGAAATCTGCTCCTCGCAGGAGAGCCTGACGCATTTTTGCCACCCCGTGGTGTTTGAGCTTCTGGACTACGACAGGGAAAACAATTCCGACTACGCAAAAACCCTTTACTCTTATATCGCCAACGGCCTTGACTCCTCTTATACCGCAGGCGCGATGCATACGCACCGCAATACGGTGCTGTACCGCATCGCAAAGATAAAGGAGCAGTTCAATCTTGACTTCAAAAACGGGGAGCAGATTTTCCATCTCATGCTTTCGTTCAAAATACTGGGCTTTCTGGACAGGCTGCATTTTGAATTATGAGACGCTCCGGAATTGACATTTGATTCCTGACGTACTATAATAGGTGAAAAGTGAATATCGTAGCAATGGGGAGCCTGCTTTGCGGGCTGAGAGGGATTCAGACGATCCGACCCACGACCTGATTTGGATAATGCCAACGTAGGGATTGCATTTTCGTATTATGCGGGATGTGTCTATTCGTCATGTCCCGTTTTGTTTTTGAAAGGAGAGTTATTATGAATACAACAAAGAAGCTTGCGCTTTCAGGACTGCTGGCGGCGCTCGGAGTCGCGGCGTCCGCGTTCTACATACCGATAGGCGCCGCAAAGTGCTTTCCTGTCCAGGCTGTGATCAATGTGCTGTCTGGAGTCATTTTGGGTCCTTTTTACGCGGTGGGCATAGCGTTTGCGACCTCGACGCTCCGCGTGTTCATGGGCACCGGAAGTCTGCTTGCGTACCCCGGAAGCATGATTGGAGCTTTTTTGTGCGGCATTCTTTACAGACGCTTCAAAAAGCTGCCTCTGGCGTATCTGGGCGAAATAGTCGGTACCGGGCTGCTAGGCGCGATGGCGGCCTACCCGATAGTAACCAGGCTCTTATCCAAAAACGCGGCTCTTTTCACCTATGTCGTTCCGTTCACGCTGAGCTCCTTTGTGGGCTCGACCATCGCCATCTTCTTTATTGGCGTTCTTATGAGGACCAAGCTTTTCAATCTAAAGCAGAAATAGTAAAAGACCGGGCCCGTCCGCGTTTTACGAAAGCACGCAGGACGGGCCCGGTCATTTTTGAAGAACAATTTTTGGAAGAAAAGGTGCGATTTGTTGCTTATAGTGTGTTTTTGTGATAGATTGTAATAAGAAAATGTAATATATGGCTTGAATTGTATATTATAGGAGGCGTTAAGATGATTTATTCGGTTCCGAATCCGCCGTCGCCGTGCAGAATCCTGGAGTTTGACCCCAAAAAATGTACAGGCTGCAATATCTGCGTGGAGACCTGCCCGCTTGACGTAATGCTGCCCAATCCCGAAAAGGGAAAGGAGCCGCTGGTGCTCTACACTGAAGAATGCTGGGCCTGCGGCGGATGCGTCGAGGAGTGCCCGAACGACGCGCTGACTCTTGCGGCGCCGACAAAGCAGCGCATTTCCGCGATCTGGATCCGCAAAAGCACCGGCGAGGAGTTCCGAGTCGGAATGGCGGGGACTCCAGAAGCCAATACCCGCCCTCCGCTTGGGAACAGGAAATAGGAGGTCGATGATATGCTGTGGTATGATTACATAAAGATGACCGGAAGGGTGCCGGAGTGGCCTTACAAGGTCGAGTACGGCAAGGAGAAGGTCATAGAATCCGATGTTCTTGTTATAGGCGGAGGGGTTGCGGGCTGCAGGGCGGCGATAGAAGCCGTAAAGCGGGGCGCAACAGTCGCCGTCGCGGAAAGGGGAAGCGTAAAAAGAGGGGGACAGGGAGGAGCGGGAGTCGATCACTGGCACGGGGCGGTTACGAACCCCTGCTCAAAGGTCACGCCCGAAATGTATACGCAGGCGTTTATCGAAAGCTCAAAGGGCTACACGAACCCTTCCGCGCGCTATATCATCGCAAAGGAGGGCTGGGATACTCTTAAGGAATGCGAGGAAATGGGCGTTCAGATACGCGACGAGGACGATATATTCAAGGGCGCGCCCTTCAGGGATGAGGAAACCAAGCTGCTCTTCGCATACGACTATGAGAGCCGCAACTGCATAAGGATTTTCGGCCATAATATCAAGCCTGTGCTGCATAAGACCATGCTGAAGCTCGGGGTGGGCATACACAACCGAGTGTGCATAACGAGCCTTCTGACCGAGGGCGGAAAGCGCGGCGCACGAGTGATCGGAGCTACGGGAGTGAACACCCGTACCGGCGAGTTTTACATCTTCAAGGCAAAGGCTGTCGTCATTTCCACAGGGCGCGTCGGCAGGCTCTATAACTTCACTCCCGAACTCAACCAGTTCTCGTCGATGCTGGATATGAACCTGTCCGGCCAGGGCTTTTCGATCGGCTGGCGCGCGGGGGCTGAGTTTCTGATGATGGAGTCGGTGGGAGTCCGTGGCGCGAGCGAAAACAATTATGTGCCTTACAGCACCGGAAACTGCTCAAACACATACTTCGGAACCCCCATCGTTGACAGCGAAGGCAAGGAGGTTCCCTATCTCAAAACCGACGGCAGCAGGGTGGGGGAGTACGGAGAGATATTTGAGCCCGAAAAGCCTGAGGAGGGCGGCTTTTTCATAGGAGTCGGAGTAGGCCTTCATCAGCCGATAGCCAAAAGGTACAAGCTGCCGGATATTGACCCGGAGCTCCCGAACAAGATAGCGAAGGGCGAATACAAGCTGCCGCTTTACGCCGATTTCACAAGGATGCCGGAGCTTGAGCGAAGGGCGCTTTTCGGGCTGATGATAGGCAACGAGGGCAAAACCCGCGTGCCGATCTATAAAAATTATACCAGGTGGGGCTTTGACCCGGATAAGGATATGCTTTTGTGCCCGCCCGGAGAGCCCGGAAACTTCAGAGGCTCCTGCTGGTGGGCCGGTGGCGGCAAGGGAGTCGTAAACAGCCTCAGCATACTCGGCAGCGGATATCTCACAGACTGGAGGCTCGGCACGAATATAGAGGGGCTTTTTGTCGCCGGAGGACAGCCGGTAAACGGTTCGGGCTGCCACGGCGAGGCGCAGACCACGGGGCGCTACGCGGGACGGCAGGCCGCAAAGTATTCAAGGACGGCGGCTCCGGCCGAACCCGATTCAAAGCAGCTCGAAGCGGAGAAGGAGCGCTGCTACGCGCCCGTTCATTCCGAGGGAGGTGTAGGCTGGAAGGAGCTGAACTCTGCTATTGTCCGCATTATGGAGGATTACTGCTCCCAGCACAGGAGCGAAAATGTCCTGAAGCTGGGAATAAAGAGAATGCGCGAGCTCATGGCAAACGAGGGCAGGAAGGCCTGCGCCTCGAATCCGCACGAGCTGGGCAGGCTTATCGAATGCTTCGGGCTTGCCGACGTGGGCGAGATGATAATGGAAGCCTCGCTTGCCCGCAAGGGGAGCAATTCGGCCCTTTCCTTCTACCGGACCGATTACCCGAATCTGGACGAACCCGAATGGGACTGCTTCATTTCAATAAAGCTTGGCGAAAAGGAGGCGGAAACCCGCAAGCTGCCGCTCGACTATTATGTCAGGGAGCCTTACGCGCCGACGCTTCAGGAAAACTACAAATTATACAGCGCGACAGATGAATGAATAATAAATTGCTGGCGGCGCGAAAGCGCCGCCAGCGACAGCCTGTCAAAAAACCTGAGAGCAAAAAATGTGATAACAGTATAAACCCATTTTTTCCGGCGGCGTGTACGCCGGAAAAATACATTATCCCGCGCAATTGTGCGCGACCGGGGGTATCGCGGCTTCAGCCGCGTATCAAGGGGGTATTGGATACCCCCTTGAAGCGTGTCGAAACACTTTTTCGACACGCT
>JAJUHC010000039.1 GCA_029268065.1 Clostridiales bacterium | reverse complement strand
CTCAAGCACCGCAGACAGCTCGAAGCTTCCCTTGTTTTCCTTCATCGCGCTCATGATCGCCTGAATTACGGCCTTGGACTGTTCTTCAGTGATCGTTCCCGCGCTTACCAGGCTCGAAAGCGGATTACTCATGCCGCCTTTTTCAGTCCCGCGTCCATTTTGCGAGGTTCGCGCTTCCTTTACTGCGCTGAGTATGGCGTTCTTCTGTTCTTCGCTTATGGTGCCCGCCGTGACTAGGCTCGATAGCTTTGTTTCAGCCGAATCGGCGTTATTCCGGCTGCCGCGCTCCCTGCTTGTAAACGCCGAAGCCCTTCTTTCCTGCGTTGCTCCGCTCTCCCCGGTATAAGCCTGCGCCGTGAGCGCCGCCGTGCCGGATACCGTTACCGCAAGCGCAAGGGCTGCGCTCAGGATCTTTGCTTTTTTCATGTTTTTCCTCCGTATTTTACCTTTTGTGTCTCCATGGATCACGCTTTCATAATACCTTAACAGTTATTAACTTTTCTTTCCTTTTCTGTGAATCTGAATTTAACTTTTCGGGAACAATCCGTTAACACCGCGTGGCGGGGGCAGAAACGCCCCCGCCACGCAATTTATTACGCCCCGTCAGTACGACGCGGTATTTGTGGCGCTCATATGCCGAGCCTTCTGGCCCCTCCGGAATTATCCAGGTACTGCAGGTAGTAGCTGTACCCCGCCATTCCGTGCTCTTCAAGCTGCCAGGCTAAATCCCGATTGAAAATCTTCCCGGGGGACTTTCCCCTTGTCCAGTTATTGCGCGCGTCTCCCCTGCTTCGGAAAAGCCCGCCCCAGTAGCCGTCCCTTGATGTATCCACCAAATATGAATTTGGGTCGCTTATGGCCGCGAGAAGGTTTTTCGAGTCGATGTAACCGTCAAGTGACACCGCGCCTACAAGCTTTGAGTTATGCCGCTCGTCGCTGCTCCCGACGCCTGTCCAGTTAAACCACGCGCCTCCGGAGGTTCTGCTTCCGTCGGGCTGAATTCCTCTCACATTATAGGACTTAACCCGGATATCATAGGCTTTGACATAGCTTTCATACTCCGCCTCGTCAAGCGGCTTTGAAAATGTGATGGTGACAATAATATCCTCAAGCTCTGCGCTCCCGAGCCTCTCTTTTTTTGAATTCACTAAATTGCGGTACGCCGATACGGCTTCGCTCCTCGATGCTCCCGCGCAGGTGTTTGGATGGTACTCCGCTAAAAATATCCACCCTGAAAGAATCATGTCAAGCGGAAAGTACAGCGCGGCCGCGCACAGCAGAATAAGAACGGTGTGAAACCATCGTTTTTTGACAAGGCTTTTCATATGTTTTCCTCCGCTTTCCCGTTGTATCGGCTATTTTCCAGTCTGCGAGGCTTAATCTTTCCTGAGCCGACGCCTCAGAGAGCTCCGTCAGGCTTGTAGGGCAATTCTATATACTGAACATTTACGCCCCTTTTCGCCGCAATCTTTTCGCCTTCCTCAGAATACTTTACGTCAACGAATCCGACGTGTCCGCTGCTTTTTGCTTTGTTGAGCACTTCAGCGGTGGCTTTAACGCTTACAGAGAAAATACCGTATTTACCGCTCAGGATACGCATGATATCACTCTCCGCGCGACCGTAGTCCTCCGTTCCCTCAAGATTTACGGCTCTGTCACGAGCCCGATTTACGGCCGCCTCAACGTCGTTGTTCCTCACGCTGAGCCACGCTCTGCCCGTCTCGCCGGGAGCCCACAGGAATATCCCCTCGATACCGAGCCCCTCCTTTTCGGCAAACTCTTCGATATCTTCAACGGAATAATAACCGTCAAGCACCATAACGGCGGAATAAACTCCGCCGGGGTCCTTTTCTGCAAGCCTTTCGAGGGCGGCTTCCCGCATTACGGCATATGCTTTCCCCATGACCAGGCTCGTAGACCTTGACGCTCCCACAAAAACCTTGACGCTTGCGCCCTCGCTGGCTCTGTTTGCGGCAATAACGCCCGATGGCAGAAAAAGAATGGCAAACAGCAGCAGGAGCGCCAATATAAAGCTCATAGAATATACAAGCCCGCCTCGTCCCCTCAACACCTTATTTCCGTTCAAATTCATATTTCCCCTTTCACTGCGGCCTCCGCATACAGGCGTATTCCGACGTCCCCGACGCACGAGTCGCTCATGCCGCGTTACGGCTGAAACTGCCGGGAACGTCACGGTGTGCGCTCGCAGGGTATTCCTTTCAAGCGCAAAATCCCCTTTCAGAAGCAATTATATAGCTCCTATATTATAACATATTATTTAAAATAATCCAATTATTTTGTAAAGAGTTCGGCAAGGGTGCGTTGCCCTTGCCAAACCGTACTCCATTTCTGCGATTATTGCTCCGCCCCGAAGCGCACCGTTACCTCCGAGACGGCGGTGTAGCCCAAATCAATCCGCCTTCCACCGCCGCTGCCCACGGACTGCTTTTCTATTTTTGTGCTTACAGACAGCCGACCCAGCGCGCCGCGGGCACGCGCCTCGTTCAGCGCGGCCTCCTCGGATGCGTTTTTCGCGGCGCTGAGAGCTTCGTTAAGATTGCCAAACCTGCGGCTTCCCGACGGAGCATGCACAATGTAGTATGTGTCGCCGGAGGCTGTTGTGTGTTTGGATGTCTCGACACGAAACACGGTGTCAATGTCCGCTTTTAAGGCTCCGAGGGCATTTGCGACCTCCGCATGCTCCGGCAGGATGCATTCCGTACCGAGAGCTTCCGCAACCGCGGGAAGAAAAACATGCGTCGGCGCTCCGATACCCACAAGAACCGCTTTTGTCTCGAAGGCATAACGGAACATTGGGCCTTTCTCCCTGCCGCGCCTTGCCCAGGCCTCCCTGATCAGGAATTTCGCCTGCGTATCCGCTCCCTGAGAAAACATTTCCGGGTATTGCTGCGTGATAAGGATGCGAAGAAGGTTCTCATACATATGCCCTTCAACGATTTCATAGGCCTCGTCGGCAAGGGAGTCAAGCTCCGATTGTGTCGCCTCACGTCCGAGCTGGCGCAGCAAAACCTTCGCGGCGAGCTCCGACGCGTCCCTGTCGTACTCGGTATAGTCCCCCTTTAAGTGCATGAAGTCAGTCGGCGTGAGACCGCAGCGCATGACAACACCTTCGCCCTCAAGCCTCTCGCTGCTGAAGTGGTAGGTGTCTATGCCAGCGGTTTCCCTTATCGCGCTTATCAGGCAGGGGCCTTCCCGGAGCGCGGCGACCAAAGCAATTTCGTCGTCGGAGTACCTTTTCGGTTCCGAGGGTTCCCTTACGAGATACAGAAATTCAATATTGAGCTGCGGTTTTAGATTCTTGATGCCCAATAGCTCTGTTAGTTTTGTCTTTATCCCGGGCCAGCGCCTCGAAGCAGCGCATACAGGCATGACGCGCCTTGGACTAAGGCCCAGCTCTCCGTCGGTCAGACGTATGGCGCTGTCTCCGCCCAGGGCAAAAGTGTCCACGAACACGCCCTTGACCTGCGTCCGCCAGCCTCCTATTTGTATTCCGCTGTCCGCCATGGCGGGTTTTCCCCCTTGAACCGCGGAAACGTCCGTTGTGGTGCCGCCCATGTCGATGATGAGATAATCCTCCCGCCCGGTGAAGCTCCTGCCCGCGAGAACGCTGGCCGCGGGTCCCGAAAGGATTGTTTCCACCGGTCTCGCAAGCGAGAGTCCTGCGGACATCAGGCTGCCGTCGCTGCGGACAATCATGACGGGGGCGGCGCAATGACGCGCCTTCAGGTCTGCAAGCGCGGCGTCTATAAACTCCCGTACAATCGGCAGGAGCCTTGCGTTAAGGAGCGCCGTCGCCCCCCGCTTCAGAACATTGAGCTCGCTCGAAAGCTCGCTCGCCTTGACAAAAGGCAGCGGTATCCTGTCCTCAAGCAGCTTCTTTGCACGGTTTTCGCACACGGCCCCGTTATTCATGGAAAACATCTCCGCCGCTGCAAGAGCGTCGGCCTCCGCCAGCCAGGCCCCGTGCTCCCTGAGCAGCGAGTCCCAGTCAGGCTCGTCCGTGGTCAGCCCGTCATAGCTTCCGTTGGTATCCACGCATAGCACGCAGTCATTTTTAAGGCCGTATTTGTCCTTTTCGTTCGCTCGGCGGAAGGGTTCCTCCCCCATGCCGAAGAGCAGGAGCTTGGCTCTGCATCCCTTGTTTTCCACGCAGGCGTTCGTGGCCAGCGTGGTTGAAAGCGAGATTATCGAGGCCGCTTGTATCATCTCCGGCGGAAGCGCGTCGAGTGCCCTGCCTATGCCGACCGCGAGGTTCTCCCTTGTCGTAAGCACCTTGCCTTTCGCGAGGACGGTCCCCGTATCATAATCGTAAGCGACTGCGTCCGTGCAGGTGCCGCCGGTGTCTATGCCTATGCCTATCTTCATATGTGATTCCCCTTTTAGTTTGGCAGCGTTGCAGATAAGGGCATGTTTTCCCCGTCAACATTGATTTTTTGAGCATATTATAGCTTCTCAGAAATAAAAAAGCTACCCCAATAAATCCGGAGCAGCTTTTTTATTATGTGCGGGAGCAATATGTAAGGGATATTATACATGGTTTGCCTCATTGCCTGCCACAATCCAAAGGCGGTCGTAAGCAGGAACGAGCCCGCCCCGCTTATTATTCGGGGACGCGGATTTTGTCTTTCGGCCTTGCCGGGCCCGAGCTGCGGTCCCTCTGCAAAACCTGCCGTTTTACGATCTTCCGGATTTGCGGAGGATACGTGAACAAAGAGCTGAGGCATATTTGGGAGCCGCTTTTCTATTCCGACTCCCTCTTGAGATTGAGCGATTCCACCATTTGTCTCAGCAATTCCGCCTGGCTTGCCAGTTCTTCGCTCGCAGCCGCGGTTTCTTCGGCGGTAGCGGAGTTATTTTGCACTACGATTGAAAGCTGGTCCAGGGCTGTGTTGATCTCCGCGATGGCATTTGCCTGCTCATTTGAGGAAATCGTGATCTCTCCGACCAGTTGAGTCGCTTCCTCCACCCTTTCCAAAATAGTCTTGAGCGATTTCGCCGTATCTCCGGCAATATGAGTACCGGCCTGCACGCTTTTAATCGAGCTCTCAATCAGCTCTGTCGTTTCTTTGGCGGCGTTTGCGCTTCTTGTGGCTAGATTACGAACCTCCTCGGCTACAACGGCAAAGCTCTTGCCGTAAACCCCCGCCCGCGCCGCCTCTACGGCTGCGTTCAGCGCAAGAATATTGGTCTGAAAGGCGATGTCATCCACAACCTTCATGATCCTTGAAATGTTTGAGGAAGAATCGCTTATATCGTTCATTGCCCTCAGCATGCTGGACATCTGCTCATTGCCCTGCGACGCCGCGTTCATGGCTTCGACAGAAAGCTTGTTTGCCCTTTCCGCACTTTCGGCGTTCTGCTTGGTCTGTGCGGCGATTTGGGTTACCGTAGAAGAGACCTCTTCAAGCGAGCTTGCCTGTTCGGTAGCGCCCTGAGATATGGTCTGGCTTCCGTCTGAAATCTGACGAACGCCCTTGGCAACCTCGTCTGCGGCCACATCCAGGTTGATTCTCGCTCTGTCTATCCGTTCAAAGGCATCTCGGACCTCATTGTTTAAAGTCGAGACAAGCATTCCGATTTCGTCTTTAGTAATCATCTTTTCATTAATCTCAACGTCCAGATCTCCCGAGGCTATCCTCCTGCAGAAGTCTGTGACATAGCGTACGCTTCCTCTGATCAGGCGTATCAGGTAAGCGGCTATGCACCCGAGTATCGCCAGTACAGCCGTAAATATTATTACGCAAAGCCTTATGCTGGAGTCTACCTCCTGCAAAATCTCAACTGAACGCTTCTGGGCATACTTTTCCAGTATCTCGGTCATTTGGTTTATTTCTTCACGCGCGGAATCAAATAACGCCTGCTTTTTATTAATATCTCCGCTGTTGGTGACCGGAGAGTAGGCGGCTTTCCACTGATTGAAATTACTATTAAAGGACTGCCCCAATTGTTCAAGCGTCTTTCCAGAGGCATCACTGCGATAATATGAGTACAGCTCCTTGTTTCCCGATATGTTTTTTATAGCGGCGTTTATCCTGTCATATACCTGTTTTACGTTTAATTCATAATCCTTTGCAAAAGCGTCCTTATCATTCTGGTTCAGCGAGTCGAATCGAAGGTACATCTCTTTTTCGACTATTGCGGCCTGATAAAAATCCCTGTCCGCGTTTAAAATCGAGGCTGTACTGACAAAAGCCTCGTCGTAGAGAGCCTGTTTGGATTGACTGTTGATTTCGTAAGACCTGTAAGCAAAGAATACCAGCAGCCCGGCAACCGCGACGATAAAAGGCATGATAAGCAGAATCAGCTTACCTGCGATATTCATGTTTTTGTACCATTTCATAATTCCCTCTCCCCAAAAAAGTTTTGTTGATGCTCTTGTGCATTGACACTCGAGTTCAAGGAGTCTCCATCATTTTCCCTCAAAACATGAGTGTATGTCCTATATTTCGGCAAAGTATTGCTCATGTTTATGAGATAATAATTATTTTTAATACAAAACCAATGCTCCCACAGACGGTTCCGCTGTTTTTTTAAAAGCCCAATCTTATATTCCTTCTCCGCTGCGTTTTTCACCGCTTTCCTAAATAAAAACGCTCCCTCTGCCATAGCTGGACGGCAGAGGGAGCGGCGTTAAAATATGCAGTTTAAAATCTACCTAAAGGAAAGGAGCCACACGGGGATTATATGAATCGACCATACGGAATAGCCCTGGAGCTCATTGACGTAGCCGTAGAAAAGCGGGGTTTCCATATATGAGAAGTGCGGCAGGTCGTTGACCAGCATATCGTTGACCTGCTTTGTGTAAACAGCCATCTTCGCAGGATCGGTCTGCTTAAGAGCGGTCTTGATGGCTGTCACAAAGGCGTCTGGCTTGTATCCGCTGACGCCGAGGTTGAGGATATAGGCGTTGAAAAGATCCGGCATGATGAAATTGGGGCTGCCCGTAGACCACATGGCAATGTCCCAGCCGCCCTTAGCGTCCATAGCATTCCTCGAGAATACCGAGGGGTCGTATGTCACTATCTTTGCGTTGAGACCGATCTTCTGGATTCCCGCCTGGATAATCTGCGCCGCTATCATCTGTTCTTTTCCGCCGTTGGATATTATAGTCAGCGTCGTGCCCGCCGGAACCTTTGACTTGGCAAAGTATTCCTTCGCCTTGTCGATGTTGTAACTGTAATAGTCGTTATTTGCCCAGGACTTGTCGTAATCCTTGAAGAAGCTGGGGACGCTGGCCGTCGCGAGCTTGCCGAGACCCGAGTAGGCGGCCTTCTGGATACCCGCCTTGTCGACCGAGTAAGCGATGGCCTTTCTGAGATCGGCATTTTTCAGGACGGAGTATTCGGTCGTGTTCATGAAGAACGAGTCGTTTGAGTTCTTGGACTGAACGGCGGCGGTCAGTTTCGTGTCCTTCTTGATGGTTTCGATGTCGCTGGGCTGCACGTTGATCGCAATATCCACATTGCCCGCGAGAAGGGCGTTGGTCCTCTGCGCAGCGTCCGGTATAACCTTGTAGACGACTGTCTGTATCTTGGGCTTCACTCCCCAATAGTTCGGGTTTGCGACGAGCGTAACCGTTGAGCCTGTGACCCATTCCTTAAGCATATACGGGCCCGTGCCGACCGGCTTTGTCTTCATCTGGTCGGGGCTTGCCTTATAGGCTTTTTCGCTTGTTATAAATACCGACTGAAGCTGTCCGAATACCACTGCGTTCGGCTCGGTATAAGCGATCTGAATTGTATTGTCGTCTATGACCTTTGTGTTGGCCCAGTCCATAAGCTGGACTATCAGTCCGTTCGTCTTATCGTCCTTGCAGAGCTGCAGGGTAAACAGGACGTCTGAGGCCTTGAAATCGGTGCCGTCCGAGAACTTGACTCCCTTGCGGAGTTTGAATACCCAGGTCTTGTCGTCCTTTCTTTCCCAGCTCTCCGCAAGCTGGGGAACCTCCTTCATATTGTTGTCAAAAATATACAGTCTGTCATATATTTGAGTTCCAACCTGTCCGAACGGGTCGTTTCCCGCCGCGCCCATCGGGTTAAGGCTTCCGGGATCGGCGGGCAGCGCGATATTGATCGTCGTTTTTGCGGGCTTGCCTGACGTCGCCGCACTGGGAGCGGCGGATCCTGCGGGTGACTGAGATGAACATGCCGTGAATCCGAAGATTAACGCTAGTGCCAAAAACAAAGCTCCAATCCTTTTTACCATTCTAATTTTCCTCCTTAAATGTACTTTTCATATCTCCTTACTTTTCAGCAGAAAATAAAAAGTCCTTCACTGGTTTCTTCCGGAGTCTGCGGATGATAAAAGCACAGGCGACAGCAACGGTTATGCTCCGTTTTTATCCAAAAAACGCCTCAGCACATGTACCGGCGTTTAAGCTATAACGTTTTTGCAGTTACGATTGCAGCATAATACAATGCTGCTTTCGCTATTATAGGATGGAGAAGGATATATTGTCAACACCAAAGAACCGTCCCGTGAGTCTCCCATGTTTTCCGCGATGCAAAATGTAAAAAGCTACGCGCTCTGCTTTTTCACGATGCTGTTTATTTTAAAGTACAGGCCCGCCGCAACGATTTCGCAGGCGACGGTGAAAGCAACGATAACGCCGGTCATCTTCATATCATAGAGAAGGCCCATTAATGCCGCGCCCGCCATAAGGGCGATACCGTAACCCGTATTGAAAACCCCGTATCCGGTGCCGCGTTTGTCAAAGGGGGTCACGTCCGCTATCGCGGAGCGCATTACCGTTTCGTGAACGCCCATTACGGTGCCGAACAATATCATCCCAATAACGACAAGCGGAACAGAATTGCTCAATACCAAAACCGGCAAAAGCGCGGAAGCGACCGGCAGAGCCATCAAAACGAGAAGCCCTCCCGCCTTTTTACCCGATTTGGCTTTGAGCTTATCGTAGGCCTTGCCGATTATGAGGCCAATAACGGCGTCTGCCGCCATTGCAAGCGAATATACAAGCGTTATATTTCCGTCGGACATCAGACCGGAGGCTTTCATGTGGTAACCCGCTGTGCTGAAGTTTACAAATCCCAAAGTACAGAAGAACGTAAAGGCCATATAAACCCAGAATATGGGCTGCAATTTTTCCGAGTGATGCTCCTTTTTTACATCCGGCACCAGATTGCCGCTTTTTACCCTCGTGAAAACAAGAGACAAGAATATCATCAAAACCACATAAGGAATGAACAGCGCCTTATAGCCCAGCTGATACTGCAAAACGCCGTTTTTTCCGGTAAAACAGAAAACCGCGGTAAAGATCAGCGGGCCGATGAAGGCTCCGAGCTGATCAAGCGCTTCCTGCAGTCCGAAGGCAAAGCCGATGCCGACCTGCTTGTCGGCCACTTCTGAAAGAACCGTGTCTTTCGCGGGACTTCTCAGCGCTTTTCCGATTCTCTCCATCAGAATCAGGACAATTATCGTGTTCCAGCTCATTGTAAATCCAATCAGCGGCACAACGATCAGCATCCCGTATCCAAGAAACATAAAAAGCCAATGTTTGCCGCTTTTATCCGACAGTAAGCCTGATATCAGTCTTATAAAATAGCCCAGGAATTCACCGATGCCAAATATTAGGCCTACTTTGGCCGCGCTTATTCCGAGCAGATTTAGGTACTGGCTGTTGCTGCTCCGCGCAGTCTCATAGACCACGTCCCCCAGCATGCTGATAATGCCGAACATGATAATTACGGTGACGGCCGGAGGAATACGTTCCCCTTTATCGCTCATATTACTTATCCTTTCCATAATCCTCATTATCGCTTGCCTGAAAGACCTTGTCCGCAAAGCCGTTCAGCAATTGCTTGCATTTTTGCAGCGCTTCTTCCGATTGTTCCTTTGAAGGGGCGCCGAAGAAATCCCTCCTGCATATTTTCCGCAGCCAGTCGACAAGCTTGTCGTATTCTTCTTCGTTTTCCTCCATCTCAGCAAATGTAAAGTTTTTCTTTTTCGTTTCCTTTTCGATTTCAAGGAAGTAATCCTCGCATTTGTCAATGAATTCGAGGTACTCAATTTCCCTGGCCCTGTTAAACGCGGCGACAATATCGTCTGAGCCTTCTTTTCCCATGAAATCGGCGTTTGCAATATACACGCTTCCGTTATTCTCGGTAATTTCTTGCGCTATCTCATTGAAAGCCTCAAGGTGATTCTCCGCATTAGGAAGTACCCACATGGATTGCCCGATATTAACGGCTCCGCTTTTCTTCAGCTTTCTCCAAACGCTTACGCGAACCCGCGACTGCTCCTTAGGCAAGGTAAAGTTTAATATCAGCCACTCCTTTTTATCCAGGTCCCTTCGCTCCTCTCAAACAAAATGTAATGAGTATTACTTGTAATACTCATTACATTTTAATGATGTAGAATTGAATTGTCAATAGCGGAGCTTCGGCTTTTTTCTATTTCATTAATAAAGTCGCAATGAAAGGGCGGGCCATAGGATATGCGTACACAGGCCCATGCAGGCAGTGCCCGAACCGCTGTTCAAGCCGCAGAAGCCACGAAAAAGTGAGCTTTCTCGCCTGTAATTTAACAAGAGCGACCAATGTGATTGTAACAAAGGCACTGATCTAGGCAATGTAAGGGGCTTTGTTTTCAAAATATCTCAAATATTCAAAATTCCGATCATTTCAGGCCGTATAAAGGCCTGAAAAACGCAGAAAAGTCCGGAATTACCGGACTTTTCATACATTTTTGGTGGAGACGGTGGGAGTCGAACCCATGACCTTACGGATGCGAACCGTACGCTCTACCAACTGAGCTACGCCCCCGAATACGTATCTTCACTGACACGCGAAGTATATTATAGCATTAATTCAGAAAAAGTAAAGAGAAAAATTGCAATTTCTTTGCTATTGCCAAACTGCGTTCCGTGTAGTAAAATTAGTTAGTCTATGCCCTGCTTTGACGCGGGGCAGGGCCGCACTGGTCGGGGAGTCAGCGGTGCCCTGTATCTGCAATCCGCTATAGCAGAGATGATTTCCCGCCCCCGGCTTTGTGATGTGCCGCCTG
>JAJUHC010000038.1 GCA_029268065.1 Clostridiales bacterium | reverse complement strand
GATATGGCGGAAATTTCTCATGAAGCTGTACAGAGCTTCATCAACTCACTCAATTTACGTCCACGTAAATGCCTTGGCTGGAGAACACCTTTTGAGGTCTTCTTTAATTCAGTGTTGCACTTAACTTGACAATCCGCATAACCATTTTTCCGGCGGCGTGTACGCCGGAAAAATACGTTATCCCGCGCAATTGTGCGCGACCGGGGGTATCGAGCCGTAAGGCTCGTATCCAGGGGGTATTGGATACCCCCTGGAAGCGTGTCGAAACGCTTTTTCGACACGCTCCAAGGAGCATACCCTCAAAAGGTGTGCTCCTTTTTTTGCTTTCTGCGATGCTGCTAAATCTCCCTGAATGGATAAAGAGTTTGCATGCCGTTTTGCCGTTTCGCTTTGCGTTTTCCATTTGACAAGTATGCGTAGTTGGCAGTATAATTAATTGCTTATTTAATCGAATACGGGGAAGCAGGGTGAAATTCCCTCGCAAGTGCGTTGCCGTAAAGCCGGAATACCAGGATTATATCCCTTTGCGTACACCGGAGGATATAGGCCGCTCCTGCGGCAGCGTAGATGCAGTGTACACTGCATTTTTTTTTCGAATTTATTACGATACGGGACGGTGGACAAATGATAAACATACATATGGCGGGCATAGACTTCAATAAGGCCGCCGTCGAATACCGCGAGCGATTCGCGCTGACGACAGCCGCGCAGGCGGCGATGCTCCGCTCGATAAAAAAGCTCGATAATGTGCTCGGATGCGTTATGATAAGCACCTGCAACCGCATGGAGCTATGGATAAGCTACGATAAAGAGCCTGAAAAAAAGCCCTTCGATATACTGTGCGAGAGCTTTGGCGTCGATTCTTCGGAGTATTCCGCTTATTTCACCCAGAGGGACGGAGACGAGGCGGTAAGCCATCTCTTTGAGCTTGCCTGCGGCCTGAAATCCATGGTTTTCGGAGAGGAGCAGATACTGTCGCAGGTTAAGGACGCCATAGCCTTTGCGAGGGAGCAAGAGGCCGCGGATCCCCTGCTGGAAGCTCTTTTCCGATACGCGGTGACGGCCGCGAAAAAGGCCAAGACCAAGGTGCGCCTCATAGCCGTGGATCGCTCCGTCGCCGGCACGATGACAAAACTGCTCAAAAGCAGGCTTGGCGGCTTGAGCGGCGTACCCTGCCTTGTCATCGGAAACGGCGAGATGGGAAAGCTGGCGGCGAAGGAGCTTATCTCCGAGGGCGCCAGGGTGACGATGACGCTCCGGCAGTACAAAAACGGCTTTTCCGAGATACCCGCCCACAGCAGGGTGGTGGACTACGAGGAGCGCTATGAGCAGCTTGCAAGGTCAAGGGTGATAATCAGCGCCACGAGAAGCCCGCACAGTACCCTCAGCTACGAGAAGATACTGCCCTTTGCGGGGACTGAGGAAAAGTATCTTTTCGACCTCGCGGTGCCGCGCGACATCGACCCGAGAATAGCAGAGCTTGGCAATATGAAGCTCTTTGATATAGACGACCTCGGGGCAAGGATGGCGGACGAGTCTGAGAATGCCGGGGTAGCCGAGGTAAAGGAAATAATAAGGGAAGAGATGGCCGAATTCGCCCGCTGGCAGTCGGTTCGCGGCATCATGCCGAAGATAAACGAGCTGAGCGATTTTGTTCTGGCCGACCTGGGCGAGCGCCTTGCGCACGGGCTTAAGGGCTCCGAGCTCGACGAGGAATCGAGACGGCTCGTGTCGCAGGCGGCGAGCGACGCCGTCTCAAAGGTGATAGTGAAGTTTATTCTGAGCCTCCAGAAGGACATGGAAAGCGATATGTTCGAGGACTGCCTTTCAAGCCTCGGCGACAGTGACTCCGAATCGGAAAACAAGGGCGAACCCTGTGAGGGGCCTCCCCCGCGTTTTCCGCTTTACGTCGATTTATCTAACAGGGAAGTGGCGGTAATCGGCGCTGGAAATATAGCTCTTCGCAGGATAAGGTCGCTGCTTTCCTTTCCCTGCCGGCTGAAGGTGGTGGCTCCCGACGCCTTGGACGAGATAAAGGGCTACGCGAGGGAGAATAAGCTCGTTTTGGAGCTTAAAGCCTATGAAAGCTCTGATATAGAGGAGTCCGCGCTGGTCATCGCGGCCACGGACTCAAGGGAAGTGAACGCCGCCGTCGCCGCGGACGCAAAGAAAAAGGCGAAGCCCTGCAGCATAGCCGACAACCGCGACGAATGCACCTTCTACTTCCCCTCGATAATAGAGTACAAAGGCGGCGTCATCGGGGTCTGCGGAACCGGCGAGGACCACGCGAGGACCAGGGAAGTCGCCGCCAATATAAGGGAATTCATTAAAGCGAGTGAAATAATATGAAAAAAGTAATAAGGGTCGGGAGCCGGGAGAGCAGGCTTGCCGTCATACAGGCTATGCATGTTATAGAGCTCATCAAAGCGCGGAATCCCGAGCTTGAATTTGAGCTTGTGACGATGAAGACGACGGGCGACGTAATCCTCGACAGGAACCTTGACGAGGTCGGGGGAAAGGGCCTTTTCGTCAAGGAGCTTGACATAGGGCTTAGGAGCGGGAAGATTGATTTCGCGGTGCACAGCCTCAAGGATATGCCGATAGTGACGCCGGAGGATCTGCCTGTCATAAGCTTCACAAAGCGTGAAAACCCTTACGATGCGCTCATAATGCCGAAAGGCGTGGATAAGATAGACTTTAAAAAGCCCTTCGGCTGCTCGAGCGCGAGAAGAAAGCTCCAGCTCGAAAAGCTCTACCCGGGCATGAGCTCGAAGGGCATACGCGGCAACGTGCTGCTGCGGCTTGAAAAAGTCGACGGAGGAGACTACGCCGCGACTGTGCTTGCCTGCGCGGGACTCAACCGCATGGGTCTCGGGCATCGTATAACGAAGGTTTTCACGGAAAGGGAAATGATACCCGCAGCGGGGCAGGGCATACTGGCCGTGCAGGCGAGAGCGGGCGAGGACCATACATATCTCAAATGCGTGGACGATTTTGAGGCAAGGACGGCGGCGGCGGCGGAGAGGGCTTTTGTCCGCAGGCTTGACGGCGGATGCTCGTCCCCGATCGCCGCTTTTGCTAAAATAAACGCTCATAATGCTCATTTATTCGCGCTTTATTACGACGAAAAAAGCGGTAAAAGCGTTACAGGAGAGCTCAAAATGCCAATATCGGACGCGGAGGCGCTGGGTTTATCGCTTGCGGAAAAGCTTTTAAAGGAGATTGAACATGACTAAAGGAAAGGTTTTTCTCGTCGGCGCGGGTCCCTCCGATGCCGGACTGCTGACACTGAAAGCCAGGCGGCTCATTGAAGCGGCCGACGTGATTTTGTACGATTCCCTCGTCGGAGACGGCGTCCTGGGGCTTATCCCGCCCGATAAAAGGCTTATAAACGTCGGGAAACGCGCGGGACACGCGCATATGTCTCAGGAGGAAATCAACAGGACCATCCTCGAGGAGGCGCAAAAGGGCATTAAGGTCGTACGCCTCAAGGGCGGCGACCCGTTTATGTTCGGGCGGGGCGGCGAGGAGCTCGAGCTTCTGTGCGAGCACGGCATACCCTTCGAGATAGTCCCTGGCGTGACCTCGGCTGTGGCGGTGCCCGCCTACGCCGGAATTCCCGTCACTCACCGCGACTTCTGCTCCTCCGTTCACGTCATAACCGGACACCTCAAGGACGACGACAAGCCGCATATAGACTACGGATCCCTTGTAAAGCTGAACGGCACTCTAGTGTTCCTTATGGGCGTAGGAGCGCTTAAATCAATATGTGAAGGACTTTTACTTGCGGGTATGGATCCGGAGATGCCGGCCGCGATTTTGGAGAAGGGCACCACCTCGGAGCAGAGGCGAGTGGTTTCGGTATTGAAGGACCTGCCTGAGGAAGCAAAAAAACAGGGTGTCAGGACTCCCGCCATAATAATTGTCGGCAAGGTCTGCGGTCTTAACGATAAGTTCCACTGGGCGGAGGACAGACCCCTCGGCGGCGCCCGCGTGATAGTCACAAGGCCGAAGGAATTGGCCTCAAAGCTCTCCGGGCGTTTAATGGAAGCCGGCGCGGAGGTGCTGGAGATCCCCGCTATTCAGACGATTGCAATCGAGGACAATGACCGCCTTGCAGACGCGCTGAAACGGCTTGGAGAATACAAATGGATAGTATTCACGAGCCAGGCCGGGGTAGACGTTTTCTTTGCGGCGCTCAAAAAGAGCAGAGTTGATATAAGGTCACTCGGCGGCCTGAGGTTTGCTGCAATAGGCTCCGCTACGGAAAAAGCGATTGAGGAGCGAGGGATCTTCGTAGACCTTGTGCCCGAAAAGTACGACGGCGAGCATCTGGGCATGGCTCTTACAAAGCTGGTCGGGCAACACGAAAAGCTGCTCATTCCGCGCGCGAGGATAGGCTCGAGGGAGCTTACGGAAGCTCTTGACAGAGCTTTCATAGACTACGATGACATCCCGGTTTACGACACGCTGTACAGGAACGACGGCGTATTGAACCTTAACGAAATCCTGAACACAAAAAAGGTGGATTATGTGGCGTTTACCAGCGCTTCCACGGTAAGGGGCTTCGCCGCCGCCGCGGGAGACGCGGATTTTTCAAAAATAACCGCGGTCTGCATCGGACGGCAGACGGCCGACGCGGCCGTTCAGCTCGGTATGAAGGCTGTTATTTCGGACGAAATTACAATTGAAAGCCTTGCATCAAAAATAGTCGAGCTGCATCGGCGGGCAAAAGCAATGTAGGAGGGTATCGGCATGGATATGACACAAAGGCCGAGAAGGCTGAGAAACGGTGCTGCACTAAGGGGCATGGCGAGAGAAACGAGGATGTCTCCGGCCTCGCTTATATACCCCGTTTTTATCAGAGAGGGGGAAAACACTGTCGAGGAGATCGGGGCGATGCCGGGGCAGTACCGCTATACCGTGGACAGGCTTCCCACTATCATCGAGAGCCTTTTGAAGTCGGGAGTAGATAAGGTTATGCTGTTCGGAATACCGGACAAAAAGGACGAGATGGGAAGCGGGGCGTATTCTGACGACGGCATCGTACAAAAGGCGCTTTCGAAAATAAAGAAAGAATTCCCCTTTATGTACTGCATTACCGACGTATGCCTCTGCGAATATACCTCGCACGGACACTGCGGCGTGCTCTGCGGTCACAGCGTGGACAACGACAGGACCCTGCCGCTTCTCGCCCGAACCGCGCTCTCGCACGTTCAGGCCGGTGCGGACATGGTGGCGCCGAGCGACATGATGGACGGAAGGGTCGGCGCAATAAGAGAGATGCTCGACAAAAACGACCATATCGACGTTCCCATAATGAGCTATTCGGTGAAATACAGCTCCGCGTTCTACGGTCCCTTCAGGGAGGCGGCCGGCTCCGCTCCCGCCTTCGGCGACAGGCGAGGTTATCAGATGGACTACCACAACAAGAGGGAGGCGCTGAAGGAAGCGGCTCTCGACCTTGACGAGGGCGCCGACATTCTTATGGTCAAGCCCGCTCTTTCCTACCTCGACGTGATACAGACCGTTAAAAGCAGCGTGAACGTGCCTGTCGCGGCTTACAGCGTGAGCGGAGAGTACTCGATGATAAAGGCGGCGGCAAGGATGGGCTACATAGACGAGGCCTCGATAGTCTGCGAGACCGCGGCCTCGATTTTCAGGGCGGGTACGGATATGCTTATAACGTATTACGCCGCTGAGATAGCTGGCTTCATCAAAGAGGGGAGGATCGGCTGAGCATGAGCAAATCGGAGGAGCTTTTCCAGCGGGCGAACAAGGTGATACCGGGAGGAGTCAACAGCCCCGTGAGGGCCTTCCGCTCGGTCGGGAGCACTCCGCGCTTTATAAAAAGCGCGGACGGCGCCCTTATCACAGATGCGGACGGAAAGAGCTATATCGACTATGTATGCTCCTGGGGTCCGATGATCCTGGGGCACAACCACCCCGTTATCAAAGAGGCGGTTGTGAGGGCTGCGGAAAACGGGCTGAGCTTCGGAGCCGCGACCGAGCTTGAGGTCATCATGGCGGAGCTTATATGCTCCGTTTTTCCCTCGGTCGACATGGTGCGCATGGTGAACTCGGGAACCGAGGCCGTTATGAGCGCCATACGCCTCGCGCGGGGCGCAACAGGCAGGGACAAGGTAATAAAGTTCGAGGGATGCTACCACGGACATAGCGATTCGATGCTCGTAAACGCGGGCTCGGGGCTTATGACGAGCGGAGTCAGCGGCAGCGCGGGAGTTACCGAAGGCTCGGCTAAGGATACCCTCACGTCGCCGTATAACGATATTGAGACGGTGAAAAAGCTCTTCGCAATGAATGCCGGCGAGATAGCGGCCGTGATAATCGAGCCTGTGGCGGCTAATATGGGCGTCGTCCTGCCGAAGGACGGCTTTCTTGAGAAGCTCAGGGCGCTTTGCGACAAGAACGGGTCGCTTCTCATATTCGACGAGGTGATAACGGGCTTCCGGCTCGGAATAGGCGGGGCGCAGGAGCGTTTCGGCGTCACGCCAGACTTAACCACGCTCGGAAAAATCGTCGGAGGGGGAATGCCGGTCGGGGCTTACGGCGGCAGACGAGAGCTTATGGAGCTTGTATCGCCGCTCGGAGGAGTCTATCAGGCGGGAACGCTCAGCGGCAACCCGGTCGCAATGGCGGCGGGAATTGCGCAGCTTAGCTTTCTTAAGGAGCACCCCGAGGTCTATGCGCGTATAGACGCACTTGCGGAAAGGCTTTTCGGCGGTCTGAAGGAAATCGCCGTGCGCGCGGGCAAAAACTTTACTTTAAACCATATTGGCTCGCTGGGAAGCCTCTTTTTCACGAGCGGGAGCGTCGAAAACTACAATGACGCGAAGCGCTCCGATACGGCGGCCTATGGGCGGTACTTCAGGCACATGCTGGACGGCGGAATTTATCTCGCGCCCGCGCAGTTTGAGGCGATGTTCGTTTCCTGCGCTCACACCGAAGACCACATTCAGACGACGCTGGAGGCGGCGGAGCGATTTTTCCTTCAATAATTTAGATTTGCCTTGCCCCCGGATTCACATTATAATATCAGACAGCGAAGCCGAAGAAACGACAATTTTTTATTAGGGGACGCCTCATGGATATTAAAATGGAAGCCTTCGATCTGATGCACTACCTGAACGGAAGAAGCTACGAGATATTTATACACGGGCTGTTCCGCTTTTCGGGGCATCTCGATGCTGAGGCTCTGAAGAGGGCGGTGACCTTGTCGGCCGAGGCCGTGCCCGTCGTTTTCTGCACCTTGAGCCTTGACAGGGGGCGTCCTTACTGGAAAAGGGGCGATTTCAGCGGCGAGGATATTTTGAGGGTGGTCGAGGCGTCGGATTTTGAGGAGAAGGCGCTGGATTCGCTTTTCGCGTCGTCCATTGACATAGAAAAGGAGCCGCAGCTTAAGCTGATTCTGCTCAGATATAAGGACGGCGACGTCCTCTTATCCATAATGAACCACATGATTACGGACGGCGGGGGTTACAAGGCTTACTTTTATCTTCTGAGCGGTCTGTATAATCACTGCGTTTGCGGAAATTCGGACTCTCCGGACCTGAGGCGGCGTCCGCGCGACACAAGGCAGCTTTTCAGAAATTTCGGCTTTTTCGACAGGGTCAAAATAATGCTGTCCGGATATGACCGCTCGGCTTTGAAGCGTCAGCCGCAGCTTGATTTGGAAGGCGACAGGGTAAACCCTATCTTCGCGTCTTATCAAATCAGGGGAGAAGACCTTCAAAAAATCAAGGCTTACGCAAAGGCGCGGCAGGCCTCGCTCAACGATATGCTTTTTGCGGCGTTCGCCCGCGTCGTTGCGAAAAACACGGGAACTCGGAGCGTCTCGTTGCCCTGCCCCGCAGACCTGCGGAAGTATTCGCCGGAGTCCGCGGACGCGGTTGCAAATTTAACTACAAATTATATACTCGAGCTGGATATTGACGGGCAAAGTACGTTCGGGGAGACCCTGGAGCAGGTTTCGGCGCAGCTCAACAGGCAGAAGCGGAGCAGTGGGGGCCTGAAACCCGTAGCGGCCCTTGAATTATTATTTCGCGTTATTCCATTTTCTGCGCTGAAGCTGTATTTCAGCAATGTGAACACGGTGCCGGTGCTTTCGTTCACAAACGCCGGGATTCTCGACAAGGCGCGCCTTCGCTTCGGGGAAACGGAGCTGACTTACGCCTATGTTTCGGGAGCTGTCAAGTACGCGCCCTTCTTTCAGATTGTGGTATCCACCTTCGACGGAACAGTCACGCTGAGCTGCAACCAGTACGGGAGCGCGAAGGACAAAGAGTATATAGGCTCTGTTTTAAAGCAGGTGCATCAGGAAATCATGGACTGCCTGAACTGAGCTTTATATGAGCAGGCGTTTTGATAACGCGGGAAACATATCCGTGAGCGGCTGGCAGACAAAGTGCTGAGATACCCGGCGGGAGTCACACAAGGGCAGAATGTTTGAAGCATCCTATAATTATATTTGCGTACCCGCAGTAAATTACATAAATTAGAAAATATGTAAAATTTATCTTGTAATTGCGCCTCTCATGTGTAATAATGATTGCATGAAAGGAGTGCATAGGTATGGAAAAAAAGCAGGGAAACGCAAAACCAGCCTCAAAGCAGGCCCCGGCAAAGAAGGCCGCGCCTGCGGCTACGGCCACCGCAACAGCCGCGAAAAGCGCTAAGCCGGCCGTAAAAGGAAGTACAAAAAAGTCCGGCTGAGGCCGGACTTTTTTAGAGCGTGTCGAAAAAGTTTTTCGACACGCTTTCAAGGGGGCATCCAATGCCCCCTTGATACGAGCCTCACGGCTCGATACCCCCGGTCGCGCACAATTGCGCGGGATAATGTATTTTTCCGGCGTACACGCCGCCGGAAAAATAGTTTTATACTGTTATTGCATCTTTTGCTCTCAGTTTTTTTTGACAGTCTGCAAAAAAGTCCGGCTGAGGCCGGACTTTTTTAATAACTATGCTCAAGATTACAGACTGTTATTCCAGACAGCCGTAGGCGACGGCGCGCATGCGCAGGTGGTGGTATTCCTCCATGTTCGGCTGGATATTGTGCATGTAGACTATCGATACGCCCTCGCTCGGATCAGCCTCCGCCCAGGTGCCGGAGCCGCCGGTCCAGCCGAAGGCTCCGATTGAGCCGTTGTGCTGTCCTGAGTATTTGTCCATCAGGGTGCGCATCCCGTAGCCGTAACCGTAGCCCGCGAGGTAAGAGTTGCTGAAGTCCTCGGCGATAAGCTTGTCGCTGAGGGTATTGGTACGGAGAAGGTCGATTGTCTTGCGCCCTATAAGGCGCACGCCGTTGTATTCGCCGCCGTTTGCAAGCATCTGCATGAGCTTGGAGTAATCGTTTACCGTCGTTGCGACTCGCTGGAAGCCCGAAACCGTGCCACGTGGACCGACAAATTTCAGATCGCGCTCGGGGGAGTATATCCCGAGGGTACCGTCAGGCTTGATATAGTAGTTCGCAACCAGTCTCTTATCCATGTCGCCGAATATGTAGTTCGCGCTGCTCGTCATTCCGAGCGGCTCAAAGAGCATTTCCTTGATAACGTCCTCGGCGGTTTTGCCGCAGATTGCCTCGAGAAGACCGGCTGTGAGCTCGCTCGCGAAGCCGTAAAGCCAGCGCGTGCCGGGCTCAAAGGAAATCGGGACGCGGCTCATGGCTGCTATCTGCTCGCGCAGCGTGTAGTGTCCCTTTTCACGCAGAGGGGCCATTTCCTTCCACATTGCTTCGGCGGTGGGGAGCTTCACGGGGGTATCGCCCATTATCATGTCGTAGGGCAGACCGCAGGTCATATTGAGTATGTTTTTGACCGTTATCGGCTGCTCGACAGGCACTACGTCCACGTCCCCGTTGTCCTTGTACACGGTTTTCATCGTGTTCCGCCACTCGGGGAAGTATTCGTATATGGGGTCTGTCATAAGGAACCTGCCGCGCTCGTAAAGCATCATTGCGACGGTGTACATTGCTATTTTTGTGAGAGAGGCCTGCCTGAATACAGAGTCCTTCGTAACGGGCTTCTTCTCCTCGATATTAGCGTAGCCAAAGTAGTTTTCGTAAAGGGTCTCGCCCTTCCTGACTATCTGCATGCCGCAGCCGGGCAGCCCGTCGTCAACGAATTTCTGGAGCAGAGCGTCAAGGTCTTTGAATGTAGCCATAATAGCGCCCCCTATTTAAGACAGCCGTAGGCGACGGCGCGCATACGGAGATGATAGTATCTTTCCATGTTCGGCATGAGGTTGTGCATATAAACGATGGACACGCCCTCTTCGGGGTCGGATTCGCACCAGGTGCCAAAGCCGCCCGTCCAGCCGAAAGCGCCTAGAGAGCCGTTGTGATTGCCCTTCTGCTTGTCGATGAGCGTGCGCACGCCGTAGCCGTAGCCGTAGCCGGCGTTGTAGAAGCCGCCGTCCAGGTCGAAGTCCCTCTGCTGCGCTTCGTTCAGCCCGTTTGCGCGCATCATGTCGATGGTTTTTCTGCCGACTATGCGTACGCCGTCGTAAACTCCGCCGCAGGCGAGCGCCTGCATCAGCTTCGTGAAATCATTGCAGCTTGAATACAACCTTGCCCAGCCGCACTCGTTTTCGGCGCCGGGAAGGTGCTTTTTATCGAAGTTTGTCGGTCCGGGATGAAGCGTACCGTCGTCGCTTCTGCTGTACAGCTTCACCATGCGCTCGGGTATGTCGCCGAAGAAGCGCGATCGGGTGACGTCCATGCCGAGCGGGTCGAAGATGAGCTCCTTGAACACGTCGTCTATCGGTTTGTCGCAGACCGCCTCAATGAGGGCGGCTGCTAGCTCGCTTGAAAAGCCGTATATCCAGTGCGTTCCCGGCTCGAAGGCCAGAACAGCCTGACTCATGGCTCTCACATGCTCACGGAGCGTATAGTGCCCCTTTTCCCAGAGCGGCTGCATGCACTTTTGCATCGAAGCCAGCGTCTGGTTGTTGGTCGGCGCGGGAGAATTGCAGTAGGGCAGCCCGCATTTCATGGAGAGTGCGTCCCTGACGGTTATGGGGCCTTCCGTGGGAACGGCCGTGATGTTTCCGTTCGGCGTTCTCACATACTTTTTAAGGTTTTTCCATTCGGGCAAATAGTTATGTATAGGGTCGGTCATCAGGAATTTTCCGCGCTCAAAGAGTATCATGCAGGTGACGTAGAGCGGCAGCTTGCTCATTGAGGCCAGGCGGAAAATGGAGTCCTTCGTAATGGGCGCTTTTGTTTCGACGTCCGAATAGCCAAAATAGTTTTCGTAAATGGTTTTGCCGTTTTTGGCTATCTGACATGCGCAGCCGGGCAGCCCGCCGTCGACGAAGCCCTGAAGCAGCGCGTCAAGATCTGAAAAGTCTGCCATATTGTTGTTCCTTTCTGCAATTGTTGAACAAAACGTTCAGGTTTGAGGTTTTTTATACATTCCGGGTCCGAACCAGATTCTGCCGAGCTCTATTATAGCACCGCAGTCGGACACAAACAATAGTTAACTAACTATTATTTTCCCGTTCGGGCGGACTTTTGCGAAACGAAACACAGCGCAAAAAGCCGGCCCTTAAGCCGGATAAGGGCTTAAGGGCCGACGGAGACTGTCAAAGAACCTAAGAATGAAATTGAAATGACGGTATAAAATGCGGATTGTCAAGTTAAGTGCAACACTGAATTAAAGAAGACCTCAAAAGGTGTTCTCCAGCCAAGGCATTTACGTGGACGTAAATTGAGTGAGTTGATGAAGCTCTGTACAGCTTCATGAGAAATTTCCGCCATATCTT
>JAJUHC010000037.1 GCA_029268065.1 Clostridiales bacterium | reverse complement strand
TGCTGCCATGAATCTCAAAAAGCTGGCCATTTGGGTCTCAAATAGCCCTTTGTTTTCTCGGATTTGGCTTATTTTTGCCTGTTATACGCAAAGAACCGCGGTTTTCGTAAGCTGAAAACCGCCGTTCTTTGACAGGCTGAAGGGCGGCCAAATGCCGCCCTTATGAGACTGTAGACAAACATGAATTTAAAAATAATATAACATCAAAAAAACATTTTTCCGGCGGCGTGTACGCCGGAAAAATACATTATCCCGCGCAATTGTGCGCGACCGGGGGTATCGAGCCGTGAGGCTCGTATCCAGGGGGTATTGGACACCCCCTGGAAGCGTGTCGAAACGCTTTTTCGACACGCTCGTAAGGGCGGCCAAATGCCGCCCTTATCCATTTTGATGCAGTGCTTCATATATGTACCGTTATTTTAAGCGTCAAGGGCGCAGATAATACTGCCGGAGGTATTTTCAAAAATATGAAGCTTTCAAAAATCAGAAGACTTGCGGCCTGCTTCCTTGCGGTCTTTCTGCTGCTTCCGGCCTCGGCTCTCGCACAGAGCGGCACCTACACGGTGCAGCCGGGCGATACGATGTGGAAGATAGCTGTGAAATATCAGATAGGCGTAAGCGAGCTGATAAAGGCCAATCCTCAGATAAAAGACCCCGCCATGATCTACGCGGGACAGAAAATTAGCATACCGAGCTTAGACGACGTAAAAGCGCTTGAACAGAAGGTCATCGAGCTTGTCAACAGGCAGAGGGCGGCGGCGGGGCTTTCCATGCTGGCTACCAACTGGGAGCTTTGCAGGGTGGCCAGGTACAAGTCGCAGGATATGATAGACAAAAACTATTTTTCGCACCAGTCGCCGACCTACGGCTCTCCCTTCCGTATGATGGAGGACTTCGGCATACGCTTCACGGCGGCGGGAGAGAACATCGCATACGGGCAGCGTACGCCTGAGGAGGTAATGAACTCATGGATGAATTCTCCGGGTCACCGCTCAAACATCCTTAGCCGCACCTACAACCAGATAGGAGTCGGCGTGGCAAAAAAGGCAAACGGCACCTACTACTGGACGCAGATGTTCATTAAAAGCAACTGACAGCTTTCGGGGAGCGCCTTAGGCTCCCCGAATTTATGCTCTTATAAGCAGGCGCCGCCAATGGAAGGCCTAACCGGTGTTTATTTATTGATATTCCGCTAAACAATCCGCAACTGCGGCCGATATATACTATAAACGAAAAAATGAGCGGAGGGTGCACATGACCTGGAAGGACAGCTTTTCGATAGGGATACCTGAAATAGACCGGCAGCATAGGGAGCTGTGCGACAAGATTGACGATTTATACGCCGCTTGCTCGCAGGGCAAGGCGGCCGACGAGATATCCAAGACGCTTGATTTTCTCGCCTCATACACGGTGAAGCACTTTGCCGACGAGGAAAAACTGCAGCAAAAAATCAATTATCCGAAATTCATGCAGCACAAGGCCAAGCACACGGATTTCGCGAAGCAGGTCGCAAAGCTGAAGAGCGACCTTGCCGCATCGGGAATGAAGACCGCAATGGTCATCAGCGTGAACAACACCATATCCTCCTGGCTTGTGGAGCATATTATGAAGGAGGACAAGCAGCTTAAGGATTACATATGAACAAAAGCTTAAAAATCAGATAACCTTAAGCACGCCGAGCATACATTTTGAACCCTTCTTAGGGCGGCACGCGGGACGGAGTCCCGCGCGCCTGCCCATCCCCCCATCCTTTTGCGGGGCCGGCGTCTTCGTCACGGAGACGGAAAAATAAACAAAAAACGCCCTTGAAGCCGGTGAAAATCACCATAGAATGGCCGAAAAGGCGCTTTTTTTATGCATAATGGTATATTTTGGTAAGCAAATATTTTAAATAAATTAATACTTTCGTAACATTTGGCCTGAAATTGGTGTTATCATTATAAAAACGACAGGTGTTAAAACGATAGAATTTTCGCAAATTCTTTCGCGGCGAAAACGATATGTTAAAATTGAGCGTCTGAATCTGCCCAAACTGTTAACAGAGCTTTTGCGTCGCGTGAAAATAATTTAATAAAAACTTAATATTTATGTTGAAATTCAGGTCGGACTGTACTATACTACATTTGGTGTGATGAATTAAACGGGTGCGATATAAGAGGTATAAAGATGTTACTATGGATCAAACAATTTAATCTGGCTATTTTCTTTCTGTTTTTCCTTATTTACTCATATCAGTACATTTTTGTTCTGATCAGGATGTTTAAGAAAATGCCGGAGCTTACGGCCGAAAAACTTCACAAATACGCGGTTGTAATAGCCGCAAGGAACGAGAATCTCGTTATCGGCGGGCTTATCGACAGCATAAAGGCTCAAAATTACCCGGCGGAGCTTATCGATATTTATGTTGTCGCCGACAACTGCGACGACGACACCGCAAAGATAGCCAGGGAGCACGGGGCTGATTTCGTCCTTGAAAGGTTCAACAAGCAGAAGGTGGGAAAGGGCTACGCCCTCAACTACGCTTTTGATTACATCAAAAACAATTGCGGAATCAGAAATTACGATGGCTATATGGTCTTCGACGCAGACAACCTGCTGGACGAAAACTATGTGAACGAGATCAACAAGGTTTTCGACAAGGGCTACCGCGTGGTGACAAGCTACAGAAACTCCAAGAACTTCGGTTCCAACTGGATATCTGCGGGCTACGGCCTCTGGTACATCCGCGAGTCCAAGTACCTGAACGGTTCGAGAATGATATGCAATACGAGCTGCGCAATTTCCGGAACCGGTTTCCTCGTCTCCAGCGAGATAATCGAGAAGGACGACGGCTGGAAGTACAACCTGCTCACCGAGGATATAGAGTTTACGGTGGATAAGGTCATACATGGCGAGGTCATCGGCTACTGCGAGAAGGCAGTCGTCTACGACGAGCAGCCTGTCACCTTCGGCGTATCATGGAAGCAGAGGATGCGCTGGACCAAGGGCTTCTACCAGGTCATTTACAATTACGGCGCGGGACTTATCAAAGGCATGTTCCGCAAAAACGGTTTTAAGTGCTACGATATGTTCTCGACAATCGCACCCGCCTCGATACTTACTATCGCCTCTATTTTCATGAATTTCGGCGCCTTCATTTACGGATTTTTGACGGGCAAGTCGCTTATTGCGGCGATATCGCTCCTTGAGGTCTGGTCGGCCTTCAGGAACATATATATTTCGCTGCTTTTCTTCGGAGCCATCACGGTCGTATCGGAGTGGAAGAATATCTATTGCAGCAATCCCAAAAAGATTCTTTACCTCTTCACTTTCCCGGTATTCATGTTCACCTACATGCCGATAGCGGTGGCGGCGCTCTTCAAGAACGTTACCTGGGAGCCGATACGCCACACCTTCGCCGACAGAGAGAGAATCCCGGTTGTGCGTCACAGCAGGGTAATACAATAGCTTAATATCGATACTTTAAGACCGGCGGGACAGCTTCCGCCGGTCTTTCTCTTGCGCGTTTTCCGTCCATATGCCGAAAGCCTTCCGCCGTTTTGGCGGAAGGCTTACGGTTGGAAGGAGTATATAATGAAAAGCTTTCTAAAGCGTGGTATCAAAACGTAAAAGCGTCATACGGGAATCGTGACCGTGAAGCGCGCCCACTTGCCGGATTCGCTCTCCGCCCTTATAGATCCGCCGTGCGCGGAGGCGATGGATTCGGCTATCGAGAGCCCGAGCCCGTAGCCGCCGCCTCCCGTGCGGGCCTTGTCGCCCATATAGAAGCGTTCAAAAACATGCGGGAGATCCTCGGGGCTTATTCCGTCGCCGGTGTTGAATACCTCAAAAACCATACGGCTGTCGTGCGGCCTGAGCTTTACAGAAACCCTGCCCGAGGAGGGAGTATGCTTGAAGGCGTTGTCTAAAAGTATCGCCGCGAGCTGCTTTATCCCATCGCTCTCGCCGTTTATATAGCAGTCCTCGGCGATGTCCGGCTCAAACTCTATGCCGCGCTCGAAGGCGGTGCTCTCAAAGGGTAAAACAGCCTCGTAAAGCGCGTCAGAGAGGTTGAATACGGCCGTTTTGCGTGGCCTTGACGCGTCGTCCATCCGGGCAAGGTCAAGGAGCTGGCGTATGAGCCTGTCCATCCTCGCGGCCTCTGATTTTATATAGCCGAGCCATTTGTTCTGCCCAAGCTCGGAGGACAGAAGGTCAGCGTTGACGGATATTACGGACAGCGGTGTCTTGAGCTCGTGGCTTGCGTCGGATATGAAGCGGCGCTGCCTGTCGAAGGCTTGCTCGGCGGGTCTCGTCACGAAGCGGGAAAGGTAGATGCTCGCGAGGAAGAGCAGCACAAGCCCCACTGAGCCTATTATGAGTGTCGAGCGGACAAGACGCGATGAGGACGCATCCTCAAGGTGCGTGTCGGCTATCACGAGCACGCTGCCGTAGGAGCGCGGCTCTACAAGGTAGCGGTATGAGCCTGTTTTACCCTGGCTGCGGCCGCTCGATAGCGCGTTCGCGACGAGGTCTTTAAGCTCCGTATCCTCGGACAGATCCTCTCCGGAAGCGGAGGTCGCTCTCATTATATTGCCCTCGGCATCCAGCTTTATCGTGTAAAGCTGGCTGAACGATACTGAAAAGGAACCGTCCGGCGCGGGCTTGTACACAAAATGACCGGAATCGGGGCGCTCCCTCGGCGGGGTATCCTGAAGCGCCGCCCGCCTCATCAGCGAGTAGCTCCGCTGAATCTCAGTCTGCGTAAAGGTCACGTTAAGAAACACGAACATGAGCGAATACAGCACGACTAAAACGCCCATGGTGGTCATGACGAAGCGCCGTCTGAGGGTTTTTATCATTTTTCTCCGCCCTCCATCGTATATCCGAGGTTACGCGCGGATTTTATTGTAACCTCGGAGTGAAGACGCGAAAGCTTCTTGCGGAGGAAGGAGATGTAGACCTCGACGTTGTTGTATTCGCTGCTGTCCTCGGGGCCCCAGACCTTTTCGCAGAGAGTATCCTTCAGCACTATCTGGTTCTTATTCATTATAAGTATCTCGAGAAGCTGGAACTCCTTGAAGCCGAGCCTGATGGAGGAGGAGCCTCTTGAAAGCTCCTGGGTGCTGCGCTTGAGACAAAGATCGCCGTAGCGCAGCTCGTCGTCCATTATGTCGCCCTTCCGGCGCGTCAGAGCGCGGACGCGGGCCAAAAGCTCGCCGGTGTCGAAGGGCTTCGTGAGGTAGTCGTCGGCGCCTGTGTCGAGACCCTTGATCTTATCCTCTATCTCCGATTTCGCGGTCAGGAGCAGGACGGGCGTCGAGACGCCGCTTTGCCTCAGCTCCCCGAGTATCGCGAGCCCGCTTATTTTTGGCAGCATTATATCCAGTATTATAAGGTCGTATATGCCGGAGAGCGCGAAATCCAGCCCGTCAGTCCCGTTATAGGCGGAGTCTGTCACATATCCGCTCTTTTCGAGTATCGCCCTGAGCGCCTCGTTAAGTCCCTTTTCATCTTCAACTACAAGTATCCGCATATCGTCACCCCTTACGCTCTCCATTATAATACAAAAGCTTGAATTTTTATTGAATTTATTATCATTTTTCTTCAAGGATTTTTAAAGACGCGGAGCATATACTCCGGCTCAAGACGTAAGGGAGGCGAATCAAAATGTGTTTCAGGCACGAATTAAAGCACAGGCTCAGCTACTCGGACTACCTCACGCTCCGCTCAAGGCTGCGGGCGGTGATGGCTCAGGACGGGCACGCCGGCGAAAGCGGCGAATACAAGATAAGGAGCCTGTACTTTGATAATTACAACGACAAGGCTTTGAGGCAGAAAATAGACGGCGTAAACGAGAGGGAAAAATTCCGAATCCGCTACTACAATTTCGACCCGGGCTACATATGCCTCGAAAAAAAGTACAAGGCCTGCGGGCTGAGTGAAAAAACGAGCGCACCGCTGAGGCGAGACGAGGTGGAGCGCATACTCGCGGGAGACACCGCATGGATGAAGGACGACGCGCGCAAGCTCGTGAGAGAGCTTGCCATCAAGATGGAATTCGAGCTTCTGCGCCCTAAGGTTATCGTCGATTACATCCGAGAGCCATATGTTTACTCGCCGGGAAACGTGCGCGTGACGATAGACAGGGATATACGCACTGGACTGAAGTGCCTTGATTTCTTCGATCCGGAGCTTGTGACGGTCAAAACCGAGGACACAATCCTCCTCGAAATTAAATACGACGAATTCCTGCCGGAGCTTATATTCAATATGGTACAGCTAAAGGGGCGCAGGGAGGAGGCCTTCTCAAAATACGCCGCCTGCCGCATGTACGGATAATATGACTGATATTGCGGCGAAAAAAACTATGCAAGGAAGGAAACTTAAAAAATGAGCTTTAATGACATTTTCAAATCGGATTTTCTCAAAAATATCACCGCCGTGTCGCTTACGGACATGGTCATAGTAATGGCGATGGCCTTCGCTGTCGGAATGCTTATATTCCTCGTATACAAGAAAACCTTCAGCGGCGTTATGTACTCCTCGGGCTTCGGCGTGACGCTTATCGCGCTCACGATGATCTCATCGCTCGTGATACTCGCCGTGACGAGCAACGTGGTGCTCTCGCTCGGCATGGTCGGCGCGCTTTCGATAGTCCGGTTCAGGACTGCCATCAAGGAACCGCTTGACATAGCCTTCCTGTTCTGGTCGATCGCCGCGGGAATCGTGCTCGCCGCCGGCATGATACCCCTCGCGGTATTCGGCAGCGTTATAATCGCCGTAATGCTCCTCGTTTTCGTAAACCGCAAGGGCGGCGGCGCGCCCTACATACTCGTAGTGAGCTGCGAGGGGCAGGAGGCTGAGGAAAATGTGAAAAAGCTTGTTTCCGAAAGCTGCGGAAAGAGCGCCATCAAGAGCAAGTCCGTATCCAAATCCGGCACCGAGCTTAATATTGAGATCCGCCTTAAGAAGGACGACACCGGCTTCGTAAACAAAATCGCCGCAGGGGACGGAGTCAGGAGCGCGGTGCTCGTTAGCTACAACGGAGACTATATGAGCTGATATGATTAGACATAAATATATTACGAGGATCGGGGTGCTAGTCGTCTGCCTTGCCCTCATCTTCTCCGTCGTGCTGATGTACGCCGCAGGGATCACGGGAGTCAAGGATAAGGGGAGCTCAATGGAGTACGAAACCGGGCTTTTCGACACGAGCTACGTCCACACTATAAACATATCAATTTCGGAGGACGACTGGAAGGCGCTGCTGGAAAACGCCTCGGAGAAGGAGTACTATGTATGCGCGGTCACGATAGACGGCAAAACGGTCAAAAACGTCGCTATCCGCGCCAAGGGAAATTCCTCGCTTTCGACTGTTAAGTCGCTGGGCAGCGAGCGTTACAGCCTGAAGCTTGAATTTGACCATTACAGCGAGGGGCAGAGCTATCAGGGGCTCGACAAGCTGAACCTCAACAACATCGTGGGCGACAACACCTATATGAAGGACTTCCTCAGCTATACGCTGATGCGGGAAATGGGAGTTGAAAGCCCGCTCTGCAGCTACATCTATGTGCAGGTCAACGGAGAGGACTTCGGGCTTTACCTCGCGGTAGAGGGCGTTGAGGAAAGCTTCTCCGAGCGCAATTACGGTGAGGACGGCGGCGAAATATACAAGCCGGACTCGATGGACATGAACGACGCAAAGCAGGAAGGCGGGGGAGCAAGGGGCAGCAGCACGGACGTCGCCTTGGTGTACCAGGGCGAGGATGAGGAAAGCTATTCGCATATTTTTGACAACGCGATCACAAAAACGAGTGACGAGGACAAAAAGCGCCTCATTTCGGCCATAAAAAAACTTAACGAGGGAGAGAGCCTTGACGAGACGGTAAATGTAGAGGAGGTGCTCAGGTACTTCGTCGTACACAGCTTCGTATGCAACTTCGACAGCTATACCGGCAGCATGATGCATAACTACTACCTGCATGAAAAGGACGGCAAAATTTCGATAATCGCCTGGGACTACAACCTCGCCTTCGGAGGCTTCAATAACGGCAGCGGGAAGGGCGGCACGGCTTCAGCGTCTGACAGCGCTACCCAGCTCGTTAACTTCCCGATAGACACCCCGGTCTCAGGCACGACGATGGAGGAGCGCCCCCTTTTGAACCAGCTCCTCACGAATTACACGGACGAATACCACGCGTATTACGCCGAGTTTATAGAGAAATACTTTGACAGCGGCTATGTCTCCGATTTACTGGAGGCTACACGCAAAATGATAGCGGCTTACGTCCAAAAGGATCCTACCAAATTCTGCACCTACGAGCAGTTTGAAACAGCCGTCGATACGCTCAGCGCGTTTTCTGAGCTTAGAGCCGAGAGCGTGAAGGCTCAGCTCGAGGGTAAGATACCCTCAACGAGCGAGGGCCAGAAAAGCGACAGCCAAGGCTTCGTAGACGCCAGCGGTATAAGTCTCAGCGTGATGGGCTCGATCGGCGGCGGAGGCGGGGGAAACGCAGGCGGCGCACCGCCTGAAGGAGGAGCCGAGGGCAGAACGCCTCCAGAGGGCGGAGTGAACGGAGAGACGCAGGGCAGGACGCAGCCTCCCGAGCGCGGAGGCGGCACGGGCGCTGATGCCGCCGAGAGCACGGGTACGGACAGCGGGCAAGGCGGGAGCGCGGCGCAGCTTATGTCTGCGGGCGGCAGAGGCGGTGATGCTCCTCCGGGCGGGAGCGCCGCAGGGAGCAATGCTCTTTCCGCGCAGGGCCTCATCTACCTCGGTGCGTCCTTCGGAGCGCTGGCGCTGGGCCTTCTGTGGGTGAAGCTCACGAAAAGGCGTAAATGGCGCTGATGATGAAAAAAATCCTAAATTTTAGTCGGATTCAAGGTTTTTTCAAGCCGCCGGGCGTAGACTGGGATCAAGATAAGGAAACGAAGCCTAAGAGCGGCGGGAGCGGAGCCCCTGAAAGTGGTCCGAGCCCGCAAGACCTTAAAATACCCCGCTGCCGTCCCCTGAAAGTGGACGGAGCCGGGGCGGGAAGGCGTGATGCCCTTTGCTTTTTGGAACGGGCGGAGAGCATCCTTTCCCGATAATTAATGCAAGCCCGGCGGGCAGCGGCGGAAGAGTTACAGCAGTAAAAGAGAGACAAAGATATCAGCGGGCGGTAAGGAATGCCCTCCAGCCGTCCGCGAAAAGCCGGAATAGCCGCGCCGTCCCAAGCCCGCAGGGCTTTAAATAACCGGGGGAAGAGGAAGCTCTTCCCCCGGTGAGCGTGTCGAAAAAGTGTTTCGACACGCTTCAAGGGGGTATCCAATACCCCCTTGATACGCGGCCAAAGCCGCGATACCTCCGGTCGCGATTCCCGGGCGGCCAGCCGCCCGGGAGCCCTTCTATTTTATTTGCGGTCGGCACGCACATGTCGCGCCGACCTGCGGCGCATTTGCGCCGTCCCGTCTGCGACGGTTCCCTGCGCGGGATAATGTATTTTTCCGACGTACACGCCGCCGGAAAAATGTTTTTTTGATGTTATATCATTTTTAAATTCATGTTTGTCTACAGCCTGACCGTGGGAAGAGGAAGCTCTTCCCACGGTATTATTTTGCAGAGGGAAGCTCGCGAAGGGCTCCGCGGCCTTATAGATGCTTCCATTTGCTCCCGGACTAAGGCTCCTGCGCTTGACTTGCTTGAAGCGGGGCATTAAAATCAAAGGTGATTTTGATTATGGGGTGGCGGCAATGACAGTAATACGCAGCGCGCGCTTATCGGATGAAGACGTGATATATTCGCTCGTAGCAGAGCTTGAGGAGCAGGAGCTTGACAGGGAGAGCTTCGAATTGATTTTTAGAGAAAACCTTTCGTCTCCTGACATACGATACCTGGTTGCGGAGGAAAACGGGCTTATAGCCGGCTTCGTCAGCGTGCATTTCCAAAGGCTGCTGCACCACGTTTCGCTCGTCGCCGAGGTTCAGGAGCTTATCGTGACGAAGGAGGCAAGAGGGCGCGGATTGGGAGCCGGACTCCTCGCGGCGGCCAGGGCGGAGGCTGAAAAACGCGGCTGCACCCGTATGGAGGTCTGCTGCAACAAACGGAGGACCTTGAGCCACGCATTTTACGAAAGCCAGGGACTCGTTGGCAGCCACTATAAATTCTGCATTTCATTTGAAACAAAATAAAAAGCGGGTGGTTTTGCCCCCGCTTTCAGTATAAAGAGCCCCTTAAATATTAAAGGCCGCTTTCCTCGGTTTCCGGTATGCCGTTTTCGGACACCGGGTCTTTTCCGCTAGCCTCGTTAGCGGCGCTCCCCGCCGCTTTCTCTGACTTTGAGTAGTTGTCCGAATTGTTTTCCCAGAGCTCCACGGCGGAATCTGAGGGAATATCCTGAAACAAACGCTCCGCCAGCATTCCGCGGTAGTCGATTATGCTTTTCGCCAGCGCCGCCGCGCTTGCGAAAAGCAGAAAAGACGCTGTGCAGAGCATCGCGGTTTCGCCCGTATCTCTGTGGCTGAATCTTCGCATGATCCTTCTCCTTTTGCCATTATGTTATTTTTGCGCCGCCTTACTTTAGTATTTCAAACTATTTCAAAATTAAATCGGAAAAACGCAAAAAAGCGCGGAAAATATTGCCGCTCTTGATATGTATCCAAACGGTTTTCAGGGCGCTTAAAATAAACTTCCGTTTAGGAACAATCGTAACCCCTGCAACGCCGCGGGGAGGAACAAATATCCCTCCCCGCATCTTCCCGACGCTTTGCCCCTGCTTTGGGTTTTCTCCGCAGCTTAGTGTCAAAGCAATGGCTGCCGCCCGAAATCAATCAAGGGCAGCCATGGACTATTCTCCTCGGGACACCCTCATAAGGTCAAAGCTACTGCTAACCGCTGCCTGCACTTCTCTCGGCCTTTTCGATGGCCTTTCTTACTATATTTCCGCAGTCTCTGGACGAAACATCGCCCCAGCCGTTGGACTTTACAGTATCGTAGACCCCGAGTTCCCTCGCGATCTCCATTTTGAGCTTGTCAGACATAATGCCGTTTCTTCCGCCCATTTCAAATTCCTCCTCAATTTCTCTCAAAGAAATACTGACTGGCGCGCATCTTCGCTTCTGACCTTTTGCCCGCAAAAAGCTTGTCATTTCGTTCCGGCGCAATGCGCGCGGATAGGCGGTATCTGCCGCACACACCCTGAAACAGGCCGCGCTGGGAATCGGACTATTTCTATCGCAGACCACGGATTCTTATCCGCGGCAGCTCTTTTATTTCAAGAATTCCGACCGGCACGCCTTTGGGAGCGTTCCCTACGGTGAAACCCACCGCAGGATCAATCACAAAGCCTTCGGACCTCATGACCTACTCTGTTTTGCCTTCGCAAAGCATTTATTATTCTTGCTTATATCTCTTTTATTATTCTGAAATATATGACCACCGCTGCTTTTTATCGGATATTAAGGAGTATTTTAGCGCAGATCTCCGCTAGCAGGTATATTTTATACATTTTTTTGGAATTTGTATGAACAAATTACTTTTTACTTCAATAATTTGTATGAACATGTTATAATCGCTTGATAAATGAATATCAAGGCTGGTGAGGGCGTTGAACTTTAATTTTTTACCGATACTGTGGATACATTCCGCGCAGCTTGTCATATATCTGATCCTGGCCTTGTACGTCTGGGACGTGAAAAATGCGCCGGGTGCGCGTTATTTCATGGCCGTGCTCGTGTTCGCCGCCTTATGGTCGCTTTCCCAGGGACTTGAGATAGCCGCGCTGCACCTGGAGACGAAAATCCTCTGGGCCAACCTGCAGTACCTCGCCGTGATGGAGATCTCGACCCTTTTCCTGCTTTACGCGATGACCTTCGCCAAGCGATACAATCATTCGATACCGGTTCCCCTGTATTCCGCGCTGCTCGCGGTTCCATTTTTGATTGTCATCTTTGTTTTCCTTTTTCCGGAGCTTGTGCGAAGCAACGTGCGCCTTGCCGACAAAGGCGGCTTCGAGATGATCGCAAAGAATTACGGGCCGCTTTTCTGGCTCATGTCCTTTTACAACTACTCTATTTCGATAGTCGCGATCGTCACGCTCATAAAGGCTATGAGGGAGAAAAGCGCGGTTATTAGAAAACAGACCTTTTCGGTCATCGCCGCCGCCGGGCTTCCGGTGGCGGCCAATTTCCTCCAGGTGTCGGGGCTGAACCCGGCGGGTATAGACATTTCTCCCGTGGCCTTCACTATTTCCGCAGTCGCAATAACCTATGGGATGGTTCGCTACAACCTCTTCAGGGTTGTGCCGATAGCGCGCTACCAGGTCATAAAGGTTATGAAGGCGGGGATGCTGGTCTTTGACAACGACGGCGCTCTGCTTGATATAAACCCTGCGGCAATGCGTCTTCTGAGAATAAAGGATGAGCCTGTCGGGGGTGAGAAGATAGACGTTTTTCTGAAGGATACGCCAGAGCTTACGTCCATGTTCTATTCAAAAAGGGAGCAGGTGAGGGAGTTTTACTTCAAGAACGGCGGGGCCGATTACTGCTACGAGCTTAATCTAACCACTATCAGGACCTCGTCGGGCAGCGAGATAGGCTGGCTGTTCCAGATATACGATATCACCGAACGGAAGCTCGCGGAGGAGATAATACAGCAGGCCGCCTACCACGACAACCTGACGGGGCTTCCCAACAGGCAGTACTTCCAGCTTCTTTTTTCTCAGGAGCTCGCCCTCGCCAGGCTGCGCGGCACGAAGCTCGCCGCGGGATTCATAGACATCGACGACTTCAAGCAAATAAACGACGGTTACGGGCACGCAGCAGGCGACATGATACTCCGGGCAATAACGAAGCGTATTCGCGGCGAGCTCAGGGAGGGCGATATTATCGGACGTTTAGGCGGCGACGAATTTGCCGTCGTCATTACCGGGCTGCGCTCAAAAAGAGAGCTGTGGGCGGCGGGCAAGAGGCTCATACGTCTCTTCGAAAGGAAGGTGGAGGCGGGTGAGCTTCAGATTGAGGTCAGGGTAAGCATAGGCTTCAGCATGTTCCCGGAAGACGGGGAAAGCATTGACATTCTGTTACAAAAGGCCGACATGGCAATGTACGAGGTAAAGGGCTCCGGCAAGAACAACTTCAGGATATACGAGGAGAAAAAATCGGAGGAGCAGTGAGGCGGCGACAAAGGCTTTTCAGACAGGCGCAGCGGCGGACGAAAATCGGCGTCCGCCGCTTTTTTTACTTTTATTGTCAAGTAATGCCGCGACGCTTTCATATAATGCAACGAGCTGATTTGAGGTGAAATATATGCATGATAATGATTTCGCGGGCATAGCGCCGGTTAAGACCGTAGATATCCCGCTTGAGACCTACGAATCCATGAACGGCAGATACTTCATAGGCTATGCAGACCGCCTGAGGCTGGGGGCCGGCAAAAGCGCCTGGGCAAGGCTCTACAACCCGCGCGGCTCGGGGGTAAACCTGCACGTTAACGTATGGACGGTGACAGACATTTCAGAGGCACCCTTCCGCGCGCAGTTCTGGTTCAATTCAACTCCGCCGCTCGGCGCTTACTCGGAGTCGTCGGTGACCCCGGCGAACACCGCCTACCGTCCGGCGCCGATACCGCTCGTGAAGCTCCAGCACGCGTCGAATGTCATCGGCGAGCCTATGGGAGGCTTCAAGGCCTTCGTCAGAAGGGGGCAGCCGGGCGCGACGCTGGTGGATACCGAAAACGGGAAGCTTGTTTTCCCGCCCGGCGGGAACTTTATGATCTTCCTCTCAATCGAGGATTCCGTCCCGGCCGAGGGGCGGCTTGCCTTCGGCTGGTGGGAAGAAAGGATATAGAGTCCGAATAAAACGTGCGGCTTTAATCGGGGGAGGGCTTTTCAGCCCTCTCCCGCCGTTTTTCATTTGGCTAGGGGCATTATTTTGATTTTGTATTGCTTTTCAACGGGGTTTTATTATATATTATTAAGAAAATTCGACTCATGTCGACATATTATACGATGGGGGTGAACCTGTGCCGTTCCAAATTGCCGACGACAGTCCAGGTTTGCGCAAAAGGGACTTCGAAAAAGCAAGGGTTATCAATAATGTTAGGGTTTGCAGCGAGCTGTCGCCTGTGCTGCTGATTATGAACGCCGTACTTATTGCGGTGGATCTCACGGTTTACAGAGCCTTGTGGAGCTCGCATCCGGCATATGTGCGCCTGTTTTTTTCTCATGTGATCGTGTCCTTGCTCATCCTGCTGTGGCTCGCACTTGCAAATTCCTTGAAAAGCGACGGACGCATGCTGACGGCCAGAGGGTTCTATTACGCCTACACCTTGATAATACTTGCGTGGGGAGTTTTCCTCGGTATAAACGACATTTTCATGAGCGGGCAGATCTCGGCTTTTATAATATGTGTTTTCGGTATTTCGGCCATACCCTTCCTTTCGCCGGCGGAGGCTGCGGTCATATATCTGGCCTCGATAGCCGCGTTCGACGCTGGGCTTGTAATCTTCGTCGGAAACAGAGTAGTGCTTGCGAGCCACCTGGTGAATACGGCCATTACGGGAGTCATAGCCTTCATAATATCGGAAATGAGATACAAAAGCTACTTGTGCGATTATGTCGGCAGAAGCGCACTCACTGAGAGCAAGACCGAGACGGAAAAGGCTTACAAGAGGCTCAAGGAATCAAATTTGAGGCTCAGAAAAGAGATCAAGGAGAGAAGAATTGCGGAGGAAAGGATAAGGCATCTTGTCTACTATGATTCTCTTACGGGCGTGTATAACAGAAAGAAAATAATGGAGGAGCTAAACGCCCTGGTCTGTGACGGGGAAGCAAAATTCGCCGTCCTTTTTATAGATCTTGACAAGTTCAAGCAAATAAACGACAAATACGGACACGAAATAGGCGACAAGGTGCTCAAGGCCTCGGCGCTGAGGCTGAAGCGGGCGGTCGGACAAGAGGATATGGTAAGCAGAATAGGCGGGGACGAGTTTATAGTAATTCTGGGGATCCTAAAGGATTCCGGATATGCCGAAAAGACCGCCGCAGCGATAGTTCAGGAGCTGGGAGAGAGCGTGACCATCGGCGAAAGGCGGATTTCCGTAGGGGCGAGCCTCGGGATGAGCTTTTTTCCGGCGGATGGCAAGGACGCCGATACGCTTGTAAATAAGGCGGATACTGCTATGTATGAGGTGAAAAAGCGAGGCGGTTGCGGTTATCTGATATACTCAAACTCGATGAAAGAAAGCACCGCCTGAAAAAAGGATAAATCAGCCCCCGTCCGAACCCGGACGGGGGCTGAGCAGCCTGTCAAAAAAGCACGCCGAGGGCGTGTTTTTTTGGTATAATGGAGAAGCAAGGAGGCGGAGAAATGGAAGAGTGGAAAAAAGACAGCCGGCGTGACGTCATAATGGTAGACATAGACACGCTTGTGCCTAAGGAC
>JAJUHC010000036.1 GCA_029268065.1 Clostridiales bacterium | reverse complement strand
TCGTTCGGCTCGACTCCAAAAACGGCTTCGGAGAGTTCGATCTCGCCGACCTGCTCGCCAGCCATGTTATAGATCTTTGTTTTTGGCATCTAAATCTCTCCTCTCTCAGCCTCTGGCCGACTTCTTCTGCGGATTGGTGCTGACGGTCACGACTGTATTCTTTACTCTGTTGTTCTTGACCGTATTCCTCAGGTATACCACGCCGCCCTTGGGTCCCGGTATCGCGCCCTTGACAGCAATCATGTTAAGCTCCGGATCCACCTTCACAACGTCAAGGTTCAAAACCGTAACCTGCTCGGCGCCCATATGTCCCGCGCCGATCTTGCCCGGGAATATACGGGAGGGGTCCGTGTTGCTACCCATTGAACCGGCGTGCCTGTGAACGGGGCCGCCGCCGTGCGTCGTGGGCGTTCTCTGCGCGTTCCAGCGCTTTATGACGCCGGCGAAGCCTTTGCCTCGGCTGATACCTACGACATCGACCTTATCACCCTCGGCGAATACGTCAGCCCTGATCTCGTCGCCGACATTGATTGATTCGGCTCCGTCAAGCCTGAATTCCTTGAGCACTTTTTTCGGGGCTACGCCCGCCTTTTTAAGGTGTCCCTTTTCCGGCTTCGAGAGCTTCTTGTCCTCGACATCCTGGAACCCGAGCTGTACCGAGGTATAGCCCTCTTTTTCGCAGGTCTTCTTCTGCACCACGACGCAGGGCCCCGCTTTGATCACCGTTACCGGTACGACCCTGCCCGCTTCATCGAAAATCTGAGTCATTCCGACTTTCTTTCCGATTATGGCTTTCTTCATGCAATATTTCCTCCTTTAAGGTTATTGGTTGAAGCGCCGCGGTCAGACAAACGCTTCAACATGACCCGCCCGCCCCGCAAGTCGGCGGGCATCGGGTGCCGTCTTGATTTAATAATGTATGCTCGCTCTGTTCAGGTCAATCCGGGGACGGATCACAGCTTGATTTCGATCTCCACGCCCGCCGGAAGCTCCAGCGACATGAGAGCCTCGACCGTCTTCTGCGACGGATTCAAGATGTCGATAAGCCTCTTGTGCGTCCTGCGCTCGAACTGCTCACGGCTGTCCTTATACTTGTGAACCGCGCGAAGAATGGTGACTATCTCAGTCTTCGTCGGGAGAGGAATGGGACCGGAAACCTTAGCGTCCGTTCTCTTCGCGGTTTCAACAATGCGCTCCGCGGATTGGTCGATAAGCTGGTGGTCATAAGCCTTGAGTCTGATTCTGATCATTTTCTTTGCCGTTGCCATGGATCTTTCCTCCTTAAACGTACGTTTCGGCATGCTCTGCCGCTTGTGCGTACGGTCGAAAAATTCTGTACACTTTACCGTGCGTATCATTCCGCCCCAAAAATCTCACCGGCATTGTGAGCCGGCGCATCTCTGACTCAGCGATATACGCATAAAGCGTAAAAGCTCGGTACAGACATTTCTCAGCCGCCCGATTGCCGAATTGCACTTAAAAGCAATTCGCGGACATACTCTGCGAAAGTTACCTCGCAAAAACGAGCAATCTCCCGCTTCATCGCACACTTTGCCCTTATTCCCATAAGGCGCTTAAGTAGAATACCAAAAAAGCTTCATTATGTCAATAGGGAATTTTATTTTTTCTTGAGCTTCAATTTTACGGGTAGTGTGCGCGGCATTTGATGCTTCGAGGATAATAATCGATCCATCCCGAGCCTCCGGAAGCGGTCCGGGAAGCGGCTCGGGAGAAAAGGACTCTCGATTCCCCCTTTTATCCCGAGAACCTCTTATCCTTACGCAACAAAAAAGAAGGAGGCCTCGCCCCCCTTCTCCTGAACCTTCACCGCAGAGTCTGACGTCCGCTGCGATTTTACTGCAAAACCGCGTCCTTTTACGGCTTCAGGTCATGTATTTCGTTATCGTGCATCGTAAGCGGCGCTTCCTGAAAGACTCTCTTCTGCGAAGGGATGAAGCCCCTGACGTTTGTCGAGGGATAAATCCAGGTATATCGTCCTATGTGAGTCCCCGGCTGCGTTACGGCATTGGCGCCCAGCCTCGAGTTGTCTCCCAGCACGCAGCCGAAGTAGTCGGTGCCAAGGTCTATCCTTCCGCCTTCATGCTTTATTGTGACGACCGTCTGGTCGAACTTCCGGTTGGCAGTAATCGCGCCCGAACCGATTCTCGCGGAGGCTCCTATCACGCAGTCTCCGGCAAAGGAAGTGCTCTGTATCTTCGCTCCGTTAAACACCACGCAGTGCTTGACCTCCGAGCAGTGCCCGAGCACACAGCCGTCGCCGAGTATCGTGTATGGCCTTATGATGCTCCCCGGCATCACCTCGCAATTTTTGCCGATATAAACGGGACCTATTATAGTAACGCCGTTATAAAGCACCGTGCCCTCGTCCACAAAATAGTTGCCGTAAAAATCGCAGGCCCCCAGGGCCTTTCCCTTCATTTCCTTCACATCAGGCAGCACCAGAAAATCGTCCAGAAAATCCTTTGCCTTGAAAAGCGGCTCCCACGGGTACTTCATTCCGTCAAAGAAGCCTTTTACGGGAAACTTGCTCAAATCAGAAAAATAGTAATTTATGTCCGTTACCATCCAGACGCCTCCGCCCTGCTTTATTATTGATAATAAAAACTGCGTATATATTATAATGTTATGTGCTCATTTAGTCAAATAATAAGCATAAAATAAGATAAATTCTTTGGAACGGTCGTTTGCAAACGGGAAATTATATGATATACTGTGCGTAGGCATCACAACAGCGGCATAATATACGAACGGGAGGCAAGGTCAATGAGACCTTTATCAAAGAAACAGAAGGACATTTTCGATTTTATTACGAAATGTGTGGTTTCGCGCGGCTACCCGCCTTCGGTGAGGGAAATCGGTGCGGCGGTAAATCTGAAATCACCTTCAACGGTCCATGCCCACCTGGCAACCCTCGAAAGGCACGGTCTCATTTCCCGTGACGCGCGTAAGACCCGCGCGATAATGCTCAACGCCGGAGCCGCGCTGGGAGTTCCGCTTATAGGGAATGTTGCGGCGGGGCGGCCAATTCTCGCCATCGAGGACGCCGTGGGCTACATCCCCTACGACCCGGGCAAAAGCGGCGATTTCTTCGCTCTGAGCATCAGGGGAGACTCGATGATTGACGCCGGCATCCTGGACGGCGACACGGTAATCGTGCGCAAGCAGCCGACCGCCGATAACGGAGAGATCGTTGTCGCGCTTATCGGCGAAGAGGCGACCTGCAAGAGACTCAGCATAAAAAACGGCGAGGTCTGGCTTATTCCCGAAAATGACGCGTACGAGCCGATAGACGGCAAAGAGGCCGAAATCGTCGGAAGGGTCACGGCCGTTATAAGAACCTACTAAACCTTTTTTCTTCTGTCTGGAGGCGCAATGTTCAACGAATTGAGGGAACTGATCAAGGCTTACAAGGAGCGCGACCCCGCGGCGCGCTCCGGGCTCGAAATATGCCTGTTATACCCCGGGGTCCGGGCGGTGCGCAGACACAGGCGAGCAAACTGGTTCTACCGGCACAACATGTTTTTCCTGGCGCGCTGGATATCCCAGGGAACGCGCAGGATAACGGGCATAGAGATACACCCGGCAGCAAAGATAGGCAGAAGGTTTGTTATCGACCACGGCATGGGCATAGTCATCGGAGAAACCGCCGAAATCGGCGACGACGTGCTCATCTACCAGGGCGTCACGCTGGGCGGAACGGGCAAGGACAAGGGCAAGCGCCACCCCACCATAGGCAATAACGTAATGATAGGCGCCGGCGCCAAGGTTCTCGGTCCCTTTACTGTGGGAGACGGGGCGAGAATAGCGGCGAACGCCGTCGTGCTCAAGGAGGTGCCGCCTTACAGCACCGCGGTCGGCGTGCCGGCAAGGATTGTCCGTATTGCGGGCGAAAGGGTGGACTATGTATCCGAGGTCGACCAGATACACATCACCGACCCGGTTACGACCGACCTTGCGGCGATAAAGCTCGAGCTCGATAAGCTCGCGGAAAAATTCGGAGGAACTGACGAATGAGATTTTATAACTCCCTGAACAGGGAAAAGGAAGAATTCATACCGATAGAAAAGGGCAAAGTCAGAATGTATGCCTGCGGTCCTACGGTCTACAACTTTATTCACATCGGAAACGCGCGCCCCATAATCATGTTCGACGTTCTGAGGCGCTATTTCGAATACCGGGGTTACGACGTTACGTTTGTTCAAAACTTTACAGACGTGGACGACAAGATTATAAACCGCGCCAAAGAGGAGGGCCTTTCCTCCTCTGAGGTCGCTGAGAAATATATAAGGGAGTATTATAAGGACGCCCGGGGGCTCGGCGTCCGAGACGCGACCGTCCATCCGAAGGCCACCGAAAACATAGGTGAAATAATTGAAATCGTGAAATCGCTCATCGAAAAGGGCTTCGCCTACGAGGTCAACGGAGACGTATACTACCGGACGGCAAAGTTTGAAAATTACGGTCGTCTGAGCCACCAGCCGATGGACGAGCTTATGGCAGGCGCGCGCATCGACGTTACCGAAATCAAGGAATCCCCCATGGACTTTGCGCTCTGGAAGGCGGCGAAGCCCGGAGAGCCTGCCTGGGATTCGCCCTGGGGAAAAGGGCGCCCGGGCTGGCATATCGAGTGCTCCGCCATGTCCGTACGCTACCTCGGCAAGACCATCGACATCCACTGCGGCGGGCAGGACCTTGTTTTCCCCCACCACGAAAACGAGATAGCCCAGTCCGAGGCGGCAAACGGCTGCAAATTTGTGAATTACTGGCTCCACAACGGCTTCATAAGCATAGACAACCGGAAAATGTCCAAGTCCCTCGGCAACTTCTTCACGGTCCGCGAGGCGGCAGAGGCTTACGGCTATGAAACCATCCGCATATTCATGCTGATGGCGCATTACAGGAGCCCTTTGAACTATTCCGGGGAAGCTCTTATGCATGCGAAAGCCGCGCTTGAGCGCCTTACAACCGCCGTTGACAACCTTAAATTCCTTTCAGAAAATTCCGATATTTCCGATATGAACGGCAGAGAGAAGGATCTTGCTTCCGGCTTTGAAAAATACAGAGCCCGTTTTATCGAGGCGATGGACGACGATTTCAATACGGCGGACGCCGTTTCGGTGATATTTGAGCTCGTGAGGGATCTGAACAGCGCGACGGCGGCGGAAATGAAGCCCTCAAAGGCTTTTGCAAAAGAGGCTCTTGTTTTCCTCATGGAGCTTGTTAACGTCCTCGGCCTGATTTACGGCGGCTCGGCTGAAAAGGACATTTCCGAAGAGGCGGAGGCTCTTATCGAGGCGCGCCAGGCCGCGAGGAAGGCAAAAAACTGGGCGGAGGCCGACCGTATACGCAACAAGCTGAAGGACATGGGCATCCTTCTTGAGGACACCCCGCAGGGTGTCAAGGTATCATTTAAAAATCAGGACTGATATGCGCCGTCCCGTCTGCGACGGGTCCCTGCGCGGGATAATGTATTTTTCCGGCGGCGTATATGCCGCCGGAAAAGGGGTTTCATACTGTTATTGCATCTTTTGCTCTCAGGTTCTGTGACAGTCTGCGGCGGGGGAGGGTACGCCAAGGCATATCCTCCCCCGCCGCAGGTTCGTATCAGCGTCAAGCAGACCTTGACACGGGCTTCTCAAAGCTCATATGATTCTTTATCAGCCGCACTACCTCATCTATCTCATCTTTTGACAGCGTCGTTTCAGAATCGCAATTCTGAAGGTACTTTTTTAAGTCAGCGTGAAACACTATGTCAAACTGTGAATTTTCTTCGCCCTTAATGCTGTAATTGTCCCTGTGCTCGTTTCCGAAACATATTATGCTGTGCAATGCCGGGCCGTACCTTCTGCCCAGCAGACCTCTTAATACGCCCTCGTGCAGCAGTATCTGCTCACAGGGATTCTTCAGCTCCTCCACCTCGCTCGAGTTATGCTTGACCCTCACCCAGTTGCCGTTATTCATTATTGTAATCGCGCCGGAATAAGACTTTGTTTCTATATGGAACACCCCGTTTGCACCGACTGCAATGTGGTCAATTTCATTATAGTTTCCGCTGTCGTTTCTGATATATATATGCTCCCTGCCATATGTCTGCCCGTCAATTATTGTGTATCCGTCTAATCCCCTCAGCTCATTCGATACTCTTTCCTCACCCAGACGACCCGCTTCCTTTGCCGCCTCGTCGTCACTGTCGGAATATTCCTTATACTTTTTGCGCCGATAGCCCTTTCCCCTGAATACTTCGTATATTCCGCCTGCAATGAATAATAATCCTATTGGAGACCCTTGTATTGTCAGCATAATACCGGCGGACACCGCTAAGAATCCGCCGGCCCTTTTCATTGTCATCCTTTTATTGGCTTTTTCAAGCAGTAACGCCAATCCAATATCCGCCAGGCTTACCAGGGGCTGTCTCATGTCAAAGCAAATAAGCAGCACGGTCATTAACGCCACCGCTGCTGTGATAACTTGTGCCAATCCCCTTTTTTTGCTGATTTGATCATATTTTATACTGGCCGCAGCGCTTATTATGAACAGCGCCAGGTATAATAACCAGAGGCGGCCTGAAATGTAATTTACAAAAGCCAGGTTCTTCCTGTCAAGAAATATGATTATGAATACCGTCAAGCCGCTTCCCAAAACAGACGCTGCCATTGCCAGTACTTTCTGAAATATATTCTCTTCAAATCGTTTAAAAGCCACATAATAAAGTATCAAAAAAAACGCGGTATACGGTATGGACAGCATCGATAAAAACAGGTACATCTGCAGAAATAATCTCATTTTTGCCCCCAAAATATATAAAATATTGCTAAAACGTATTTATAAATATGTAAATACGACTGAGTAATAACAGTAATTTCAGCCTCCCCGCCCTGCCGGATTTTAAAAAAATAAATAACCCGGACTCCCCGCCGTTATACCAAGCTCGCCTGAGGCTTTTTGTTTGAGGCCGCAAGCATTGTGCGTATCATAAAATCGGCGAAGAATCCGCGCTTGCGCGCTAAATTTAGCGCTTATTGTAGCCTTGGATCGCATATTTCGACATCTGTATTATATTATCGACTTTTTCTTCAAATTGTTTATGCTTTTTTGCCTTACTCCCAAAACTTTATTCAGCCTCGGCGGGTATCTCAAGACCTCCGCTCCAGCTTGCACTGCCTTCAGGGAAGCGTTTGATGCGCCTTGCATAGAGAATCCTGCCAACACGCTATGGAAAGGGGGGTCCCGGGCTGCGAAACGCCCCCCTGGTGTGCTTTGGAGCTTTTTAAAGCGGCTATTTCACGCTTGAGCGGCAGCGGGATGCCGATAAAATGCCTTTTCAGTCTCGATACCCTATTGTACAGACTGCCCGCAAGGCGGTCTGTCGTTTTATGCATCTGTGACAATCATTTTCAAGGCACGCAAATGTTCGTTAAAATAAGTTTTTTTCTTGTCAAACGCATTGAAAAGCTTCATAATAGATAGTATACTTACATCAATATTTTTCCATAGTATTCGCCGCGCAATCACTCGGCGGCGCACGGGCTTCACTTTTTGGGGGAGGGACCATCGGATGGATTTAAAGGAGCTTCTAGAGGGGCTTAAAGACTGTCCCTGCGGAAGACGGCACAGTTTCGACACCGAGCTGGTGGAAATCGGCAGCGGGCTTGTACATAAAACCGGCGAGATTCTCGTGAGAGCGGGATTTCCTAAAAAAATACTTGCGGTCGCCGACAATAATACCCTTCGGGCCTCCGAGGGGCTAGTGGAAAGTCTTGAAGAATCGGGCTTTGACATTAAGCTCAAGCTTTTTGAAAACTGCATCCGCGCGGACATGGAGCAGGTTGCAGAGCTTCAGGAGGAAAGCAGGGGCGTCTCGGGCGTGCTTGCCGTCGGGACAGGCTCAATAGGAGACCTCTGCCGCGTCGTTTCTTACCGCGAAAACCTCGAGCTTGCCATTTTCGGCACGGCTCCATCCATGGACGGCTTCGCCTCCGACACCGCACCCATAATCGAAAACGATTTCAAGCTTACGAGGCAGGCAAAGCAGCCGAAGGTCATTATCGCCGACACAAAAATCCTCGCCGCGGCGCCGAACGAGCTTAAGGCGGCGGGCTTCGGGGATATGGTCGGAAAGTTCACGGCCATCGCCGACTGGAAAATCGCAAACCTCCTTACGGGAGAATACTACTGCGACAGAATAGCAAAGCTTACGATGGCAGGTCTGAAAAGGGTCGCCGAACAGGCGGACAGGCTGTGCTCAAACGACGAGGAGGCCGCCGCAAGCGTGATGGAAGGGCTCGTCATGAGCGGGCTTGCCATGATGCTGGCGGGCAGCTCCAGACCAGCCTCCGGAGGCGAGCACGTCCTGTCGCATTTCTGGGAGTGCAAAAAGCTCGTAGCGAAGCTCTGGCCGGAATTTCACGGGAAAAAGGTCGGCGTCGCCACGGTCATTGTAAGCTCCCTTTACCGCAGGCTAGCCTCGGAGCACGAGAGCATCGAGCCAACCGCGGACAGGACCGATTGGGAGGCCGTAAAGGCGGCCTACGGGCCGGAGCTCGTGGACGACATGATGAAAATGAACAGCCCGACGATAACCGACGAAATAGACCCTGTGCGCCTCAAGGAAAAGTGGCCGGAAATCAGAAAAATCATTTTTGAGACTTTGCCCTCCGACGAAGAACTCATATCACTCATGAAAAGGGCGGGCGCGGCGACAACGCCGGAGGAAGTGCACGTTGACGCCGCCCTGCTCGAGCAGGGGCTCAAATACCATTCCTATATGCGGCACAGAGTCCTGCTCACAAGGCTCATACCCATGCTCGGTTTGGATATTTAAATATTACAATCATATGTGCGCTATCCGCGCGGTGGAGGTTTTTATGGAACGTAAATATTCTATCGGAATTGATTACGGCACGCTTTCGGGACGGGCCGTCCTTGTCGCTCTGGACAACGGGGAGGAGGCGGCTTCCGCCGTATACGAATATCCCCACGGGGTAATGGATGAAAAGCTGCCGAGCGGCCTTAAGCTTCCGCTCGATTTTGCGCTTCAGCATCCCGGCGACTATCTGCAGGTCCTCGAGCATACTATACCCGAGGTCATGAAGCTTGGCGGCGTCAAGCCCTCGCAGATAGCGGGGGTAGGAATAGATTTTACCGCCTGCACGATGCTCCCCGTATATTCGGACGGGACCCCTCTATGCTTTGAAGAAAAGTACGAAAACAGGCCCCACGCTTACGTGAAGCTCTGGAAGCATCACGCCGCGCAGGGGCAGGCCGACAGGATAAACGCCCTTGCCCGCGAAATGGGAGAAAAGTGGATAGACCGTTACGGCGGCAAAATATCTTCAGAATGGATGTTCCCGAAGCTTCTTCAGATACTGGAGGAGGACGAGGAAATATACAAAAGGGCCGACAGGATGGTGGAGGCCGCCGACTGGATAGTCTGGATGCTCACCGGAAACGAAACTCACAACTCCTGCACAGCGGGCTACAAGGCCATATGGAGCAAGCGGGAAGGCTACCCATCCAGGGCGTTTTTCAAGGCGCTCGACCCGAGGCTCGAAAACGTGATCGGGACAAAGATTTCAACGGACGTCATGCCCCTTGGCTCTCTGGCCGGTACCATAAGCCCCTGCGCCGCAAGGCTCACGGGCCTTCTGGAGGGAACGCCGGTGGCGGTGGCAAACGTCGATGCCCACGTCGCGGTACCCGCTGTCGGCATCAAGGACGAGGGCAAAATGCTCATGATAATGGGCACCTCCACCTGCCACATCCTGATGGGCACGGAGGAGAAGATTGTCCCCGGCATGTGCGGCGTCACCGAGGACGGCGTCTTGCCCGGCTTTTTCGGCTATGAGGCGGGGCAGTCCTGCGTCGGCGACCACTTCGACTGGTTTGTGAGAAACTGTGTTCCCGAAAGCTATTCCATGGCAGCACGAGAGGCCGGCCAGCACATACAGACCTATCTTACCGAAAAGGCGCGCGCGCTGAAGCCCGGCGAGAGCGGGCTTTTGGCTCTTGACTGGTGGAACGGCAACAGAAGCGTTCTGGTGGACGTCGATCTGACCGGAGTCATGCTCGGAATGACTCTCCGTACAAAGCCGGAGGACATTTACAGGGCGCTTATCGAGGCAACCGCCTACGGCACGAGAATGATAATCGACACCTTTGAAGAATACGGAGTCCCCGTAAAAAGCCTTTACGCCGCCGGCGGCATCGCCGAGAAGAACAGCCTGATGATGCAGATATATTCGGACGTCACCGGCAGGGAAATCAGGATTTCCGGCTCGCCCCAGGCGCCCGCCCTCGGCAGCGCGATATTCGGGGCTTTCGCCGGCGGATATTTCAAAAAGCTCGGGGACGCTATCAGCGTCATGGGGAAGGTCAAGGAGGTCGTATACAAGCCGGACCCGGAAAACCGCAAAACATATGACAAGCTCTACGCGGAATACAAAATAATTCACGACGAACTCGGCAGAGGCCAGAACGACATCCTAAAACGCCTGAAAGCCATACACAGAGGTGTTTACAATGCTTGAGGCTCTTAAAGAAAAGGTTTTCAGGGCGAACCTCGACCTTCCGAGGCTCGGACTCGTCATCTACACCTGGGGCAACGTGTCAGGCATAGACAGGGAAAGCGGTTTGATGGTGATAAAGCCCTCCGGCGTGGACTACGACGTAATGAAGCCTGAGGACATGGTGGTCATAGATCCGGACGGCAAAAAGGTCGAGGGAAGGCTAAACCCCTCCAGCGACACCGCAACGCACCTGGAGCTTTACAGGGCCTTTCCTGAGATTGGCGGCATCGTTCACACACACTCAAGGTTTGCTACCGTTTTCGCTCAGGCGAGGAGAAGCATCCCCGCCTTCGGCACGACTCACGCGGACTACTTTCACGGCCCCGTACCCTGCACAAGGGAGCTCACCGAGGACGAGGTGAACGGTCAGTACGAGAAAAACACCGGACTTGTGATCGTCGAGCGCTTCAAAGGCATAGATTACGCGGCGATTCCCGGGGTGCTCGCGGCAAATCACGGACCCTTCGCCTGGGGCAGGGATCCGGATCAGGCCGTCTACAACGCAAAGGTGCTGGAAGAGGTAGCGGAAATGGCGCTTTTCACGCTGCAGCTCGATCCAGACGCCGCCGAGGCCCCGAAATATATTTTAGACAGGCATTACAACCGTAAGCACGGTAAGAATTCATATTACGGACAGGAGAAGAGCATATGAAACAGATTTGGTTTTTAACCGGCAGTCAGAACCTCTATGGCGAGGAAACCCTCCGGCAGGTCGCCGAGGACAGTAAGACCATTACAAAATATCTCAAAAAAAAGCTCAGCTGCGAGCTCGTATACAAGCCCGTGTTGAAGACTCCCGCCGAAATCACCGAAACAATGAAAAGCGCAAACAAGGATGACAGCTGCATAGGCGTAATTACCTGGATGCACACCTTTTCGCCCTCAAAGATGTGGATAAGCGGCCTTAACATAATCTCCAAGCCCATACTGCACCTTCATACGCAGTTCAACAAGGCAATACCTTACGACAGCATTGACATGGACTTTATGAACCTCAACCAGGCGGCACACGGGGACAGGGAGCATGGCTTCATCTACGCCCGGATGAGAAAGGCGCGCAAGGTAGTCGTAGGCTACTGGAAGGACGAAGCCGTTATCGACGGCATAAACACCTGGATACAGGCCGCCATAGGCTATGACGCCTGCAAAAGCCTGAGGGTCTGCCGCTTCGGCGACAATATGCGGGAGGTCGCCGTGACGGAGGGCAACAAGGTATCCGCAGAAATAAAGCTAGGTTGGAGCGTAAACGGCTACGGCATAGGAGACCTTGCGGACATGGTCGCTCTGGTCACGGACGCTGAAGCCGATGAAAAAATTGCTGAATACAAAGAAAAGTACAAGCTTGCCACCAAGGATTTGGATTCCGTCCGCGAGCAGGCGAAATATGAGATAGCCCTTGAGCGCTTTCTTACCGAAGGCGGCTTCGGCGCCTTTACCACCAACTTCGAGTGCCTGCACGGCATGAAGCAGCTCCCGGGACTCGCCGCCCAGAGAATGATGGAGAAGGGCTACGGCTTCGGCGCTGAGGGCGACTGGAAAACCGCCGCTCTGCTCCGCGTCATGAAGCTCATGGCGGACAACAAGGCAACGAGCTTCATGGAGGACTATACATATAATCTCGAGCCCGGCAACGAGCGCATACTCGGCGCGCACATGCTTGAGGTTTGCCCGACTATCGCCGCGGGCGAAGTCCGCATCGGCGTGGAGCCTCTGGGGATAGGCGGCAAGGAGCCGCCCGCAAGAATGCTTTTCGACGCGATGGAGGGCGAGGCGATTGCCGTAACGCTCATCGATCTCGGCAACAGGTTCAGGATGATAATTTCGGAAGTAGAGTGCCTGAAGCCCGAAAAGCCCATGCCCAAGCTCCCGGTCGCCTCCGCCACATGGCGCCCCTATCCGAACTTCAGGGACGGGGTGTGGGGATGGATTGTCGCCGGCGGCGCCCACCATACGGTATTGAGCTACTCAGTAAAAACCGAGGCAATGCAGGACCTTGCGAGAATGCTCGGAATCGAATGCGTCGTTATCGGCAAGCACACCGACATCGGCAGATTTGAAACCGATCTTATGCTCGGAGAGCTGATTTGGGGAAGAGAATGAAAGCAAAACTGACAGCGGACAGAAGGTTCAAAATAGGAGCGGTTTCTCCCTATATGTTCGGCTCCTTCATCGAGCATTTGGGGCGCGCGGTATACGGCGGAATATACGAGCCTGCCCATCCGGAGGCGGATGATATGGGCTTCCGCAGGGACGTGCTTAATCTTGTAAGGCAGCTCCGCGTGCCCATAGTCAGGTACCCGGGCGGCAACTTTGTCTCGGGCTACAACTGGATGGACGGCACTGGCGACAGATCCAGGCGTCCGCGCCGGGCCGAGCTTGCATGGCAAAGCACCGAAACCAACGAGGTAGGTATAGACGAATTTCAGGAATGGGCGAAGCGTGCGGACACCGACGTAATGATGGCGATCAACCTCGGTACCGGCACGGTCGACGACGCAAGAAATCTTGTCGAATATTGCAATTTTAAGAGCGGCACGCATTACAGCGACATGCGCCGCGCAAACGGCTTCGAGAAACCCTTCGGCATAAAGACCTGGTGTCTCGGCAACGAAATGGACGGTCCCTGGCAAATAGGTCATAAAACGGCGGAGGAATACGGACGCATTGCCTGCGAGGCCGCGAAGGCAATGAAGTGGGTGGACCCCGATATCCGGCTTGTCGCCTGCGGGAGCTCATATCCCGCCATGCCGACCTTCGGAGAGTGGGAGGCGACGGTGCTCAAGCACACATACGAGCACATAGATTATCTTTCCCTGCACAGCTATTACGGCAACGACGCGGGCGACACCGCTTCTTATCTCGGCTGCTCCCTTGTCATGGACGAGTTCATCTCAAGCGTCGCGGCGATATGCGACTATGTAAAGGCTGTAAAGCGCTCGGATAAGACCGTTTATCTCTCCTTCGATGAATGGAACGTCTGGTTCCACAGCAAGGAGCAGGACAAGACGGTCGAAAAATGGCAGGTCGCCCCTCCCTTGCTCGAGGACGTCTACACTTTCGAGGATGCGCTGGTTGTCGGCTGCCTGCTTATTACGCTCCTTCGCCACGCGGACAGGGTGAAGATAGCCTGTCTTGCCCAGCTCGTTAACGTTATCGCCCCCATAATGACCGAAACAGGGGGGCGATCGTGGGCGCAGACGATTTATTACCCCTTTATGCACGCTTCCCTTTACGGCAGGGGTACGGCGTTAAAATGCGTCGTGGAGTGCGAGAGCTATACCGCCGGCGGCAAGACAATCCCCTACGTCGAAAGCATAGCAACCTTTGACGAAAGCGCGGGCGAGCTTACGGTATTCGCCGTGAACCGCTCTCTTGACAGGCCGGTTGAGCTCAGTCTCGATTTTTCGGGCTTTGGGGATGTTTCTCTACTTGAGCACATCACGCTCTCAAGCGACGATATGAAGGCTGCCAACACCGCGGATTCACCGGACACGGTATCTCCGGCAAAAGGCGGCGCCGAAGGCACGACGGCGGCTCTGGTCCCCCATTCCTGGAATGTAATACGCTACAAAGCCTTCCTTTGATTAATCGCGGCAAAAAACGCCTCCGCTGGTAATAAAACGGCGCAATCGTGGGGCGTTATCATAAACTTAAACTTAAAATTACTCTGAACGCCGTGCAAATTCGTTAAAATTGCACGGCATTCTTTTTGCAAGAGTCCTTGACTTATATTGCAAAAATTGATATCATTATCATCACTATTTTATTGAAAAAGGGGGCTAATCAATGCCGAGGATCAACGAGGTGCAAAACTTCAAGCTGCAGGAGGAGATGATTTCCTCGTCAAAGAAGTTTGTCGGAAGTCTCTGCGACGAGTTTAAGAAAAACGGCTATATACATCCGTCGTTTTACGAGAAGGCTGATGTCAAGCGAGGGCTCCGAAACGCGGACGGCACAGGCGTCATGGCGGGCGTCACCCTGATAGGAAACGTTCAGGGCTACATTATAAAGGACGGCGAAATCGTACCTCAGGAAGGTCATCTGATTTACAGGGGCATCGATGTCAAGGACCTGATAGACGGCTTCATATCCGAAAACCGTTTCGGATACGAGGAAACGGTATATCTGCTTTTGTTCGGCTCCCTGCCCACCGCAGATCAGCTTACCGAGTTCAAGCACCTTCTGTGCGAGTGGAGCGCCCTTCCGGCGGATTTCACCGAAGACATGATAATCAAGGCTCCGAGCCGCGACGTGATGAACAAGCTGGCGCGTTCCATACTTGCGCTTTATTCCTACGACACGGAACCTGAGATAAACAACCTTGAGGGCGAGCTTTTCCAGGCGCTCAGGATGATCGCCCGCTGCCCGACAATAGTCGCGCACGCCTACTCGGTAAAGCGCCACTACTTCGACAACGAGAGCCTTTACCTGCACCGCCCCAGAAGCGATATGAGCATAGCGGAAAACTTCCTCTATTCCATACGCCGCGACAACAGGTTTACCGAAGAGGAGGCGAAGCTCCTGGACCTTTGCCTCGTCCTGCACGCCGAGCACGGCGGCGGCAACAATTCCGCCTTTGCCTGCCGCGTTCTGTCTTCCTCCGGCACGGACATTTATTCCGCTCTGTCCGCCGCCGTCGGTTCTTTGAAGGGTCCGAAGCACGGAGGCGCGAATATCAGGGTCTGCGAAATGTTCGACGACATAAAGGAGAACGTAAAGGACTGGAAAGACGAGGACGAGGTGGCAAATTACCTCGGAAAGATCATCCGCAAGGAAGCCGGGGACGGCTCAGGCCTCATATACGGCATGGGTCACGCGGTATATACGCTTTCCGACCCGCGCTGCACAATCCTGAAGGAATTTTCGCGCAATCTCGCCGCTCAGAAGGGCATGAGCGACGAGCTCGGCCTTATCGAAACCGTCGAGCGCCTGACTCCGGGCGTCTTCCTGAAGGAAAAGGGCAGTACAAAGGTCATCTGCGCGAACGTGGACATGTACTCAGGCTTCGTGTACCAGATGCTGGGTATACCCAGAGAGCTTTTCACTCCGATATTCGCCGTTTCGCGTATGGCGGGCTGGTGCGCACACCGCATCGAGGAGGTCTACAACTCCGAAAACCGCATAATCCGGCCGGCATACAAATCCGTTTCCAAGAACAAAGAGTACGTTCCATTAAAATCAAGATGATTTCAATCCGGGACCGCAAATTTTGCGGTCCCGGAATCATTATTGCATAAATGATTTTTGCCGTTGTGCAAATACTCTTTTAAAACCAAAAATATATTGACAACTCTTGTTTGATTAATGTAAAATATGTTGCTGTACTTTGCACTATGATATGATTTTGCAGACTACGGCGGCAATTTGCCGTTGTTGAGTAATATTTCAGGAGGTGTCCCGACATGCTTCGCACATACCAGCCGAAAAAACGTCAGCGTTCAAAAGTTCACGGTTTCCGCAAAAGAATGGCTACGAAAAACGGACGCAAGGTTCTCGCCCGCCGCCGCGCGAAGGCCCGTGCAAAACTCACCGCTTAGGAGAGAACGGAGTCTTTGTATTGAAATTTACCGTATCTCTTAATAAGAATTATGAATTTCACAGGCTCTACAACAAGGGAAAAAGCGCGGCTTCGCCGCTCCTTATTCTTTACTGCCGCAAAAACGGAAGGCAGTACAACCGTCTTGGCATAACCGTAAGCAAAAAGATCGGTAAAGCCGTGCACAGGAACAAGCTCCGCCGGCGCATACGCGAAACCTACCGTATTAACGAGGGTTCTTTTGCCCCGGGCTGGGATATTATAGCTGTTGCAAGAATAAAAAGCCGTTTCGCCCCCTATTCGGCGCTCTCGGCGGATTTCCTTTCCCTGGCGGCGCGTCTCGGGCTGATTGGGGTTTCCGGGCCAAGGTGAAATGAATGAAACGATTATTGATTGCTATGGTGATTTTCTACCGTAAGTATATTTCTCCCTCAAGGCCTCCGAGCTGCAGGTTCAGTCCCACATGCTCCGCCTACGCCCTTGAAGCCCTGGAGAAATACGGCGCGTTAAAAGGCTCCTGGCTGGCCTTGAAGCGCGTTCTCAAGTGCCACCCTTTTCACAAGGGAGGCTACGACCCCGTACCATAGAAAAACCACAAGTACGCTTTCGCGTATAAGGGAGGCCGCAATGACCTATATTCTCTACCCATTTGCCTGGCTGCTTCGCGTACTCTACGAGCTATTTAACAGTTACGGCTTAGCTCTCATATTCTTTGCGCTTGTCATAAAAGTAATCTTATTGTATTTTTCCGCAAAAAGCAAAAAGGGCATGATGAAAACCTCCCGTCTCCAGCCCAAAATCAAGGAGCTTGAGAAGCGCTACGCCGGAAACAAGGAAAAATACAACGAAGAGCTGCAAAAGCTGTACAAGGAAAACGACGTGAAAATGATGAGCGGATGCATCTGGTCTCTGATTCCGCTCCCCATTCTTTTGGCTCTTTACAACGTTATCAGGCAGCCCCTGACATATATGATGCACCTGTCACAGGATCAGATACGCACGGTTTCCGACGTGATAACGAAGCTCGGATACGGCGCGGTGGACCTCAAGGGCGCATACAGCGAAATTGCTCTAGCCCAGCGGATTTTCGAGAATTTCGACGCCGTCAAGGCCGTGGTGCCCAATGTGATGAGGCTCGATTTTACCTTTTTGGGCCTTAATATGGCGGCAGTCCCGGATTACAAATTTATATTCGGGAACTTTTCTCTGGAAGCGTTCGGACTTTTCCTTATTCCGATCATTTCCGCGGTGCTTGCGTGGGTATCCACAAAGGTTTCAATGATCGGCAGCGGCTCCAAGGAGCAGGAAACCATGAAGGGAATGACTCTCATGGCTCCGCTGATGTCTTTGTGGATAGGCTTTATCATGCCTGCCGGACTCGGTGTCTACTGGATTGCCACCAGCGTTTTCCAGATGATTCAGGATTTCTTCCTCGGCAGGTATTATTCCAAGGTTCTTGACAAAGAGGACGCCGCCAGAATAGAAAGGCAGCGCGCTCTGGAAGAAGAGCGGGAGCGCAAGCGCATAGAATACGAGCGCCTCAAAGCCGAAAACGCCAACCAGCGCAATAAAAACACCAGCAAGAAGAAGGTTCAGGCGGTGGAGCGCCTTGAGGCCGAGAGAAAAGAAGCCGAATACGAAAAGAAAAAGCTTGCGGAAAAGGGTATTGCATCTCCCGAGAAGAAACCTGACGATGACCGCCCCTTTGCGAGGGGAAGGGCCTATGACCCCAGCCGATATGCCGAAGTTCAGAAGCTGACGAGGGAAAAAGAGGAGATCTCCTCAGGGGAAAACGCGGAAAAATCGGCGGAAGCTGCCGCCGAGGAGGCCGAGCGCAAGGACAAGGAAGCTTTTGAAAGGTTCCTCGCGACCGGCAAAATAGATGACGACTCTGAAGATGACGCAGAGGACACCGCCTCAGACAACATTCTGTCCGACGGCGAAGCAAGCGACGGGCCCGCGGACAAAAAATAAGGAGAACCTCATGAAGAAGTCAATAGAAGCGACAGGAAAAACCGAAGAAGAAGCGATATCGGCTGCTCTTGCCCAACTGGGACTGGAACGCGACGAGATTTCAGTTGAACTGCTCGAACGTTCAAAACCCGGCTTTTTGGGTATCGGCGCTTCTCCAGCCAGGATTCGCGTTTCTTATGAGGCCGAGGACGATTCCGTTTCAAGGACAAGGGATTTCGTAAACGGTCTGCTCAGGCGTATGGGCTCGCCGGCGGTCGCCGAGGTTTCTGTGGTCGACGATGCCAATTATAATGTCAACTTGAAGGGCGAAGGTCTCGGCTCTCTCATCGGACGCAGAGGCGAAACTCTTGACGCCATCCAGCATATCACAAATTACGCGGTCAACAGGGATTCGGAAAAGCATATACGAATCAATGTTGATGCGGAGGATTACCGCAGCAAGCGCGAGGATTCGCTGGGAGTGCTTGCCCACAAGATGGCCGCGAAGGTGCTTAAGTACCGGAAAAACATGACCCTTGAACCGATGAACTCCTATGAGAGACATGTCATTCACACCGCTCTTCAGAACGTGGACGGGGTTTCGACATATTCTGTCGGAACCGAGCCCAACCGCAAGGTGGTAATAGCATACGGCAAGGCTAAAAATCCCCGCCCGGATTTTAAGAAAAGGAAGTAAAGGCGGATTCCGGAGCCGATTTTTGGGCGCCCCCGCCAATATGATTGCTTTTGACAGGATTCGTCTGCGGAAGTCTTATGGTTGCCGCGTCAAAGCGCTGGACAATTGTTTATCGCCCCGCCCTTAGTACGCGGGGCGATATTTTCGTCCGCTGTATCTTGATATGCCTTAAGATATCGTTATAAATGTTTGTTTAATCGCTACAATATGGTATAATATCCGCAGAGCGGATATTATACCCGCGCATGCGCCCTCTCCGAGGGCGCGCGCTCAAAACAAAGCCGTTTTGCTCCCGCCCCTTCAGGACGAAACCGCAAAACACGGCAACATACCATGAATTCTTAGAATTCATGGTATAATATC
>JAJUHC010000035.1 GCA_029268065.1 Clostridiales bacterium | reverse complement strand
AGCAGCAACACAGGAAAAGCAGAGCCAGAATAATCAATATGCAGCAGCAATTGTCATCCTTGCCGGGTTTACCCCAGAATCCCATCAAAGGACACCTCCTAATATATTAGGTCTTGAACCCAATACATACTATGCGGAGGCCATCTATGTGTTGATAGACTTTATGAGCCTGTACACTATCGCGCATACCTCGGCTCTCGTCGCCGTGCCCTTGGGATCAAAGCTGCCGTCTTCCCTTCCGCTGATAAGACCGGCTTTCTGCGCGGCGTATACGGAGTCCTTCGCCCAGGAGCCAATTAGGCTGTCGTCCGCAAAGGTCTTTTCTCCGGCTGTTGTCGTGAGCGAAGCTCCGGTGACGCCCGCGTACCGCATGATAATTACGGCCATCTGTTCCCTGGTCATGTTTTCGTTAGGCGCGAACGTGCCGTCATGGTAGCCTGTTGAAATCCCCTTTTCAGCAGCCCACGCTACATAAGGGCCGTACCAGTCGGTCATACTGACATCGCTGAATTTTGATACGCTATATGCCGCCTTATCCACTCCGTAAAGCCTTCCCATAATCGTAACGAACATCCCTCGTGTCACGGTGTAGTTCGGCATGAACAGTCCGTCTCCCATTCCGGATACTATTCCTCCAGCGGACAGAGAATATATATATTCCTCGGCCCAGTGACCAGATACGTCGGAAAAACTGCTTGCAGGCAGCTTTCCGCTGGGAGTCATGGTATACGAACCGTTTACGGTAACATTTGCGGCAGCTGAATACACGGTAAAAGTTGCGGTGGTGTTTTCGGCGGCAAAATAGCGGGTGTTTGCTTTTATGATGTCCGATTTATCGACCACGGTGCCGTCCGACACGTTAATCAGGGTTCCCTTGAGGGACGTAATGCGAAGCGTCCCGCTTATAAGATTCAAGCTGGAGCCCATTGTTATCGTTACGGTACCGCCGGAATTCAGATTAAGCATCTTATAGCCTACAGCGGCATCGCCCGCCGGCGCCGCCGGCATCATCTGGTCGAGCTGACTTGTCGCAAGCGATTTCACGGTGCTCAGGGACGTTTCTATCATTGAGTTTGCGCGGTTCATTACGTTTGTAATATAGCCGCTTATATAGCTGAGCGAAATAAGCGGGTCTTCCGCTCCGCCCGGGACTGCGGCGTTTGCCGCTCCCACTGTCAGCGCGGCCAAGACGGCCGCAGCCAGAATTAACGATATAAAGCGTTTCAAAGGCTCACCTCCCTATCGAAAAACGCCAAGGAGCCTTTCTTAGTCTTTGGCCTGTTGATTATAGCATATTTAGATAATTAAATTCAACCGCGGGGCAGTTTATTTTGTAATAATAATTATTGAATATCTAGTAATTATGTGGGAAAATGAGATAATAAGTAAATAACGAAATAAAAACTGTTATTTGGTTTTTTAAGGAGAAATTGCGTATGGCAAAATTCGTGTACGCGGACAACGCGGGTACGACGGCCATGTCAAAAACAGCGCTGGACGCAATGCTGCCGTACCTTACGGACTATTACGGGAACCCATCCTCCATTTACAGCCTCGGCAGAAAGTCCAGGGCCGCTCTTGACTCCGCCAGGGAAAAGATCGCGTCGGCACTTAACGCGAGGCCCGAGGAAATATTCTTTACAGGCGGCGGCACCGAGGCCGACAACTGGGCAATTCATGCCGCCCTCGAAAAAATGGGCAAAAAGGGTAAGCATATCGTCACTTCCTCGATAGAGCACCATGCTGTCGGCCATACACTCGCCGCTCTGGAGAAAAATGGATACGAGGTGACTTATCTCCCGGTTGACGGCAACGGACAGATTTCCCTAAGCGAGCTTGAAAACGCCGTGCGGGACGACACCGTGCTCGTCACTATAATGATGGCGAACAATGAGATAGGCACAATCCTGCCCATAGCTGAGATTGCAAGGATCGCAAAGTCCAAGGGCGCGCTGTTCCATACCGACGCGGTTCAGGCGGTCGGACACATCCCCGTTGACGTCAGGGCGCTCGACGCGGACATGCTCTCGCTCGCGGCGCATAAATTCAGGGGTCCTAAGGGCGTAGGCGCGCTGTTCGTAAAAAAGGGCCACGCGATACCAGCTTTTATACTCGGCGGAGGTCAGGAAAGAGGAAGGCGCTCGGGAACGGAGAATGTCGCCGGTATTGTCGGAATGGCGGCGGCGCTGGAGGAAGCCGTTCAAAACATGGACGGGAATATAGTAAAAATTACGAAAATGAGGGACAGGCTCATAAAAGAGCTTTTAAAGATACCGTATTCCCGGCTTACGGGCGACCCCGTTAACAGACTGCCGGGTACCGCTTCCTTTGTATTCGAATGCATCGAGGGCGAAGCGCTCGTCCTCTCCCTCGACGCAAAGGGCGTCTGCGCGTCCTCCGGCTCCGCGTGCTCGTCGGCTTCGCTCGACCCCTCGCATGTGCTGCTTGCGATAGGGCTGAAGCACGAGGTTGCGCACGGCTCTCTCAGGCTCACCGTAAACGAAGCCAACACTGAAGACGACATTGACTATATACTTGATGTGCTGCCGCCGATAATATCGCGCCTTCGCGATATGTCGCCGCTTTGGGAGGAGAAGATGAATGTCAGGGCTTAATGATACTAAAAATGAAATTCTGAGGCTCAAGTCGGAGAAGAATGCCCTTATACTTGCCCACTTCTACCAGCCGATGGAGGTCCAGGAGGTCGCCGACCATGTCTGCGATTCGTTTGAAATGGCAAAGCGCGCAAGGGATGCAGCGCAGGACATCGTTGTGATCTGCGGAGTTGTTTTCATGGCGGAGAGCGCCAAGATATTAAACCCGGGAAAAAAGATTCTGCTCCCCGTTATAGACGCGGGCTGCCCGATGGCGGACATGGTGAGGCCCGAGGACGTCGTTCGGCTTCGCAAGGAGCATCCGGACGCCGCGGTCGTCTGTTATGTGAACTCCTCGGCGGCCGTTAAGGCGGTTAGCGACATATGCTGTACCTCCTCCTCCGCCCTTCGCGTCGTAAGGTCGCTGCCGGAGAAGAAGATAATATTCATACCCGACAAAAACCTCGGCGCTTACGTTGCAAAGCAGATTCCGGAAAAGGAATTAATTCTTTTCAACGGTTTTTGCCCGACTCATAACAGGATTTCCGAGTCCGATATACTCAAGGCAAAGGCAGCCCACCCTCAAAGCGTATTTGCCGCGCACCCCGAATGCCGCGAGGATGTTTTGAAACATGCGGATTTTATCGGAAGCACCGCCGAGATACTCGATTTCGCCAGAAAGACCGCTTCGGATACGATCATCATCGGAACCGAAACGGGTGTGGCTGAAAGGCTGAAAAAGGAGCTTCCGAATAAGAAAATTTACACGGTAGCGGCAAGCTTCGTCTGCCCGAATATGAAGAAAACCGGCCTTGAGGAGCTGCTGCGCTGCCTGAAGACTGAAAAAACCGAAATAAAACTCTCGCAGGAAGAAATCGCGGCGGCTAAAGCGAGCCTTGACCGCATGGTCAGCATATAGGAGGAACAGAAATGTACTCGGACAAGGTAATGGACCATTTTTCAAACCCGCGAAACGTCGGCGAGCTGCCAGACGCCAATGCCGTGGGGCAGGTCGGCAACCCGAAGTGCGGCGACATCATGAAGATTTACATGAGAATCGAAGACGATGTTATCAAGGACATAAGCTTCAAGACCTTCGGCTGCGGCGCCGCAATCGCGACAAGCTCGATGGCGACGGAGCTCGTAAAGGGCAAAACCATAAAAGAGGCGCTCGCAATGACGAACAAGGCGGTCATTGAAGCACTGGAGGGGCTCCCCCCTGCCAAAATCCATTGCTCGGTGCTCGCGGAGCAGGGAATAAAATCCGCTATTGCCGATTACTACAAGCGCCAGGGCATAGACCCCGAGCCAATCGTCGGCTGTGTCTGCGACTGTGACCACTGCCACACGGCTCAATGAACAAAAAGGGATACGGAAAAACTCCGTATCCCTTTCAAATTTACGTCTTGCCGTCGAAGCGTTCGCCACATTTAGGGCAGGTGATGTGGATCTTCCCCTTGCCTCTCGGAACCCTCAGCATATTCTTGCAGCTCGGGCATTTGAAAAATTTATGCGTCTTTGAAGACCGTACCTGAACGATCTTCTGCATTGCCCAATCTTTTATTGGTGTTATAATCATCATAAACTTCATGCTCTCCGAACGTCGCCTGTCGATATTTTTAGACAGCATTCTGAATATGCAGTACGCTATCAGCATCACGCTCAATATTTTGAGAATTTCCATCCTGAAAACAACGGCCAGGCTGTTTACAATAAGTGCGGATACGAAAGCGGCGACGGAAAGGTTGTCGGGTCCGTTCCGCCCCACCATGAATCTTTGAATAAAGCTCATAAGACCTCACCAGCGCTAAATCGATTTAAAAGAAACACAGACCCACCCTCAGAAGAGGTTCCGGTCTTTGCCGAGGGCCGCCAAAAATACGGGCGGCAGGCACGAATCCGCCTACCAGCTCACATAGATTTCATAAAACCTTTTACTGCTACAATTATATTCTGCAGCATACGCATTTTCAAGCGGCAAATTTGAACTCATTGTAAATTTTACATAACAGATTTTTAAATATGTGTTCAATTTTATGCTAAACGCTTGTAATAAATTGCAAAGGCGGCGGGAAAATACCGCCGCCTTTGATTATCAGTAAGCTACGCCCCAAATTATCGTGGTATCCGACGGCTTCCCGCAGACCGGACAGACGCCTGCCCTTCCGTCCTGCTCAAGAGGCATGCACCTTGAGGAAACGCCTGCGTATTCCTTGAGCTTAAGCTCGCACTCCGTATCTCCGCACCACTTAGTGCGAACAAAGCCGCCCTTTGTTTCAATGATTCCCTTTATATCGTCCGCCGTCTCGGCGTCGAAGGTGTTTTCTTCGAGATTGCGCTTAGCCTTGTCGAACAGGCCCCTCTGAACTGCGTCCAGAAGCTCCTTCGTCTTAGCTTCAAGCTCCGAAAGCGATACGGCGGCCTTTTCGCCGCTGTCGCGCCTTACCGCCACGCACTGTCCGCTTTCCATATCCTTGGGCCCTATCTCTATCCGGAGCGGCACGCCCTTCATCTCGTACTCGGCGAACTTCCAGCCAGGGCTGTTGTCGGAAACGTCGATCCTTACGCGGAGACCGGCCGCTTTGAGGCGCGCCACGAGCTCCTCCGCCTTTTCCCTTACGCCCTCCTTGTGCATCGCTATCGGAATGACGACGACCTGTACGGGCGCGATTTTCGGGGGGAGCACGAGCCCGCTGTTATCGCCGTGGGTCATTATAATTCCGCCGATTATGCGCGTCGAGAGTCCCCAGGAGGTCTGGTGCGGATATGAGAGCTGATTGTTTTTATCAGTGAAGGTTATTCCGAAGGCCTTAGCAAAGCCGTCCCCGAAGTAATGCGAGGTGCCGGACTGCAAAGCCTTTCTGTCGTGCATCATGCACTCGACGGTATAGGTGGCCTCCGCTCCCGCAAACTGCTCCTTTTTTGTTTTTCTGCCGCGTATGACGGGCATGGCGAGCCAGTTTTCGCAGAAGTCGGCGTATACCTCGAGCTGCTGCATGGTTTCGGCTACCGCCTCTTCGGGCGTCGCGTGCAGGGTATGTCCCTCCTGCCAGTGGAATTCCCTGCCTCTGAGGAAGGGGCGGGTAGTCTTTTCCCATCTGAGGACACTGCACCACTGGTTATACAGCTTTGGCAGGTCGCGCCAGGAGTGCACCACATGGCCCCAGTGCTCACAGAAAAGCGTTTCGGAGGTTGGGCGTATGCAAAGCCTTTCGGCGAGCTTTTCGCTGCCGCCGTGAGTCACCCACGCGACTTCGGGCGCGAAGCCCTCGACGTGATCCTTCTCCTTCTGCAAAAGGGATTCGGGTATCAGGAGGGGCATCGCGACGTTTTCGTGTCCCTTTTCCTTGAACTTCTCGTCAAGGACCCTCTGGATATTTTCCCAAATGGCATAGCCGTACGGCCTTAAAACCATCAGACCCTTTACGCCTGAATAGTCGATCAGCTCCGCCTTGGTCACGACATCCGTGTACCATTTCGCGAAATCGACCTCCATATTTGTAATCTGCTCAACCTGACTCTTTTCCTTTGCCATTTCCTTCAACCCTTTCCTTGGCAGACCTGAGCTTTTCACGCATCGGATTATTAGAGTATTTTATATAAATTGCCTTTGCTTGTCAAGCACGGAACCATGGCGCACAAATATAATGTAATATAAATAACGAATAACGGGGAAATGTTATGACAGGCCATGCACAGTTTTATTTTAAGCCCGCAGTGGGCGAGCAGATAGAGACTATTGTACATACCGAGGCAGACAAAAGAACGGCAATCTGCGGCACGGTGCTGGACAAGGACGATAAGCCCGTCGAAAACGCTCTTGTGCTGCTTTTCAGGGTTGCGGATGATAAGGAGGAGCTCATATACCGCACATTTACAGACAAGTCGGGCTATTTTGTATTCGGGCCTCTCGAATACGACGTTTTGCATCTTATCAGGATATATAAAAACAGCGTGAAGCTCCGCGAGCTTGAAATACGAACGGACTGACAGCAAAACGCCGGTGGCGTCGCCTCCGGCGTTTCATAATGCTTATAAACGGACACCGCGTCGCTTTATGCGCAGAATCTGTGCTTCCCTATCTCGACAAGCAGCGGTCTAGACCATATCCAGGCGTTTGTCGCTGTTCCGGGGTTGAAGTAGTATATCGCGCCTCCAGAAGGATCCCAGCCGTTTAGGGCGTCGCGCGCCGCCTTATACGCGCTGCTTTCTACCGGGCGATAGAACTCGCCGTCGTCAAGGCAGGTAAAGGCTCCCGGCTGATAGATCACCCCCGCCAGCGTGTTTGGAAAGGACGGATGCTCCATTCTGTTAAGCACCACCGCGCCTACGGCAACCTGTCCTATATACGGCTCCCCCCTCGCCTCGCCGTTTATCAGCTGGGCAAGCAGGTTAACGCTGTTGGTATAGGAGCTTGCTGAGTTGCCTTCGGAAGGGAGACCCAGCGCCTTGAGCGTATTAGGTCCGCAGATGCCGTCAACAGCAAGCCCGTTTTTCCACTGAAAGTATTTTACGGCGTTAAATGTCTGGTTCCCGTAAATACCGTCAACGCTTCCGTTATAGTAGCCCCAGTTTTTGAGCCTTGTCTGTATTTCCCTGACGGTAGAGCCGCTTGAACCCCAGCTGTATACCTGAGCGTCCGCCTTTTTCGTCATCTGAGCCAGAGTTATGATGAAGATATTTATGGAGAAGATCAGGACCAGAGCAAGTATAAGCTTTTTTCTTTCTTTCATAAGGAAACTCCTTCATAGATACTAGGCTATCGCCTATATTCTACGAAGGAGTTTCGCGGCTTATGCCAGGCAAAATTTACTAATCCGCCCCATATTGCGACGGAGAACGCACTTACTTCATTGCTTTAGTTTCAATTTCCAAAGCTATTTTTGTGAGGAATTCATTAAGGCTCATTGCGCCCAGGTCGCCCGAGGAGCGCGAACGAACCGCAACCGTTCCGCTCTCCGCTTCCTTATCCCCTATTATCAGCATATACGGGATCTTCTCGAGCTGCGCCTCGCGGATCTTATAGCCTATCTTTTCGCTGCGAAGATCGGTCTCGACGCGTATGCCCGCATCGGCCAGCTTGTTTGCCGCATCGACGGAGTAGTTTCCGACGCGGTCGGTAATAGGCATTACCTTGACCTGAACGGGAGAAAGCCATAACGGGAAGGCCCCAGCAAAATGCTCCGTAAGAATCCCTATGAAGCGTTCGATTGAGCCGAACGTGACCGTATGAATCATTATCGGGCGGTGCTTCTCACCGTCCGCGCCCGTATATTCAAGCTCAAAACGCTCAGGCATCTGGAAATCAAGCTGTATGGTGCCGCACTGCCAGGTCCTCCCTATCGCGTCCTCGAGATGGAAGTCGATCTTCGGCCCGTAGAAAGCGCCGTCGCCCGGATTTACTATATACTTTTTCCCGTTGGTCTCAAGAACTTCCCTGAGAACATTTTCGCTGTATTCGCGAATTTCCTGCGAGCCGATAAAGTCCTCGGGACAGGTGGAAAGCTCAATATGGTAATTAAACCCGAACAGGGTGTACACGCTGTCGATTTTATTTATAACGCCGAGTATTTCGCTGTGCATTTGTTCCTTCGTCATGAATATGTGGGCGTCGTCCTGCGTAAAATTGCGGACGCGCATAAGTCCGTGAAGCGCGCCTGAGAGCTCGTGCCGATGCACGACGCCAAGCTCCCCCACGCGCATCGGCAGATCCTTATAAGACCAAGGACGGCGCTTATACGCAAGCATCCCGCCTGGGCAGTTCATCGGCTTTATCGCGTAATTTTCCCCGTCGATCTTTGTGAAGTACATATTGTCCTTGTAATGGCCCCAATGACCGCTCCTGTGCCACAGCTCTTCATTGAGAATCATGGGGGTTCTGATCTCCTGATATCCGTGCTTCCTGTGAAGCTGGCGCCAGAAGCTCTCAAGCTCGTTGCGCAGTATCATGCCTTTCGGGAGGAAAAACGGAAAGCCTGGTCCCTCGTCGGTCAGCATAAACAGGTCAAGGTCGTGGCCCAGCTTGCGGTGGTCGCGCTTTTTCGCTTCTTCTATTCGCTCGACGTGTGCGTCAAGGTCGGCTTTCTTTGTAAACGCCGTACCGTATATCCGCTGAAGCATTTTGTTCTTTGAGTCACCCCGCCAGTAGGCTCCGGTGCATGACAGAAGCCTGAAGGCCTTCACTTTGCCAGTTGAATAGACGTGAGGGCCCGCGCAGAGATCGGTGAACTCGCCCTGCTTATAAAAGCTCAGTACAGCGTCCTCCGGCAGGTCGCGTATGAGCTCGACCTTATACGGCTCGTTCAGCTTCTCCATCATTGCGACAGCCTCTGCCCTTGAAAGCGTGAAGCGCTCAAGCCTGTAATCCTCCTTGACGATTTTCTTCATTTCCTCCTCGATTTTTTCAAGGATTTCGGGGGTAAAGGTAACATCGCTGTCGAAATCGTAGTAAAATCCGTCCTTAATTGCCGGTCCTATGGCGAGCTTTACGTCAGGGTAAAGGCGCTTTACGGCTTGAGCGAGCACATGGGATGCCGTATGGCGCAGAGCGTCCTTCCCCTCTTGGTCATCAAATGTATATACAATCATCGTACAATCGTTATACAGGGGTTTATCCAAACCGTATACCTTTCCGTCGAGACCCACCGCAAGCGCCGCGCGGGCAAGGCCCTCGGAAATACTCTTTACTACCTCAATTGCCGGAGTGTTTTTTTCGGTTTCTATGACCGAACCGTCCTTCAGTGTTATTTTTAGCATCCTAATCCTCCTATTTGTCGGGGTAAAAATAAAAACTCACCCCTGAAAAAATCAGGGGTGAGATAAATCCCATGGTTCCACCCTGCTTGCGGAACAAATCCGCCGCTCTTTTCCGCTTAACGCACGGCAACGTCCACACTTAATCGGCTACCCTTTCGGCGGGCGGCTCCGGGATGGTTCGTCAAAACTGCACAGTCCGAAAACGCTTTCAGCCGAGGCGCTTTCTCTCTGAGGCGTGCAAATTTGCATTTTCCCCTCACAGCCTTTCACGGATTATATCATTTTGAATCGTTTCTGTCAAGGCTCTCTTCCCTTTTCGCTTATTTCACCTGCTGAATAATGCGCTGTTTCATTGACTATTATCATATGCCCGGTTGTGCCTTACATGGCGCGTGCGACCCGTATGCTTTTTTTGGCATTGTATCAGTTTTGCATAATTGTTGCCATATATTTCATCTCCTTATAACGCATTATGTATATTTTCTATATTTTATAATAAAAATCATAGTTAATTGTACTAATAGACAGATTTGATTCTTCGTCTTATAATGAACTTGTGGTATAGATTATTTACTCCAAAATATCGTGATTTTTTACAAAATGCAATTGCGACCGTCGTTTCTGTTTCTTTTTGCCTTAATATCCCGAAGAGGGCTATTAATAATAAACGAAGAGGAGAATTACTATGGCCGAAACCAATCCAGCAACCAATGTAAAAGAACCAAAGCCGTTAAGTTTCGCATTGAAGACATTTTTCGGCGTCGGCGACATGACCTTTACTTTGATGACCAGCGTCGAGACTTACTACTTCAACTTCTTCCTGACAGACATTGCGAAATTTGCCCCCGCCGTTACTATCTTTATCACATCCACCGCTTCCATGATAGATATGGCTTTGTCCTGGATCTACGGAGCATTCCTGAGTGCGCTGCCGGCAAAAAAATGGGGACGCTACCGCTCCTGGCTCGTAATGGTGCCGTGGATAGTACCCTTCCTCTACGCTTTCCAGTTCTTAAAGCTTGGAAATGACGCCACAGCGTCAATTATAATCATCATTGCCGCGGTAACGAGCCATATTCTGTGGAACACAGCGTATGTCGCGAACGTCACGCTGATAAGCGTCGTCGGTAAAACGCCGGAAGGCAAGGCCGCAATGTCCTCCACCCGCGCTGCTTACACCGGTCTGTCCGGTCTTTTCTTCTCATACATATTCCTCGGAATTTCCACCGTTGCGGCAAGCGTTGTCGGCAAGACGAACGTATATGCGGCATGCGCATTTGTATTCGGCTGCATATTCTGCCTTGGATACTTCTTACACTTTAAACTTACGGACGGGTATGAGGATGACGAAACATCGGCGGCCGCGGCGGCAATAGCGCAGAAGAACAAGGTAAATGTCGTCGACATGTTCAAAGCCCTTTTCCAGAACGGTCAGCTCCTGGTTGTCATAGTCGCCTACACCGCGTGGGCTGTCAATAACTTCATGCTCTCTGCAAGCGCGGTATATTTCTGGAGAGTTTCGAACGCTGCCTCGCTTCAGGCTGTATTCATTACCGGCACAGCAATAACCGGGTTCCTCGGCTCGCTGTTCTTCAGACCCCTTGCGGTTAAAGTATCTTCACGTACCGCAATGATTATCGGCTGCTTCGGAAACGCAATCTGTTTCGCCTCGTTCTATTTCCTGTATGCTAATCCGATTGCAGTATTGGTTATGGCGATCATAGGCAAGTTCTTTATGAACATTTCCTATTCCGCGTTCCCCGTTCTTTTCTCCGACACAATCGTTTATGCCACATGGAAGACCGGCAAGAACGCCGCAGGCTGGATCATGGGTCTTATGAACCTGCCCGTCAAGATAGGCATATTCTTAAGAGGTATTATTCTCACCTCCGCACTTACAGCCGTTGGTTATTCCGCCAAGCTGACCGCCGCCCAGTACACCCCGGCTCTCAGACAGGGTATTGCGGCAATATTCGGACTTCTCCCCGGAGCGCTTGTATTGCTCTGCGGTCTTATGATACTCTTTATGTTCAAGCTCACTAAGGAAAAGGTTGCGGAGTATCAGGCTGAAATCGACAAGAGGGCTTAATCGGGGTACTTATTCGGACAGGGTTCCCCACATCTTTTGACGAGCCCGCTTCCCTGCGGCATTTCTGAGCAAATATGTGCTGGACCTTTATTGTCCATTGTGTTGTTACTTTTAATTTTCAAGACAAACTGACGCTCCTCAATAATCGTCCGGATTATTGAGGAGCGCCTTGCCTTTCGTTGCATTCTCCATTTGCGGGCATACCCGGATTGCTCACTGAGATAAAATGCTAGGACATGCTCGGAACCTTTTCATATGTTCTGGCGCTCATTGCGATGGCCTGTTCCCTTGTCGCCATGCCGTAACCGGAAGCCTCCTGTTCCGTAGTGGCAGCTTTCGGCATAAAGTATCCGTTACTGTCGCCTGCAATAATGCCCACCTTAAACATGTATTTAGCAGCCTCCACCGCCCAGTCCGATATATTGTTTTGATCGGGGAAATCCTTTACGCCTGCGGTGCTGAACACCCCATTCGGTTTCATGGCTTTGATTGCACGGAACAGCATCGCAGCGCATTGCTCACGGTTAATAAGTTCGTTTGGCGAGAAGGTGGAAGCCGACGTCCCGGTTGTAATGCCAAGCTTATACGCCTTAAGTATCCTAGTGTTCGTCGTGTCTGAAAAGGGATTTGGACTCATTGGTTCGCTCGATTTGCCAGTCACCTTTTCATACAGAAGTACTGCTAGCTCGCAGAATTCCTCACGGTTAATCGGTTTGGTCATATCGGCTCCGACGAGTATTTCCGGTATCAGACCCATATCGTACGCTTTCTGCAGCTCGGGCTTCGCCCAGTCTGAAACGCTCTTATAAAAGCTGCCGGAGCCTATTGAGAGCTCGTTGGAAAACGAGGAATAAACGTACTTGTACAGACCATTTGAATCCTCCTCGGAGTCTGCGTCGCGGTATTGATAAGCAAGCTGAACCCGTATGGTATAGGTATGGTCTTTTATGATGATCGCCTGATCGCTTCCCTCGTCCTTAGGGTTTATATTAGAAACGTAATAAGTATTTGTCTTACCGGGTACGGCGCGTCCGTAGCTTTCATCAATCAGGCAATCCGTCGAACCGCCGCCAAGATAGTCCCATGATCCGTTATCTATCTTCCAATAGTAGTCTATCCATGTATTCCCATCTGCAGGACGCCTTTTGCTTAAGTCGATAAAGCTCTGCGGAAACTGTACTTCCAGTTGAAAGCACGGGACCCCATCCTCATCATTCAAAACCTCAACTTTATTTAGCGTTGCAGCATCCAGGGAACTTGGTACTCCATCAGAAACGGCATTGGCCCAGGGCATCAGCCCCGCCGTGATTACTAATGCCGTTAATACAGCCACTATTTTCCTCTTCATAATTTCTCCTCCCTTAATTCTATGGTGTTCACGTTTTATATTTTAAAAAAAATGACCGATATAAGTATTTGTAGTATACTCGTTTGATAGAATGCTTCAGTTGAAGGGGTGTGATGAGAGGTATATGTCTCAGGACTTTATCAGTCAGGTGCCTGAAGCGGTACTGAAAAAAACCGAAATGCATCCGTACGGCAGCATCGTTCTGTTTAAGCCGACGCTCTATATGGGAGGGATCACGTTTCATGTCACCGACTATCATATAGTTATTCCCTCCGAGAACACGCCCGGGGCGCTCTTCAACAACAAAATGATCCATGGTGAGCAAAAAAGGGTATTGATTGTCAATCCCGGGGACACGGTTACCTGTTTAAAAAATGCGCCCGCAAAACCCTACTATTCTTTTTTAATTAGACCGGAACTGATGAATAGAATAGCGGCAGAAATGGATCATATCGGGGACATAAGATTCGAACACTTCCTGAACCCTTTTTCTGTTGAACTGTTACAGGCATTTTTTAATCTCGATAGGGAGCACAATCGTCCGGATCATTTGAAGCTGTTGCAGGATAGTCTGGAAATACAGATTGCAGCGCTGCTTTTGCGTGAGTTCAAAACAAATATCAGCACACACACTTCCCTTCTTCAGAATTCTGATTCCTATATCCGTTCAGCGCAGGAGTATATCCGTGCCTATTATAATTCTAATATTTCACTGAAGGATATTTGTGAGCAAATCCATGTGTCAGAGTATCACTTCATTCGGATGTTCTTTAAGAAGGTCGGCGTAACTCCCCACAGGTACCTGCTTATGGTCCGCATGGAGAGAGCGAAGGAATTGCTGAGCACCAAGAAGTATTCCGTAGCGGAAACTGCTATGCTTAGCGGTTATGAAAGCATTTCCGCATTTTCCACCGCATTTAAAAAGCTTTGCGGGGTTTCTCCTGCCGATTATAGAAAGCAATTGACTTAATGCATCGCTTGTTTATTAAAATGGAAGGTATATAAAACTCCGCTAATCCGCCGCCCTGACAAATTTGAGTATTTCCGATTCATCCCTACATAAGTATACTTTTGGGGAAAGCTGACGTCATTTCGGAAATTGCCGCTTCCTTTTATCAAAATTGCTGTTTTTCACGGCAATTTTAGTTGTCGGTATGATTGTAAGCGGCCGTATCCAAAGCCGTACGGAAGGTGTTAAACCCGTTTTTCCGCTTTTTCATGGCTTGAAGCTTCAACCAGGATTGAGCGACTGTTCACTGTGAATTGCCGAATGTCGGAATATCGGATTCGAGGCATAAATCCCCTGCCGGAAGATTACAGTCTGGGCGCAGGCCGTAGGATAGCGCCACCTCGTATTTTATGGCGTATCCCCTGTTTTGAGTTTTAAAAATGCGGAATGCGTCGAACCCCCGTTTATTTTTTGCTTTATTGTATTGACAAATATGATTAAATCATGTTAATATGATATCCGTTCTGGTCAACTGGGGGTATAGCTCAGCTGGGAGCGCGAGCCAGCCGATTACGATAACATGACAACAGAATATTAGCTCTTTTCCGCATCTGGGGGTATAGCTCAGCTGGGAGAGCGCTTGAATGGCATTCAAGAGGTCAGCGGTTCGATCCCGCTTATCTCCACCATCTAAGACGGGAAAGTAGCTTAGGCAGAAGCCTTGAAAACACTATGTTTTCGAGGCTTTTTGCTTTTGCCGCAAGTGGTTTTGGAGTGGGCGGCGAACTCTACGTTCATACCGCCTTTTACCTTCTAAAACCGCCCTTTTTTAGGTCATTTGCAACCAAACTGCAACCAATAATAAGGCTGTAAAGCTCCGAAATATTAGGCGTTTCCGGGGCTGCTGAAGTCTGAATTGCAACTCAGGGGTACTTTCTGCCCGATTTTGCTGTTATTTTTCGCCGCCGAGCAGCCGAAACGCCGTACTCGCGGCTTCTGCCGTCCCCAGCGTCGGTGTGTAGCTTCCGTCCATAAGCCTGTCGAATGTGGTCTCCAGTCCGGAGGCCACGTTTTCATATACCTCGCCCACTACATGGCTGTAGGTACCAAGAGTGGTAGAGATGTTGCTGTGGCCCATGAGCTTCTGTACGACCCGGGGATTGATGCCCATCTCCAGCAGCATCGTGGCGTAGGTGTGCCGATAACGGTGGAGATTTAAGCTCTCGTTATCCAGATTGTGACGCCGCAGGAAATGACGATAGCTTGCACGAAAACCCTGATAGGTACGGTAGCCGCCCGTAGTGGTGCTGGCAAAGACGGCGTTCTTTGGGTCAAGCATCTGTTCCGCTTTTGGCAGCGTGAGAGCATAGAGTTTCCACTCGGCGATAACATCGATGACAGCTTGAGGTACGGCGATCCTCCGATAGCCGTCGTTTGTCTTGGGTGGCCCCAGCTCCGTATGCTTGTTGCTGGTATTTCCGAAACGGTCGTAGTCGTAAGCCACGGTGAGCGCCTGATTGACGGTGAGAATACGCCGCGCCATGTCCACATTCTCCCAGGACAGGGCCAGCGCTTCGCTGGGGCGCAGGCCGGTAAGCATGAGGGTTACGATAATCGGCTTCATCAGCGGCTCCGTTTGAGCGGCTTGCAGAACCTCTGTCCGCAGGGCGATGGGAATGGCCTTGGAGGTGTTGTCCTCACCAGCCTTGCGCTGTGGTTTGGGGATCACCACGCACTCGACCGGGTTTGATGGGATAAGCCGCTGTCGGCAGGCGAATTTCATCATCTGACCGAGCAAATCGCGCACTCCCTTGATGGTGCGGTGGCTGAGGCCTTTCGCCGCCATGTGGTTGATAATGCTCTGTAGGTGTACGACGCTTATCTCCCCGAGGGGAATACTGCCAATCAGCGGCAGTATGTAAGTGGTGAGCATGGTGTTGTTCCAGCTCAGCGTCCGGGACGTGACCTCGATGCGCTTGACACTCAGCCAATAACGCGCGAACGCCTCGAAGCCGGACTTATCGGGTTGCGTGAGTATGGAGCCCTGAAAGACCTGAGTCGTCGCGGCGGACAGCTTGGACGCCACCTCCCGGCGTGTTTTCCCTGTAAAGGACTTGCGGACAGGCTTTCCGTCCGATCTGTACCCAAGCAGGGCCTGAGCCATCCAAGTGCCGTCTGGCTTTTGATATATGCTGCCCTCGCCGTTTCCACGGCGGGTTTTCTTTTTTGTTTCAGTCGTTGCTGACCTTGCCATGTTTCCTCCTTTCCGCCACACATGGTCAGCAACAATAGCGTAAACCACGTGTGGCAAGAGGTCAAACGATTATTTTAAATCTCTTTGCCGCTGGAAAAATTCCTGTACGGCTTCTTTAGGTATACGAATCTGCCGCCCCACCCGGGCACTTCGTATCTGCCCCGAGCGGACGAGTTCGTAAGCCGTGTTTCGCCCAATGTCCAGAATTGCGGTTAGATCCTCCACACGGAGAGTGACGGGCAGCTCATCGAAGGAGCGAACCTTATCCATTGGGCTCACCGTCCTTTTTCAGCGATGCAAGATAAATTCGCGTTACATCGACGCGCTCATGTCCTAAGAGCCGCGACACCTCAAGGCTGGCCTCCAGCTGCGTCATGCCGCCGGCTGTCAGCTCCCGGTACTTGTTTACGGCGAAGCTGTGGCGTAGCCCATGGTGCGTCAGAGGGCTGACGGAGCCCTCGTCGCGTATCCTGTCCCGCACGGATGCAATGTAAGCCTGAAGGTTGGCAATCGCCCTGTCGGTGGGTACGCCATCTGAAACAAACAGCTTGTGCCCACGTGGAGTAGTTTCCAGCAGCTTGCGAAACTCAATGCGGATACTCTCATGAATGGGCACGGTGCGGATTTTGCCGCCTTTGCCTTTAATCATGATGGCGCCGTTTCTCAGTGTGGCTTCGGCGGTTGCGGTATCAATACGAAAGCATTCGTGTATTCGCAGCCCGGCGTAGTACGACAGGCAGGCGATGGCGGTGTAATCCTCCCGATTCTCGGCCATGCTAATTGCGAGGAAGCGGTTGAATTCCGATACGCTCCACGTCCTGTCCGTACCGCCGAAGCGCCGACGTTCCAACTTGATATCCAAATCATTATTATTTGGTAGCCAGTAGTTGGCGTTGCTTAGCTTGTCGTGAAAGAAACGGATCGCCGCGAGGTCTGTTTTAATTGTGGACGCCGCTTTGCCCTCGTCCTGAAGCTTTATGATGTATGCCACAAGATGCTTGGAGGAAATATTGGTCAGCTTTTGCAGGTGATATTCGTCTGCAAGAAAGCGGCAGAAGCGTTTAAAAGCTTCGTAATACCGTTCCTTTGTCCGGTAGCTCCCTTGCCGATTGTGCCGCGCCAGACGGTCAAGCTGGGCGACGAGTGCGTTATACACACCAGTATTTTTTATGTTTTGAGCCATATCTGATGTCTCCTTATATTCAAAATCGGTGTTCAGATGGGCGCAGTTCTCCCGTTGGCATTCGTACCCGTTTCCGGTGTATTTCCGTTCGACAGGAGAGATCAGAGGTCTACCAAAGTGCTAAATTCCATTGAAACTACGGGCTTTCTGAACGATGGCTCGTCCCATCATCAAACCTGTCTCTATTTGATTTTGACGAAGGTCAGTACGAATGCCGCGAAGGGCGTTTACCCTTGTCCGTGAGGACTGCGGCGGACACGGCCGCTGAACTCGGCTGCTTCCGGTGATGATTGTCATCGGTCGCGTGTGTCCTGTGACCTCTCCGGCATGAGGTCGATGCGGGGGATTCCTGTGCTGCCGGCCCGATGCTGTCACCATCGGGAGCGCGGGACGGAGCCTTAGCCGAGGCCCCTGGACGGCTTATCAAACGTTACCGCGCCGCCGTCCTGGCGGGTAACAACTGCGTGATTTAAGCTGGTTGTCAATATGCCCTCCATCGCCGCTGCGGGTGGCAAATCCCGCCGCGGTTTTATCCTGCTGTGCCTGTTCCTGCAATGCCGGAAAGGGAGGTGTCGTCATTCTGGTTCACGCAAGCGAAAAGAGGGCGTGAAAAACATTTCGTTCGTCTGTGCTTCAAACACAGAGATCATGTCTTTCACGCCCTCGAAAGTGCGTTATGGTACGGAGCAGTAAGCTCCGCTATTCTTCTGTATGGTTTAAATCATTCCAAATGGGCACAAATATCCTGATTCTTGGTTGTTTGTGAGACACTGCGGGTATTAGCCCGACTGCCCTCCCTCAATACTCCGCCCTCGATACTCCGCCCTCGATACTCCGCCCTAAAATACAACTGCATTGTAGCACGCAGCTTGCAGATTTGTATAGGTGGAGATTTTTCACGGTGAAGGCTTTCCAAAACAAAACACAAAGCGGCAGTTTACTCTCATGTCCAATGGGCGCAAATATCCTGATTCTTGGTTGTTTGTGAGGCACCGCGGGTATTACGCCCGACTATCCTCCCTACTTACTCCACCCTAAATGCTCCACCCTAAAATACACCTCTATTTTACTATAGCAGCGCGCATTTTGTATAGGTGAAGTTTTTTCACAAACTGTGATTTATTTTATCTCCTGCTCCAAACCTTCAAATAGCGGCGAATCAAAAAATTTCCTGATGCTGATTTCAAGTCCGTCGCAAATTTTGTGGATTGAAACAACACCGGGATTTTTGCTTTTTGCGTTCAGCATACTGTAAATGGTTGATGGTGACATGCCACAAATGTTTGCAAGTGCATTTACAGCAAGTTCACGTTCGGCGCAAAGCTCCATAATTCTCTTTGCAACAGCTTCTTTCGCATTCATATTATGGCTCCCATCTTCGATATATCGCAAATTTATTCTATTATTATTCACAAAATATCGAGTGGGATATATCCCAAATCAGAAAATTGTGTTATTATATGGGATATATCGTATACAGAGGGGTCATATGGATAAAGAAATATGCTGTGCCTTGTTAGGGCACAGCCCGATGCGCTTTCGGTTCGGATGGGATGAAGAGGATATCGGTTGTATAAGGCTCAAGTTGGTCTTGCTCCAGCAGATTCAAATGCTCCGAAGGAACGGTGTGACGCAGTTTATGACCGCCTGCGACCCGGGCGTTGGACTTTGGTGTAGTGAAATAATCAATTGCCTGCGTAACGGCGATGACGAGCTGCAGTTATACTGCGTCCTGCCTCACGAGGGACAATCGACCAAGTGGGCGCCATATTTACGGGAGCGGTACTTTGAAATGCTTGAAAAATGTACATATATGTCGGCTATTTATATGCATAAAACGCCTACCGCCCAGTTTGACGCCTATAAAAATATCATAAAACATTCAGATGTGGTTCTTGCCGTCTACGATCCGGCTTCCAATCGAGGGGATGATGTGGATAGAGCAATAACTTATGCTGCAGCAGAGCAGAAACCGATTATCATCGTTCACCCGGATACATTTAGCGTGACGGTATCAAAAACAGGAAAATAATAAAGCTCACCAGCTGCCGTCAAAGCCACTCGTACCCAATCAGAAAATCATGATGGAGTTTTTCATATGGATGTATTAATACAAATTAATGTAAACCTGATAACCGGGGTTCTGCTTGCAATTGTTTTGTCTGTCGGCTGTTCTCACCTACAGCACCGGTGCATGATAAGCCGCCTGTACATTTTTTCCTGCCTGACGGTTCTTTTAATGCTTTTTCTGGAATCTTTGACATGCATCCTCCCTGGGATGCCGAGTATGTGGGCGAGGCCTGTGTTAAAAGCGGCATATTCATTGCTGTTTTCTGCCCCTCCGGTAGTGGCCTGCTGCCTGTTTCAACTTATCAAAGCGTTCACATCAGATAAATGGACAGTTGGTATTAAGACAAGCCCGATACATTTCATCCTACCTGGGCTGAATTGCATATTTGCTATGCTGTCGCCGTTTTTGAGGCTCACATTTATTATTGGTGAAAACGGTACCTGTTACAGAGGGCCATTATTTCCATTGCTCATGGCTGTAACTTATTTGTATTTGCTGCTTGGCCTCTTCCGTATTATTCGGTGGAAGGATAGACTTCTCAAAAAAGAGCTTAGAATACTTATAATCATTTGTCTGATGCCGATACTGGGTAGTGCGATCCAGATCCTCTGGGGGCCACTGCTTACGTGGGGGGCTACCGCCTGCTCGATGGTCCTCTTATATATTTATTTGCAGGAAAAGATGATACAGACCGACAGCCTGACAGGCGCTTGGACAAGGGGGGCCTTTGAGCATTATTTGTCACAATTGCTTCATCAGGATAGCGGAGAGCCGTTCGGCATGATTTATCTCGATGTGGATGATTTCAAATCCATAAACGACAAATTTGGCCATCCCGCAGGCGATGAGGCTCTGAAAACTCTGGTGGATGTCGTAAAACAAGTCATCCGTAAAACCGATACGATTGCCAGGCTCGGCGGAGATGAATTTGTAATCCTTGTCCAAATTGATGGGAAGGACGACTTGGATATCATTACACAGAAAATCCAGAGCACCATTGATGCATATGACTGGAAAGGCGTTACGCCATATCGGATTTCCTGCAGTATAGGCTCAGGGCTGTTTCGAAAAACATCAGCCGGTAATGTGAAGTCTATCATCAACCAGGTCGACTGCCTGATGTATGCCTGTAAAAGGAATAAGCAGATATTTAATAAGTCTAGCCTAACGGAATGATCTTTTTCATTCTCTTCTTGAATAAATATATGATAATAGTGGAATCCGCTGAATGATCTTCCGCAGACATTCAGCGGCTGCTTTTTTGTTTTTGACCCGAAGCGAAAACATATTGATCAATATATTTTCGGTTGAAATGTTCAGCATATAATGTTACAATATTCGTGTTACTATTTTCCATTCCGACAGAGAGGTGCAAAATGAAAGCAAGCTATAAAAAGCTGTGGAAGCTCCTAATAGATAAAGATATGAAAAAGAAAGATCTAATGGAACAGGCCAGCATCAGCTCGTTTTCAATCCGAAAGCTCAACCGCGGCGAGAATGTTACAATGGATGTCCTTGGAAAGATATGCAAGGCACTGAACTGTACGCTGGACGATATTTGTGAGTTTGAAGACACTGACAAGTGATGGTAGATCATCGGCTTGCAACACTGCGCTGAAGGCCGAGGAAAGGAGGCCGTGCCGGAATGCAGACGCCGTTTCACGTATACTACACGGCGAGAATGCTTGAATGCCTGTCCGATGAAGACAGGTTCATTCCTGTGTTTGCGTCCTCCAATATAGAGATTTACCCGTTTCAGATAGCAGCCGCCAGCTTCGCTCTGCGTTGCCCTTATCAGAAAGGCGTGGTGCTTTGCGACGAGGCCGGCATGGGGAAAAGCCATGAAGCCATGCTCATCATGGCGCAGAAATGGCTTGATGGGAAAATCCGCATTCTGCTTGCCGTTCCAAACGCCGACTTGCTTTTCCAGTGGGTCGAGATGATTGACCGCTATTACACTGTTCCGTATGTCGTCCTGACCAACCGCGATCAGTGGAACGAAAACAGTTCTGATGAAAACCTGAACGCCTTTGAGCAGAACGCCATTGTCATCACGACTTATGATTTTGCCACCGACAACAAAGCAGCGTCAGCAGCGGTCAAATGGGACTTGACCGTGTTCGAGGAGGCCAACGCTCTCTCACCGGTCTATCAGGAGGGCAACAAACAGGCCAAAGCTCTCAAACATATCGCCGGGGATTCTTTCAAGCTTCTGCTGACCGGAACGCCCATCGAAAAGAACATCATGGATTTGTACGGCCTGATCTGGTTCATCGACGAAACCATCCTGCCCGGTGAAAAAGAATTTCTGGCGCGGTATCTGAGAAAACCGGAAAACTACCCGGAGCTCGCTGAGCGCGTGAGCAAATACTGCTTCCGCACCCTGCGTTCACAGGCAAAGGGTTACGCCAAGGTCCCCCAACGTATCCTGATCACCTGCGAATACACGCCGACACCCAAAGAGCGCGAACTGTACGATTTGCTGGTTGCTTACATAAATATACCGAATAAACTCGCGTTTCCCGAAATGGATCAGTATGATCTTGCACTTCGCTTGCTCGGACTGCAAAGCTCATCGACCGCCGCAATCCTGCATACGATCAAAGGCATTATCAAGCGGCTGGAAGCCGTGCCCGACACGCATGACGAGTTTGCCGAGTGGCAGCAGATACAGGCCGTCGCGGAGAGCATCAGGCAGGACGCCAAAGCCAAGAAGCTGTTTGCCGCCTTGCAAAGCGGTTTCGCTCTGATAAAGAAATGCGGCGCAAATAAGAAAGCCGTTATTTTCACCGAGAGCGTGGAGACGCAGAAAATGCTGTATGAGCTTCTTTCCGGTAAATACAAGGCGTTTCAATATAACGGCGGAACGGATTATTCCGTAATCCGTCAGTTCAAAACAGACGGCGAGGTGTTGATTTCCACCGACAACGGCGCGAAGGGCTTCAACCTTGAGGAAGCCGCCTTTGTGATTCATTACGACCTGCTCTACAACACGCTGAAAATGGAGCAGCGCATCGACCGTTGCCACCGGCTCGGCCAGGGAAACGACGTGATTTCTCTCGCCTTCATAGACAAGAACAATTTTTCCGACGTGCGCAAATTGGAGCTTGTCAATAAACGTATGCTTGTAACGGACGGCGTATTCGGCGTCAGCGACGAGGTTGTCGGCGGCTTTACCGATGATCTCGACAGCGCATTTGAGGTAATCGCACAGAGGATACGCACAAAAGCGCAGGTTGAATCCGACTACCAGCGGACACTTGCCGCGCGGGAGGACGAAAACAAACAGCTTATTGCGGATTGTCAAGTTAAGTGCAACACTGAATTAAAGAAGACCTCAAAAGGTGTTCTCCAGCCAAGGCATTTACGTGGACGTAAATTGAGTGAGTTGATGAAGCTCTGTACAGCTTCATGAGAAATTTCCGCCATATCT
>JAJUHC010000034.1 GCA_029268065.1 Clostridiales bacterium | reverse complement strand
TTAGGCACAAGCGTGTCTATGTCTACCATTATGACGTCACGCCGGCTGTCTTTTTTCCACTCTTCCATTTCTCCGCCTCCTTGCTTCTCCATTATACCAAAAAAACACGCCCTCGGCGTGCTTTTTTGACAGGCTGAGGCATACTCTACACATGGTGTAAAGTATGCCGAAATGGAGCGGGTGATGGGAATCGAACCCACGTATCCAGCTTGGGAAGCTGGTGTTCTACCATTGAACTACACCCGCGGACAAGTGGAATTATAACATAACTTAAAAATTTTGCAAGAGCAATAATCAAAATTGGCCAAACTGTTATATAAAAGCTCTTTGATTCATATCATGCCTTGAGACAACTTATCGTAAAGGGATGATTGCGAATATGAAAAGGATAGTAGCCGCCCTGCTTGCCGCTTCGATGCTTTGCGGGGGCTTTGCCTTCGCGGCGGAAGCCAATCCGGAGGACTTCGCCTGGGTTCCCGCGGCCGAGGCGATAGTTACCATGGACAATATAGGCGTCGCCGTACCGTCCGCCATACTTATGGAGAAGGAAACAGGTCAGATACTCTTTGAGCAAAACGCCCACAAGCGCTGTGCTCCCGCGAGCGTGACTAAGATAATGACCATACTGCTCGTCGTCGAAGCGCTGGAATCCGGAACCATGTCCCTTAAGGATACCGTCGTCGCAAGCTCGAACGCGGCGGGCATGGGCGGCTCCCAGATATTCCTCGAGGAAGGAGAAAAGATGAGCCTGGAGGAGCTTCTGAAATCAGTCATAGTTTGTTCGGCCAACGACGCCGCCGTTGCGCTTGCCGAACATCTGGCGGGGAGCGAGTCCGCATTTGTAAAGCTCATGAACGACAGGGCGAAGGAGCTGGGCATGAGCGACACCGTGTTTTCAAACTGCACGGGGCTTCCCACTACATCGGAGCATCTTACATCTGCATACGACATCGCCGTGATGTCGAGAGAACTCATAAAGCACAGTTTTATCAAAAAGTATACTACGATATGGATGGATAAGGTGAGGAACGGGCAGTTCGGAATAACCAACACAAATAAGCTGGTCCGTTTCTACAACGGCGCGACGGGGCTGAAAACAGGCTTTACCGACGAGGCGATGTTCTGCCTTTCCGCAACCGCCGAAAGGGGAGGCGTCGAATTCATTGCGGTCGTCATGCACGCCGAGACCTCCGACATCCGCTTCGAAGCCGCAAAGGCGCTTTTGAACTATGCTTTCGCAACCTACACGCTTGAAAAGGCGACTCCTGCGGAGCCTATTCCGCCGGTACCGGTCGTGCTTGGCGAGGCCTCACATGTGCAGCCGCTCGTAAGCGGAGGATCCAGCCTGCTTTTGAAGAAAAAGGAGGCTGCCGGAATCACGAAAACGATAACCTTGGAGAAATCGGTCAAGGCGCCGGTGAGCAAAGGGCAGAAGCTCGGCGTCATCACTATCCGCGGCCAGAAGGGCGAGCTTATAAAGGAACTGCCTCTCGTAGCCGCCGAAAACGTGAATAAGATGACCTGGTGGCAGATATACGTCAAGTATATTGGCATTATGGCGGGAGGGCGCTTGTAAAAACCGCGTGTTTGAGTTAAAATAGCCTTGTTACTCAACAGGGCTATTTGTCTTTTACGGGAGAGTGCGCAAATGATAAAGACCGATTTGTCGGGAATTTCCGATTTTGTTAACGGAAGCGAGCTTTTCAGCCTTGCCAGGGAAGCGAGAGCGGCGCATTGCCTGCTTGAGAGCGGAAAGGGCGAGGGCGGTGAATTCACGGGCTGGGTGAGACTCCCCGAAGCCTATGACGGAGAGGAACTCGAAAGGATACTTGAAGCGGCGGACAGGATAAAAAAGGACTCCGACACGCTGATAGTGATAGGGATAGGCGGCTCCTATCTCGGGGCGAGAGCGGCGATAGAGCTGCTGAAATCGCCTGAATACAACCTCATCAGCAAGGACACTCCAAACATAATTTTTGCGGGCAACAATCTTTCGGGCGAATATCTTGGCCGTATGCTCGACTTCGTGCGCGACCGGGAGTTTTCGATAAATGTTATCTCAAAATCCGGCACGACTACTGAGCCCGCGGTGGCCTTCAGGCTTTTCAGAGAGCTGCTGGAGCAAAAGTACGGCATCGGGGGCGCAAGGCGCAGGATATACGCCACCACCGACAGGGCGAGAGGGGCTCTCAAGCAATTGGCCCTTGCTGAAGGCTACGAGACCTTCGTGGTCCCGGATGACATAGGAGGGCGTTACAGCGTCCTGACAGCCGTCGGGCTCCTGCCGATAGCTTCGGCGGGCATAGACGTAAGGAAAATGCTGCACGGCGCTTTTTCGGAGATGAGAGCCCTTTCCGAAAAAAGGATGGACAACGAGGCCTGGCGTTACGCCGCCGCCCGCCAGGCGCTGTACCGCGGCGGAAAAAAGATAGAGATTCTCGCCTGCTTTGAGCCTGCCTTCCGCTTTATGGGAGAGTGGTGGAAGCAGCTCTTCGGGGAGAGCGAGGGTAAAGACGGTCTGGGAATATTCCCGGCGAGCGTTGAGTATACGGCGGATCTGCATTCTATGGGGCAGTATATACAGGACGGGGAGCGCCGCCTTATGGAAACCTTCGTATCCTTTGACGAGTCGAGGCGGGAGATTTTTGTCCCTTCGGACAAGGAAAACCTCGACGGGCTGGGCTATCTGGCCGGAAGAAGCCTTGCTGAAATAAACAGGGCGGCGCTGGAGGCCACGAAGGCCGCGCATATCAGGGGCGGTGTTCCCTGCATAGAGCTGAAGCTGGGAGGGATAAGCGAGGAGAGCTTCGGCGCGCTTTCTTACTTCCTCGAATTCGCCTGCGGCCTTTCGGGCTATATGAGCGGGGTGAATCCTTTCGATCAGCCGGGGGTGGAGGAATATAAGCGCGATATGTTCAGGCTTCTTGGCAAGCCCGGATTTTAAAATATTCGTTAACAGTGTAAAATCCGGTTGCGGATATTTTAAAAAGATGGTAAAGTATAGACAAGCGGCGAAGCCGCAATAATATACTGGGAGCGTGGTCAACATGGTTAAGGTGATTATGGGTCTCAAGGGCTCCGGAAAAACAAAGCAGCTTCTCGATCAGGTGCAGAAGGCGCTGAACGAAGAGAGAGGGAGCGTCGTTTGCATAGAAAAAGAACCGAATTTGAGATACAGCATTCCGAGTCAGGCGCGCCACGTATGTACCAGCCAATACGGCGGGAGGGGCCTGGATTTTTTCAAGGGCTTTATCAGCGGCATGCTTGCCGGTAACTACGATATTTCACATATTTTTGTTGACGGGCTATATAAGATAATTGACGGGAACGATACCGTGGGAGTTGACGGTTTTCTGGACTGGCTCTCCGCGCTGAGCGAAAAAGAGAATTTTGACATAATGCTCACTTTGAGTGCGGATATTTCCTCCGCCACCGAAACGATTAGAAAATACCTCTGAATATGACAGTAACGAGAGCGCGGGAATTTTCCCGCGCTCTCAGCCTGTCAAAAAACCTAAGAGCAAAAAATGTGATAACAGTATAAACCCATTTTTCCGGCGGCGTGTACGCCGGAAAAATACACTATCCCGCGCAATTGTGCGCGACCGGGGGTATCGCGGCTTCAGCCGCGTATCCAGGGGGTATTGGATACCCCCTGGAAGCGTGTCGAAAGACTTTTTCGACACGTTCAGAGCGCGGGAATTTTCCCGCGCTCTGTCGGTTGTAAAGATGCGGGGCTGCGGCAATATGGAAAATTGCCGCAGCCCCATAATCTGTTTTCATCTGTGACACGCTATGACGCTAAAGAAACCTTCGGCGCCGTTTAATCGTTTGAATCAGCTTTTCTGAGGCGAGGAGTCAAAGGTAAGGCTGAGCTCAATTGTGGAGCCGCTTCTGTAAACCTTGAGCTTGACGGTGTCGCCCGCCTTGTGCTTCAGCTTTTCCGCAAAAAGGTCCTGCCTGGAGCTGATGGTGTTTCCGTCCACCGCTACAATAACGTCGCCTGCCCGCAGACCCGCTTTTTCCGCTGCGCTGCCGCTGTTTACGGACTGGACATAAGCTCCCGCCGAGCCGTTTCTGTCCTTTCTGGCGTCGGAAACCGAAATGCCGATGACGGGTTTGCTTTTGACGTATCCGTACTGCATGATTTCGTTAATCATGTAGAGGATATTGTCGATGGGCAGAGCAAAGCCGAGTCCCTCGACGCCCTGCTCGGAATACTTTGCCGTAACGATTCCAACAACCTGGCCGTAGCCGTTTATTATCGGGCCTCCGGAATTGCCGGAATTAACGGCGGCGTCGGTCTGGAAGGTGCTGATATAATCGGAATTCTCCGTGTTGATTATCCGGTTCAGCGCGCTTACGAGTCCGCCTGTCATGGTGTAGTTGAGCGAGCCGAGCGGATCGCCGATGGTATACACGCGGTCCCCTACCGAAAGGGCGGAGGAGGAGCCGAACTTCACCGGAGTAAGTCCGGTCACGTTGATTTTAAGGACCGCGATATCGTTGTCCACGTCGTAGCCTATTACGGCGGCGGAATATGAGGAGCCGTTGTATAGGGTGACAAGTATGCTGTCCTTGTCGGAGTCTTTTATGACGTGGGCGTTTGTAATGACATAGCCGTCCTGGGAGATGACGAAGCCCGAGCCGGAGACTGAGGATTTGACGGGCCTGTTAAAATAGCTGGATGTGGTTGAAGAGGTGATGCTGACGCAGGAGACGACGGTGTTCCTGTATATCTCGGAAGCTGAAAGCTCAGGGCCGGTCTGGGCGCTTGCGGCGCTTGCCGCCGGTGGAGGAGTGATAACGACCTGAGAGGAGGGCTGGAGCCTGCCTCCGAAATAGAGCGTGATAGCGCCGCCGGCAAGTCCGCCGAGAATGGCCCATACAAGGCAAAGAGCGACTATTTTTATTCCCAGCCCTCTTTTTTTCGGCGGCTCGGGGGGGACGGGCTCGGGAGCAGGGTACGGACGGAAGGAATAGTGGTAGGTTTCCGAGTTATTCTGCCCGGACGCCGAACCGTCTCCGTTTTCGCCGCGGTTTCTTGAGCTGAATTCGTCAAAATCGGACATAAAATACCTCCTGATTAATGATTTCGACCTTGGAGATAATACTAATAAACAGTTGTGTATAAATAATGAATAGTATTATAAAATATTATTAATTATTGCCGAAAACCGAGGATAATAACAAGAGAATTCATACCATAAGCTCGCTGATGAGCTGCGTAAACCTCAGCGGTTCGTCGAGCGGCTGATCGGCGAGCAGCAGGGCCTGAAAGTAGAGGAGCTCAGAGTATTTCGCGGCCTTTTCCCTGTCCGAGGCATAAGCGCTTTCGAGAGCGGCAAAGCTGGGGTGCGCGGCGTTCAGTTCGAGGACGCGCCTTGCCTTGATTTTATTATCTCCGGGGATAGAGCTGAAGTATTTTTCCATTTCAAGGGTTATGTCGCCCTCGGCTGAAAGGCAGGCGGCGCTGCTTTTCAGCTTTGTCGAGAGCTTGGCGGAGGCAATTTTATCTTTCAGGGTTTCGGCGACGAAGCCGAGCAGCTCCTGATGCTCCTCCTGTTGTTTTTCAGTTTCCGCCTTCTCCTCCTCGGAGGAAAGGCCGGTGTCGTCGGCGTTTATGGATTTCAGCTCCTTGCCGGAATATTCGCGGATGATGTTCATAACGAATTCGTCCACGTCGTCCGTAAGGTAAAGTATGTCGTAGCCCCGGTCGCGCACGGCCTCGCCCTGCGGCAGCGCAGCGAGCTTCGGGATGCTCTCTCCTACTGCGTAGTAAATGTACTTCTGCTCCTCGGGCATGGCCTTTACATACTCGTCCAGCGTCAGCCTGCCGTCCCCCGCCGCGCGGCTGAACAGCAGCAGCTCGGAAAGCATATCCTTTTTCATGCCCATGTCGGCGACGACGCCGTATTTGAGCTGGAGCCCGAAGCTTTTGAAGAACTCCTCGTATTTTTCGCGTTCGTCCGTCAAAAGCTTTTTGAGCTCGGTCTTGATCTTCTTTTCAAGGTTTGTGGCTATTATTTTCAGCTGCCTGTCGTGTTGGAGCATCTCGCGTGAAATGTTGAGCGAAAGGTCCTGGGAGTCAACAATGCCGCGGACGAAACGGAAGCACTCAGGCAGAAGCTCCGCACAATTTTCCATAATCATGACGCCGTTCGTGTAAAGCTGAAGCCCCGCGGTGTAGTCGCGGGTGTAGTAGTTGTAGGGCGCCTTTTTGGGGATATAGAGCAGGGCCTTGTAGGAAACAAGTCCCTCAGCGCTGACAAGAATCGCCTTGACAGGGTCGTCCGTGTCGAAAAACTTGTCGCGGTAGAAGCGGTTCAGCTCCTCGTCCGAAACCTCGGCGCGCGTACGCTGCCACAGCGGAACCATGCTGTTTATTGTTTCCCCGTCCATGATGATGGGATAGCGTATATAATCTGAATACTTTTTTATTATGCCGCGAAGACGGTAGGTCTCCAGAAATTCGCCGTAGGTTTCAGATTCGGTGTCGCCTTTTATCTTCATTATTATATCGGTTCCGACGGTGTCCTTTTCGGCGGACTTAACAGTGTAGCCGTCGGCACCCTCGGACTCCCAAATCGCCGCCTCAGAGGCGCCGTAAGCCTTTGAAATAACCGTTACCTTCTCGCTGACCATAAAAGCGGAGTAGAAGCCGACTCCGAACTGGCCGATTATATCGATGCCCTCGGCCTTTTCCGCGTCCATTTCGTTTTTAAAGCTGAGAGAGCCGCTTTTTGCTATGACGCCGAGGTTTGCTTCAAGCTCGGCGGCGGTCATTCCTATTCCGTTGTCGGAAACCGTGATGGTGCGGACTTCCTTGTCCACGCTTATCTTTATGGCGAAGTCGCCTCTTGAGAGCCCTACGCGGTCGTCCGTAAGAGCTTTGTAGCTGAGCTTGTCGATGGCGTCGCTCGCGTTAGAAATAATCTCCCGCAGAAAAATCTCCTTGTGGGTGTAGATCGAATTCACCATAAGGTCCATGAGCCTCTTTGATTCCGCCTTGAATTGCTTCTTTGCCATTGTCTATGCCTCCTGTTTTTTCAAGAAATTCTTAACGATATCGTTGTATTGACCGGGCAGCCTTGTGTTGACATGGTGGTCGCCGCCCAAAAAAATATAGAGGATCGAATTTTTAATGCTGCGGTGCAGGTATTCCGTGTGTTCCCTGAGTATGATGTCCTTCTCTCCGGCCGTGATGAGCGTGGGGATATTGATTGACTTCAGCTCGGCCTCCGTAAAGCTCGGCTCGAAGATCATAAGCTCCCATATCTCAAGGCGTCTTTTAAGTCCCTCGCTGAGCAGGGCGCCGGCTTTAAGAAGCGACTGAACGAATTTTATCCCCATCATCCCCACGGGAGAGAGCCCGCCGGGATCGGCGTTGGCTCCGGACAAAACCAGCGACAGTATCCGATGAGGAGCCTTAAGCGCCAGGTGAAGGGCTATGTTCCCACCGTCCGAAAAGCCGAGGACGTGAGCCGCTGAAAGCTGCAGACGATCCATCACGGCAAGCACGTCGTCCGCCATGAGGGAGAGCGAAAGCTTTTCGCGCCCGTGAGTCGAGCTGCCGTGCCCCCTGCTTTCTATGACAATGCAGCGGTAATCGCCTGAAAACTCCGGCACCTGGAAGCGGAAGCAGCCCCGACTTTCGCCGTTCCCGTGGAGCAGGACGAGGGGAGCGCCGCTGCCGCTTTCGTAGAAGCGTATCACCGCGGAGCCAGATTCTACAAAACCCTGTTTTTCAAAATCCGTAAGATCACCTCCTCGCTGAAAACGCGCTCTTCGCTCCCGCTAGGGAGGGAAGGCGCGTCTTGCTTATTGCGGCTTGGCCGGCGGCTTTGGTTTGCGGCGCTTCTTTTTGAAAAACGCCGCCTTGCCGCCCTTTTGCTTTTCATCTTCTTCTCCCGAGGCAGACTGCGGAGGTTTTACAAAGTCGTTTTTCTCTTTTTTGCGATATCGGTTTTTGGGATGTTTCTTCTTGCCCTCCGCTTCGTTTTCAAGCTCGTCGGCGGGCTTTGCGTCGAGCTCCGATATGGGTTTCGGCATGGGGCTTTGCTTGCGCTGAGGGCTTTGCTGCGCGGGCTTCTGCTGATCGCCCTGCTGAGGCTGCCTTTTGGATGCTTCAGGCTGGGCACGCTCCTGCCTGCTTAAAAAGCTGTCTATATCGAGCCTGGACAGCTCTGCGGGAAGCTTTTTCGGCTCTGCGGGAACGGAGGAAACCGTTTTGCCGATATCGCAGAAGGGGACGTCATGCACTCCGGTAAAGTCGCCCTCGTCAACGCGGACCTTCACCATCTGGCGCAGGAGATTAACCTCGGTCACGACGCCCTGCCCGAAGGGCGTAATCACCGAAGCCGAAACCTTGGGAGCGTTTTTTACAAGATCCTCGTACGCGGACTGCTCATATTTAAGGCAGCACATCAGCCTCCCGCAGGTCCCCGATATCTTCGTGGGATTGAGCGAAAGAGACTGTGTCTTCGCCATTTTTATGGAAACGGGATGGAAATCGTCCAGGAAGGAGCTGCAGCAGAACTCCCTTCCGCATATGCCGAGTCCCCCCAGCATTTTAGCGCCGTCGCGCACCCCGATCTGGCGAAGCTCTATGCGCGCTCTGAAGATGGACACAAGGTCTTTGACAAGCTCCCTGAAGTCCACACGCCCGTCGGACGTGAAGAAAAACAGAATCTTGTTTCCCTCGAAGCTGTATTCTACGTCCACGAGCTTCATGTCGAGCTTGTGGGCATCTATCTTCTCCTGACAGATAGCGAAGGCCCGGGCTTCCTTTTCGCGGTTCGAGGCCGCGAGCTGCTTGTCCTCGTCGTTTGCTATCCTGATGACCGGGCGCAGCGGGGGAACGATTGCCGAATCGTCCACCATATGGTTTCCGGCGGTGCATTCTCCGTATTCCAGACCCTTCGAGGTCTCGACTATCACAAAGTCGCCCGGCTGCACGCAGACGCCGCTGGGGTCGAAGTAGTATACCTTGCCGGTGTTTCGGAATCGTATATTTACAACTTCAGTCAACTTGTTTCCTCATTTCAATAACATATTGCAGCCCGCGGACAGCACGCCCGCTATGGAGCCCGCTGAAACATTCGCATCAGCCATCTCAAGAAGCCTTGCGACAAGGCCGGCCGCCGCTATATAAGTCTCTCCCAAAGCGGGGCTTGAGCGAAGCTCCTTTACAAAAGCCTCCCGAAGCTCCCGAAGCTCGCCGATAAGCTCCCCTCTTTCGCATTTTTCGAGCATCAGCGCTGCGGATACCGTTTCAAGCGGGTCACGGAGCCTGAAAGCCTTAATAAATGCCTCGGAAAAGCCGCTTTGGCACGTTTTGTCGGTAGTATCGGCGCCCATGAAAAGCTCTATGCAGCGCGAGCGGAAGGTTTCGAGAAAAGCTCCGGGACTTTCCGCCAGAATGATAAAAGCGGCGTATGCCGGCGGCTCTTCCAGTATCTTAAGAGCGGCGTTCTGACAGCCGGGGGTCAAAAACTCGCCGTCGGGGATAATATAAACCTTTTTTTCTGCCTCGTTGGGCAGCACCGAAGCGTCCCGAACCATTTCCCTGATTATGTCTATGCCGTAGCTGCGCTTGTCCTTCTCCCTGAGCACCGACTTTATATCCGGATGTATCCCTCTTAAAGCCTTCCGGCAGTCCTTGCAGAGCGTGCAGGGACGCCCCCCCTCGGAAGAGCAGACGTGGGCGGAGGCGAGGATCATTCCGAGCTTCCGGCGCTCCTCGGGGTTATCACCGTAGACAATGTAAGCGTGGCTGAGGGTCCCCGACTCCAGAACATGGGCGAGCCTCGCGTTGAGAGCCTCGTTTCCGTTCAGAAAGGGGAGAATCATACGAGCCTACCTCCTGATAATCATATACTACTGATTATAGCACAATCATATAAATTTGCGAGAGCTTTTTGCAATTATTTTCTATATAAGGGGCCTTTGCTTGCTAATTTCTGCTTTATGTGATAGTATAAAACTGATAAAATACATGGGGTAAACGTATGCTGGATTCGCTTTTGGGTACCTTTGTCAATACGGGCACGGTTATTCTGGGCTCCTGCATGGGCCTGCTGCTGAACAGGCTCATACCCGAAAGGGTGAGCAGGGCGGTCATGGCGGGGCTCGCGCTGTGTGTGCTGTTTTTGGGGATAAGCGGGACGCTTTCGGGCAAGAACCCGCTCATAACGATAATATCGATGGTTGTCGGCGCGGTGGCCGGGGAGCTTTTGGATCTTGACGGCAGGCTCGGCCGCTTCGCGGAGAGACTGGAAAAGAGGTTCAAAAAAGCCTCGGCAAAGTCGTCGATAGCCGAGGGCTTCGTGACGGCGAGCCTCGTTTTCTGCGTGGGCTCAATGACCATAGTGGGCGCTCTGAACAGCGGGCTTTTGGGCGACAACAGCATGCTTTACGCAAAATCGCTGCTGGACTTGGTTTCGGCATTCATATTCGCCTCCTCGCTCGGCTTCGGCGTGCTGCTTTCGGCGGGCTTCGTTTTGCTTTTTCAGGGCGGTATAGCGCTCTTTGCCCGACTCATATCTCCGCTGCTTACGACGGCGGTTATTTCCGAGATGACCTGCGTGGGCTCGCTGCTCATCATAGCCATCGGTCTCAACATGCTGGAGGTAACCAAGCTGAAGGTGATGAATTATCTCCCCGCGATATTCGTACCCATAATCATAGGGTTGTTCGTAAAATAACCCATTGATCATGGGCCGTTTGTGAAAAAAATGATGTAACGGCAATATGCGCCTTTTTATAAACGAAAAAAAGGGTATAATTCCTAGAGCGGGCCTCACGGCCGGATGGCCGGAGATAAAAGCTCCCGCTCTGAAATGAAATCGAGACGTGACCCGCCCTGTCATGGCCGGATTTAGGCCGGTTCGGGAAATTGAGGCAGGGCAAAATATTATGAAGAGGGATAGGCAATGAGCAAGATATTGTTTGTATCGTCCGGCAATACAGGCCAGGGGCATGAGAGCATACGCAGGTCGCTGCAGGCGCAGTTGGAAAACACAGAAAACCTGGAAACGGATTCCGTTGACGGTTTTCTTCTCGGAAATCGCTTTTTTCACGCAGTAAGCATGCTTTACGACCCGATAGCGCTGAGGTTTCCGACCTTGTGGGACATATGTTACAAGATAACGGACTCCACTGTCAGGCAGATCAACTTCATAGTATCGAGGATTATCAGAAAAAAACTTACGGAGTTTATTGAACAGAAGCAGCCGGATCTTATAGTGACGGTACACCCGGTTTTCGTCGGCTCGGTAATCAATGTGCTGGAAAAGGGAAACCTGAACATACCGGTCGTCACCATAATAGCAGACCTCGACAACGTGTCCGCGCTTTGGGCTGACAAGAGGGCGAAATACATTCTCTGCCCTACGGCGGAGGGGAAAGAAAGGATGCTCGGACTCGGGATATCGGAGGAGCGCGTCAAGGTAGTGGGCTTCCCCTCGCGGAAGGAGTTCTGCGAGCCCGGCCCGCCGCCCCCGCCGGATTATGAAAAGATTTCAGGCGGCAACGTGTCCATACTGATGATAAACGGCAGTCAGGGCAATAAGAAGGCCGCAAAGGTGGCAAAATCGCTTCTGAATTTCGACAAATGCCGCCTGTCGATAATCGCGGGCAACAACGCCAAGCTCAAAAAGTCGCTGGAGGAGTCGCTGCGGGCGGAAAACGACGGCCGCGTGGAGATACACGGCTTTGTACGGGATATGGCGGGGTTCATGTCGAAAGCGGATATCCTTGTCATGCGCGCGAGCCCCAACGTCATGATGGAAGCTGTGAACCTTTGCAAGCCGATAATAATCGTAGGTTCGCTCACCGGCCAGGAAAAGAAAAATCCCGAGTTTGCGGCGAACAATTCGATCGCCGTCAACTGCAGGGACATAAACGAGCTTCCCAATATCTTGTCCGATATGCTCGGCGACGGCGGCGCACAGCTTGACGCCATCTATCGCGGACAGCTCAAATTCAGAAAGCCTCTGGCGGCCAAGGAAATAGCCGAGTTCATAATGAGCGTTGCGGGCGCGGGCGAATACCGGGCGGAGCTTCCACTGGGCGGAGACTGCGCCGACGCGAGCGCGTGAGTCCGGGTAAAGACAAGTCAATAACTAAGCGGAGGCCTTAAACGGCCTCCGCTTTTTTAAACTGTTGAGGACGCTTTCCCGAACGAAGCGACCGCGGGGCTGGATTGAGGATCCATCCTGCGGCTAAACCGCCGTTCCGGAGATAACAACGTTCAGCAGCGAGCTGTCGCTGCGGAGGTTCAGCTCGATAGGCTCGACGGGGTTGCCCTCGGGGTCGAATATGAGCCTTACCTTGGGGCGCAGGCAGAATTCCTCATAGTTTTCAACGACCAGAGCCGTGAAGCCGTTGCTCAGCTTGACGGCGGTTCCGACCGGATAAGGCGCGACCTTCTTTTTGAAAATATCAACTATATCAGCGTCGAACATCGTGCCGCTGTTGCCGAAAATATATTCCATGGCTTCGGAGGGGCTCATTGCCGGACGGTATGAGCGCTCGCTGGTAAGCGCGTCGTAAACGTCGGCAATCGAGATGATTCTGCCGAACAGGGATATTTTGTTTCCCGCGGACCCGTTCGGATATCCGGAGCCGTCCCATTTTTCGTGATGGTCAAGTATGCCTATGTAGCTTGACAAGGGAAGCCTGTATTTGTCCCTTGCGTATTCGTAGCCCTTTTGCGAATGGGACTTCATTTCCTCAAATTCCGCTTCCGTAAGCATGCCCGGCTTGTTGACAATCTCCTTGGACACAAAAATCTTGCCTATATCGTGCAGTATGGCCCCAAGCCCGAGCTCGCTCAGGTTTTTCCTGTCCAACCCCATCGAGATGCCAATAACAAGCGATAGCACAGTAACGTTGACGGAGTGCGCGTAGGTGTAGTTGTCGAAGCTTTTCAAATCGATCATATTTATCATCATATCGCGGTTTTCTAAAAGCTCGTCGATGATGGAGTTGATTTGAATACTTATATCCCTTTTCTTTGCCGCCAGAGCCTTATCGCTCTTTTCCTTGTCGTCCACAACAAATAGCTTTTTCACGCCGTTCATCGTTTCGTAGCGCAGCTTGACGCTGATGACGCTTATAACCTCGATATCTCGGGAAAGGTCATCGTCGATATACAGTCCGGAAAACTCCTGCTTGCGGATGGTTTCGATATATTGTTCCGTAAGGATGGTTCCCTTGACCAAATAAGGCACGTCGGTTTTGTTGTAGACTGTCAGAGCAAGCTCCATGCCCGGCTTAAGACAGCTAGTCGGAACGTATCTCATTCATTTCCTCCTGAAAAGTTCACCCCGCCGAATAGTATATCGGTATATTTTAACAAATATAAAGCCTGGCAATCTTCAATTTTCTATGAATAGATAGAATGTCCTTGTATGTACGGATATGGAATCGCGGAGCCGGTTTTAGGCTGCCCAAAGGCTTTTGGGCAAGCGTAGACGGGGGCAGTTGCTGCCCCCGCTTCAGCTATTTTACTTCTTCGAGTCCCTGCTGCTGGCGCTCTCGGATAGCGTCCTTGCGTGATAGGTTGACCCGTCCCTTTTCGTCTATCTCAAGCACCTTGACCCAGGTCATGTCGCCAACCTTGAGGACGTCCTCGACCTTTTCTACGCGCCTGTTTTCAAGCTTCGAAATATGAATCATGCCGTCCTTGCCCGGCACGAGTTCGACGAAAGCTCCGATAGGCAGGATGCGCACGACCTTGCCGTAATAGAGCTTGCCGACCTCGGGCACGAAAACGATGTTGTCGATGGCGGCCTTCGCGGCCCGGCAGGCCTCAATGTCCTCGGCGGAAATAAAGACATTTCCGTCGTCCTCGATGTCTATCTTGGCGCCGGTGTCGGCGCAAATCTTCTGGATTACCTTGCCGCCGGAACCGATAACTTCCCTTATCTTTTCAACGTCGATCTTCATCTGGATCATTTTTGGGGCGTAGGGAGAGAGTTCGGGGCGCGGGGCGGGGATGCAGGGCAGCATGATTTCGTCGAGGATCTGGCAGCGGGCCTCCCTTGTGATGTCCAAGGCGTTTTTTATTATTTCGTAGGTCAGCCCGTCGTTTTTGAGATCCATCTGTATGGCGGTTATGCCCGCCTTTGTTCCTGCGACCTTGAAGTCCATCTCTCCGTGGAAGTCCTCGACGCCCTGGATGTCGATGAAGGTGGTCCACTTGTCGCCGTCGGAAATCAGACCGCAGGAAATGCCGGCGACGGGAGCCTTTATCGGGACGCCGGCGTCCATAAGCGCAAGCGTGGAGCCGCAGATGGAGCCCTGGGATGTGGAGCCGTTGGAGGAAAGCACCTCGGACACGACGCGGATGGCGTAGGGGAATTCCTCGAGCGAGGGGATGACCGGATCGAGAGCCTTTTCGGCGAGAGCGCCGTGACCTATTTCGCGGCGGCCGGCGCTGCGGCTGCCTCTCGCCTCTCCGACGGAGAAGGCGGGGAAGTTATAGTGATGGATATAGCGCTTAGAGGTCTCCTCCCAGATGGTGTCGAGCTTTTGGGCGGCGCTTATCGTGTTGAGGGTCGCAATGGAGAGCACCTGGGTCTGACCCCTTGTAAAGAGTCCCGAGCCGTGAACGCGGGGTATGACGCCGACCTCTGCCGCAAGCGGACGGATTTCGTTCATAGCCCTGCCGTCGACGCGCTTGCCGTCAAGGAGCCAGCGTTTCACGACCTTCTTCTGGATTTTGTAGGTTATTTCGGGCATCTGCTCGTTTATTTCGGGGTACTCCTCGCCGAACTCGGCTATCATCCTGTCCATGACGGCGTTGTAGCGCTCTTCGCGCACGTTCTTGTCGTCCGTGTCCATGCAGTATTCCACGTCAGGGAGGAATTTGGATACTATCTTGTCGAAAAGCTCGGTATTGAACGAAGAGTGGTCGTATTCAAAGTCGGGCTTGCCGACCTCCGCGACCATTTTGTTAATAAGCTCGATAACCGGCTTTATGACCTTGTGCGCCTCGATTATGCCGTTCATCATGACGTCCTCGGGGATCTCGTTTGCGGCGGCCTCGATCATTACGATCTTTTGCATTGTGGCGGCTATGGTAACATGCATCTGCGATTTGTCCTTTTCCTCGGCGGTGGGGTTGAAAACATACCTTCCGTCGAGGTAGCCGAGGACGACGCCTCCGATAGGCCCGTTAAAGGGAATGTCGGAAATGGATACCGCGGCGGAAGCGCCTATCATCGCCGCTATCTCCGGACTGCAGTCCGGATCGACGGAGAGGACGGTGCAGGTAATGACGACGTCATTTCTGAGGTCGGAGGGGAAAAGCGGGCGCATAGGCCTGTCGATCTGGCGCCCCGCAAGCACGGCCCTCTCGGAGGGCTTGCCTTCTCGGCGCAGGAAGGCGCCCGGTATGCGGCCGACCGCGTAAAGCTTTTCTTCAAAATCTACGGAAAGCGGGAAATAGTCTATCCCGACCTTCGGCTTTGCCGAGGCGGTGACGGCGACGAGGACGGTCGTGTCGCCGTATTTCACCAAAACCGAGGCGTTGCAGAGCTCGGCGAGCCTTCCTACCTCCATCGAGAGCGGGCGTCCGCAGAAGTCCATTCCGTAAACCCTTTTGCCGGGAAAATCTCTTTTGCTGATAATCATTTTTACTCCTTCCGCACGGGGAGAGAGCCACGCTTTTTAGCACTTGAAGCCGTCCCCGACAAGTTCGGGAGCTTCTTCAATTGCTAAAAGCGGCTTTTCGTCCCGCGCTGCATTTTTTAATATTTGTATGGGCGGCCGGAAGGCCGCCCACAAAAACACAATACTACTTTCTGATACCGAGCTTTGCGATAATGGCTCTGTAACGGTTGATGTCCTTCTTCATAAGGTAGTCAAGCATCTTGCGGCGCTTTCCAACCATTTTAAGCAGGCCGCGGCGGGAATGGTTGTCGTTCTTGTGAGCCTTGAGATGCTCCGTAAGCTGGGCGATGCGCTCTGTCAAAATGGCGATCTGCACCTCGGGAGAGCCGGTATCGGTTTCATGTGTGCGGTTTGATTCAATGACGGCTGATTTCTGTTCCTTCGTAATCATTTGATTTTTTCCCTTTCTTTATTCATTTTCCGCAGGCTGAGAAACGGGCTGAAAGGCTCCGGCAAAAGGCTTCGGAAATCCCCCGTATCTAAGCGCAGGGATAAAGAGGCAATTACGCCCCGGAGTTAAAATTCTATCATACATTTTTTCCAAAGTAAATAGATATTACTCGATTTAATTACAATAAAATGTGTTTTTGAGCGCTGAAAGCGCGTTAATACAAAGTTCGACGCTATTCGATTTCCCCGCCGCCTACGACCATGTCGCCGATGTAAAATACGGCGGTTTGTCCGGGCGCGGGGCGGCGCACGGGCCTGTCAAAAAAAACCCTGGCGTTTCCAGAGGCCGGTTCGACTGCGGCGCCGTATTCCACCCTTGAATGCCGCACCTTTACGGAGGCCTTGAAGGTCTTATCAGGCTCGAAGGCTATCCAATTAATATCCTTAACGTATATTTCGCTTGTACCATCGCCGTCCGGAGTCAGTACAACCTCGTTTTTCTCCGGGCGTATCGCGGATACGAAGAGTCTCTGCCCGCAAGCCACTCCGAGCCCTCTCCGCTGCCCCACGGTGTAGTTGTGAATGCCCTTGTGACGGCCCAGAATAACACCCTCAGGGTCAACGAAGTTTCCTTCCGGCGGCGCGTCAAAGCGTTTTTCAATATAGGCGGCATAGTTTTTGTCCGGAATAAAACAGATCTCCATGCTGTCGGGTTTTTGCGCTACGGGAATGCCGAGCCCGGACGCCCGCTCCCTCACGGCGCTCTTTTCCATGTCTCCGAGAGGAAAGACCGTTCTCATCAAAATGTGCTGGGGCAGCATGCAGAGCATGTAGCTCTGGTCGTTTGGGGAAGGATTCTTCAGCAGCAGCGCCCTCCCCGTCGCGCTGTCGGTTTCCGCTTTTGCATAATGCCCGGTTGCGACGTATTTCGCGCCGATTTTGTCGGCATAAGCAATCAGGGCGGGGAATTTCACCTTGGGGTTGCACATGATGCAGGGGTTGGGAGTGCGCCCGTTCAGATAAGCGCGCGAAAAGGGCATACACACCCTCTCCTCCAGCTCTTCGGAGATGCCGAGGACTTCAAAGCCTATTCCAAGCATCCCGGCCACGGCGCTTGCATCCGCGGAGCCGCCCAGTCCTATGTCAAGAAAAACGCCAAAGACCTCAAAGCCGCGCTCCTTTAAAAGTGCCGCCGAAACCGCGGAATCGACGCCGCCCGAAAGACCGAGTACAACCTTTTCCATGCATTCTCCTTTAAAGCGGCTGCTTGCGCTTTTCGATGTGAATCATCAGCGCCGCTATGTCTGCGGGGCTGACCCCGGAAATCCTCGAGGCCTGTCCGATATTGGCGGGACGCATCTTCTGAAGCTTCTGCCTCGCCTCCGTGCGAAGCCCCTCCAGGGACAGGTAGTCGATGTCCTCCGGAAGCTTCCTCGCCTCCATGCGCTTGAAATCCTCCACCTGTCTGAGCTGCTTTTCAATGTAGCCAGAGTATTTGAGCGCGATCTCGACCTGTTCCCATACAGCCTTAGGAAGCTCGGGGCGTTCGGCGTCGAAGGGCGCAAGGTCAGCGTAGCCAACCTGCGGGCGGCGGATAAGATCCGCTAAGCTGACGCCGGACTGGGGCGCAGTCGTGCCGAGTCTTACGAGAAGCTCATTCAGAGCCTCTGTGGGTGCGATATGTGTTTTTTCAAGGCGCTTCGACTCGGCTTCGACCGAAGCGTATTTTTTCAAAACCGCCCTGTGCCTCTCCTCGGAAACGAGGCCTATTCTCCTGCCAATGTGCGAAAGGCGGATGTCCGCGTTGTCCTGGCGGTGCAAAAGCCTGTACTCGCTTCTGGAGGTCATCATCCTGTACGGCTCGTTCGTGCCCTTGGTTACGAGGTCATCGATTAAGGTCCCGATGTAGCCTTCCTCGCGCCCTATTATCATCGGCTCCTCGCCCTTTATTTTGAGCGCGGCGTTGACTCCCGCCACGAAGCCCTGGACGGCGGCCTCCTCGTAGCCCGACGAGCCGTTGAACTGCCCCGCGCCGTAAAGGCCCTTCACTTTCTTGCTCTCAAGCGTGGCGTAAAGCTCAGTAGGATCCACGCAGTCGTATTCAATCGCGTAGGCGGCGCGCATTATTTCGGCGTTTTCAAGCCCGATAACGCTGTGCAGCATCTTTTGCTGAACATCCTCGGGCATCGAGGAGGAGAAGCCCTGAATGTAAACCTCCTCCGTGCCGAGCCCCATGGGCTCCACAAAGAGCTGGTGGCGTTTTTTCTCGGCGAAGCGCACAACCTTGTCCTCGATGGAGGGGCAGTACCTCGGCCCCACCCCCTCGATGACCCCGCCGAAAAGAGGGCTGCGGTGAAGGTTTTCCCTTATTATCCTGTGCGTTTCCTCGGTGGTGTATGTGAGATAGCAGACAGCCTGATTTTTCAGAGGCTCCGTCGTTTCAAATGAAAATGGGACCGGGGTTTCGTCGCCCGGCTGCGGCTCCATTTTGGAAAAATCCACGCTTCTGGCGTTCACGCGCTGAGGGGTGCCCGTTTTGAAGCGGCGGAGCGTAAGACCCAGCGAGCGGAGCGAATCGGAAAGTCTCGTCGCGGCGAACATGCCGTCCGGGCCTCCCTCCGTCAGCACCTCGCCGATTATTGTCCGCCCCGCAAGATAGGTCCCCGTGCAGACTATTACGGCCTTCACGCGCCAGGTCGCGCCGGTCGCCGTCCTGACGAAGGATACGCAGCCGCCCTCGGCGCCGATTTCCACGACCTCAGATTGAATAAGGCGCAGGTTCTCCTGCTTTTCCAGCGCGTGCTTCATATATTTCTGGTACTCGCGCCTGTCCGCCTGCGCCCTGAGCGAGTGTACGGCGGGACCCTTGCCGAGATTCAGCATCCTGTACTGTATGCAGGTCTTATCCGCTGCCTTTGCCATCTCGCCGCCCAGGGCGTCGAGCTCGCGTACGAGGTGCCCCTTGCCCGTGCCGCCTATCGCGGGGTTGCAGGGCATGTTGCCGACCGCGTCAAGGTTTATTGAGAAGCACAGCGTCTTCATGCCGAGGCGGGCAGAGGCGAGCGCGGCCTCTATACCCGCGTGTCCCGCGCCTATAACGGCTATATCGCATGTGCCTGCTTCGTAGTTCATAAAGTGCTCCATTCCATTTACCTGAGTCATTAAATTTTAATAGATTTCGCTGAAAAAAGCAATAGACACCTCACTTTTATTGACTTTGACGGTCTTTGGTATATAATGATTGAATACAGTCATATTATTTATGCGAACTGGAGGCTTATATGCTCAATAATACGGAAAAAACTATGGACAAAATAGTAGCGCTCTGCAAGGGCAGAGGCTTTGTATATTCGGGTAGCGAGATCTACGGCGGGCTGGCTAATTCGTGGGACTACGGTCCCCTCGGCGTCGAGCTCAAAAACAACATCAAAAGAGCCTGGTGGAAGAAGTTCGTTCAGGAATCGCCGTTCAACGTGGGGCTCGATTCGGCGATTTTGATGAACAGGCAGGTATGGGTGGCTTCCGGCCACGTCGCCACCTTCAACGATCCGCTTATAGACTGCAAGGCCTGCAAGATGCGCCACCGCGCGGACAAGCTGGTCGAGGAATATATCAGAGAGAAGGGCGTTTCGGGCGTCAATGTCGAGGCGATGGATAACGACGCGCTGATAGCCTATATCCGGGAGCAAAAGATACCCTGCCCCGGCTGCGGCAAAAGCGATTTTACCGATATCAGAAAGTTTAACCTCATGTTCAAGACGCATCAGGGCGTCACCGAGGACAGCGCCGCCGAAATCTACCTCCGCCCGGAGACGGCGCAGGGCATTTTCGTCAATTTCAAGAACATCCAGCGCACCACGAGGAAGAAGGTGCCCTTCGGGGTCTGCCAGATAGGCAAATCCTTCAGGAACGAGATAACGCCGGGCAACTTTATATTCAGGATCCGTGAATTCGAGCAGATGGAGCTTGAATTCTTCTGCAAGCCGGGAACGGACCTGGAATGGTTCGATTACTGGCGTGCCTTCTGCCGCGACTGGCTGCTTTCGCTGAATATGCAGGAGCAGAACCTGAGGCTCCGCGACCACGAGAAGGAGGAGCTTTCGCATTACTCCAACGCGACGACGGACTTTGAGTTTTTATTCCCCTTCGGCTGGGGCGAGCTATGGGGCGTCGCCGACAGGACGGACTTCGACCTCAAGGCGCACCAGACCCAGAGCGGCGAGAGCATGGAATATTTCGACCAGGAAACCAATGAGAAGTATATACCCTATGTCATTGAGCCGTCTCTCGGCGCCGACCGCGTAACCCTCGCGTTCCTGATCGACGCTTACGACGAGGAGGTGGTGGACGCCGAGAAAAACGACGTCCGAACCGTGCTGCGCCTGCATCCGGCGCTCGCACCCATAAAGTGCGCCGTTCTGCCGCTTTCAAAGAAGCTCTCGGACGAGGCGATGAAGGTCTACGATATGCTTCGCCGCGATTTTATGGTCGATTTCGACGATTCCGGCTCTATCGGCAAGCGCTACCGCCGTCAGGACGAGATCGGCACGCCATTCTGCCTGACCTTCGACTTCGAAAGCCTTGAGGACGGCGCGGTGACGGTTCGCGACAGGGACACGATGGAGCAGGTCAGGGTGAAAATCGACGAGCTCTCCGCCTACATCGCGGAAAAGGTGAGGTTCTAGTAGGCCGTATTGGCGGGCGGACCTCTTCAGTATAAATGGAAGGGAACATCGGAATGGACAACACGCAGAAGATTAGGGATCTCAGGGTTTTTGCGGAGGAGATACGCGTTCTTACCCTGAAGGAGTTCGGATACACCGGCTTCGGGCATATCGGCGGAGCCATGTCGATAGTCGAGCTTATCGCCGTTTTGTACGGGAGCGAGATGAGGTTTGACCCGAAAAATCCCAAGTGGGAGGACCGAGATTATCTCGTGGTATCAAAAGGACACGCGGGGCCTACGGTTTACGCGACGCTTTCGATGCTCGGCTTTTTCCCCGGGGAGATGCTGCGCGAGCTTAATAAGGGCGGCGGACGCCTTCCGAGCCACTGCGACCGTAACAAGACGCCCGGGATAGATATGACCACCGGCTCGCTTGGGCAGGGCATCTCCGCCGCGAACGGCATAGCTCTCGGAAACCGACTGAGCAAAAGGGACAGCTTCGTTTACCTTGTCCTCGGCGACGGAGAGTGCAACGAGGGGCAGGTATGGGAAGGCGCAATGTTTGCGGCTCAGTACAAGCTGGATAATCTTGTCGCCTTTATCGACCTGAACGGGCAGCAGCTCGACGGATATACCAGGGACATTATGGACATGAGCAATATGGGGGAGCGCTTCAGCGCCTTCGGCTGGAACGTGCAGGAGGTCGACGGGCACGACGTTGAGGCGGTCTTGAACGCCGTCCGGACGGCCAAGCAAACAAAGGGCAAACCGAACGCCGTAGTTCTTCATACGAAAAAGGGGCACGGCTGCACCTTTGCCGAGGGGATCAAGGACAACCATCATATCAATTTCAAGCCGGAGCAGATGCAGGAGGCCCTTGCGGCCGCTGAAAAGGTTCTTGAGGCCGCGAAAGCGGCCGCGGCAAGATAGGAGGCAAATGATATGTTTAAACTTCTGCCAAAGGTCACAAAGGGCTCGAAGGCGATGCGCGACGTTTACTGCGAAACCATGATGAGCCTTGCCTCCAAAAACGAGAACATCGTTGCGCTTGACGCCGATCTTGTCGGTTCCTCGGGAATGAAAAGGTTCTTTGAAGCCTATCCGGACCGCGCCTTCCAGTGCGGCATCGCCGAGGCGAACATGATAGGAACAGCCGCAGGGCTTTCCCTCGTCGGCAAAATTCCCTACGCTCACACCTTCGGGCCCTTCGCGAGCCGCAGGGTCTGCGATCAGATATTCCTTTCCGCGTCGTACGCAAAACTGAACGTCAGAATAATAGGCTCCGACCCCGGAATTACGGCCGCATATAACGGCGGGACGCATATGCCCTTCGAGGATATGGGCGTTTTGAGGTCGATTGCCGAGATTACGCTTATCGAGCCCTCCGACCCCGTCATGGTCAGGGATGTAGTAACAAAGCTTGCTGATGAATACGGAGTGTATTATATCCGCATGGGCAGGAAGGGAAACACCTATATTTATGAGGAGGGCAGCTCCTTTGAGATAGGCAGGGGCAATGTGCTGAGAGACGGCGGGGACGTTACCGTTATCGCAAGCGGCATAATGGTTGCGGAGGCTCTGAGCGCAGCTGAGAAGCTGGCGACTGAAGGCGTATCCGCGCGAGTCGTCGATATGTTTACATGGAAGCCCATGGACACGGAGCTGGTAGCAAGGTGCGCGTCTGAAACCGGGGCGATCGTGACCGCGGAAAACCACAACATTTACGGCGGGCTCGGCGCGGCGGTTGCGGAGGCCTGCGTAAGAACGAGGCCCGTGCCGATCGAGATGGTCGGCGTAATGGACGAGTTCGGACAGGTCGGCACCGAGGACTACCTGCGTACTGCATACAATCTCACTGACGACGCGATCGTCGAGGCGGTAAAGAGGGTTATAAAGAGGAAGTAGACATGGCTTCCTTCCATAGTGCATACAGAAAAGGCAGGGTATCGCGCTTGTTTTGCGCGATACCCTGCTGAGCGTGTCGAAAAAGTGTTTCGACACGCTTCCAGGGGGTATCCAATACCCCCTGGATACGCGGCTGAAGCCGCGATACCCCCGGCCGCGCACGATTTGCGCGGGCTGAGGTATTTTTCCGAGAAGTGAATTCCCGGAAAAATAGATTTAAATATCCCTGCGAGGGAGTTTTTTGACAGCC
>JAJUHC010000033.1 GCA_029268065.1 Clostridiales bacterium | reverse complement strand
GCGATATGCGGCTTTATGGGCAAACTACAAGGCTACGGGCGACGTCACTCTGAGAAACGAGCTTGTAATGATGCACACGGACCTCGTCGAGATAACCGCGCGCAAGATGTATCACATGTTCATGGGAAAGGCCCAGCTGGAGGACATAATCAGCAACGGTATGATAGCGCTTATCAAGGCGGTGGAAAGCTTTGATCCGACCCGGGACGTCAAATTCGACACATATGCGTCCATAAGAATAAGGGGGTCAGTGATCGATTATCTGCGCGGGCAGGATTGGATACCGCGGACGGCCAGGGAGAAGATCAAAACGGTGGAGGAGGCCTGCACCAAGCTCAGAAACAGGCTCGGCAGAGAGCCTTCCTGCTCGGAGATAGCGGAAGAGCTGAATATGAAGGAATCAAGCGTAGGAATGATTCTGAGCGAGGCGTATACATACAACATAATGTCGCTGGAAGAAACGCTGAACGAAGGCATGAGCAAGAGCTTCGACATCGAGGATAAGATAAATCCTCTTCCGCAGGTGCTTCTGCTCAAAAAGGAGCTCAGGAAGGTGCTCGGCGAGGCAATAGACTCCCTGTCGGAAAAGGAGCGCCTCGTGACCACGCTTTTCTATTACGAGGGCCTGAAGGTAAAGGAAATAGCCGAAGTGATGGACATTAGCGCCTCCAGGGTCTGCCAGATACACTCTCTGGCGCTCGTCAAGCTGAAGTCCAGACTGAAAGATTACATAAATATGTGACACGGCGTCCGAAGAAGGGATGGGTTGATTATGATAAGGGGATTTTACACAGCGGGTTCAGGAATGATAAGCCAAAGCAGGAAGCTCGACGTATCGGGCGCCAATATGTCGAACGCCCGGACATCGGGCTATAAAAGGAGCGAGGTGACCACGGCTTCCTTCAACGAGAAGCTCCTGATGAGATATCAGGGCGCTTCACTGCCGGCCGAAGTCGGCAGCCTGAGCCCCGGAACTATGATAGACAGCGTATCCTCGATAGTCGAGCAGGGCGGGGTGGTTGAAACCGGCAACCCGTTCAATCTCGCGATAGAGGGAGAAGGCTTCTTCACGTTGAGACAGGCCGACGGGACGATCGGATACACGAGGAACGGCGAGTTCCTGCTCGATTCCCAGGGCTATATAACGGATGCTAACGGCAACAGGCTTATGGGAGAAAACGGGCCTCTTAATACCGGAGGAAAGCAGTTCGAGGTAAGCTCGGAGGGCGTAGTCCTCGTGGACGGCGAGGAAATCGGCAAGCTCTCGATATATACCCCGGTCAACGCCGGTGGCATGGCAAAGCAGGAATCCGGGCTGTTCACCGACGCGTCGGGGGCGGGGCAGAAGGCTTTTGCCGGGCAGATAGTCCAGGGCTCCCTTGAAACCTCGAACGTCGATCTGATGGAGGAAATGATGTCTATTATGAGCAGCCAGAGAAACTTCCAGGCCTGCAGCCAGGTGGCGAAAATGATAGATTCCACTATCGCAAAAACGGTTGAAATAGGCAGATTAGGATAAAAGGGAGGACTTAGAAATGATACGGGCATTTTATTCGGCGGGTTCCGGCCTTAAGTCCTCGCAGACGGCGATGGACAATACGGCAAATAATCTGGCAAACGTAAATACGAACGGGTATAAGAAGCAGAACACCGGCTTTTCCGAGCTTCTTTACAGCAGCGTAGACGGCGGCCGGAACGGGTTCAGGATCGGAAACGGCGTCAGGGCGACAGCCGGGGCGGGCAATTTTACGAACGGCACCATGGAGTATACCGGAGGCGAGCTTGATTTCGCCCTGGAGTCCGACGGCTTGTTCGCGGTTCGCACAAAGGACGGAGGCGTGGGGTACACAAGGGACGGGAGCTTCAAAATATCGGTGGAAGGCAACGGGAACTACCTTGTTACGGCAAACGGAGATTATGTCCTTGACAAAAACGGAGAAAAAATAGAGCTGGACGAATCTGATCTGAGGGATAAGATCGGCGTGTACGCTTTTCCTAATCCTCAGGGTCTTGCGAGCCAAGGAGGCAACCTTTTCGAAGCCACCGAGGTCTCGGGCGTAGCAAGCAGCACGGAAGGCAAGATCAGAAGCGGTTATCTTGAGCTTTCAAATGTCGAGCTTAGCGGTGAGATGACGGACCTTATAACTATTCAAAGGTCGTTTCAGGTGAACGCTCAGATGGTGAAGACCGCCGACGAAGTAGAGAATATTGTAAATAATTTAAGATAATTCACAAAAAGCTAAACTTATTTTAATACAATCCGATATATTGAGTGATGCGTAATATAGTAATTATAGGAAAGCGTGGTTTACATGAAGATTGACAACGTTAACAATATTACAAACTTCAACAGCATTGCTTCCGACAAGGCGGTAAAAAAAAGCACCGCAGAAGAGAAGACACCTTGCACCACGGATAGAGTTGAGATAGGTATAGGGATGACGAAGGAAGAGGAAAACCTCGGTATAAAGGACATGATCCTGAGGTCGGAAAAGCAGGGAATAAGCCCGGAAAGGCTGGAAGCCCTGAAAAAGAAGATAAGCCAGAACGAATATCACGTAAATACTGAGGACATCGTAAAATCGATATTTTAAGGTTTTAAGTGGTGATAATTTTGAAAAACTCACAGCAGCTTCTTGAGGTTTTAAGAGCACAGCTGGATTTGTGCAAAAGGTATCTGCAGGTCCAGAAAAGCATGACCGACGCCCTTGTGGTGGGTGACATCAGGATAATAGACTCCATAGTGAAAGAGGAGCAGTACTTTCTGCTGAAGCTCGAAAGCCTGGAAAACAAGAGGCTGAAGCTGCTGGAGCAGGAATCGCTCGCGGGGCTCGACTTCCGGGAAGTAATTGAAAAGCACTCGCCGGAAGAGTTTAGGTCGCAGCTTGAAAGCGCTTTTGAAGTGCTGGTGGAGATCCTTGGTGATTTGAAAAGGACTACTCAGCTCAATCAAAGGCTCCTGAAGCAGAGACTGTCGGTTTTTGACAGCATGGTAGACATAAGCGAGGGAGAGCCAGTAAGGCGGGCATAATTTAGGGTGAAGGTGGAAAGCGAAGATGAGAGCTACTTTTTATGGTTTTGAATCCGTGAGAAAGGGTCTGCTGGCGAGTCAGGTAGCGCTCGACGTCACGAGTCAGAACGTCTCAAACGTAAATACTGAAGGGTATACGAGGCAGACTGTCGACCTCACCTCGATGAACCTTACGGGCACGTCAAGGTATGCGAGGACTTTAGGCGACGTAGGCGTGGGACAGGGCGTCAACGTAAGCGGAATAAATCAGTCGAGAGACCAGTTCCTTGACGCACGGTACAGAAAGGAAAACGCCCAGTACGGGATGTGGAACACGGGCCTTTCCATCATGACCGATGTTGAAAATGTCCTGGACGAGGTTTCGACAGACGGGCTGAACGCGAGACTGACGGACGTGTACAAGCAGCTTCAAAGCTTTTCACTCAACGCCGAATCGATTGAATACGCGTCGAATTTCAGATCCTCCGCACAAAAGCTGGTAGAGGTGTTCAACCAGTACTCAAAGCGTCTGGACGATATATATAACGAGCATGTTTACAATGCCGGGACGGAAGTCACCACGGTAAACCAAATCATAGACAAGATAGCGGAGCTCAATACCCAGATCAAGCACGGGTATGTGCAGGGGGTTCAGCCGAACGAGCTCCTGGATGCGAGAAACCTGCAGCTTGACAAGCTCGCGGGACTGATCGGGTCGGGCTATGAGTATAGTGAGGACGGGCAGGTTTCCGTGAAACTCGGAGACACTTATCTCCTCGATGCAAAAAACGACAACGCCAAGGAAACGCTGTCGCTCGATTCCTCGGGATACCCGGTCAGCGTTACATTAAGCGACGGCTCGACCGCCGATGTCACCGGGGGCAGCCTCGCGGGCTATCTTTCGGGCCTTAACGGAAAAGGCGTTTTCGCCGAGGCCGGCGAGGACAGCAGCAGAGGAATACAATATTTCCGGCAGTCGATTGACGAGCTGGCGAGGATATTTGCCGATACCTTCAATGATCTTAACGACGATACCGGGGCAAAGAACCTTTTCGTTTACAACGATTCCTCCGGCGAAATAAACGCGGGAAACATCAGCATCTCGGACGAATGGCTCAAGGACGCCATGTATATTACCCGTTCCATCTCCTCGTCGGGAGAGGGCAGCAACGACAATCTTCTCAGGATGCTCGGCAGCATGGAGGAAAAGAAGGACATCACGCCCTATTTCAAGGGCACCTTTGAGGAGTATATGGCTTCGGTCATGGGCGACATGTCCATCGAAGTGGAGTTCAAAAAGGACATGAAAAACACTTCGGAATCCGTCCTGACCACTGTCAGCAATCAGCGCGAATCCGTAATGGGCGTTTCCATCGATGAAGAGGGAATAAACATGGTCAAGTACCAGAACGCATACAATGCTGCGGCGCGTTTAATGACAGCAATGGACGAGATGCTGGAAAAGATGATAAATGAAATGGGCTTGGTAGGCAGATAGGAGTTTTGAAGTATGCGTGTAACTAATAATTTGATGATCAGCAGATTCTCGAGGAGCATGAACGCAGCGTCGCAGAATTTGAGCGACGTTACGGAGCAGGTATCCACCGGCATGAAGTACTCCAAGGGCTCGCAGGATACTGCGAGCGCGCTGAAGTCCTTTAAAATACGCAGAAGCCTTTCAAGGGTGGAACAATACCAGGACAATATAGGCGAGCTTCAGAGCGCGCTTGAGGAAACAGAAACGACACTTTCGGGCATTAAGGATGTCCTCGTACAGGCGACGGAGAGCCTTACGCAGGGACTTACGGGAACGCTCTCGCAGAGCGACAGGGACACGGTTGCGAGCGTTTTCAAGAGCCTTCAGGAGCAGCTTTTGAAGCTTGCAAATACGAACTTCGCGGGCAAATATATCCTCGGCGGCCCGAATACTACTGAAGTCCCCTTTACCCTTGAAAGCGGAAAGATTTTCTACAACGGCGAGGATATGGACAACGACGATATAAGCACTGAGCAGATCTACGGCGACATGGGAATGGGAATCGCCTTCGACGCCTACGGGAACCTCCTGAGCGGCAAGGGAGTGAGAATAGCGACTCCGGGAAGCCAGGTTCTGGGATACGGGATCGATTCGGACGGCCTGCCGAACAATGTGTATAATCTTTTTACCGATATCGTGGATATGCTGGAAAGCGGCGATACCACAAACGGCGAGCAGTATATGCAGAAGCTGAACGAAATGACGGACAATATACTTGTCCAGATAGCGGATGTGGGAGAAAGAGGCAAGTTCGTAGAGTTCCTGAACGACAGGATGTCAAGCGACAAGCTGAATCTTACGACCAAGCAGACAAAAAACGAGGGCGTAAACGAGGCGGAGGCTATCACGGAGTATTACTCGGCCAGCCTTGCGTACCAGTCAGCGCTTCAGATGGGCTCCAAGATAATCAAATCCACGATATTTGACTATCTTAGATAAAATCTGAGCGGTAATTAGCTTTTTCGGGTCGGGGAAGCCCTGCATCCTCTGCGAGCAGATTAAGAATAAAAAATACAGGTCCGATACCGGACAGGAGGCGCAATATGATGGATCAGAGCTATTTCAGCACGGCGATGGAGATACTCACCTTTGAAAGCGGAATCCTGGGATTTGAGGATGTAAAGCAGTATATTTTGTATTACCTTGACGACGAGCTACCGTTTTATTACCTCAGGGCTTTGGGAAAGGACCATCCCTGCTTCGTCGTATGCGATCCGCTGTGCTTTGTGCCCGGCTACGCGGTAAGGTACGACAATGAAACGCTTCAGGAGCTGGGGGCTCGGAGCCCGGAGGACATAAGGTGCCTCGCGATTGCCACTATTCCCGAGGATCCGGCGAATATTACGGTAAATCTCCGCTCGCCCGTAATATTCAACATATGCAACGGCATGGCGAAGCAGTATGTGACCGACAATACAAAGTATTCGATAAGGCACGGGCTGTTCAAAAAGGCGGTGGACAAGGCATGCTGATACTGACGAGGAAAGCGGGCGAGTCGTTTTTCATCGGCGAGGACATCGAAATAACGGTGTTTGATATTCAGGGCGAGAAAATTCGGATAGGCATCAGCGCGCCCGAGAACGTCCACATAATACGGAAAGAAATCAAAGAAATAAAAGAGGAAAACGTCAAGGCTTCGGAGACCGCGTCCAAGGATAAGATCAGGAACCTCAACGAGTATCTGACGGCGTCCGAACGGTTGAAGGCCTGTGTGCGGTAAGCCTGGGACGGCCAATTGTATATACAAAGGTGAGGATAAAAACCTCGCCTTTTTGTATAAAAAATTATCATTTTAAACTAAATTTATCGAAGCTAATGCCGAAATATAGTTTGAAAGCAAAAAAACAGAGAGATATAAATACCGTAGCGTACGGACGGTTTTTATATAAAAAAATAAAAAATGGAATGGATTCCATTAAAAAATTCAGGGAGGAAAATACAATGCGTATTAACCACAATCTTTCGGCAATGAACACAGTCCGCCAGATGGAAATCAACAACGGAGCAACCAGCAAGTCAATGGAGAAGCTCTCTTCAGGTCTCAGAGTCAACCGCGCCGCAGACGACGCCGCAGGACTTTCGATTTCTGAAAAGATGAGAGGCCAGATCCGCAGCCTCGATCAGGCCACCAGGAACGCCCAGGACGGCATATCCCTCATTCAGACCGCTGAAGGTGCGCTGAACGAAGTTTCCAACATGCTCACCCGTATGAAGGAGCTGAAGGTTCAGGCGGCGAACGGAACCTATGACCTTACCACCGACGTATCCAACATCAACCTCGAACTTGACGCCCTCGGCGCCGCCATCGACAAGGTCCTTTCGGACACCTCCTTCAACGGAATCGCGATGCTCAGCAGCGGCTTCGGCGGCGTAACCATCGCGGATATAAACGGAAACGCAACAGTTACTATCAACGCGATAACCTTTACCGGCGGCCTGTCCAACGCGACCGATATCTCCGGCCTCGACGCTGCGATCAACCAGGTAAACACCGACAGAGCGCAGTACGGCGCATGGCAGAACCAGCTCGAGCACACGGTCAACAACCTTGAGACGACCTCCGAAAACCTTTCGGCCGCCGAGTCTCGTATCCGCGACGTTGACATGGCTCAGGAAATGATGAACTTCACAAAGAACAACATCCTGCTGCAGGCTGCCCAGTCCATGCTTGCTCAGGCGAACAGCCAGCCCGAGAGCGTTCTGCAGCTGCTCAGATAAGCTTGGCTGAGGTTACATTAAATATATGCCGGCATAATCTTATGTCGGCATAATATTTAAAAGCTCTAAAAAATTAAACTTCACAGGAGGAGACTTATCATGTCGTCAATTAATTCGCTTAACTCGAGCAAATACTCAAGGGTAACGGGCCTCGCGTCCGGAATGGATACGGACAGCATAGTAGAGAAAATGATGTCCGGAACTCAGGCGAAGATTGATAAGGTCAATCAGCAAAAGCAGCTTCTTGCATGGAAGCAGGAGGAATACAGAAGCATAATATCAAAGATAAAGAGCTTCCAGGATAAGTATTTTAACTCGTCCTCTGGCTGCCTTTACGCTGACTATTACTCCTCCAGAACGGTTAGCTTAGCAGATTCGGCGCAGGCCGCTTATGTAAGCATCACAGCAAGCGCTTCGGCGTCAGTTTCCGACATTGAGCTCTCCGATATCCAGCTGGCAACTAGATCGTGTGCGAGTACCTCGGGAACAGCCGCCAGGCAGATTGAAATTGGCTTCGACGCGGCCTCCGCGCCGATCGACCTTACGGGCAAGACATTTGAGCTCACGGTGGACGGCGTGACAAAAACCATCTCATTTTCAAAAGCCTACAATAGCGCCGAGGAACTCTCGGCGGACATCAAGACGCTCTCCAACGCCGCCTTTGGCACGGACAGGCTTACCGTTTCGGCGTCGGACGGAAAAATCACGATAAATTCGGACGGCGCCAAGGTCACGGTCGCCGACTCGAGCGAAAACGGCGCGCTGGGCGTGGCCGGGATGTCGCTAATCAACGACAGCACGAGCCGTATCGACCTCACGAAGTCACTCGCTGAAAACAGCTTCGCAAAGCCCCTGGTCGGGGACAGCTTCGCGTTCACAATCAACGGCGAGCGCTTCGAGTTCAGCTCCGACACTACGGTCGGCACGGTCATCAACACGATAAACAACAGCTCCGCGGGAGTGAAGCTCAGCTATTCTAGCGTTACGGACAAGTTTACGCTTACCTCGACATCAACGGGTTCTTCAAGCGGGATAAGCATTGCCGACGAGAGCGGAAACTTCATGGACTCGATTATAGGGACGCTCGGAGCGTCGAACTACACCCAGGGAACCGATGCCAGCGTCTATATCAACGGCACAAAGGTGACGCGTTCGGACAATTCCTTTACCATAGACGGCGTCACATATAACCTGAAAGCGAACACCTCCGGAACGATCAACGCGACGGTTACTACCGACGTGGACAAGGCGGTTAAAAACATCAAGGCCTTTGTCGACGATTACAACTCGCTGCTGGACACGCTGAACTCCAAGCTGAGCGAAGCGCGTTACAGGGACTACGAGCCCCTGACTGACTCACAGAAGTCGGAAATGACGGAAAGCCAGATAACCAAATGGGAAGAAAAGGCGAAAAGCGGTCTGCTCAACAACGACACCGCGCTTTCAAGCATCGTAACTTCGCTCAGAAAAACCATGTATACGGCGGTGGCGGAGCTGAGCGACAACTCCGAAAACCTCGACATCTCAATGTCGTCGATAGGTATTTCGACGGAAAACTACCAATCCAAGGGCAAGCTCACGGTCAACGAAGATAAGCTGAGGACGGCCCTGACAAACAATCCGGAAAAGGTCGTCAGCCTCTTCACCCAGAAATCGGACAAGATATACCTTCCGACGAACTCCCAGGAAGTGAAGGCTGAAAGGTACAAGGAAGAAGGAATAATGAACAGGCTGTCGGACATTATCAACGACGCCACGAGGACAACCTACGGCGGCGGCGTACTGCTCAAAATTGCGGGATACACAGGAAGCACCACTGAAAGCGAAAATACGATCTCCAAATCCATTAAAAGCTACGAAGAAAAGCTTGACAAGCTGCTCGAGTCCTACGATGCGGAGAAGACACGATATTACAATCAGTTTACGACAATGGAAGAATATATCGCAAAAATGAATCAGCAGATCAGCTGGCTGAGCAGCTCCGACTGATATAACAAGGTCAAAAACAGTTTTGTATGGGAATGAAGACGAACGATGAATAATTCAAACGCATATAAGCTTTATACCGAGCAGTCCGGAATATCTGCGACGCCCGGGGAACTCCTCGTAATGCTCTTTAACGCTGAGCTGAAGAACATCAAAATCGCCATATTAAATATCAAAGCGGGGAAAACAAACGACGCGCACACTAGACTGATCCAGGCTCAGAAAATAATGGACGAGCTGAACATGAGCCTTGATCATACTTATGCGATATCAAAAGAGCTTCAGTCGTTATACAATTTCATAAAAAGGGAACTGGTTTCAGCAAATATAAAAAAGGACACGGAAAAACTCGAAAAGCTTCTGCCGTTAATAACCGAACTCCGTGATACATGGGAACAAGCGGACAAACTTGCGAGAAAACAGGTCTAGAGCAGGGGGATACTATGCCGGATAACAAGCAAATGGATTCTTACATAGAAATGTTCATTTTTGAAGCCAATCAGCTTACAGAGCAGCTTGAGAGCATTCTTTTGGAAAGCGAAGAGAATCAGAACATTTCAGAGGAAAACATAAACGAAATTTTCAGGATCATGCATACGATCAAGGGTTCAGCGGCAATGATGTCCTTTAGCGACATCTCGAATATCGCCCACACGCTTGAGGATCTTTTCTCCTTCATAAGGGAGAAAAAGCCGGTAATCGATGTGTCGGATACCTGCGACAAGGTGTTCAAGGTCTTGGACTATATCAGATACCAGATAGAGCTGCTGGCAAACGGCAAGGAGGTGCAGAAGCTCGACGAGGCTCTGGCCCAGACGATCAGGTCGTATGTGGAGCAGATAAAAAGCAACAACGCCGCAAAGGCCGCGGAAAAAACGAAGCCGGCAGGCAAGGAAAAGCCGGCGGAAGAAGCCGGAGAGCCGGAAAAGGCGGCCGGCAAGGCCGGCGCAAAGACCGCACAGTATAAGGCGACCGTGTTCTTTGATGATTTCTGCAGCCTGCTCAGCGCGCGCGCTTTCATGGTGATAAACAGACTGGGAGAGCACTGCACGAATATAACCAATTTCCCGGAGCTGAACAACAGCGACAACACGGTAGGCTACATAATGCAGAACGGTCTCGAAATAAACTTTGAGAGCAGCCTTACTCCCGAGGAAATAAAGGATATCATAGAGGATATAACCGACGTCAAAACCGCGGTCGTGCAGCTGATGGGCAGCATAGAGAAGAAGGAAGAAGCGGAGGAGGAGCCTCCGGCAGAGAAGGCGCAGCCTCAGGCCGAGAGCGCTGAGAGCAAGGAGCCCGCCGAAGCCCGCGCAGCCGCGGAGTACCGGGAGCCTGCCGGAGACAAGGCAAGGCCAAACGTAAAACAGAACATAATAAGCGTAAACATAAACAAGCTGGACAAGCTGATAAATATAGTCGGAGAGATAGTTATTTCCGAATCAATGGTAATAAACAACCCCGACCTTGAGGGGATGTCCCTTGAGAACTTCTCAAAGTCGGCGATGCAGCTCAGAAAGCTTACGGACGAGCTTCAGGATCTCGTGCTGTCGGTCAGGATGATACCGGTGGAGATGATCTTCAGCAAGATGCACAGAATAGTGCGCGACATGGGCAAAAAGCTCGAAAAGGAAGTCAACCTTGAAATCATAGGCGAGGACACAGAGGTGGACAAAAACGTCCTCGACAACCTTTCGGATCCGCTCATGCATCTTATCAGGAACAGCATGGACCACGGGATAGAGCCGAGGGACGAAAGGATCAAAAACGGCAAAAGTCCCGTCGGCAGAATAACCCTCGAAGCGAAGAATACTGGCGGAGAAGTGATAATAACCGTCTCGGACGACGGCAGGGGCCTCGACAAGCAGAAGATACTCGACAAGGCGAGGGACAAAGGACTCCTGAAGGGCGAGAATCTGACGGATCAGGAGATATTCAACCTTATCCTGCTGCCCGGCTTTTCCACTAAAGAGAAGGTGACGGAGTTCTCCGGCAGAGGCGTGGGGATGGACGTCGTAAAACAGAACGTCGAAAAGGTCGGCGGAAACATCTTTGTGGACAGCGAGCAGGGCAAGGGCACCACGATGACGATAAGGCTGCCGCTCACGCTTGCGATCATCGACGGAATGATGGTCAAGGTGGGCGAGAACGTGTACATAATTCCTACCCAGTCCATCAGCCAGTGCATAAAGCCCTCTCAGGGCAGCGTTTTCTCGGACACGCAGGGCAGGGACATGATAATCGTCAGAGGCAGCTGTTACGCGATAACCAAATTGCAGACGCTTTTCAATATCGAGGGCGCGGTCACCGATTACAGCAAGGGCGTAATAATAATGACGGAATACAACGGCAGGACGGTGTGCCTGTTTGCCGATAAGCTTATGGGGCAGCAGCCCGTGGTCGTAAAATCCTTGCCGGAGTATCTGAACAAATTCAACTCAAAGGAAACAGGCATAGGCGGCTGCACGATACTGGGAGACGGCAGCATCAGCCTGATACTGGATATAGCCGAAATAGCTAATAAATAGCAGAAATAAGGGAGAAATGAAAATGAGCAATACAGCAACGGTAGATACGGATCTTCTTCAGGAAGACACGCTGAGGGGACGCTTCCTTTCATTTTCGTTCGGCGAAGAGATTTTCGCGCTTGAGATCAAGTATGTGACGGAAATCGTCGGCATACAGCCCATAACCCCCGTGCCGGAGGTTCCGGACTTTGTCAAGGGCATAATCAATCTCCGCGGGAAAGTGATACCGGTCATAGACATGCGGATAAAGTTCAGAAAGCCGACCTGCGATTACAACGACAGGACCTGCATTATTGTTGTTGACATAAGGGAAATATCGGTCGGACTCATTGTTGACAACGTCGAGGAAGTTCTTACGATAGCCGACGAGAATATCGTGCCTCCCCCGGATTACAGAACCGGCATCCAAAACAGATACATCAAGGGAATAGGAATGGTGGATTCAAAGGTGATCCTGCTTCTTGACTGCGCGAGACTCCTTTCCGAAGAGGAGCTCGAAGAGTTAAGCTGACGCTGCGGTTAAGGAAGATAGGTAGGAGGTTTCGAAACCATGTTTAAAGAAATGAAAATCGGGTCAAAGCTCATCGCGGCCGCAATAATTATATCCCTCCTGTCGGGAGTGGTCGGCGCTCTGGGCATATACAATCTGCAAATACTTTCCGCGAACGCGCGGGATATGTACGATAACCAAACCGTCGCGATTGCCACCATCACCAACGTTGGCGAGGATTTTCAGAAAATCAGGTCGTATTCAAGAGACATAATCCTGGCGGAAACTCCGCAGGAACGCAACAAGATCGTGGAAGACATCCAGAAGCTCCGCACATCGATAAACGACGATTTGGCAAAGTTTGAAAAGACAATGAGGTCGCAGAACACCAAGGACGCCTACAACAAGCTTGTGGAAGCGAGAAAGACCTATGGCACCTATTTGGACAAGGTCGTATCCCTGGCCCTCGAAAACAAGAGCACCGAGGCGTATCAGATGCTGAAGTCCACCGATATGACAAAGTCCGTGGATGAGGCTGAAAAGGCCTTAGAGCAGCTTATCGAGATAAAAAAGCAAAACGCGGAGCAGGAGATCAATACCGACAGCGCGAACGCGAAAAAAACAACGGTGACCATGATAATCATTGTAGCCGCGGGCATGGTGCTTTCGATCTTCCTCGGATATGTGCTGGCGAGATCCATAAGCAACCCGGTGAAGAAGCTGGTTAATGTCGCGAATCATATCGCGGACGGGGATCTGAACATATTCGTGGAGACCGGCGGGAAAGACGAGCTGGGCGAGCTGGCGGAAGCCTTCAGAAGAATGAAGGACAAAATCAACGACACGATGCTCAGCATCAACGACGCGGCCGAACAGGTGGCCTCGGGCTCCAGACAGGTATCTGATTCGAGCATAGCCCTCTCGCAGGGCGCCACCGAGCAGGCCAGCTCCATAGAACAGCTCACGGCTTCGATGGAGCAGATTTCCTCACAGACAAAGCTTAACGCGGAAAACGCGAACAAGGCCAATCAGCTTACGGAAACGACAAAAGCGACGGCCGCTGAGGGCGACGGGCAGATGGCCGAGATGATAAAGGCCATGGAGGATATCAACGATTCGTCCAACAACATCTCGAGGATAATAAAGGTTATAGACGATATAGCGTTCCAGACCAATATACTCGCGCTCAACGCCGCGGTCGAGGCCGCCAGAGCGGGTCAGTACGGCAGAGGCTTTGCGGTCGTGGCGGAAGAGGTCAGAAACCTCGCCGCGAGATCGGCCAAGGCCGCCGAGGAGACCACCACCCTTATCGAGGGCTCGATAAAGAAGGTCGAAGCCGGAACGAAGATAGCCGGCATCACCGCAGCCGCTCTTAAGCGCATGGTGGAGGACGTGGAGAAGGTGGCGAGCCTCGTCAGCGAGATCGCGTCAGCCTCCAACGAGCAGTCGCTCGGAATCGAACAGATCAATCAGGGCATTATGCAGGTTTCGCAGGTCGTACAGACGAACTCGGCCACCGCGGAGGAGAGCGCCGCGGCGAGCGAGGAGCTTTCAAGCCAGGCTGAGCTTCTTAAGAATCAGGTGGCTGCCTTCAAGGTGAGAAAAGCCCGCCAGAAGGCTCCGGAGCCCGTCAAGCATGAGAGCGTGGAAGGGGAGCCGAGAGGCGAGACAAAGAGCAAGGCGCCCGACGCCAAGGACAAGGCGCCGCGCAAGACGATAGTGCTGACAGACAGCGAATTCGGAAAATATTAATACTGTGATAATAGGAAAAAGACATAAGGGAGAAATGTGATTTCTCCCTTATGTTCAAATAAAGAAGGTGAGATTATGATTTCGATAACGGAAAGAGAATTTGCGCAGCTTTCTGAGTTTATAAAGCAGAATTACGGCATATACCTTAAGACAGAAAAGCAGGCTCTGGTGCTGAGCAGGCTTCACACCGTGCTTGAGCAGTCGGGCTTCAAAAGCTTTACAGAGTACAACAATTATGTGATGAACGATAAGACCGGAACAGCGGTAACGACGCTGATTAATAAGATAACGACAAACCATACATATTTCATGAGGGAATCCGACCATTTCTTTTTCTTCAGGGACAAGGTGCTGCCGGAGCTCACCCAAAGGATAAAGGACAGGGACCTGCGCGTCTGGTGCGCAGCCTGCTCGACGGGGGAGGAATCCTATACTCTTGCTATGATAATCGACGAGTTTTTCACAAAGGAAAAGGGGATTTGGGACAAGAAGGTCCTTGCAACGGACATTTCGGAAAAGGTCCTCGAGACGGCGAGGACCGGAAAGTATAAAAGCGAGGCCATAGCGCCGCTTCCAAACCAGTGGAAGCTGAACTATTTTAAAAAATGCGAAGACGATTACTACATGGTTACCGAGCGTATAAAGAACGAAGTGATATACAGAAAACTGAACCTGATGGACGAGAGGCTCCCCTTCAGAAGGAAGCTTCATACGGTTTTCTGCAGAAACGTCATGATATATTTTGACAACGAAACGAAGCTCGGACTGGTTGAGAGAATATACGACAATATGGAGCAGGGGGGGTATCTGTTTATCGGGCACTCGGAATCGCTCGGAAGGGACGCGACGAGATTCAGGTATGTAATGCCGTCGGTATATGTAAAAGAATAAAAAATCGGAGAAACATTATGGCTAAGGACAAGAAGGTTAGAGTGCTGGTTGTTGACGACTCGGCTCTCATGCGCAAGATCATAACATCGGGGATAAGCGCGGACGGCACGATCGAGGTGATAGGAAGCGCCGAAGATCCTTTTGACGCGAGGGACAAAATCCTTGAACTTGAGCCCGACGCAATAACGCTCGATATAAATATGCCAAAAATGAACGGGATAGAGTTCTTAAAGAAGCTCCTGCCGCAGTATCCAGTGCCGGTTATCGTAGTGAGCTCCCAGAGCAGTACGGTCAAGATGGCTCTTGAAATCGGAGCCGCAGGCTTCGTTTCAAAACCGGCCTCGAACGAGCACCTGGAAGCGTTTACAAAGGAGCTGACCGCTAAAATAAAGTCGGCCGTTTCGCCGGAAAGCGGCAAATATCTCGCCGCGAAAGCGAATGACAATTCCAAGGCAAAACTGAGCAAGTATGTGATTGCGATCGGCGCGTCGACCGGAGGCACCGAAGCGACCGCAACCGTGCTGAACGGTTTGAAAAACGATCTGCCGCCTATCCTCATAGTTCAGCACATGCCGCCGGGCTTTACAAAAATGTATGCTGAAAGGCTGAACAGCCAAAGCTCGATGGAGATAAGGGAAGCGAAGGACGGGGACAGAGTGCTGCCGGGGCGCGTGATAATCGCCGCCGGAGAGCACCATATGAAGCTCGTGCGGGAAGGCGGGGAGCTCCGCATAAGGTCATATAAGGGCGAGAAGGTCAGCTCGCATTGCCCGTCGGTGGACGTTCTTTTCGAATCGGTTGCGCAGGTACAGAAAGGGAACGCGCTCGGCATAATTCTTACGGGGATGGGGAGCGACGGAGCAAAGGGTCTGCTAAGCATGAGGAATCAGGGGGCCCATACGATCGGGCAGGACGAAAAAAGCTCCGTGGTATACGGTATGCCCAAGGTTTCATTCGATATAGGCGCGGTAGCGGAGCAGTGCTCCGTAAAGGATATACCGAGAGCCATATACAGATGGGCCGAGAATATTTAATAAATGACAGGTTGAGAACAAATGGACAAGTATAATATAGAGGAACTTAACAGTATGCAGCTTGACGTGCTGCGTGAGATAGGAAATATAGGGGCTGGCAACGCGGCGACGGCTCTTGCGAGCCTTCTTTCGGACAAGGTGGATATGGCGGTGCCGGTGCTCAGGATACTCGAGATGGATGAGGTGACGGCGTCGATAGGCGGGCCTGAAAACCCCGTCGTAGGGATACTTCTCGCGATGTCCGGGGACGTTTCGGGGCTTATGATGTTCGTGCTGGAGGACAAGTTTTTCGGCATGCTCATAAAATCCATTCTCGGAAAGGACTGCGACGACCTCTCAAGCCTGGACGAGATGGATCTGTCGCTGCTCAAGGAAATAGGAAACATACTGGCGGGAGCTTATCTAAACGCGATGGCGCAGCTTACGGGGCTTACAATAAAAATATCGCCCCCCGACATCGCGGCCGACATGGCGGGAGCGATAATGAGCCTCCCGGCTGCGATGTTCGGCATGGTGGGCGACAAGGCGCTTATAATTCGCGAGGAATTCATAAAGGGAGAACGCATCACGAGCCATCTGATAATGGTACCCGAGCTTGATTCGTTGAACCTGATACTAAAACGGTTGGGTGTTATGTAGTGGGTAATTTGGTTGTTGTAGGTATTTCGGACATGAAAATAGTATCAGGCGACAATATTCTTATTACCTATGCGCTGGGGTCCTGCGTGGGCACCTGTATTTACGACGGCGTTGCGGGGATAATGGGTCTGTCCCATATACTGCTTCCGGAAAAAAATCTTTGTCCCGGGGATACCAATGTATATAAATTCGCGGATTCCGCGCTCTCCAAAATGGTGTCGGAAATGAAGGCGTACGGGGCTTCCGTGCACAGAATGAACGCAAAGATAGCCGGCGGCGCACATATGTTTGCCAGCAGCACGATAAAAATAGGGGAGAGAAACGTCCAGATGGTGAAAAGCGAGCTGAACCGTCTGGGGATAAGAATAATAGGCAGCGACGTGGGCAACAACTACGGCAGAACCATGGAATGCCACGCGGCGGACGGCAGGGTGCTGATAAAAACGGTAAACAGAAGCATCGTAACAATTTGACGGAAAAGAGTTTACACAAAGTTGTTGAACGCAAAAATGAAACGGAAATATAATAAACATGATACTGGCAAATATATAGCGACGTGTAGTATATTTTTGAGGTGTATGTATGGATATCAGCATTGAAAGCCTTATCCCATTTGATATAGTCCGCGCCGATGCGGACTATGTGTTTTCGGTTGTCGAAAAGAACGGAAAAGCGGTATTGCTAAAGGACAACAAGCCGTTTTATATAATAGTAAAGTACGAGGCGGCGAGCGGAATGCAGATGGAAACTGCGAACTACACTCTCCAGGAAGCCATGAGGATCGTGCTTCAGGACGCTGAAAACAACACCATGCACGCGTCCAAGCTGGCTGACGAGATTTATGAGCGCAGGCTGTATCTGCAGAAAAACGGCGAAAAGGCTCAGTATACCCAGATACGGGCGCGCTGCGGGCATTACCCGGACATGTTCGAGGCCCTGCCGGGAAACTTCATCAAGCTGAGGGAAATGAAATAATAAAATTAGTCGGCAAAGGATATATCACGGGGTTTGATTTGTGAAGGAAGCCCCGCGATATATCCTTTTGCGTTAATTGAGTAAAATATAATGAAAAAGGAAAGTATATTATGAAAATTATGCTGCAATATGCATAGCGTATTGACAGTTTAATATTTCGTGATAGAATATGCTATAAGCATAGGTGCTTTGTTTCGGACAGGGTATCTATTTTTTTTAGGAGGAGCCAAATGATCAGGCTTATCGACGTACATAAGAGCTTCGGTAATCAGGAAGTGCTGAAGGGCATAAACCTGCATGTCAAAGAGGGGGAGAAGCTTGTAATTATCGGGCCCAGCGGCTCGGGGAAGAGCACGCTGATCCGGCTTATGAATTACCTGGAGGAGCCGACCTCCGGGCAGGTCTATGTCCACACTCATCTGATGAGCCATAATCGCAGGGCGTTTATAAACAAAATACACTCCGCCATGGTATTCCAGCAGTTTAATCTATATCCCCACCTCACGGTGATGGATAATCTGACGCTGGGACCGAGAAAGCTGAAGAAGGTTCCGAAGCGCGAGGCGGAGGAAATAGCGATGCATTATCTGAAGCGCGTCAAGCTTGAGCATAAGGCGAATGTCTATCCCACCACGCTCTCCGGCGGGCAGCAGCAGCGGATCGCGATAGCGCGCGCGCTGACCATGCAGAACAGGGTGCTGCTTTTTGACGAGCCGACCTCCGCGCTGGACCCCGAAATGGTCCAGGAGGTGCTGGATGTAATGATAGGGCTGAGCAAGGAGAAAAACTTTACCATGGTCGTCGTGACACACGAGATGGGTTTTGCCCGTGAGGTCGCCGACAGGGTCATTTTTCTTGACGGAGGCGTCATACTGGAAGAAGGCACTCCCGAGCACTTCTTCAAAAATCCTCAGAACGAGCGCTGCAAGGCCTTCCTCGGCAAGATAATCCGCTGAGCCCGCGGCGCCGCATTCAATTGGCTTGCACAAAAGTTCAAATATAGCGAACAATCATTTGTAAGGAGGAAAAAAATGAAAAGAATACTCACCCTCTTGCTGGCATGCGTAATGGTTCTCGGACTTGCCGCCTGCAGCAGCGCGCCCGCCACAACGCCTACGCCCAGCGCGGCTGCGAAAACGAGCGCAGCTCCGTCCGCGAACAAGGGCGTCCCCCTGAAGGTAGGCGTCAAGAACAACGTCGTCGGCTTCAGCTACCAGGATCCGCTGACCAACAAGTACTCCGGCATGGAGGTAGACCTCGCCAATGAGATAGCGAAGGCTCTCGGTTACAGCGGCGTAGAGTTTACCGCCGTCACAGCCGCCACACGCACCCAGCTTCTGGACGCCGGCACCATCGACTGCGTGCTCGCCACCTTCACGATCACCGAGGAACGCAAAAAGTCCTGGGATTTCTCAAGCCCGTACTATAAGGACGCCGTAACCGTGCTTGTCGAGAAGTCCTCAAACATCAAGACGCTCAAGGACCTCGTAGGCAAAAAGGTGGGCGTTTCCACCAGCTCCACATCGGCAAAAGCTCTTGCGACGGCAATGGCCGAAGGCGGATACATCGCCAAATTTGATACAACGAAGGACTTCGTTCCCTCCAGCTTCAAGGGCGGCGTGACCTTCATCGAGTACACCGACTATCCCTCCATCTCCAGCGCTCTTACAGCTGGCACCATAGACGCCTTCTGCGTTGACAAGTCGATACTCGCGACCTACATGAACGATAAGCGCCAGTACATCACGGAGAAGTTTTCTCCGCAGGAGTACGGTGTCGCGACAAAGAAGGGCTCTCCGCTCTCGGCCCAGATCGAGAAGCTTATTTCCGGCTGGCTCAAGGACGGCACTATCAACAATCTGATTGCCAAGTATAAGCTCAGCTAGTTTTTCCGCTGCCGTCAGCACAGCGATAAAACACTGTGCTGACGGTTTATTCTGCGAAAAGGGGAATGTTCTGACATGTTCAAGGCTGAATCCTGGGCGGCGCTGTTCCGAGATTACCGGATTTTTCTAAACGGGCTTATCGCCACGGTCCAAATGACCCTGGTGGGCTTTTCGATCGCCCTGATCCTAGGGATCATTTTGGGGCTGTTTTCCACCTCGGGCAAGAAGCCTTTGAGGATAATCAGCCGGATATATGTGGAATTCATTCAGAATACCCCGCTGATGCTTCAGGCGCTCTTCCTCTTCTATGCCGTGACGTTTGCGGGCTTCAGGGGCTTTAAGCCTCTGGTCGCCGGAATGCTGGCTCTCGGCATCTATCACGGGGCGTATTTTTCCGAGGTGTTCAGAGCGGGTATCGAAGCGGTGCCGAAGGGACAGTCGGAGGCGGCCTATTCACAGGGCTTCACCTACGTTCAATCGATGTGGTACATAATACTGCCCCAGACCATAAAGATAATACTTCCTCCGATGGTCAATCAGGTTGTCAATCTCATAAAGAATACTTCGTGCATGCTTCTTGTGGGAGGCGCCGTCGACCTGATATCGGCCACGAATGCTTACGCCGTCGGGCTGAGCACGGCGAGATACGCGGCCGCCGCGTATGTGTTCAGCGGAATCATCTTTTTCGCGATTTGCTTTCCGCTGTCAAGGATTGCGGCCCGCTGGGAGCAAAGGCTCAAGGCGCGCGACCAGCAGGGAAATATCCCCAAAAAGAAAAATGCGCCGGACAATGTATCCGACGCGGAGCTTGACAGGATGATCGGAGAGAACTCGGACGGCGAGCTCGCCTCCGGGACGCGTGAGAATTCTTCGGAAGGAGGCGGCCTCGAATGACGGAGCTTCAGGCTAGTCTTTTAATGCTCTCAAACGGCGGCCTTATGTCATATTTTTTTAAGGGAGTCGCGTTCACGATAATAATTGCGATTATAGCCATAGTAATTGGCTTCGTGTTCGGCTCTGTGCTTGCGCTCGTGCGGAACTACTGCGTCAGCGGCCCGCAGCGCATATTGAAGTGGCTTGCCGTCGCCTACATTGAGGTGTTCCGGAATACCCCGCTTATGCTTTGGATATTCATATGCCTCGTGTCCTTTCCAGTCCCTTCGATTCCCGTCGCATGGGCGGAGGCCATAGCCCTCAGCACGACAGAGGTGCAGCTCCTGTTCAAATCCATTGTCGCGCTGGTGCTTTTCACATCCTCCGTAATGGCCGAAATCATACGGGGAGGACTGAACTCGGTGGATAAGGGACAGTTTGAGGCGGGATACTCTCAGGGCTTTACGTTTGTGCAGGTGCTTCTTTACATCGTATTGCCTCAGACGATAAGGGCGATTGTTCCCACGATGCTCAGCCAGATAATAACCACCATCAAGGACACATCGTATATCGCCAATATCGCCTATATCGAGTTTTTGGGGCGCGTTTTCAGGATGATACAGCTCGCGCCGATGTATACCGGTCAGCCGACGCAGAACGTGAGCGACGTGTTTGTCCTTTGCGGGCTCGCCTGCGCGATTTACTTTACGATAAACTTTGCAATTTCCCTTTTGGTGCGCAGCCTGCAAAAGAGGCAGAAAACGGTCCGCGTGGCTTATGCCGCTGAATAACAATTTAGTTTTCATACTCGAAAGATATTTCATAAAATAACAAAGGGTTTGTCGCGCCGCGTTTTTGATAAAACGTTTTGCGACAAACCCTTTGTTTCCCGGTCATGCCCTGCGTCGCTTCGCAAACAGGCCGTTTCCGAGAGAAATTAGCAGTGCGATAAGAAGGCAGACCCCGAACCCGCGTATACGGATAAGCGGAACGAAAAAGTCCGTCAGGGCAACGACGCCTGCGTTGACGACAAGGCTGAAAAGCCCGAAGGTGACGATCGTAACGGGAAGCGCTACGACCTGCAGAATAGGGCGTATCGCGAGGTTCGCAAGCATCAGCACGGCGGCAGCCGCCGCGAGCGTCAGCAGGCCGCCGTAAACCAGGAAGTCAGCGGGAAAAAGTGCGCGGGCGATGAGCAGCGCCGCAAAGCAGATAAACCATTTGACAATAAGCCTCATATGTTTGACTCCGTATATATAAAAGTATTTATTTAAGCAGGCATCTGACGGCAAAGCGTCTGTTCCCGTCTGAAACGTCTATGTCCGCGAGCTCGAAGGGCTCCGTGCGGAGAGCGATTTCGCGCAGAAAACCCGCCGAGGCGATTAATATCCGCTTCACCGAGCCGGGGGAAATCTTCCCGCCGCCCAAAATGCGGTTCGAGGATGGGACGAAGAAGGCCGCGTCCTCGAGAAAATCCGAGACTCCCAAAAGAAGCAGCAGGGGAATGGGCAGGACAAACCGGAAGCTTCGGCCGGACACGATGCTGACGGAGATCCAGATAAGGAAGGCCCTCCTATTCGACATAGATCCGCACCTTGGCCTTATCCTCGCCTTCACCCGTATCGACGTTTACAATATCCTCGTCAAGCCCGCTGTCAATTGCGCTCTCAATATCGGCGAAGATCTGCATGATGTCGATGCCGGACCTTCCGAGGTCGTCCTTCGCTTCCTGCGGCATATTTTTTACTATAACCGGTCCGAGGGTCCTGATGAGCGACAGGGGGATGGACACGTTCACCTTCGCCGACTTGGTTTTTTCACCGGCCGCGTCCACGACAATGCGTACCTTCTTTCCCTTTCTGCCGCGGCTGTCCTTGATGGCTATCTCCTCGGACGCGCGCACCGCCCTGTACTCCGGCTCGGGCTCGGCGGCGCTCAAAAGCTTCTCCGCTTCCTCGACGGTAATAACGCCGTTTTTGACCATGTTAAGGATTCTGATTCTGTCCTGTTCCTTCATGACTGTCTCTCCTTATTTTTTAGTTGGGAAAGGAGGCGAGCCGCCTCCTCCGCGTCAATTTCCTTTCTTTCCAGCATGTCAAGAACATCCGCGGTGCTGAGAGAAGGGGGTTCCGTGCTGCTCTCCGCGGGGAAAAGCGTCCCTATAAGCTCGTCAAGCAAGCCCTTAACGGTGGGATATGAGATCGAGAGGCTGCGCTCGACCTCCTTTATGTTCCCGCGGCATTGCAGGAAGGTGTCGAGGAAAAGCTTCTGCTTATCGCCGAGGGTGCAGTATTTGCAGGGAGAGAAGGTCCCGGACAGCTCAGACTTGCAGTTCTGGCAGCTGAGCCTTGTGATCTCGAGAGCGCTTCCGCATACGGCGCACTTTGAGGGAGGGGAATAGCCCATCGCAATTCTTCTTTCATCAAAAAGTGAGTATAGCAGTATACTACATCATTTTTTAAAAATGTCAATATTAAAATTCAAATAATTAATAATATTATTAAAATAATTAATATTAAATTGAGATACACATAAAAATGGAACCGCCCCCGAGCGGGGAGCGGTTCCGGGAGGCGAATTTAAGAAAGCGGTGTTTATTTGAGGCCCTTGAGCGTGACCATGCATATGAGCGGAACGATCGAAAGCACGGCGAATACCATGTACGCGCCCGAAAAGCCGAGCGAGGTCGCGGCAAATACGCCGAAAAGCGTGGCTCCGAAGAAGGAGCCGATTTTTGTTCCGGTACTCAGGATCGAGCAGCACATGGCGTAGTTTTCCTTCTCGATAACGTCGCTGCCGGCGGTGTAGAACAGCCCCATCGTTATCGAGGGGATGCCCTGCAGCCAGATGGTCACGTTAAGGAGCATTCCGCTCGGGAGGTACGCTATCATCACGCGCGATACTGCCATCCAGGCGAAGCATATTACGAAAAGCCATTTCCGCGTCTTCAGCGCGTCTGAGAGCCAGCCGCCCAGAAGAGAGCTTATGGCTCCGACAAGCGCCGCGACGGAAACAAGTCCTCCGGCTGCGGTGGGGGCCATCTGTTTTACTCTTATAAGATAGCTCGGTGTCATTGCCAAAACGGCGATAGCGGAGCCCATCATAAACGTGCCGCCTATAAAGAACCTCAGCATGCGGGGGTCGGCAAGCGAGCTCAGAACCTTGCCAAGCGAGGGGCCCTTGCCGCCCTTTTCACCGGCGGGCGGAGCCACCTCGTCGGTTATCGTGAAGTACCAGACGACGAGCATGATGACGCACCAGATATTGGTCATCCACCATGCCGGGGTGACGTTTGTCTTGGTCACGATGCGGGGTACGAGATTGTACATAAGAAGCTGCGAAAGCGTACCCGCCATAATGTACGCGCCGTTCGCCCTGCCGCGCATTTCAGGCACAAAGAGGCAGGCAATGACGTAAGGCGCGGCTATGGAGATGGCGGCGCCGCCCGCTCCGACTATAAGCTGGGAGACCATCATCACGGAGAAGCTCGCGGTAAAGAAGGTGCCGAGCAGCGAGCCGACAAGAACGAGAGCCATGCCTAGGAAACCCATCTTGCGCGGGCCGATTCTGTTCATGACCACGCCGAGCGGTATGGTTATGAATATAGCGAGAAGGTTGACGGTGGAGGTCAGGAGTCCGGCGCTTGCGGTATTGATCTTCATAAGGTCCATGAGATACGTGAGGATGGGGTTTAGCTTGTACTGGCAGTTTGCATAGCACATGTAGAACAGAATCAGGATAACGATGTAGACATAGGGGTTCAGTTTTTTCCTGGGGGATACGCTTAAACCGGCCGTTGACATAATACAATCCTCCTGCTCAATATTTTATCGGACCGTCCGCGGCTTTTGCCTGCGGCAGATCCAGGACAAATCCTTTGCGCATTTGACGGAAGCTATCTTGAGAGTCGTATAAAGCCGCTTAAGTACCGATGCGTATAAATCGCGTGTTTATTAAAATATAGCACAAATAACAATATATTACAATGTTTTTGTACTTGCAGTCTAAGGAGTTGAGCCGACCTCAGTCCGATTCCTCGCTTATCCCAGGATTTCCTTTATCACCATCGGCACGAGATGCTCCGCGTTGAGGTAAAAAGCCTTGATGGGCCATATTTTCCGAACGTCTCCGTTGTAATAGACCTCTTTGTAATGTTCGACAATCTCGTTATTCGGCATTCCCCTGAGATGGTCGTTGATAATAAGATCCTTCAGCGTCACTGCGGAGCGCAGCGCGCCCTCGATGTAGCTACGGCATTCCTCGCCCTTGATAACGCCGAAATGCGGCACGAGGAGCTTTTCAATGTCCATGGTTTTGACACGGTTGATAAAATCCACGCTTATCTGATAGCCGACGAGGTAGGAGGAAAGCACGAGGTCCTTAGAGGCGAAGCAGCCCATGGTCTCGCAGGCTATAAGCATTTTTTCCTCGGGGACGTAAAACGCGATGCAGCACTTCGTGTGCCCGGGGGCGTCCAACACATGCAGGGTGATGCCGCCCAAATCGATGACGTCGCCTTCACGGACGATTATATCCGTTTTGAGCTCATCGAGCCTGTCCTCGTAATCGCCCCAGCCGTAATACTCGGCGGCGCTCCTGTCTGTTTCGCGCATTGCGTCGATGGCGGAGGGCTTGCTGAAAATCTTTGCCGCGTATTCGCTCGAGATTATTTTGCAGTCCCTGTAATGCGCGCGGCAGTAAGCCGCGCCCGCCGCGTGGTCATAGTGTGAATGCGTGAGTATGGCGTAGTCAAGCCGTCTTTCGCCCAGTATGTTTTTGATGTTCCGCGTCATTTTCTCAGCGCTGAAGGAATAGCCCGCGTCGATTATCGCGCTTTTCTGACTTGTCACGATGAGAAAGGCGTCTCCGCCGGGGATGCCGCCCACGTTTGTTATGCTGATAAGATCGTCTTTGTAATATCCGTCTGTCGTAAATCCTTCGTACATTGTAAATCTGAATGCTCCTTTGGTTTATTCTTCAGGAACATAATAACACAAAAGTAAAGTGAAGTGTCAAGATGCTGAAAAAATGGCTTTTGCAAGGAAGATAAAGGCTGAGGAGCCTGTTTTTCGGTAAAAAAGATTAAAAGGCCGGCGGCTGGGAATTAAAAGAACATAAATACTTATTAAATTTTGTTGACATTGATGAATAATGTCTGTATACTTGGAACTGTTGGATAGCGAATCCGACGAATTTTTATTTTGAAAAGGAACATCTATTAATGAATCAAGACAAGACCCTTATTTGCAAAGACTGTGGCGCAGAATTTATCTTCACCGCGAGTGAGCAGGATTTCTACGCTGAAAAAGGCTTCCAGAACGAACCGCAGAGATGCAAACCCT
>JAJUHC010000032.1 GCA_029268065.1 Clostridiales bacterium | reverse complement strand
TTGAATTTGTACATCGTGTCTCTCTCCAGATGCAAGGTTTTTTCGCGTTTCAGGCGTATTCCCTGCATCTATTCTACCATATCCGAGGCCCAATGTCTTGCAATTGCTGGATTTTTTGTTTGTTCAGTAGACACTATTTAATTTTACGTCAAAAAAAATTACGCTGCGGAAGCTGCATGCCGCGGCGTAATTTTATTCGGTTAATTCGGGGACTTACCGGCAGAAAACGCTGTTGAGCTTCGCGCGGGACTCGTCGTTAATGAAAGCGAGGATACCGTCGCCCGCCAGAATGTCCGTGCCTCCCCTGGGTATGATTACGTCGTCCCCACGGTGAATGGCTATAAGCAGCGCCTCGTGCGGCAGGTCAAGCTCTCTGACCAGCTTCCCGACGGCGCGAGCCCCCTCGTCCACCTGCACACGGACAATGGAGCGTTTGCCCCGGCTCGTTTTCATAAGCGTCATTATATTCTTGATGTCGATTTCCTCTATTATCAGGTGCGACATGATATCAGCCTGGTTTATAGCCGCGTCCACGCCCATATTCGAGTTGTAAAGCCACTCGTTTTTGGGGTTGTTCACGCGCGCAATCACTCTGGGCACATTGAATTCGAACTTCGCTATCGTTGACGCCACCAGATTGGACTCGTCGGTGCCGGTGACAGCGGCGACGACGTCCGCTCCTGAGATCCCGCAGGCCTCCATGACCGCAGTGTCGGTGCCGTCGCCAAGGAACAGCGCGTCCGCCGGAAACTTGCTTTTCAGCCTTGCTATTATCGATTCGCGATTATCAATAATTTTAACGGAGAGGTTGTTTTCGAGCATAAGCTTTGCTAGATGCTCTCCCACCTGCCCGCCTCCAATAATCAATACATTCATTCCTCGTCCCTCCCGATTATGCAAGGCCGAGCATATGCTTCAGCCTTTCGATTGACGAAAGCATGACGGCAAGATATATCACGTCATGCTCCTCAAGAACGGTTGCCAGCGTGGGCAGAAAGGTTTTGTTGTTCCTGCTGATTGCCACTACCCTTATTTCGCCTATTGCCGAAACTTCATTCAAGGTTTTTCCCACCAAGGCCTCAGGCACCTCTATCCTCACGAGCTCGACGTTGTTGTCCCCTATGCTCATGATGCTGTCTATCTGATTGTAGCTCAGCATTTCGGTGCAGCGCTCGATCCCCCACGTCACGGTCGAGATGGTCTGTATGCCGAGCGTACGGTAAATTTCTGCCTTGCGAGGATCGTAGAGCCTCGATATGACGCGGGGCACCTTGTATATATTCTGAGATATCCTTCCGATGAGCGCGTTAACCTCGTCGCTGTTGCTGCAGGCGACCACGGCGTCCGCCATCTTGATTTTCGCCTTTTCCAGGACGTCCCTATCATATCCGAACCCAGTTATTTTATTACCTTTGAAATCCTTGCCGAGTAGCTCGAAAGCCTCCGCATTGTTGTCTATAATCGTTACGTCGTGGCCCTTGGAGGCGAGCTTCGAGGCGAGTCCCGAGCCCATCCTGCCGCAGCCGACAATGATAACCTTCACGATTTCTTCCTCCCGCTGTTTTTTTCGGCTTTGCCCGCTTGTTCTTCCTTTCCCGCAGACTCTTCTGCCGAAAATCCTCGAAAATTCCCGTTCTGACCGGCAGCCGGGGCTTACCGTGCGGATACCGATCGCTTTCCTTTTAATGATGTATTTTACTCCTTATGGTTTCAATAATCAATATAGAACAAAATAGTTGCCGCAAATTTCTCATGCTTCTTTTGACTGCGTCGGCTTCAGCGGCAAGCGTTATTCCGCTCATGCCGCCGGGCGCGCCGGTCTGAGCGCTTTCTGATATTGACACGGGCGATATCCGTATTATAATGATGTAGTTATGTATAATAAATGAAAGGATGCAGGAAAATGTCGTTAAGCTCAAAAAAAGCGCCTGCATTTCTGATTCTGTTTTCCCTGCTATTTACGGGACTTATTGCTTCGCTGCTCGTGTCGGGCAGCCTTTCCTCTCCCAATCGCGGCACCGGAGCTTCATTGGCTGTTCAATTTATACACGGACGCGTATGCCGGCCGCTGAACCTCGGAGAAAGATTTCTCCGCAGGGAGCCGCAGGCGCTCTCCTCCGCCGGAGCGAACCCGGCCCGGCTTCCGGAGGGCTGCCGAGCCGCTGATCCCCTCGTCGCGTATTATTTCCTTTGCGACGCGCCCAATACAGGTCTCAGTCCCTTAAGGATAGCGGAATTCTATCACCTGGGCGACGGTATGAAGTAGCTTTCCCTCTCTGCGTTTTTATTTTTTGCAATACTTAGGAGGAATACGATTGAAAAAATCATTCTTGTATCTGTTTAACTCAAAGGCGACGTTTTTCGTTGTGTTTGTGATATCGGCCCTGCTCCTTTACGTTTCTATTTTCGGGCTGAAGATCGGCGATTATGACATTAAGGGCAGCTCTGACATGCGCTTCGGAATAGACATACGCGGAGGCGTCGAGGCGACGTATTCGCCGAAGGATCTCGGCAGGACGCCGACCTCAGAGGAGCTTGACTCCATAAAAACCATACTGGAATCTCGTATGGACTCGGCTAATATTACGGACCGCGAGGTCCAGGTCGATGCGACCAACGGCTCGGTGATCGTGAGGTTCCCCTGGCAGTCCAAGGAAAAGAATTTCGACCCCGAAAAGGCTGTGAGCGAGCTTGGAGAGACGGCGCTCCTCACCTTCAAGGACCCTGAGGGCAACGTCGTGCTACAGGGCTCCGATGTAAAGCGGAGCTACCCGCAGCTCGGAACCGACGGCGGATACGTTGTCGTGCTGCAGCTCACGGACGAGGCCATCACCAAGTTTTCCGCCGCGACCGGAAAGCTTAAGGGTCAGAAGATTTCGATCTACATGGACAAGACGCTTATCTCGGCCCCGACTGTTCAGAACCAGATAACGACCAGTTATGCGAATATCACGAATATTTCAAGCCTCGCCGAGGCAACAAGCCTCTCGAATAAAATAAACTCCGGCGCCCTTCCCTTCTCCATGGTCGTCAACAACTGCAACATCATTTCCCCGACCCTCGGAAGCTCGGCGCTGGGCGTTATGGTCAGGGCGGGAATCGTCGCGTTTATTCTTGTCTGCCTGTTTATGCTCATCTATTACCGGCTGCCGGGTCTTGTTGCCTGCGTCGCCCTGATGCTTCAGGTCGCGGGGCAGCTGCTTGCGCTTTCGGTTCCGCAGTTCACCCTGACGCTGCCGGGCATCGCCGGAATAATACTTTCCATAGGAATGGGCGTCGACGCGAACGTGATCGTTTCCGAACGCATAAGGGAGGAGCTTAATTCCGGCAAGACGCTCAGAAGCTCCATAGACTCCGGCTTCCACAGGGCGTTTTCATCGGTTTTTGACGGGAATATCACCGTCATCATAGTTTCGCTAATGCTGATAATATTCGGCTCCGGCTCGCTGCTCTCCTTTGGCTACACCCTTCTCTGCGGCGTTATAATGAACTTCGTCGCAGGCGTCACGGCTTCGCGCCTCATGATAAGGTCGCTCAGCGAGTACCGTCCTCTTCAGAAGCCGATGTATTTTGGAGCCAGGAGGTTGGCAAATTGAAAAAAGTAAATTTCTACAAAAACAGGAAAATCTATTTTACCATTTCGATAATAATAATCCTTGCTGGCATCGTGTCAGCCCTGATGAACGGCATAAAGCTTGACATACAGTTCCAGGGCGGCACCATCCTCCAATACACCTACACGGGAACGGTGGACGCGGAAAAAGCCGGAAACATCGCCTCGCAGGTGCTCGGGAAAACGGCCGGCGGACAGCTTCAGACCAACCTTGCGAAAAGCGAGAAAACCCTTGTGATAAGCCTCGCGGACAGGGCGTCGATCACTTCGCAGCAGCAGCAGGAGGTCACGGCAGCGCTGCAGAAGGCTTTCCCGGAAGCGAAGCTCGGCCTCTATCAGTCTCTGACGGTTCAGCCCTCCATCGGAGCTCAATTCTTCCGAAAAGGCCTTCTCGCGATAGGGCTCTCCTTCCTTCTCATCCTCCTTTACGTCGGCGTGCGCTTCAGGAGGATAGGCGGATTTTCCGCGGGCGCTATGGCGATAGTCGCTCTGTTCCACGACGCTTTCGTCGTGGCCTCGGTGTTCTTCATATTCCGTATTCCCCTGAACGATTCGTTTATCGCGGCAATACTCACAATAATAGGCTTCTCAATAAACGACACGATAGTTATTTATGACCGCATAAGGGAAAACAAGAGCATCATGAACAAGAAAACCTCGCCGGAGGATCTTGTAGACACCAGCATCACGCAGTCCATGACGCGTTCGATAAATACAAATATCGCGGTTTTTCTGAGCATAACGATAGCCTATATCTTCGCGCAGGTTTACAATATACAGTCCATCAAGGACTTCGCTCTTCCGATGATGTTCGGCACCATTTCAGGCTGCTACTCCACCATCTGCATAGCGGGTCCGCTCTGGACCATGTGGCAGAACCGCCGCAGGCCCGGAAAGGCGAAGGCCTGAGCGGCCTGTTACCACAAAAGCGAAGCAGCCCCGGTGAAGGCTGCTTCGCTTTTGTTATAGGTGTTTTGCCTTTCAAAATACCGAAGGTTTTCCGTCGGGCTTAATTTGAGGTGTTGTTTCTGCCTGACTGCTTTTTGGGATTTTGTCCGCCGCCCTGATTGTCGCGGTTTATCGACTGATTTCCGGATTTGTCCTGGCGCGTATTCCTGTTGTCGTTCTGGTTGTCCTTAGGCATTTGATTTTCTTCTCCTTCAAATAATTATTTCCTTTTATGGAAACCAACAATATGATAACCCGTCCCGCAGGTTTTCATTCTTGCAGGAGAATGTTTTTGATTATTTTACAAAAATTTGTACATGTGCTAAAATAGCATGGTAGGTAAACAAAAATACAGCTCACGGCTTGAAAGGGGAATTCATTATGGAATACAGATCTATCCGGGGCACGGGACTCAAGGTATCCAGGATCTGCCTGGGGGCGATGACCTTCGGCGGGCAGACAAGCGAGCGTGACGGAATTGAGATCATCAAAAACGCGCTCGACAGCGGCGTCAACTTCATCGACACGTCTGACAATTATACGGGCGGGCAGAGCGAAATAATAACCGGCAAGGGCATAAAAGGACGGCGGGAAGACGTCGTGCTCGCGAGCAAGGTCCTGGGCCACACCGCCCCCGGCCCCAACGGTAAGGGTCTGAGCCGGAAGCATATCGTTTCGGCCGTCGAAAAAAGCCTTAAGCAGCTTGAAACGGATTACCTGGATATTTACTACATGCACGGGCCCGACCCTTCCACCCCGTTTGAGGAGTCTCTGGAGGCCATGAGCTCCCTCGTCCGTTCGGGAAAGGTGCGCTACATAGGAATGAGCAATTTCGCGGCATGGCAGCTTACGGAGGCGCTGTGGATCTGCGACAAGCGGAACTTCATCGCGCCCTGCGTCTCGGAGAGCGTGTACAACCTGCTGACGAGGGGAATAGAATCCGAACTCGTTCCATGTATAAATAAAAACAGCATAGGACTCGTCATATACAACCCGATAGCCGCCGGCCTGCTCACGGGAAAGCACAGTAAGGAGCGCCCTCTGGAAAATACGAGGTTCAGCGATCCCGGCTACTATAAGAGGTACTTTAACGAGGAAAACTTCGAGGCTATCGAAAAGCTTACGCAAACAGCCGACAGATGCGGCATTTCCCTTTTAGAGCTGGCGCTTCGCTGGTGCGTCTCGTACGATTACGTCAGCAGCGTCATACTCGGTATAAGCCGTCCGGAGTATTTGAGGCAAAATCTTGAGCTGATAGAAAAAGGCGCGCTTTCAGATGACGTTCTCGCCGAATGCGACGAGGTCTGGCAGCTTCTTAAAGGGAACCGCTTTGCGTATCACCGCTGATCTCTTCTTAACGGCCGCGACCGCGTATCAAGGGGGTATTGGATACCCCCTTGAAGCGTGTCGAAAGACTATATCGACATGCTCACTGGGCCGGAACGATTCGTTCCGGCCCAGTTCGGACTGTCAAAAAACTCCCTCGCAGGGATATTTAAATCTATTTTTCAGGGAATTCACTTCTCGGAAAAATACCTCAGCTCGCGCAAATCGTGCGCGACCGGGGGTTTCGCGGCGCAAGCCGCGTATCTAGGGGGCATTGGATGCCCCCTAGAAGCTTGTCGAAAACACTTTTTCGACAAGCTCCACTGGGCCGGAACGATTCGTTCCGGCCCAGTTTAATTACAATGCAAAGCTTCTTATCCTGCCTGAGCTTTTTTTGCAGCTTCCTTTTCAGCGTCTTTCCTGGCTATGTCGGCGTGCATTTCCTGGACCTTCTTTTCAGCAAGCGGGCAGAGGAACATCGCCGCCGCGCCGATTATCGCGATTATCGCCGGCAGGGCGCTGAACAGGGCCTTGATGCCCGCAACCGCCTGAGGCGTGACCTTGACCTTATTGAAGCCCACGGCCACGAGTCCGTAGCCGAGGACGGCCGAGCCGATCGTGGTGCCTATCTTCGGCGTCAGCGAGAACAGCGTCATCATAAATGGCTTGAGGTCCTTGCCGGTCTTCCACTTCGTATAGTCCACGACATAGGAGTACACGGCCACCTCCGCGGAATGGGCGAAGGAGTAAAACACAAAGGCAAGGCACATTATGACCGTGAAGGTCACGGCGTTTTTCCCGAAGAAGTAGGCTAGGCCCAGCAGCAGGCCGTACAGCAGAACTCCGACGACGAAGGTGTTGCGCGAACCCTTGAACAGCTTGCTGACAAAGGGTGTGAGGAAGGAGCCGCCTATCATCAGGAAGGTGCTGGCGGTGAGGTACACGGTCAGCATATTCATGTCCGCCACAACGTACCTGTAATAGTAGGCCGCAAGACCCGTAATTATGAAATAGGTGGTGCCCTTGCAGGCGGAGCCTATGATATAGAGGACAAAGGGCTTGGTTATCGTATACTTAATCATTTCCCAGATGGAAGCGTCATACTGGTCCTTTGATTTTCCGCCGGCAGTCTCGACAGTCTCGATTACATCGTACTTCTTGGTTCCCATAAAGAGCTGCACGAAGCCCACGACGACAAGCACGGAAATGATGAGCGCCAGCATCGAGTATCCGGTGGCCTCGCTTGTCTTGCCGAAGAATTTTATGAGCCCGACGCTGGTAAGGCTGAAGAGGAACTTGCCCACGGAGTTCCATGTAACCCTCGAGGAGGCGTAGGCGACTCTCTCGTTCGGAGTCTTCGCCATAACCGGGAGTATTCCGGTAAATGCCGAATACGCAAGATTGAAGAAGAGATATGACAATATGTAAGTGCCCGCAAACCAGACCGCCTGTCCGGAACCCGTAAGGCCCAGGTTCGTGAAGCTCAGCCAGCGCAGAAGCGCGGCCCCGACGCCGCCGATGATGAGCCACGGCCTGAACTTGCCGCCCTTTTTGAACCTGACCTTTTGAAGCACGACCCCGCAAATCGGTATCGAAATAAGGTCGACCGTGCTGCTGACGGTAAGGATGGTCGCCATGATTGCGGTCTCAATGCCGACGGCGGAGGTCAGAAACAGAGACCAGTACGTGGTTGCTACGCTGGTAAGCAGCGTTGAGAAGCCGTTCGTTATTCCGTAACGAAAAGCCGCTCCGGTGTAGATGCTGTTGCCTTTTTCCATATTGTATCCTCCAATTACTAAATATTTGGGCGACTCTTATGGGAACACAGGGAAAGCCCTGTTTTGCGCAGGCTTATAGCGTAAATCCGCGTCTGCTTCAGTTTTTAATCAATAATTCGCTAAGTACTTCTAAAGCATAGCATATTTGCTGCATATCGTCAATTGAAACGGCGTTTTCAAGATAAAATTTGTTATTTTCATATAAAGAATTCCGTCTTTTCAAGGCTATTAGTCCAAAATTTTAATCCTGCAGGCTTTACATTCCTTTGTGCGAAAAAACGCGGATCCGGTCAAAAAGCGCCGGATCCGCGCTGCTTACGATAGCATTTTCCTCAAAAAAGGGATCTTCATTATCAGTCTGTTTATCCTTGCGCCCATCGGCAGCTTTATTATATCGTCAGCCTTTATGCCGCCTGTATAAGCCAGAATGATAAAATACACCACCGCGCCGAAGGGTATCGTAAACATCATGGCGAGGTCGCTGACGACCACAGAGCTTTTTGAAACGCCCTTGAACAGGATAACAAGGACCGAATAAAGCGCGAGGCACAGCAGACCCATCGCGGCGGAGGCTGCGGTCGGCTTCAGAATGTAGCCGAAGCGCTTCTGCTTATACTTTATATCCTTGTCTATGAAGTATTGGTTAAGCGCTATCGCCACTATAAACGCAAGCGCTCCCCCGAAGGCCGAGCCGTAAATGTTTATTGAAGGAATGGGGATAAGAACGTAGTTGCATACCGCCTTTACGATTACACCGAGAATCATGGTGACGGGAGGGATCATGGGTCTGTCAAGCGCTATGAGGACCCCCGTCTGTATGGACTGAACGGTATTGAGTATAGCGGTCCACGAGAAAAGCACGACCATCAGCGCGCCCTCGTTCTGCGACGCGAATATGACCGTAAGCACGGGCCTTGCAAGAAAGGTCATGCCCGCCACAATCGGCATGACGACGAGGTAATTGAGGCGGAAGCACTCCCTCACCTTATCGGAAAAGTACTTGTGGTCGCCTCTCGATCTCGCCGCCGCGAGCGAGGGCAGCATCGCCGTTACAAGCGGGGTGACGAAGAGGGCGGGAAGCGTGAGAAGACGCTGGAACTTGGTGGAATATATCCCGAAAAGGGCATAGGCCTCCTGGTAGCTGAAATTCTTGGTAAGAAGCGCGACGCAGGATCTGGTGTCCACTATATCTATGGCGCTCACGGCTATGCAGCTGACTATCGCTGGTATTGAAAAGGTCAGTATGCGCTTATACACCGCAGGGGTTCTCAATTTTTCTCCCTCGTATGTCTCCGAGCGGTACTCCTCAAGCCTCTGCCTGCGGTGGACTACGAGAAAGAGAAAGGCGAGGAAGGCGGCCGAGCCTGCCGCCGCGAGAGCGGTGGCCGCCGCGGAGCCCGCCGCAGCATAGGTTATCGTGCTCAGATTGGCGCGCACCGCGTAATTAAAGAAGAGTATTTCCAAAGCCACCGTCAGCACCGAATTAATAAGCTGCTCTATTACCTGCGAAACCGCCGTCGGCGTCATGTTTTGCCTGCCCTGGAAATAACCTCGGAGGGAGCAGGACACCGAGGTAAAAAGAAAGGTCGGCGCGAAAAACTGGAACATCATCTTTGATTCCGCCATGCTGCTCCAGTCGGCCAGGAACCCCGCTCCGAAGTAGGTGAAAAGAGCCGCGGCGACGCCGAAAAGGAACATCAGGCTGAAGGCGCTCCTGAAGACGAGCCGGCTGCCGGTGTAATCCCCAATCTCCACCCTCTCGGACACGAACTTGGAGATTATGACCGGAAGTCCCGCATAAGTCAGGCCGAGGATAAAGCAGTAGAGCTTATATCCGGCGCTTATCACGCCGTTGCCGGTGTCGTGCACCAGCATGGTCTGAATCGGCAGGTAGACGAATGCGAGCAATTTGCAAATGAAACTCGCCGCGCTCAGAATAGCAAAGCCTTTCGAGGTGTTTTGACGCTTCATAAGAGCCCCCAGAATAGAAATTGAGCAATAAAAGCCATGTGAAAAGGGAATATACCGACTTTCGCTTCCGCTCTGTGTTTGTCATTGAATAATAATAGCATATTCTTCCGCCTTTTGCATATCAATTATAATATTCGGCGGCACTTTTTCTGAAAACCCTGCTATTCGGGTCAAAAAACCATGAAAACAAGATTCTCCGTTTCGTTTTTGAAACGGAGAGAGCTGTGCTTTCCGATTTGAATACCAATAGAAAGCGTGGATAATATGACGATTCTTCAGGCGCTCGTTTACGGAGCGGTTCAGGGCATTACGGAGTTTTTACCGATTTCAAGCACGGCGCATCTGGTGCTGATCCCCCGTCTGCTCGGATGGCAGGATCCGGGCGCCGCCTTTGACGTGGCGATGCACCTCGGGACGGCGGCGGCGGTTATCATCTATTTTTTCGGCGATTGGGTTAAGCTCGTATCCGCGGGTTTCGGAAGGCCGAAATCGAACGAAGGCAGACTCTTCTGGCTTATAGCGCTCGCGACAGTACCGGGCGGAATATTCGGCATCCTGTTTGACAGGTATATGGAGAGCTTCAGAAACACGGCGCTTATCGGCGTCATGCTGATTATTATGGGCGCGGTATTGTACATATCAGACAAAACCGGCAGAACCGGCCTTAAGCTGCGGGACATCAGCGCAAGGAGCAGCCTTGTCATCGGATTCAGCCAGCTTTTCGCAATACTCCCGGGCGTATCGCGGTCTGGAATAACCATGAGCGCGGGGCGCTTTCTGGGCTTTGACAGGAACAGCGCCGCAAAGTTCACCTTTCTCATGTCGACGCCGCTGATTCTCGGTCAGGGCTTGTACAAGCTCAAGGACATAATGCACTCTCCCGTTGGGAAGGCTCCCTTTCTCGCCGCTCTTGCCGCCTCCTTTATGGTAGGCATGCTCAGCATAGGCTTCCTGATGAACTACCTCCGCAAAAAGAGCCTCGGAATTTTTACGGTATACAGGTCTGTTCTGGGAGCATTTTTAATAGCGGCAAACTTCCTCGGATGGATCTAGCATCGTTTCCGATATGCCGGGCCTTGGAGCGGTCCGCGGTCTATTCCGCAGCCTCCATATCCCTCGTTGCTATCAGGTTCGCGCCGGTACCGAGGATATTTGAAACGACGACCTCGCCTCGGCGCACCGGCGCTTTCAGCACAACGCCGCTTAAAACATCCATCGCCTTCAGAACGAGCTGCTTCGGAATGTCGCGGTCGGTTTTCACCGGGCAGCAGCTGTGAATAGCGCCCGTGATCTTAACCGTGCTCGTAAGCACTCGCGTGGGATTCGTAACTTCCTTTCTGCCGTATTCGGCGCCCTTCGGGCAGGCGTTTCCCGTTACGGCGTAACCCCCGCCCTCCTCCACCTTGAGGCGGCAGCCCTTGGGGCACATGATGCATATGAGCTCTTTTACGGCTCTATTTTCGTTCTCCGGTGCCTTGTTTCGTTCAAGTTCGAGCTTTTTCACTGCTTTTCTTCCTCTTTCACGGATATTGTCAGGCTTCCGGCCGCGGACAGCAGCATATCCTTCGGGATTATTATATGCTCCATTTCTCCGGGAGCCATGTGCTGCCTCTTATATGCCTTCAGCGGCTTTTCCCCGTCCTTCAGCTCTATCACGGAGTCCCCGAACACCCTCTTTACTCTGAAGAAAACCTCCGCGAATTTGTCCGTATTTTCCGTTCTGATGCTCTGAGGCACCGTATAAGCGACGTTTTCGCCGTTTATAATTGCTTTTAAATCGCTATTAAATGCGTTTAATGCACTATTATTTGCATATTTTGCAGCGGCCTCTCCGGCTTTTTTGCTCTCGGCGGTCACAAAATCCACGAGATCGTGCACATGCACCACGTTTCCGCAGGCAAAGACACCGGGAACGGTGGTCTCCATATTTTCGTATACGTAAGGTCCCTTCGTGCGGGGATCTATTTTTATTCCGGCGTCCCTTGTCAGCTCGTTTTCAGGAATGAGCCCCACAGAAAGCAGCACGGTGTCGCAGTCGAAAATCATTTCGGTGCCGGGGACGGGCTTCAGGCTTTCGTCCACCCTTTGCACCTTAACGGCCTCGACGCGGTTTTTGCCCCTTATCTCCGTGACCGTATGCGAAAGGTACAGCGGTATGCCGTAATCCTCAAGGCACTGAACGATATTGCGGGCAAGCCCGTTCGAGTGGGGCATGATTTCAACGCAGGCGAGCACCTTCGCGCCCTCGAGAGTCATTCTCCTCGCCATTATAAGCCCTATGTCGCCGGAGCCGAGGATCACCACCCTCCTTCCCACCATATATCCCTCTATATTTACATATCTCTGAGCCGCGCCGGCGGTAAAAACGCCCGCGGGACGGGCGCCCGGAATTCCGACGGCGCCCCTCGTCCTTTCCCTGCAGCCCATGGCAAGGACCACCGCCCCGGCGGAGATAACCGAATATCCTTCCTTCGGGCTCATCATATGGATCTCCCTGTTTTGCGTGACCTTCAGCACCATCGTGTCAAGCATAAGCCGAGAGCCTGTTTTTCTGAGCATTTCCTCAAAGCGCCCGGCATATTCGGGACCCGTCAGCTCCTCCTTGAAGTAGTGCAGCCCGAAGCCGCTGTGTATGCACTGGTTCAAAATGCCTCCGGCTTCCCTGTCGCGGTCGATCACTATTACTTTTTCCGCGCCGTTTTCGTATGCCGAGCAGGCGGCGGCAAGCCCCGCCGGTCCCGCTCCAACGACGGCGACGTCGTACCGCTGTGTCATAGCCCGCAGCCCTCCTTTGTTCTTCCCGTAAGAAGAAAGCTTCCCGCCTTGTCCTGACAGACCTCTTCCATCCTTATGCCCCTTTCGCGGCTGAGTATCTCGTGCACCCGCGGCCCGCAGAAGCCGCCCTGACAGCGTCCGGAGCCGGCGCGGCAGCGCCGCTTTACCCCGTCTATCGAAACCGGCGGTATTGGGCCTTTAAGCGCATCCAGTATATCCCCCTCCGTTATGGTTTCGCATCTGCACACAACACGCCCGAAGCGTTTGTCCCTTTTAAGCGCCTCCGACCGATCCCCGGGAGTCATATCCTTAAACAGGGTCCCGCTTCTGTATTCCCTGAAGTCCTCCCTTTTCTCCGGCCTGAGTCCTTCCTCCTCCAGCAGCCTGACTATCTCAAGCCCGATTGCCGGAGCGGCGGTAAGCCCCGGGGATTTTATCGCGGCGGCGTTTATAAAGCCGGGAGCCGAGGCTTCCAGTATGAAGTCGTCGATTTCGGCAGAAGCGCGAATCCCCGCAAAATTGCGTATGGTTTCGCGAAAATCTATTTTCCCGCTCGAGCGTGAGGAGATATTCAGCACCTTTTCAAGCCCGCGAGCCGTAACCGAGCAGTCCTCGGGGTCGGTCACGCGCTCGGATGTGGGACCGACGATGAGATTCCCGTGAACTGTCGGCGCTATGAGCACGCCCTTGCCATCCTCGTTCGGCGGCTGAAAGATCACCCGTCTTACAAGCCCGCCCTGACTTTTGTCCAGAAGAAAGTACTCGCCCTTTACGGGGATAATCTTAAAAAACGGCTTTGCGACCATTTCGCTTATTTTGTCCGAATGGGCGCCCGAGGCGTTTACTATATACCTCGTCTCAAGCGCGCCCGACGCTGTCTTTATGCGGAAGTATCCGTCGCCGCGCTCTATTCCCCTGACCTCCGAATTCAGAAAAAGCTCTGCGCCGTTCATAACCGCCGTCCCCGCAAGCGCGATGCAGAGTCCCCATGGGTTCACTATCGCCGCCGTCGGGGCGTAAAGAGCGCCGACAACTTCGGGGTTTATATTCGGCTCCATTTCAAGCGCTTTCGCGCCGCTTATTATCTCAAGCCCTCTGACGCCGTTTTCCCGCCCCCTCTCGCAGAGCGCCCTTAAGGACCTCATATCCTCTTCGTCAAAGGCCAGAACGAGAGAGCCCGTCCGCTCGTATTCCACGTTCAGCCGACGGCAAAGGCTCTCCATCATTTCGCTTCCCAAAACGTTCAGCCGCGCCATTTTGGTCCCCGGCTTCGGGTCGTAGCCCGCGTGGGCTATCGCGCTGTTCGCCTTTGTGGTGCCGCAGGCGACGTCGTTCTCCTTTTCCAGAACGGCTATGGAGAGCCTGAATTTCGACAGCTCGTATGCGGCGGCTGCGCCTGTTACCCCGCAGCCTATAATCGTGACATCATACATTCCGTTTCCCCCTAACGGCGGGAGCCGCCCGCCGACAAATACAAAAAGAGCCGGAACCGGACAAGGCCGCTTCAAGCGGCTCTCTCCAGCATCCGACTCTTATTCTCTGAATGCTAACGTATTATATTCAATTTTCGAGCCAAAGGTTCTCCTGAGTGGTCGATATCGCGGTGGCGCCGGCACCGAGCGCCGAGACCGCTTCGGTTTTGGTGGAAATAAGGCCCCCGGCTATTATCGGAATGCGGGCGTTCTTTACGCAGAAGTCTATGGCCTTCGGTATGACGCCGGGCAATATCTCTATGAAATCCGCCGTTTCACCCGATATGTTTTTCTGCACGTTTTCAAGCGACAGCGAGTCCCATATGAAAAAGCGCTGGACCGTTATCAGCCCCATTTCCTTTGCTGAACGTATTATGTGGGATTTTGTGCTTATTATGCCGTCAGCGACCGTGTTGGACTTAAGAAAACGCACCGAAACCTCACGGTTGGAGAGCCCGTCGATAAGGTCAATATGGACCACCGCGGTCTTGCCTGAGCGCTTGATGCTGCCCACAAGCTCCGAAATGCCGCAAACGTCCCCGAACAGCACAAAAACGACCGGACAGGGGGACTTCAGGGCCTTCTCCAGACCCTCCGCATTTTTGACGGCGGCAACCACCGGATTCTCTATCAGCTTATCGAGCATCTCATCCTTCGTCATACAAGCACTCCGATTACAACAAAAACGAAACCGAGGGCTCAATAACAGCAAATTAAAGGCCTTTCGTTTTCGTTTCACTCATAAATCTCTGAAATTCTAACACCTATTCACTTTTTTTCATTATATTCCCCCGTTGCCGAATTGTCAACATTTTTATGGCCGCGCCGCTGTTGACAAGAACGCTTCGTTTGCTATATTCTAAAAGGGCGGGAATTGATTTCCAAATCCCGAAAAGTATTATGAAGGGGCCCGGATCGAATGAAACCCATAAGGGAACTGGAAAAAGCGAGGATCTCAGGACTGAAATACGTCCTCTGCGATATAGATGATACGATAACGACGAAGGGAAAGCTGACCCGTGCCGCTTACTGCGCGTTATGGGACCTGCACGACAGGGGGATCGGCGTCATACCCGTTACCGGACGCCCCGCCGGATGGTGCGACATGATAATCAGGGAATGGCCCGTCAGGGCGGTGGTGGGCGAAAACGGCGCCTTCGTATTTTATAACGAGGGAGCGCACATAAGAACCTTCACTCACCCTTCGGTCGCGGACGCCCGCGTCCGCGACAGGCTCGAAGCCGTAAAGAACGCCTGCCTGAATGGCATTCCCGGGTCAAGGGTCGCGAGAGACCAGTTCGCCCGGCTTTATGACCTTGCGATAGACTTTAACGAGGACCCCCCTTATCTGGGGCTTGAGGCCGCCGAAAGAATCAGAGAAATTTGCGTTTCCATGGGCGCGGAGGCAAAAATAAGCTCCATACACGTCAACGCCTGGTTCGGCGACTACAACAAGCTTTCTATGACAGAGCTTTTTATGAGCAGCGTGCTGAACGAAAAAAACATCAGGGAAAAAATAATCTTTTTCGGCGATTCCCCGAACGACGAGCCCATGTTCGAGTATTTCCCGATAAGCTGCGCCGTCGCTAATATCCTGCCCTTTTCCCGGATGCTGAGGCACCTGCCCTCCTTTGTCACGTCGCTGGAGGGCGGAGAGGGCTTCGCCGAGGCGGCGGAATACATCCTGAACGCCTAGGCGGCGCTTTCCCGCGCGCTTTCAGCGTATGGGACATGCCGTGTTTTGCGGTTCCGGCCCAAACGGGAGGGAGCGAAGCGGCTATATTTTGAAAAATAAACCTTAGGGGGTTTGGTCATGGCAAAATACATCAGCTCGGCAGATTACGGAGACCCTTTGGAGAGCGTGACCATACGGGATTGGCTGGGCGCGCCGCCCGAATACCCGGTCATAGACGAAACGCTGGAGGCTGACGTCGTGGTCTGCGGCGCCGGGCTCGCCGGAGTGGCTGCGGCAAGGGCGGCGGCTGAGTCCGGCGCATCCGTTATACTTTTTGAGAAGTGCTCAAACGTGCAGTTCCGCTCCAGCGACTTCGGCGTCCTCGGCGGGAAGCTCTCCAAGCGATGGGGGCGCGACGGCACGGACAAGCAGGAGGTCGTCGCGGCTTTGATGCGCGACGCATGCTTCAGGGTAAAGCAGCCCATTTTGAACTTCTGGGCCGATCACAGCGGAGAGGACCTCGACTGGTACCTTGAGGGCTACCCGGACATCCTTATTCTGGACGAATGCATAAACGCGCTCAACAAGGCGCGCCCCGCAGGCTATGAATACTGCGTCGAGCCTCAGCGGCGTCCGAATCCGGCGCCTTACGACGTGCATTCCGAAATGTACCCCTGTTTTGAGATCAGCGCGCGTATACTGCCCGACCATGGCAGAGTTCTCAAGGGGAACCTGAGGCTCGCGGAGGCGACGGGGCTCTGCCGCGTTTACTTTGAAACGCCCGCGCAAAGGCTCCTGCAGGACGGCGGGGGCAGGGTTGAAGGCGTTATCGCCAAAGCCTTCAGCGGCAAGGTTTACAAGGCTCTCGCCCGCAGAGGCGTCGTGCTCGCGACCGGCGATTATTCCGGCAACCGCGACATGCTCTTCCACTACTCCCCCTGGCTGCGCGGCAAGGGCGTGATGGGCATAGGGCTTGATAAAAACGGCATGGTCGCCAACACGGGCGACGGCCACCGTATGGCCATGTGGATAGGAGCGAAAATGGAGGACGGCCCCCACGCCAGCATTTCCCATTCCAAAGGCGGCTCCATCGGCATGGCGCAATACCTGCAGCTCAACCTGAAGGGCGAGCGCTTCATGAACGAGGACTGCGGCGGCCAGCAGTTTGACAATCAGCTTATGCTTCAGCCCGGTATGCTCTCCTGGATGATTTTCGACAGCGCGTGGCCCGAGCAGCTTAAGTATATGATCCCCACCCACGGCTACGCGTACCTGGGAGAAGGAAACAAGCTCCGCGCTCAGGTTGACGACAGCATAGCCGCGTCCATAAGGCGCGGCGACACGGTTGCGGCGGACACAATCGACGAACTGATAGAGCTTATGGCTCTCCCCCCCGAGGCCGCCCGGGCCTCAATCGAGCGTTACAACGCGCTCAATTCGTCCGGCGTAGATTCAGACTTCGGAAAAACCCCGAAACGGCTCTTCCCCGTCGAAAAGGCCCCGTTTTACGCTACGAAAATCAAGGCCTGCCCCGTCATGAACTCGCTCGCCGGACTGGAGAGCGACGAAAGCTGCCGATGCTATAATTTAAGCGGAGGGGTTATCGAGGGGCTGTATCTCGCCGGCAACACCCAGGGAAACCGCTTCGCCGTGGAGTATCCCACCACGGTGCCGTGGCTCAGCCACTCCATGGCGCTGACCTTCGGACGGAACGCGGGCAGAAAGGCCGCGGAGGGCTGAATATATCCGGAGCCTCCGTTTAGCTGAGGCCCTTTTTATTGAACATAAATAATAAATTATCCGAAAAATTTCTAGACCGACAGTTTATTTTTCTTTTGGCTTTTGTTATAATATTGCCATGAACGGCTTTCGCGCGATAATTTGTCAAACAAAAGGAAAGGAAGCAGAAAAATGAAGTATGAGCATATATTTAAGCCCATTAAAATCGGACCTCTGACGCTCAGAAACCGAATAGAAGTTGCCCCTCACGAACCGAAGCTCGCCACCTGGGACGGCCTCATGACAAACGAGTTTGTCACATACACCGCCGCCATGGCGAGAGGCGGCGCGGCGCTCGTGACCATCGGGGACAGCGCCGTTACCCAGGAATACGCTAACACAGCTCCCTTCGCGCTGAATCTGGCTCACCGTTACGCTTCCAACGGGCTTTTCAAGCTGGCAGACGCAATACACAGGTACGGCGCCGTAGCCTCCATTGAGCCCAATTACAGAAACGAGCTTAGACCCGCCGAAATGACCAAGGAAGACATCAGGCAGATGATAAAGGCCTTCGCCGACTGCGCCGTGAAGTGCAAGAACGCCGGCTTCGACATGATAATGATACACGGCGGGCACGGGCACAACCTCTCCCAGTTCTTCTCTCCCCTAATGAACAAGCGTACCGACGAATACGGCTGCGATACGTTTGAAAACAGAAACCGTCTCGCTAACAACGTCCTCGACGCCGTAAGGCAGGCGGTCGGAAACGATATTGCAATCGAGTGGCGTCACAGCGGCGACGACCTCACGCCAGGAGGGGTAGGGGTAGAGGACCAGCTCGCCCAGGCCAAGGCCATCCAAAGCAAGATAGACCTTATCCATGTTTCCGCCGGAAACCTTTACTACGCCCCCTCCGTAAAGTACATGATACAGCAGCCCTACGTTCCGATGACGACGAACATCAGATTCGCCGAGCGCTTTAAAAAGGAGCTCGACATTCCGGTGGTCTCCGTCGGTTCGTTCAATCTCGACCTTGCCGAGGAGGCGATAGCGGCCGGCAAATGCGATATGGTAGCCATGATACGGCAGTTTATCGCCGACCCCGACTGTGTAAACAAGGCCCGCGATGGCAGAGGCGACGAAATCCGCCCCTGCATCCGCTGCTGTGTCTGCGTAAGCCGCGACCCGCACGGCAATCCGATGCCCGTCCGCTGCACCGTGAATCCCGTCAGCGGCAGAGACCCCTTCCTTGACGATATCAAGAAAAGCGATCCCCCGAAAAAGGTCGTCGTTGTCGGCGGCGGCTGCGCCGGCATGGAGGCCGCCAGACGTCTCGCCGAGCGCGGAAATTCCGTCGTTCTCTTCGAGAAGGCTCCCGAGCTCGGCGGCAGCCTGATTGAGGCCCACGCGAACAGGCTGAAGTCCGACATCAAGCGTTACACCGACTGGTCCATACATATGACCAAAAAGACGCCAGGCATCGATATCCGCCTAAACACCCCCGCGACACGCGAGCTGGTGCTTAAGGAGAAGCCGGACGCCGTCATAGTCGCCGTCGGCAGCGAGCAGATTATTCCAAACATCCCCGGCATCAAGGGCGATAACGTATGTCTCGCCGTAGACGTAGACATGGGCAGGGCCAAGGTCGGCAAGAAGGTCGTGGTTATCGGCGCGGGCCTGACCGGCACAGAAACCGCCGTCGTTCTGGCGCAGGACGGACACGACGTCACACAGATCGACATGCTTTCAATTGAGCAGATCGACTCGAGAACCCTGGGCTCCAAATCCGTCGCCAATACGCTCCGCGGAATGTCGGCGCAGGCGGGCGTCAAGACGAGAACCGGTCTCAAGGCCGTCGAGATAACCAGGCAGGGCGTCACGGTTCAGGATGACAAGGGCTTTGAGTTCATAATACCCTGCGACACCGTCGTGCTCTCCGTCGGCGTGAAGCCGCGCACCCAGGTTGTGGAGGAGTTCAGGGACGTCGTGAGGGACGTGTACTTTGTCGGCGACTGCTCCAAGCCCGGCAATATCACTTCCGCCGTTCGCGAAGGCTTCTACGCGGCAATAAACATCTGAATGTTCTGATAGACAAGCCCCGGGGCGTGAGGCCCCGGGGCTTGGGAGCGTGTCGAAAAAGTGTTTCGACACGCTTCAAGGGGGTATCCAATACCCCCTTGATACGCGGCTGAAGCCGCGATACCCCCGGCCGCGATTCCCAGGCGACCAGTCGCCCGGGAGCCCTTGTACTTTTATTTGCGGTCGGCACGCACATGTCGCGCCGACCTGCGGCGAATTTGCGCCGTCCCGTCTGCGACGGGTCCCTGCGCGGGATAGTGTATTTTTTCCGGCGTACACGCCGCCGGAAAAATGGTTAAATACTATTTGCATTTTTTTGATCTTAGATTTTTGACAGTCTGCAAGCCCCGGGGCGTGAGGCCCCGGGGCTTGGTTTATTATTCTTTGACGAAGCCTTTGACGGTTTTGTTTTTTATCTGCTCGTTATAAAAGTCGACAAGGAAATTTGTGAGCTCGCTTCTCGGCTTATATAACATTTCCGGCTTATCCCCGAAATACATGGGATACGGGCTTTCCGCGGTATATTCCTTCCACTCCGGCATGGGCGTCCCGTCGGCGTCGAGACCGTTCGGATCGCCGCTTTTGGCGAAGTTCGTCCAGTAGTTGCACATTTGCCTCGCAAGATCGTAATGCTTGCCTACAAAGGGCCTCCAGCATTTTGCAAGCGTTTCGAACGCAAACCAGAGGTCCGACGAATGGAAGGAGCCAGGGCGGTCGGGTCCCGGGATTTCGGGGTTGAAGTTATAGAAATACATCTTTGAGGACTTTAATCCGGCGTTTACGTCCCCCCATAATATGTTCCCGAGCTCAAACATATTAAATGTACCGTTTCTTAGCATATCTTCAATACTATTTGCACCCTTTTTACATATCTCAAGATACCTCTCGGCGTATTCCCCGAAGTTCTTGCGGGCGTATTTTTCAAGCTCCTCGACGGTCGCAGCCTTCGGCCTTACGGGGAACTCATCCGCCGTGTTGCCCATGATTATCTCGACGCTGTTGCTCCTGTTCTCGGAAATGATATTCGTCGGATAGTCGGGTATCAGCGTGCCGTCGATGACGCTGCCCCACAAATGCTGCCTCGCAAATTCGAGGCCCTTATCGAGAACGGTTTTCGCGTCCAGCGCCCTCGCCTCCCTGAGCGAGCGCACCCCCAGAAACTCAAAAAATCTCTCTCCGATCTTTTCCGCCTCGGGAAGCCGCGGGCTGTTGAGAATCGGCGCAAGAAGCCCGCCGCCGCTGTGGACTATCGCCCGCCCGAACAGCCCTTTGTTCTTCGGCGACACGATCTGCACCATCGTGCTGCCGCCACCCGCGGACTGTCCAAACACGGTTATATTATCCGGATCTCCTCCAAACGCGGCTATATTGCGCTTAACCCACTCTATTCCCGCCTTCTGGTCCCAATGCCCGAAGTTCGTAGCCTTTTCGGGATCCTCGGCCGTGAGCTCGGGATGCGCCAGAAACCCGAATACGTTGACGCGATAGTTTATGCTGACGAGGATTACTCCCCTGCGGGCGAGGCGCTCGCCGTCAAACTCCATCTCGGAAGGATAGCCCACGTTGAGGCCGCCGCCGTAGATCCAAACCATGACGGGCAGCCTTTCGTCGGCTCTCTTTGCCGGCGTCCAGATATTGAGCTGAAGGCAGTCCTCGCTCATTGGAACGCTCGAATCCACATGCCACTCCTTTGTGTAGATATTGTCGGGAACAAGGCCCGGAGTTTCCTGCATGGCAATGGGCCCGAAGGTATAGGCCTTAAGCACCCCGTCCCAATTCCTCGCGGGCTGGGGCGCGCGCCAGCGCAGCTCTCCTACGGGAGGCGCCGCAAAGGGGATCCCCTTGAACGCCGTTATCCTCGGATCCGCCGCGGGAAGTCCTTCCACCACCCCGTTTTCCACAGTGACCTTTCTCAGCATATTATCCTCCTCTTTCCGTTAATAATCCGCCTGTACAGGCATTTTATATTAAGTTTGCTAAATAATTTGTTTCAGTTATTAATTTAAAGGCATAACGAGCTTATGTCAATATTATTTGAGAAATTCTGCCGATACTGCTGAAAAGGGGCCGGAACTGTTCGTTCCGGCCGCCTTCAGACTTTTGCGATACGGTCTTTTGCTTTTTGTGACCGCCTTTTACTTTTTCCCGTAAAGCTCCACGGCCTCAAACAGGGCTTCCACGTTTTTGCGCGGAGCCTCGCCCATGGATGCGCTTAGGCCGAACATATAGCCTCCCCCCGGAGCCATGATGTCCATGTACTCCTTCACCTTGTCGCGTATCGCCTCGGGCTTGCCGTGCGTCACCAGGAAAAGCGGGAAGCCGCCCATTATGCAGGCTGTGCCGCCCAGCGCGCGCTTTGCCTCCTTCATATCCACATTCTCAAAATAGTAAATTACCTTCCCCTTCGGCACGTCGCTGAGATACTTAAGACGCTTCGTATAGCTGCCCTCGCAGAAAACGACCGGCACGATGCCGTTGTCGATGAGGCGCAGTATCCACTGCCGCAGGTACGGCCAGTAGAATTCGGCATACATCCGGTCGCTTATGAAGCCGTCAAAGCCCTTGTGCAGCATGGTCCACTGGAACTTGTTGCCGGAGGCCCTGTACGCGTCCAGCGACATCTGCACGCTGCATTCCACAAACATATCGCAGCACTTTTTGACTACCTCGGGCCTGTCCATAAGGTCGGTCATAATTCCAAAGGTCCCGCGAAGGCAGTCGGCCAGCATGTCGAAGGCGGCGTAGGACGTCCCCCCGCTGAAGGCCGGGAAGCCTTCCTCCTTCAGTATTGTCCCGCATTTTCTGGCATAGCCGCCGAATTTCTGCAGCTCCTCATAGGCGGCGATTATTCTCTTGCAGGCCTCGACAACGGGCGGCGTGCAGAAGGCGCTCTGAGGGCCGCGGTACTCTCCGCACATCATCTTCAAATAGTCGATTTTTGAAAACGGCTCGAAAACGCCGGCCATGCGCGGAAGCCACTTTCTTATCGCGAATCCTGCGGGATCGTTAAAAAATTCGTCGTACTCCCCGTCCTCTATGGTGGGGTATTCTATGTACTGTATCGTCGAATTATCGTCCAGGCCGTGCCCGGCCCAGCGCAGGCACCTGATGTCGAGGCTCTCGAGAGCGGGGCCCGAAACCTGCGCGGTGAAGCCGCTGGCTACGTCCGGCTGGAACTCCCTGTGAAAGCGTATGTAAGCATCTATCGCCTTCTGATAGTCCGTTATCGCCTCCCTTATCGTAACCCCGTATTCGTGGTAAGGATACGAATCGACGCGGACCGCATTGAGAACCCGAGGGGTTTCCTTCAGCGAAATCGTGTCCTCAATAAGCTGCATTCTTTCATTGTATTTTTCCGCCGGTGTCATTGTCATTTTCTTCACCTCATATTTTATTTATGTTCGTCTATCTGTTCAGGATATTACGAGCGCGGTGCAAAAAACGCCTATCAGGAAAAATTTCGCGAATGGCAGGTACATCGGATGATTAAAATTATAGATTAATTTACGGCCATGTCAAACTTCCATTGTTTCTTCATTCCGGTCCTTTATTTCCAAAAGCGAACCATAAGTCCGCCTCAAAACGCAGCGGGCTCCGATTACCGTCAGGGATAATCGGAGCCCGTTTTATAATACATATACAGTTTCGGGTTCCCTTGCTGAGCAAAAAACGGAATCGTCTTTCTGCGCCTGTCTTAATCCGGAATAATGTTCAGGGTCGTGACTCCCGTTTTCAGATCGACAGTGTAGCTGTAAGTTCCGGCCTCGTGAATCACATATTCCTCGGGTAAGCCTTCAAACATCACGAGGCGCTCGTTAAAATGGTAGGAATAGGAAAGCGTTAAGCAGTCCTCGCTCAGCTTAAGAGTATCGGGCTCAGAGGTTTTGCCCCAATAGTTTTCGCCGGGCGCAGGCAGGCGAATGATTTCGCCCTCGCCCACGTTTGAGTTTTGCTTATAAATCAAATAGAGATGCGCGTAGGAGCCGTGGGGCGTACCGTCGAGCCAGCCGATAAGGAGGGTGCAGGAATTGGTTTCAAGTATCCGGGTTATTCTTGAAAGCCCGGTAGTTACTCTCGCATAAGCTTCTCCGTACGTGGGCTGCCTGTAACCTATTACACCGCTGTCGCGAAGCAGCAATGTTTCCATTCTGCAAACCCTGTCCATCCCCCAGCTAAGGCGATCGGCATAATCGCATTTGTCCCCCAAAACCTTCGCCCCGTACATCCCGCGTGCGGCAAGCTCGCTGCAAGTATAATACTCCAAACACTCAAGAGTTTTGGCGTCGAGCTTTATCAGCCAGGGACCCGCGCCGCCTCCCCCGTTTGTTCCAAGTGAGTTATCCTTAGTAAAACTCGCCTCAAAATTATAAACCATTGGCTTGACGGTAATTACCCCGTTCTCCTCATACATGTCAGCGATTATATGGCATTCGGTCGCGTATCTATCATATTCGAGCTTCCCGAGCTTCGTCTTTGCGGCAATCGCCGCGGAAATCTGCCTGTCGATCTGCCTGAATCTCCAGAAGGGATCCTTGTCAAAGACCTTGTCGAACTGCGCTTTGGTGAAGGCGCCCTCCGACACGAGCCGTTCATAAAGCGGGGTTCGGGTTCCCTTTATATTGGCGTAGAGGGCGGCGCAGGTAACATCTACCGCGTCGGCTCTGAGGAAATTAGCTATGTCCGTCTGCGGGGGCAGTATGCCGCAGTAGGATGCCAGAGCCCAGGGAGAATGCCAGCTGAACTCCGCTTTCATCTCCCCGTCCAAATCGCCGTAGACATAGTTTTTGTCCGAATACCCCAGCGCGCGCAGCATGAAGGTAAGATACATTTCTGCGGATGCGGCGTCCTCCGCTCCGAACAGCGTATCCGACACGCCCTTTGTCAGGCCCTTGTCGTAGGCATAGGACACATATCCGTCGGCCCACGAAGGCACGTCGGTGAACGGGTGGGTTTTCTTATAGTCTCTCGCTTCTGCGTCCTTTCCGAGAGCGCGTACAAACATAACCAGGGCTTCCGGGCGCGTCGGCTTCCTGCCAAGGTCAAAGTCGGGGGCACCGTCGGCTTTAGCGACGCCTCGCATCAGCCCGAGCTCGCCGAGCTTTGACGCAAGAGACTCTTCAACGCTGAAATCCCTGGAATCCGCGGCGATCGCCTTCGGTGCAAAGGAAGCGCATAAAATAACACACAGAAAAACGGCGGCAATCCTTTTCATATGATACTCCTTAAGTTAAGTATTTGGGGCGGTTCAGGGCAGATAGCGGCCCATGATCATCTCAACCTTGCCCTCATAGATTATAAAGTCATAATATGTGTCCCTGTCCAGGCCGTTTTTAGTTCCAGCGTCAATAATGCTGTGACCGTAGGGACCGTAGGTCATGCAATTCGGTTTTACGGGCGCGACGACATCCACCATGGAGCCTATGGGATAGGTTTTTAGCTGCTTAACATCCTCGATACGGTATCCCTTCGCGCTGTCGTCCGCAACGTAGCTCATTAAACATATATTCAGGGAGATGTTTAAACCGTTTTCCCTGTTGAAGCCTTCAAACCTTCCGAAAACCTTCTCACCGCCCTTCGCAACCAGCTTGTTGGCTCTGGACTGCAAAAAAACCACCGTGCTCTCATTTGGAACGAGTTTGAATGCGCTTTTTATTTTTTCCATTGCGGTTTTGTCGGCTTTTTCCGCGCTCAGCGTGATCAACGCGTCGGCAGAGTCTCCGCTGCCGTCGAAGACGTATTCGCGCATCGTTTTGGCGTCTCCCGGGAGCTTTTCGCCATAGCAGGGAACCATTTCGATTGTTCCTATGGCAGAACCGCCTGAATATACATCCCAGCGTATGATTGAGTCCGAAGAGACCTTCAGGTCCCAGTCCGCTGGTATTTCCGCCGTGAAAAAGGAGCTGCCGATTACCCTGTACCCCGTGTTCGACGGTACGGGACGCTTGTTTCCCAGCAGCCTGGCCGTTTGGCATACGGCGTCCCTTTTCTTGAACATTTCCTGGTATTCATCGTAAAGTCCGGGGTTGTTTTCCCGCGGCCAGGGACCGTTGTAGCCGTTGCCTATGCTTGATATGTATGTATACCCGTTGCCGCGCAGAATGATTTTGCCCTTGAAATAACGGTACGCTATGTCCTCCGTTGTGATAAGCTCTCCGGTTTCCCGCACTATCCTAAAAAGCTCGCCGTCGTAGCCGCGCTTATCGGCGTCCCGGGTGTTCCTGGATATGATGCGAAGGATATTGCCTTCTTCTGCAACGAGATATTTGCCTTTCCAATCACCGGGAAATTCAAGCGATATGCCGATGTCTTCGTTCTTGTAAATTATAGGTCCGGATGATTCGGCGGATGAGCTTTGGCTTGCGGAAGGCGCCGCCGTCTCCGAAGCCCTGGGGCTCGGAGCTTCTGTTATCGCCGGTAAAGCAGCGGACGGCGCGGGCGGCGCGGTTACCGGCACGTTCTGTGAGCAGGACGCCAGAACAAGTCCCGCAAGCAAAGCGGCCGCAGGGGCAAGCGCTGATCGTTTCATGAGTCCTCCTATAAGAAACAGGCGTTGTGTAAAGCTGCCGAGGCTATCCTTCCTAATACAGCAAAAAATAAATCTCGCCCATATTAACCTCTTTGAAATACCTGTAAAGCTCCTGCCTGCCGCTGAAGGCGTAAAATAAGTAGCTAAAAAACTTACGGCATTTTTATATAAAAAAGGGTTTTTAAACCATATAAACCCAAATATTATACCATGAATTTGAAAAATTCATGGTATGTTGCCGTGTTTTGCGGTTCCGGCCCGAAGGGGCGGGAGCAAAACGGCCTTGTTTTAAGCGCGCGCCCTCCGAGAGGGCGCATGCGCGGGTATAATATCCGCTCTGCGGATATTATACCATGAATTTTTCAAATTCATGGTATATTGCCATGTTTTGCGGTTCCGGCCCGAAGGGGCGGGAGCAAAACGGCCTTGTTTTAAGCGCGCGCCCTCCGAGAGGGCGCATGCGCGGGTATAATATCCGCTCTGCGGATATTATACCATGAATTTGTTCATTTTACTAACCCTTAAAATGCCCTATTTTCAAGGGCTTTTGAACTTTTTGAACTACCCCAGGAAGGGTTCAACCAT
>JAJUHC010000031.1 GCA_029268065.1 Clostridiales bacterium | reverse complement strand
AGCGTGTCGAAAAAGTGTTTCGACACGCTTCAAGGGGGTATCCAATACCCCCTTGATACGCGGCTGAAGCCGCGATACCCCCGGTCGCGCACAATTGCGCGGGATAATGTATTTTTCCGGCGTACACGCCGCCGGAAAAAAATGGTTTCATACTGTTATCGCGTTTTTTGATCTTAGGCTTTTTTACAGTCTGACGGCGCTGTATAGTATACAGCGCCAAATTCTCTATTCCATGACGATATACTGCTCTCGGCTCGCCCCGACGGATACATACCTTATCCGGCAGCCGACGGCGTCCTCGACATACCTTATATAGTCGAGCGCCGCTTTTGGAAGCTCCTCTTTCCTTCTGCAGCCCGAGATGTCCGTCCTGAAGCCTTCCATATACTCGACAATCGGTTTTGCCCTCTCCAGCCGGTCGCCTACCGGAAAGTCCGTTACGCGCTCGCCGTCGATATCATAGGCCACGCAGACGGGTATCTTGTCCATGTAGGAGAGTATGTCAAGCTTAGTGAGCGCAAGCTCGGTTGCGCCCTGCAGCATGACTCCGTATCTTGTGGCCACGGCGTCGAAGGGTCCCATTCGCCTGGCCCTGCCCGTCGCCGCACCGTATTCCTCGCCGGCCTCGCGGAGCCTGTCTCCTTCCTCTCCCAGCATCTCAACCGTAAACGGGCCGCCGCCGACGCTGCTCGAAAAAGCCTTCGTTATGCCTATCACCCTGTCGAGCTTTGCAAACGGGACCCCGGATCCTATCGGCGCGTAAGCCGCGAGCGTGGACGAGGACGAGGTGTATGGGAAAATGCCGAAATCTATGTCCCTCAGAGCTCCGAGCTGAGCTTCGAACATAATATTCTTGCCCTCTTTGATTGCTTCGGAGAGGTAGAGCGTCGTATCGCATATATAGGGCGCAAGTCCGTCGCCGAACTTATGGAGCCAGGAGGAGATCTCCCCGCAGTCTATGGGATCCGCCTTGTAGCCGCCCTCGACCACGAGGTTTTTCCACTCCACGAGCTCTTTGACCTTCCTGTCGAGCGTTTCCGGATAAAGAAGATCCATCATCCTTATGGACTTTCTCATGTATTTGTCCGAGTAGGACGGGGCTATGCCGCGCCTTGTCGAGCCCTGCGCGTTGCCGCCGAGCCTATCCTCTTCGAGATTGTCCATAAGCCTGTGATACGGCATGCACACGGTCGCCTTGTCGCTTATCCTGAGATTTGCGGGTCCGATCTTTATGCCCTTTTCGACAAGCTTTCCGATTTCCTTGTAAAGGTGCTCTATATCGATCACCATGCCGCAGCCCATGACGTTCACCGTATTCTCGCGGAGGATTCCGGAGGGAAGAAGGTTGAGCACAAACTTCCCCTTATCGTTTATTACGGTGTGTCCGGCGTTGTTGCCGCCCTGATAGCGGATTACGACGTCATAATCCGACGAAAGCAGGTCGACCATGCGGCCTTTCCCCTCGTCGCCCCAGTTGATTCCGACAACAGCAGTCAGCATAAAGATTTCTCCAATCAGATAGCGCCGGCGCTGCCGCGCCGGAGCTGAAATTAAGGCTCCGATTCGCCCCGATGAGTATATAACAGCCGACATTATTTGTCAACTTGCGAAAAACCTGAATATTGAGGCGTTTTGCACGCTTCATCTGTTGATTTTATGCGCCGAAAGGGGCGGCTTCCCCGCCCTCTCGCGCCGCTTATTTGAAAGGTTCGCCTATCTCACTCTTTTTCGCCCTCGACATAAGCTCGCTGACGACGCTTTCGGGACTCTTGCCTTCGTAGAGCACCTTATAGGCCTCCCTCGATATGGGCATAGCCGTGTCCGTCTTGTCCGCAAGCTCCACGGCGGATTTGGTTGCGTAGTAGCCCTCGACGGTGGCGCCGACGGCCGCCATTGCCTCCTTTGCGCCCATACCCCTCCCGATGAACTGTCCGGCGCGGCGGTTTCTCGAATGTCTGGACGTGCAGGTTACTATAAGGTCCCCGACTCCGGCGAGTCCGGCGAAGGTCTCGCGCCGCCCGCCGAGCTTCTCTCCGAGGTCCGCCATTTCTGAAAGCCCCCTCGTCATAAGCATGGCGTTTGTGTTGTCGCCGAGCCCCAGTCCGTCGCAGATGCCCGCGCAGAGCGCGATTACGTTCTTCAGCGCTCCGCAGACCTCGACTCCCAGTATGTCGTCGCTGGTATATAGCCTGAGCGTCCGGCACATAAGAAGGTCCTGCACAAACTTCGCCGTTTTCAGGCTGACCGAAGCCGAAACGAGGCCCGTGGGTATGCCCCTTCCGACCTCCTCGGCGTGGGAGGGCCCCGAAATTGCGGCTATCCTTTCGGGATTTCCAAGCTCCTGCCCGATTATCTCGGACAGCCTCAACGAGGTTCCCGATTCGATTCCCTTTCCGCAGGACACGAGCACCGCGTCGTCCCTTACAATCCCCTTTAGCCGCCTCGCGGTATCGCGAAGGGCAAACGAAGGAGTCACGAAGAACACGGCGTCGGCCGTTTTGACCTCCTCGAAGGTATCGCTGAATTTAAGGCTGTCGGGCAGCCTTACCCCTTCAAGGTACTTGTTTTCCCGCAGAGCCGCAAGCTCCGCCGACCTTTTTTCATAAATTGAGTGAAGCGTGACGTCCTCGCCCTTGTTTGCGAGCGCTACGGACAGAGCCGTCCCCCAGCTCCCGCTCTCCAGTACAGATACTCTCATAAACTCTAATCCTCCGGGAGTTTTTGTCTATATCTTAATTTTTGACTCGTTTCCTTTGATGAGGCGCTTTATGTTCTCCTTGTGGCGGAAAATAAGAAGAACGCTGCTCAGGATGACCATTACAAGCGCGCCTGGACCCCGATTCGATCCGAGCGCCGCCATCGCGACGGGATATGCCACGCCCGCGAGGACGGAGCCAAGGGAAACGTAGCGCGTCAGCAGCACAACAAGGGCAAAGAAAAGCCAGACTATGACGGCCACCCTCCAGTCTATGAACCAGACCGCGGTACCCGCCGCCAAGACTGTCTTTCCGCCCCTGAAGCTATAATACGGGGGGTAAGCATGCCCCAGCATCGCAAAAAAGCCCGCGAAGGCGCTGCCCTCAACGCCTCTGCCCGAAAGCCCCATGAACCATCCGGCGAAAATCACCGGCAGGGCGGTCTTAAGTATGTCGATAGCGACGACGAGCGCCACGAAGCGGACCCCGAACACGCGGTGGAAGTTTGTCAGCCCCGCGTTGCCGCTTCCGAAATCCCTTATATCCTTCCTGTAAAATACTCTGGAGGTAATTATCGCGCCGTTGACGCCGCCCATAAGGTAGGCAATAACGGCTATCAGCGCATACGGCAAAATCAGGTTCCATGGATATTGACTGCACCACATAAGGCCCATGCTCCTATTCCTTGTCGCCCTTTTGCCTCACTATCAGTCTTACGGGCGTGCCTTCCAGCCCGAAAACCGAGCGTATCTGATTTTCAAGATAGCGCTGGTAGGAAAAGTGAAATATCTCCGCATTGTTGCAGAAAACAACAAACGTGGGCGGTTTTATGCCCGTTTGCGTCATGTAGTAGACCTTGAGCCTCTTGCCCTTGTCCGTGGGCGGCTGCACCCTGGCCGTAGCCTCCGCGAGCACGTTGTTCAGCATTCCGGTGGTTATGCGCATGCTGCTCTGGTCGTTCACGTAATTGATAAGCTCGAATATCCTGTTTACGCGCTGCCCCGTCACGGCGGATATGAAGAGTATCGGGGCGTAGGTCATATAGGCAAGCCCCCTGCGCACCTCGTCGCGCATTATATCCATGGTCTTGTCGTCTTTTTCGATAAGATCCCATTTGTTGACAATGATTATACTGGCCTTGCCCTTTTCATGTGCAAGCCCCGCTATTTTCGTATCCTGCTCCGTGACGCCGTCGCGCGCGTCCAGCATGATGAGGCATACGTCCGCCCTGTCTATCGCCATTTCGGCGCGCATGACGCTGTACTTTTCTATCCTGTCGTCAACCCTTGATTTTCGCCTGATGCCTGCGGTGTCGATAAACACATACTTCCCGTGCTCGTTTTCAAAATAGCTGTCGATAGCGTCTCGGGTCGTGCCTGCGACCTCGCTGACGATGACACGCTGCTCGCCGAGAATCAGGTTGACGAGCGAGGACTTTCCCATGTTGGGCCGCCCGATGACCGCGACCTTTATCGTGTCGCTCTCCTCCTCCTCCGGCTCCTCCGGCGGAAAGGCGGCGACGCAGGCATCAAGCAGCTCGTCGGTGCCGTGTCCGTGAACGGCCGAAACCGCAATCGGGTCTCCGAGCCCGAGACTGTAAAACTCGTAGATTTCCGGGTCGGTGTGTCCTATCGAGTCCATTTTGTTTACGGCGAGCACAACGGGTTTTTTCGATTTTAGGAGCATGTTGGCGACGTCCTTGTCCGCCGCCGTGACGCCAGTTTTGATATCCCCGACGAAAACAATCACGTTTGCCGTTTCTATCGCTATATCCGCCTGCTGCCGCATGAACTTCAGGATCTCGGTGTCAGCCTGAGGCTCTATGCCGCCGGTATCGACGATGGTGAAGGCGCGCCCCCTCCAGTCTGTGTCCGCGTATATCCTGTCCCTCGTCACTCCGGGCGTGTCCTCCACAATCGAGAGACGCTTTCCGGAGAGCTTATTGAACAGCATGGATTTTCCGACGTTGGGGCGTCCCACAATCGCAACCAAAGGTTTTGGCATTGCCTTACCTCATTTCAATCGTCAAATATGGCTTTCTTCAGCTCAAAGCCGTCGTTGGGTACAGTTATTATCGGCACTCCGAGGGCTTTTTCGGCGGCGGAGAGCGTCAGGTCGTCGAGAAACACATCGCCGCCGTGCCTCAGCATCGAGGCGGGTATCAGGAGCCTTCTGCCGAGCTCTTTCCCTTTAAGCTGGGATACAAGGTCATTTCCCGACACAAGCCCCGCGACGTCCACGGTTTCGCCGAAAAATCCGTTTTTTATTGCATAGATTTTAACATTCAGGCCGGAGCATTTCGCCCTCGCAAGCCCCAGCAGCTTTTCAATGAAATGAAATGCGGCGCAGCCCGTAGCCATGGAAAAAGGCTCGTCAGACGCCCCGCAGGCGCCCTCCAGGGCGGCTCTGAATTCCTCCTCGAGGGAGCGCATCATGCCGACGCCGTTTTCTATCTGCGGATAGTCCTCATAATACTCCTCCGGAGGTATTTCCCGGCCTGCCTTCAAAAAAAGCTCGTCCGCGCAGTAAAACAGCCTCGTGCCTGTTTCACGGAGACATTTTTCCCCGAACGAGTCGGTAAAATCCAGTATCTCGGCGGCCTTTTCGGGACCGACCGGTTCGAGCGGATAGAGCCCCTCCCTGTGCCTCGTAATTCCGACGGGGACGACTGAAACGCTCGAAACCGCAGGGTAAAGCGCCCTGAGGTCAGTCAGGCTCCTTTTAAGCTCCTCCCCGTCGTTAAGCCCGGGGCAGCAGACTATCTGGCAGTTCATGCTTATTCCGGCGGCGCCGAAGCTTCGCATGATATCCATTATCTCGCCGCCGCGACTGTTCCGGAGCATTTTCACACGCAGCTCCGGGTTCGTGGTATGAACGGAAATATTTACCGGGCTGATTCTCAGCCTGATTATACGCTCGATTTCCCGATTAGTCAAATTGGTGAGAGTAATATAATTTCCCATGAGGAAGGAAAGCCTTGCGTCGTCGTCCTTGAAAAGCAGGGTTTCGCGGACGCCCGGCGGCAGCTGGTCGATAAAGCAGAACACGCAGCGGTTGGAGCAGGAGCGGGCTTTGTCCATCAGATAGCTCTCAAACTCCAGCCCCAGGTCCTCGCCCTCGCGTTTTTTTATTGCGACTGATGCTCTTGTTCCGTCGGGAGCTTCGATTTCGAGCATAAGCTCAGGGTCGTAGGAATAGTATTTGTAATCGAGGACATCTTCAATCACATTGCCGTTTATGGAAACGAGCCTGTCCCCGGACACTATTTTATTATACGCGGGACTTTTTCGCCCCACACTTTTTACCACAGCCAAAGACAGACCTCCCTGACGCGCATCCTCAGCCCTGTCGGCTTCGGACTCCCATCATGAAAATAGAGGGGGCAGCAACCCCCTCCCTTCAAGGACTTCGTTATTTCGCCTTTTCCATCTTGATGACCTCACGGCCGTTGTAATAGCCGCAGGACTTGCAAGCTCTGTGCGGCAAACGGTATGTGCCGCACTTGGGGCAGGCTACTATGCCGGGAAGCTCGAGCTTCCAGTGGGAGCTGCGCCTCTTGTCACGCCTCTGCTTCGAGACCTTTCTCTTTGGAACCGCCATTTAAGACACCTCCTTGGTTTTTAGCTGTAACCAGCAGTATTATTTATCCGTTAATAGCTGCTGCAATACAGCTAATTGGGGACTGATATCGCCCTTGCAGGAGCAGGGGCCCTCGTTAAGGTTCTTCCCGCATTTGGGGCAGAGCCCTTTACAGTTTTCGTTGCAAAGAAACTTGGTGTCCATATCCAAGACGTAAGCCGTATGAATGATCTCGTCCAAATCCGCGTAATCTCCGTCTAACAGATACAGGTCGGAGTTTTCCTCATCAAACTGCTCCTCGGCGAGAACCGCCCTGACAGGAAGGCGGAGCTCATACTCATACTCGGCGGCGCAGCGGTCGCACAGGCATCTCAGCCTTGCCGTCACCTCGGCGCTGACCGTCAAGACTCCCGCCGTGTTCCTGATTTCGCCCTTTGCCCTGACGCGCTCGGCCTCTCCCAGAACCGCCTCCGGGTACACGCCGGAAAGATCGGGCTCATAGTCGAAGGCGACGCAGCCGCCCGGAACGTCGATGATTTCGTGGAGATCTATACGCATGGCGCACCTCAATTTATTTGCCAAGTTATTATAGTTGATAATTAAGGCTTTGTCAAATATTTTCTTGCATCGAATTTATAGATTTTGTGTTGCCCTTCTCCTGATTCTTTCACATATGTGCATATTTATTCTCCGCCCGGTAAAAAACCTCGTTTTCATACCCGGGGCCCGACGCCCGTCCTTCAGGAGGTCTATTATGAGCCTTAGCAGCATTTTAACAGCATTCACCCCCGCCGCGCAAGACCTTGCGGGTAAAATAGAGCGGATTAACGGAAAAATAAGCGACGTCGTCTGGGGACCGCCGATGCTTATCCTTCTTCTCGGAGCCGGCGTTTACCTGAGCCTCCTTCTCGGCTTCTTTCAGGTTTTCAGATTCGGGCACTGGTGGAAGCATACCTTCGCCGCGCTTTTCAGCGACAGAAAGGTAACGCGGCAAAGGGACAAAAAATCGATTTCGCAGTTTCAGGCTCTCGCGACGGCGCTGGCCTCCACGCTCGGCACCGGCAACATTGTGGGAGTCGCGACCGCCATAACCGCGGGCGGCCCCGGCGCCGTGTTCTGGATGTGGGTATCGGCCTTCTTCGGCATGATGACGAATTTTGCGGAGAAGATACTGGGCATATACTTCCGCTATAAGAACGAAAAGGGCGAGTGGACGGGCGGCGCCATGATATACATTGAAAGGGGCCTGGGACAGCGGTGGCTCGCCCTTCTTTTTTCGTTCTTCTGCCTTATCGCTTCCTTCGGCATAGGAAACATCGCGCAGGTCAACGGTATTGCAGTTTCAATGGAAAGCGCTTTTTCCGTGCCGCCCTTCGCAACGGGCATGGTCCTTTCCCTCCTCGTCGGTCTTGTTATAACCGGCGGGCTGAAGAGGATTGCCGCCCTTTCGGAAAGGCTGGTGCCCTTCATGTCCGTCGTTTACATCGCGGCCGCTTCGGCGGTCATAATCGCGAACCTCAGGCAGGTTCCCGCGGCTTTTGCTGAGATCCTCGAGGGAGCCTTCAGTCTGAAATCCGCCGGAGGGGGCATAATGGGCTATGCAATGTCGAGAGCGGTTCGCTTCGGCGTAGCGCGGGGGATATTCTCAAACGAGGCCGGTCTCGGCTCCTCGGTCATCGTGCACTCGGCAAGCGACGTGAGGGAGCCTGTCGAGCAGGGCATGTGGGCCATCTTCGAGGTGTTTTTCGATACGATAGTGATCTGCACGCTTACTGCGCTTGCGATACTCTCGACGGGCTCGCACAGGATTCAGGGGCTCGACGGAGCGCAGCTTCCCTTTTACGCCTTCTCGTCCGTCCTTGGCGCCGCCGGAGAATACGTCGTGACCGGCTCGATAATGCTCTTCGCGTTTATGAGCGTCATAGGCTGGTCGCACTTTGGCGCCAAGTCCGCCGAATACATGGGGGGCGGCAAAATCGCTCCTCTGTACAGGCTGTTTTTCACCGCCGCGGTATTTTTCGGCGCCGTGTCAAACGTGAGGCTAGTATGGGAGCTTTCCGACATCTTCAACGGGCTGATGGCGGTTCCGAACCTGATCGCAGTGTTCGCGCTCTCGGGCACAATATACAAAATCGTGAACAATTACAGGGAGCGCATTTTCAAGTGCAGAAAAATACCTCCGCTGCTTTCTTATAACGATGAATCGGTGAAGGCGCGCGAAAAGCGCTCAAGGCTTTCCGAAAAACGCGGGCCGCTCCGATAGCCGCTTTACATTTCTGCGCGCCGCAATTATAATTGCATTATCAATGACCCGGGGGCTTTCGCTTGAAGGAGTTCGTAATCGCAAAAAACGACGAGGGGCAGCGCCTTGACCGCTTTATCGGCAAGGCCGTCCCGCTTTTGCCTGCTTCCCTTGCGCAGAAGTATATAAGGCTGAAGCGTATAAAGGTGAACGGCAGGGGCTCGAGCCGCGACTACAAGCTCGTTGCCGGGGACTCGCTGCAGCTCTATATAAACGACGAGTTTTTCGAGAAGCCCGCGGAGAAAAACGCGCACCTCGCAGTCTCCAAGCCGAAGCTCGACATTGTCTACGAGGACGAAAACATACTGCTCGTCAACAAGGCTTCCGGCATGCTGTGCCACAGCGCCGGCGACTGGACTCATAACACGCTCATCGCCCACATTCAGGCATACCTCCGCAGTAAGGGCGAGTGGAGGCCCGAGGACGAAAACTCCTTCGCTCCCGCTCTCTGCAACAGGATTGACCGCAACACCTCCGGCATCGTCATAGCGGCCAAGACGGCCGAGGCGCTCCGGATACTAAACGATAAAATAAGGGACAGGGAGATCGATAAATTCTACCTCTGCATCGTCCACGGCGTTCCGAAGCCTTCCTCGGGAACGCTGAAGGGCTATATCTTCAAGGACGCTTCAAAAAATCAGGTCTACGTCCGAAAAACGCCCGAAAAGGGCGCCAAGACCGCCGTGACGAAGTACAGGACGCTCAAATCAGGCGGCGGGCTCTCGCTGCTCGAGTGCGAGCTTCTCACCGGGCGCACCCACCAGATACGAGCCCAGCTCTCCGACGCGGGCTTTCCGCTCCTCGGAGACGGAAAATACGGCAGGGAAGCAAAAAACAGGCCCTTCGGGGAAAGCAGGCAGGCGCTCTGCTCCTACAAGCTGAGATTCAGCTTCAAAACGGACGCAGGAGCGCTCCAATACCTGAACGGAAAAGAGTTTGAGGTAAAAGACGTCGATTTTGTGCACAAATACTTTGTATGACAGGTCCGCGCCGTAACCGGCGCGGACCTTGAGCGTAAACAAGCCCGGCAGACTTACCATTTTCAAGGTTTTTTCAATATTCGTAAAATATACTCATTCCTACTAAAACTGTTTAACGGAGAAAAGAACGTGAATATTACGCGAAGCAGGCTCGGGACGAGCCCTGTTTTTACCTGGATCAAAAAGCGCCGGCATCTCTGCCTTCTGGCGCTCATAGCCGCTTTATCCTTCGGGCTCAACTTTTACGCGGTATCAAAGTTCGGCTACGGCAACGCCTATTACGCCGCCGCGATAAAAAGCATGACGCAGAGCTTCAAAAACTTCTTTTTCGTTTCCTTCGACCCCGCCGGCGTCGTCATGGTGGACAAGCCGCCCCTGGCGCTCTGGATACAGGCTTTGTTCGTCATGGTGTTCGGCTATCACGGCTGGGCGATGCTCCTGCCGCAGGCCCTTGCGGGCACCGGCTCGTGCATAATGATGTACATACTGACCGCAAAGCGCTTCGGGCGACCGGCCGGACTGCTTGCGGCCTTATTCTTCGCGCTCACCCCGGCAGCGGTGGTCGCCTCGCGAAACAACACGATGGATATGCAGCTTGTTTTCGTGCTTTTGGTCGCGACCTTCTACTTCTTCAAGGCGCTTGAGACCTCGAAATGGCGATACCTGTTCCTAGCCGCCCTTTTTGTCGGGCTCGGCTTCAACATCAAGATGCTTCAGGCCTATATGATACTGCCCGCCATGGCGCTGACATACCTCATATTCGCCAGGGAAAATATATTAAAGCGCGTACTCGCGGGGCTCATCGCGGTTGTGATAGTCGCCGCGGTCTCACTTTCATGGGTGCTCGCCGTGGATCTCTGTCCGGAGGACAGCCGCCCCTACGTCGGAAGCTCGACTGATAACACCGTAATGGGGCTGGTTATAGGACATAACGGCTTGAGGCGCATATATCAGGGCTTTCTGCGCCCGGGAGGCGGCGTTCAGTTCAGTTTCGGCGGAAACACCGGCGCTCGGAGAGGAAGCGCAGGATTTGCGGGTCAGCAGCCCGCAGGAAACGCCGCCCCGGGCGCTCAAGGTCAGGCAGACGACGGCGTGGGTACGGGCTCACGTCAAAGCCTTTCCGATACCGACTCGCGGCAGGATCCTCCAGGCCAGCAGGACGGACAGCGGCCTCAAAGCAGGCAGCAGCCCTCCAGCCAGCCGGTTTGGGGAGGTCAACAGTCCCAAAGCGGCGCTCGCGCCTTCCCCGCTGCTCCCGGTCAGGGAGCAGGCGGGATGACCATGACCCGCGGCGGCGGCGGAAACAATATAGGCACCGCCGGAATTTTCCGCCTGTGGAGCAAGGACCTTTACGGGCAGGCCTCCTGGCTCATCGTTTTCGCCCTTTTCTGCATCCTCTGCCTGCTGCGCGGGCTAAGTCTGAAAAAGCGCTCCGCAGAGCAGGGCATACTTGTCTACTGGACGCTGTGGCTGTTCGCAATGTACATCTTTTTCAGCTTCGCGGGCTTTTACCACAGGTATTACCTCTGCATGTTTTCCCCCGCCGTCGCGGCCCTTTCCGGTATAGGCTTCGCCGAAATGATCCGCGAACTGCGCGATAAGGACTCGAAGCGAAGCTATTTCCTCCCCGCCTCGCTCGCCGCCACCTGCCTCATCAGCTGCGTCTACCTCTGGGACTATCCCGGGCTCAGGACATGGCTTTTGCCTATCACGCTCGTATCAGGAACCGCTTCTGTTATTTTTATTGCCCTGAGTTACTTCAAGGACAGGCGCTTTGCCCCGATGCTCGCAGCCGCTCTGGCGCTCGTTTCGATGCTCTCGGCGCCGCTTTACTGGTGCTGGACGGTAATGACGTATCCCCCGCAGAACAGCACCATGCCTTACGCGGGTCCGGAGCTCGCCTCCACCGAGCCGATACCCGGTATGACCGCAAATCAGGAAACCTTCATAAAAAGCGACGAAAACACCCTCGCACTCGAAAAGTACCTCGTCGAGCACTACAAGCCTGGGAGCTACCTCGTGGTATCGCAGAGCTCCGCCGACGTCGCGGCCTTTATCGTGGACACGGGACTGCCCGCCGTCGCTTACGGCGGCTTCCTCGGCACCGACAACGCGCTCAGCCTCAGCCGTATAAAAGAGCTTGTTTCGGAGGGAAAGATCACCTATTTCCTCATTTCGTCCAAATCCATGGGAAATTCGGAGATAAGCTCCTATGTGAGGGCGAACGCCTCGCCTGTCAGCGCTTCCGAGTACGGCGGCTCAGCAAGTTCCGGCTACTCGCTGTATCTGTTTTCTCAGCGCAGCGCCTCATGACGCAGTAAGCGCCGCCCCTTTAAAAAAGGGGGCGGCGCTTCAGGCTGTAGACAAACACAAATTTAAAAATGATATAATATCAAAAAATTATTTTTCCGGCGGCATGTACGCCGAAAAAATACATTATCCCGCGCAATTGTGCGCGACCGGGGGTATCGCGGCTTCAGCCGCATATCCAGGGGGCATTGGATGCCCCCTGGAAAGCGTGTCGAAACACTTTTTCGACACGCTGAGGCGCCGCCCCTATGAAAAAGGGGGCGGCGCTTCGTTTCAGAGAGGCCTTTTGCTCGTGCCGTGCGGTTTCCTGCTTTGCGCGGCGGGCTTTCCTTCAGTATCGCCTTCCGCTTTCCGAAGGGGCCTTGCGGGCCAGGTCCAGAGCCTCCAGCTTCCGCCCGTTTTGTAGACGAGCAGATAAACTATCATGTAAAGCCCCGCTCCCCCGAGAACGTCGAGCACCGAGTGCTGCTTGATGAAAACCGTCGAAAGGCAGATCAGGACGCAGAGCAAGACCAATGATATCCTCACGGAAGCTCTTTTCCCCGCTTCACGGTTTTTGAGAACGGCAACCGTCGGCGCGATAGTCGCAAAAACGTGTATGCTCGGGAAGACATTCAGGTTTGAATCGGCGGCGTAGAGCCTCGCTACCAGCCGCGTGAAAATATCCCTGTCGAGAAGCTCGTGCGGGCGCAGGTTCTGTCCGTTCGGGTAAATAACGTAAAACGCAAGGCAGAAGGAAAGACCCAGAATGAGCGACCACATGTAGCGGCAGAAGCCGAAATCGTCGCGGAAAACGAGATAAAGCCCCGCAAGCCCGAAATAAGGATACCAGAGCACATACGGAACTACGAAATATGCTTTGAAGGGAATCACGCCGTCCAGCCAGACATACATGACCGCGTACTGTCCATTAACAAGCTTTTCGACGAGGAAAAAGCATGTAATGAAAATCGGGTAATATAGCAGCAGCCAGGCGTGACGGAAATTCTTTACTTTCATGTTTTTCATGCCAAACCCTCTATCATGATAGATGAATATGAAACGTCGTGCAGATCTATTATCTGCCGTATTGCGGCCTTCCTGATATTATTCCCCGCGGGGCCGCCGCAGGGAACGTAAAGCGCGCCTCTCGGCGTCGTACCGCCGCGGAAGGACCGGACGGTCCTTCCCTACTTTTCCGCGCGAAGCCTGATTATTCGGTCTCGCAGTATTGCGGCGTACTCAAACTCGAGCATTTTCGAGGCCTGGAGCATCTCCTTTTCAAGCCTTGCTATCTCCGCGCCGATTTCCGCCTTTGTCATGCCGGCTCCGCCTCCACGTGCTCCGCCGCCCTCGGGCTTGGATATTTCAAGCAGCTCGCGTATGTCCTTTATGACAGTTTTCGGAACTATGCCGTGCTCCTCGTTGTACTCCTTCTGCTTTTTCCTGCGGCGCTCGGTCTCTCCTATGGCCTTCTCCATGGACGGGGTCACCGTGTCGGCATACATCACAACGACGCCGGAGGCGTTCCTCGCCGCCCTTCCTATCGTCTGGATAAGCGATGTCTCGCTCCGGAGGAAGCCCTCCTTGTCCGCGTCGAGTATCGCGACAAGGCTGACCTCGGGCAGGTCAAGTCCCTCCCTCAGGAGGTTTATGCCTACCAGCACGTCGAATTCGCCGAGCCGGAGATCCCTTATTATCTCCATGCGCTCTATCGTGTTTATATCGTGGTGCATGTAGCGCACCCTTATTCCGAGTTTTTGCAGATACGCCGTCAGGTCCTCCGCCATGCGCTTTGTAAGCGTCGTGACAAGCGTCCGCTCCTTTCTCTCCGCGCGTGCGTTTATTTCACCGACGAGGTCGTCTATCTGCCCTTCCACCGGACGCACTATGACCTCCGGGTCGAGGAGGCCGGTCGGGCGTATTATCTGCTCCACTATCTGTCCGGAGCGCTCCCGCTCATATGGAGCCGGAGTCGCGCTGACATACACGACCTGGTTAACCCTCTCGCAGAATTCACTGAAATTCAGCGGCCTGTTGTCGAAGGCGCTCGGCAGGCGGAAGCCGTATTCGACGAGCGTTTCCTTCCTTGCGCGGTCGCCGGCGTACATCGCCCTAACCTGCGGGACAGTGACATGCGATTCGTCTATGAACATGAGGAAATCCTTCGGAAAATAGTCCAGGAGCGTCATGGGCGCGGAGCCCTCCGCCCTGCCGCTTATTATCCTCGAATAATTCTCTATGCCGCTGCAGTAGCCCAGCTCGCGCATCATTTCTATATCGTACATCGTGCGCTGGCGGAGGCGCTGAGCCTCCACCAGCTTATTGTTCTCCTCGAAGTATTTTATCCTGCTCTCCATCTCGCAGTAAATTTCTCTCGCGGCACGCTCCATTTTCTCCTTGGTGGTCACATAATGGGATGCGGGATAAATCGCGACATGGGAAAGCTGCCTCGAGGGAACTCCCGTGACCACGTTTATTTCGCTTATCCGGTCGACCTCGTCGCCGAAAAACTCCACCCTTATGGCGGAGTCCCTCGCGTAGGCGGGGTATATCTCCACCGTGTCGCCTCTTACGCGGAACATGTTGCGGTCAAAGGCGAGGTCGTTGCGCTCGTACCTTATCTCGACGAGCTTTTTAAGCATTTCGTCGCGGTTCCTTTTTTGACCCTGACGGAGCGAAATGACCATATTCGCGTAATCTATCGGATCTCCAAGGCCGTAGATGCATGAAACCGAGGACACGACTATCACGTCGCGCCTTTCAAAGAGCGACGAGGTCGCGGAGTGGCGAAGCCGCTCTATTTCGTCGTTTATGGACGCGTCCTTCTCGATATACGTGTCCGTATGCGCGATATAGGCCTCCGGCTGATAGTAGTCGTAGTACGAAACGAAGTATTCGACCGCGTTGTCCGGGAAGAATTCCTTGAATTCCGAACATAGCTGGGCGGCAAGCGTCTTGTTGTGGGCGAGCACGAGCGTGGGCCTGTTGAGCCGCGCGATGACGTTTGCCATGGTGAAGGTCTTGCCCGAGCCGGTGACGCCGAGAAGCGTCTGCTCCGAAAGACCGTTCTCGATTCCGCTTACCAGCGCCTCAATGGCCTGGGGCTGGTCGCCTGTCGGCTCAAACGGCGCTTTTAGACTGAATGTATCCATAATATCCTTTCTGAAATTTGACAAGGCTTCTGAATCGCCTTATGATGCCTGAACTCCGGTCATTTCCTGAAAAAGCCGTTGTCGGCCATGGATACAAAATCCTCGTCCGCCACGACCAGATGATCCGCAAGAGTTATGTCAACCGATCTGAGCGCCTCCGCTATGCGTTCCGTGGTACGCTCGTCCTCCCTCGAGGGAAGCGCGATGCCGCTCGGGTGGTTATGAGCGAGTATTACGTTTGTCGCCTTGCTCGCGAGCGCGGTTTCGACTATTTTTCGTACGCTCACGCCCGCGGAGTTGACGTCGCCCCTAAAGAGCTGGCGGCAGCTTAAGACCTTGCATTTCGCGTCAAGGGAGACCATGTACACCGTCTCCTCACATTCGCCGTGGAAATAAGGAACGATGAAACGCCCCGCCTTCACGCTGTTTGTGAGCTGCACATCCTCCTCGGAAACACTCCGCGAGATCATGTAGCGCCTCGAAACCTGCGGAATAAGCTTTATGAGCGCGGCCGCGTTTTCGCCCACCCCGTCAACCTTCATAAGCTCCTCAATCGGCGCGTCAAACACCGCCGAGAGCTTGCCGAACCTTTCGATCAGCGCATGGGCCACGGGGTTAACGTCCCCCCGGGGCAGAGCGTAAAAAAGCAGCAGCTCGAGGACGTTGTGGTCGTCAAAATTCTCGAGCCCGTGAGTTACGAAGCGCCGCTTCATCCTCTGCCTGTGGCCGGCGTGCAGCCCGCCATTTTTCTCTTCCTTAGCGCCCAAAAATATACCCCGCTTACATTGTGTGCCACCGGAAAGTGTGCTATCATTTATACAGCCCGCCGCCGGGGCACCGGAAACCCCCGTTCCCGTTTCGGGGCTATTATAGCATATATGCACAATAATGTAAATTTTTTATTTGCCATGTGCGCACATTGAGGTTAATCTAAACAAACATGAATATTTAATCGCTATTTCCTTGACTATCTTCCCGTATGGTGTATAATATATAATAAATACTGAATATTTATTAGCTTGATTGAGCAGCCATAGGAGGGTGTCGCATGAAATACAAGGTGTATATCGACGGTCAGGAGGGCACGACGGGCCTCCAGCTTCAAAAGCGCCTGTCGGCGCATAAGGACGTCGAGCTTCTGCTTATCGAGGACTCCATGCGCAAGGATGCGGGAAAGAGGCGCGAGCTTATAAACAGCGCCGACCTGGTTTTTCTCTGCCTGCCGGACGCGGCGGCCGTCGAAGCGGTTTCTCTTATAGAAAACGACAGGGTGCGCGTTATCGACGCGAGCACGGCGCACAGAACGGCGCCGGGCTGGGCCTACGGCTTTCCGGAGCTTTCGAAGGAGCACAGGAGGGCGATAGCCTCGTCAAAGCGCATAGCGAACCCCGGCTGCTACGCTACGGGTTTCATCTCGATCGTTTACCCGCTTGTAAAGCTTGGAATACTCCCCAGGAGCTATCCCCTCACCTGCGTCGGCGTTTCCGGCTACAGCGGGGCCGGAAAAAAGGCCATAGCGCAGTATGAAGACGCGGGGCGCCCCTATCAGCTCGAGAGTCCGAGGCTCTACGCTCTCTCCCTTTCTCACAAGCACCTGCCGGAAATGAAGGCGGTCACGGGAATAGACAGCGCGCCCGTGTTCAATCCCTTCATCTGCGATTATTACAGCGGCATGACGGTAAGCATACCCCTGCATGTCTCCATGCTTTTAAAGAAGCTGCGTCCCGCGGAACTGCGGGAGCTGCTCTCCGGCTTTTATGATGGCGAGCCCCTGATTTCCGTGCACGGCCCGACCGAGGACGGCTTTATCGCCGCGAACGAGATCCGAGACACCAATCATCTCAGGATCCACGTATGCGGGAACGACGAACAGCTTACGCTCGTAAGTGTGCTCGACAATCTCGGCAAGGGCGCATCCGGCGCCGCGGTGCAGAATATGAACATCGCGCTGGGACTTGACGAGTTTGAAACTTTGATGTGAGGTATGTGAATATGAATTACACAAAAATAAACGGCGGCGTATGCGCTCCGCAGGGCTTCAAGGCGGGCGGCATACACTGTGGAATAAGGAAAAACAACACGAAAAAGGATCTTGCGATGATACTGAGCGAGGTCGAATGCACGGCGGCGGCGGTCTATACGCAGAACAAGGTGTACGGCGCCCCCATAACCGTTACCAGAAACAATTTAATGGACGGCAAGGCGAGGGCGGTCATATGCAACAGCGGAAACGCCAATACCTGCAACTCGGACGGCGTTGAAAAGGCCGAACTCATTTGCTCCCTCACGGCGAAGGCGCTCGGGATAGCGCCGACGGACGTGATAATCGCCTCCACCGGCGTCATAGGGCAGCCCATAGTCATGGAGCCGATAGAAAAGGGCATCGCCGCACTTGCCCCCGCCCTGACCGCCGAAGGCGCCCGGGACGCAGCCGAGGCTATAATGACCACCGACACAAAGCTCAAGGAATGCGCCGTATCCTTCAGGCTCGGAACGAGCGTTATTACGATAGGCGCGATGGCCAAGGGCTCCGGCATGATAAGCCCGAATATGGCGACGATGCTGAGCTTTATAACGAGCGACGCCGCGATAAGCTCAGCCATGCTGAGCGAGGCTCTCAAGGCCGTAGTCGGCGACACCTACAACATGCTGAGCGTAGACGGGGACACCTCCACAAACGACATGGTTTCCGTCATGGCGAACGGGCTCGCCGGGAATCCTCTTATCGACTCAAAAAACGAGGCCTTTGACGCTTTTGTGGGCGCGCTCAGGCTGGTTGCGACCGAAATGACCCGGATGATGGCTGCGGACGGCGAGGGGGCGACGAAGCTGCTGCAATGCTCCGTGACGGGAGCGCCCAGTAAGGAAACGGCGAGAAAGGTCGCGAAGTCCGTGATAAATTCAAGTCTTGTCAAAACCGCGATGTTCGGCGCGGACGCGAACTGGGGACGCATACTCTGCGCGATTGGCTACACGGACGCCGAATTCGATATCGGCAGCATCGACGTTTATTTAAGCTCCGAGGCAGGTCAGATACAGGTCTGCAAAAACGGCTTCGGAGTGCCGTTTTCCGAGGAGAACGCTAAGGATATACTCCTCAAAAGCGAGATCCTCATCGACATACTCATGAAGCAGGGCGATTATGAGGCGACGGCCTGGGGCTGCGACCTGAGCTATGACTACGTTAAGATAAACGGGGATTACAGGTCATAATGCTTGACCTCCAGCCCGAAAATCTTTAAACGCGAAAGGATGCGATTAAAATGGAAATTACGGACAACATGAAGGCTCAGGTGCTCACGGCCGCCCTGCCCTATATACAGAAGTACTCCGGCAAGATAGTCGTTGTAAAATACGGCGGCAACGCCATGATAAACCCCGAGCTCAAGCGCGCCGTCATGAGCGACATCGTTCTGCTTTCGCTCGTCGGCGTCAAAACCGTCCTTGTTCACGGCGGCGGCCCCGAAATCAGCCAGATGCTCGGAAGGCTCGGCATAGAGTCGAGGTTCGTTGACGGGCTTCGATATACCGACGCCGAGACCATCGACGTTGTGCAGATGGTGCTTGCGGGCAAAACAAACAAGGACCTCGTTTCTCTCATCGGGCTCTCCGGAGGAAAGGCTCTGGGACTCTGCGGAATAGACGGCGGAATGATAAAGGCAAGGAAGCTCGTCGGGGAAAGCGATCTCGGCTTTGTAGGCGACATAGTGAATATCGACGCCGCGCCGATAATAAACGCGCTTGAAAACGGCTATATACCCGTCATCGCGACTGTCGGAACGGACGAAAACGGTCAGTTTTACAATATAAACGCGGATACCGCGGCGGCGGAAATAGCGGCGGCGCTAAATGCCGAAAACATGCTGATGCTTACGGACATACGCGGGCTTATGAGGGACGTAAAGGACGAAGGCTCCCTGATACCCTTTGTCAGGCTCGCCGACGTGGACGCCCTTATCGCTGAGGGCATCATAAGCGGGGGCATGATACCGAAGGTGAAAAGCTGCTATACCGCCGTATCCCGAGGCGTGGGGAGGGCGGTAATGATAGACGGCCGCATCCCCCATTCGATCTTACTCGAGATGTTCTCGGACGAGGGCATTGGAACGATGTTTACGGCATAAATCAAATATAAGGAGGAGCTTCGGCTCGCTCATCCGGAGGTAACGATGAATAATCTTGATGTAATAAAAAAGCACGACGAAAGCGTCGTCAATTCCTACGCGCGGTTCCAGCTTGCGGAGGAGCGGGGAAAGAACGCGACCTGCTATGATTTCGACGGTAAAAAATATATTGACTTTACAAGCGGAATCGGTGTAAACTCTCTTGGATTCTGCGACGAGGGCTGGATAAAGGCCATCGAGTCGCAGCTTCACAGAATTCAGCACATTTCAAATCTTTTTTACACCCTTCCGAGCACGGAAGCGGCCGAATCGCTCGTTAAGCTGAGCGGTCTCAAGAAGGTTTTTTTCGCCAACAGCGGCGCCGAGAGCAACGAGGGCGCGATAAAGGCCGCCCGGAAGTACAGCTTCGACAAATACGGCGGCGGCAGAAATAAAATAATCACACTCGTAAACTCCTTTCACGGGCGCACGATAACAACTCTTGCCGCCACGGGTCAGGATGTTTTTCATAATTACTTCTTTCCGTTTACCGAGGGCTTTGAACACGCCAAAGCCAACGACATCGGGGATCTGAAGTCAAAGCTTGACGGAAGCGTCTGCGCCGTAATGATAGAGCTTATTCAGGGCGAGGGCGGCGTGCTTCCGCTCGATAAGGCTTACATCAGGGAAATCGCCGAAATCTGCAAGGAAAACGACATACTCCTCATAGCGGACGAGGTTCAGACCGGCGTCGGCAGAACGGGCTCGCTTTTTGCCTACCAGCAGTTCGGCGTCCTGCCGGATATCGTGACCTCCGCCAAGGGGCTTGCGGGGGGGCTTCCCTTCGGCGCCGTTATCTTCGGCGAAAAAACAGAGGATGTTTTCAAGCCCGGCGACCACGGTTCGACCTTCGGCGGCAATCCGATCTCGGCTGCCGCGGCGGCCTATGTGCTTTCAAGGATGACGCCCGAATTTCTGGATGAGGTAAAAAAGAAGGGCGAGTACATGACCGGAAGGCTCCTCAAAATGCCTCAGGTAAAGGGCGTCGCCGGAATGGGTCTGATGCTCGGAGCCGAGCTTTGCGGACTAAGCTCGGCGGACGTTGTAAGGGCGGCCTTCAGGCACGGCGTCATGATTCTGACCGCAAAGCAGAAGTTAAGGTTCCTTCCGCCCCTCACCATCACTTACGCGGAAATCGACGAGGGACTCCACGCGCTTGAAACAACTCTTTCCGAAATGCAGGAGGTATGAAAAATGAAACACCTTTTAAAGCTTCTTGACCTTTCTCCCGATGAAATAAAGGGAATTTTGGACCTCGCCGACGAGCTTAAGGCCGAACTTAAGAGCGGCGCTGCACAGCCGAGGCTGAAGGGCAAGACTCTCGGGATGATATTCCAGAAGTCTTCGACGCGCACAAGAGTCTCGTTTGAGGCGGGCATGTACCAGCTCGGCGGCATGGCGCTGTTTTTGAGCGCCAACGACCTTCAGATAGGGCGCGGCGAGCCTGTCGAGGACACAGCCAGGGTGCTCTCGCGCTATCTTGACGGCATCATGATAAGAACCTATGCCCAGGAGGAAGTTGAGAATCTCGCGAAGTACGGAAGCATACCGGTCATCAACGGCCTTACGGACTTCTCCCATCCCTGCCAGGTGCTCGCTGACCTTATGACCATACGCGAATATCTCGGGAAGGATCTTGCAGGCAAAAGGCTCTGCTTCATCGGCGACGGCAACAATATGGCGAATTCGCTTATCGTCGGCGGCCTTAAAATGGGAATGACCGTAAGCTGCGCCTGCCCCGAAAGCTACCGCCCCGACCCGATAATCCTTGAGTTTGCAAAGGCATACGGCGGCAAGTTCATTCTTACGGCAAGACCCGAGGAGGCGGCGGTTAATGCCGACGTTATGATTACGGACGTCTGGGCTTCCATGGGCCAAGAGAAGGAAAAGGCGGAGCGCGAGATCGCGTTCCGCGGCTATCAGGTGAACGACGCCATCATGGCGCTCGCCAATCCCGGCTGCATAGTGCAGCACTGTCTCCCCGCGCATAAGGGCGAGGAAATTACCTATAATGTATTCGAAGCCCACGCAAAGGAAATATTCGACGAAGCCGAAAACAGGCTTCACGCCCAGAAGGCGGTGCTGGTAAAGCTGCTCGGATAAGAGCGAAAAGATATTGAAGAGGAAAAAGACGGAATCGTGCTTGATTTAAGGAGCGAAACATGAAGAAAGCTTATTTGATTTTGCAAAACGGGCAGGTTTTTGAAGGCACCCGCTTCGGCGCGGACGGCGAGATAACCGCAGAGCTGGTTTTCACGACCGGCATGACCGGCTACATCGAAACCCTCACCGACCCCAGCTACCACGGGCAGATAGTGGTGCAGACCTTCCCGCTTATCGGAAATTACGGGATAATTCCAGAGGATTTTGAGAGCGAGGCTCCGAAGCTCTCCGCCTACGTCGTCCGCGAGCCCTGCGGGGAACCGTCGAACTTCCGCTGCGAGGGCAGCCTCGACGAATACCTCAAAAAAACCGGCATCATCGGGCTTTACGGCGTCGACACCCGCGCACTTACCAGGATCATCCGCGAATACGGCGTTATGAACGCCTCGGTTCTGTCGGAAATCCCCGAAAACCTCGGGGAATATACCAAAAAGCTTGCCGCAAGGGAGCTGTCGAGCGACGTTTTCGCGGTAACCTGCAGGGCGCCGTATGTGATGAACGGGGGCGGAAAGCCGCACATTGTCCTCTGGGACTTCGGCTACAAGGGCGCGATGGCTAAAAAGCTCGTCAACCGCGGCTGCAAGGTCACGGTCATGCCCGCGACCTCGGCCGCTGAGGAAATACTCGCGAAAAAGCCGGACGGAATTCTGCTCTCGAACGGACCCGGCGACCCCGCGGCATACTCCGACATAATAAGGAACCTTCAGAAGGTTCTCGAAGCGAAGCTCCCCGTATTCGGTATCTGCCTGGGGCATCAGCTGCTTGCCCTTGCCAGGGGCGCGAAAAGCACGAAGCTCAAATACGGGCACCGCGGCGCGAACCAGCCCGTCCGCGACAGGAGGACGGGAAAGCTGTATATAACCAGCCAGAACCACGGCTACGCGATAGTGCCGGAGACCATCCCTAAAACCGCCGTTATGAGCTTTGAAAACGTGAACGACGGCACCTGCGAGGGAATCCACTATACCGATATTCCGGCTTTTTCCGTGCAGTACCATCCGGAGGCCTGCGGCGGTCCCCGCGACAACGAATACCTTTTCGACGAATTTCTCTCAATGATTGGGGGTGGCGGAAATGCCGCTGAATAAGAACTTGAAACGCGTAATGATAATCGGCTCGGGCCCTATCGTAATAGGTCAGGCGGCCGAATTCGACTACGCCGGAACACAGGCCTGCCGCGCTCTCAAGGATCTCGGCCTGTACGTCATACTCGTCAACCCGAATCCCGCGACAATAATGACGGACAGCGCGGTGGCGGACAAGATCTACATCGAGCCGCTCTCGACGGACATACTGAAGCGCATAATCAGGAAGGAGAAGCCTGACGGGCTTCTGTCCACCCTCGGAGGACAAAACGGGCTTACGCTCTCCATGCAGCTCGCCAAGGAGGGCTTCCTGAAGGAACAGGGCGTGGCTCTTCTCGGCTCCAACCTCGAAACGATAGACAAGGCGGAGGACCGCCTTATGTTTAAGGAAGCCATGCAGGCCATAAACCAGCCCTGCATCCCATCCTCGGTCGTGACGGACGTGGAAAGCGCCCTCGCTTTCGCCGAGGAAATCGGATATCCGGTAATCGTCCGCCCCGCCTTCACGCTCGGAGGCTCAGGCGGCGGCATAGCGAAGGACAGGGCCGAGCTCAGCGAAACCGCATGGACCGGTCTCGAGGCCTCGCCCATTCACCAGATTCTCGTGGAGCGCTGCATCGCCGGCTGGAAGGAGATTGAGTACGAGGTCATCCGCGACGGCGACGGCAACTGCATCACCGTCTGCTCCATGGAAAACTTCGACCCGGTCGGGGTTCACACCGGCGACTCGATAGTAATCGCCCCCGCCGTAACGCTGGCGGACGCCGAGTACCAGATGCTCAGAACGGCGGCTCTCGACATTATCCGCGAGCTTAAGGTCGAGGGCGGCTGCAACGTGCAGTTCGCCCTGCACCCCGAGAGCTTCGAATACGCTGTCATCGAGGTCAACCCCCGCGTATCCCGCTCCTCGGCGCTCGCCTCGAAGGCTACGGGCTACCCCATAGCGAAGGTCGCGGCTCAGATAGCCGTCGGACTGAGGCTCGACGAAATAAAAAACGCCGTCACGGGCAAAACCAGCGCGTTTTTCGAGCCCACGCTCGATTACGTCGTCGTAAAATTCCCGAAATGGCCCTTCGACAAATTCGTATACGCGAAGCGCACGCTCGGCACGCAGATGAAGGCTACGGGCGAGGTCATGTCCATCGCCCCGACCTTTGAGCAGGCTCTTATGAAGGCGATACGCGGCGCCGAAATATCCATGGACACCCCGAGGCTCCGCAAATTTGCCGAGCTGCCCGATTCGGATATCCTCGCCATGATAGGGGATCAGGCGACCGACGAGAGGCTTTTCCTTATCTACGAAGCCATATACAGGGGCGTCGGCATAGATGCGATACACGAGGCGACGATGCTGGACGAGTGGTTCCTTTCGAAGCTCAAGGTACTCGCCGACGCCGAGAAGGAGCTCTCAAAGGGCAATGTAAGCGAGAAGCTTTATCTCAAGGCTAAGAACCTCGGCTTTACTAATAAGACCATTGAGCGCCTCGCGGGCGAGAGCATTCCCTATCGCCGCCGCGCCGTTTACAAGATGGTCGATACCTGCGCCGCCGAGTTCGCGGCGGAAACCCCTTACTTTTACGCGACCTACGACGACGAAAACGAGGCTCTGGAATTCAAAAAGCCCGAAAATTCCGGCAAGGAGCGGGTAATAGTGTTCGGCTCCGGACCTATACGCATAGGGCAGGGCATAGAATTCGACTACGCCTCCGTCCACTGCGTCTGGACCCTGAAGGAGCTCGGCTACGAGGTCATCATGGTCAACAACAACCCCGAAACGGTTTCAACCGACTTTGACACGGCCGACAGGCTCTATTTCGAGCCGCTCACGGCCGAGGACGTCGCCGACATAATAGCCACAGAAAAGCCGATGGGCGCCGTGGTTGCCTTTGGCGGACAAACGGCTATAAAGCTCACGAAGCACCTCGGCGGCATCGGGATACCCGTTCTCGGCACCAGCGCGGATTCCATCGACATAGCCGAGGACAGGGAGCGCTTCGACGCTATCCTGAACAGCCTCGGGATAAGCCGCCCTCAGGGATACGGTGTGTTCACGAAGGAGGAAGCTCTCAAATCCGCGCACGAGCTTGGCTATCCCGTCCTTGTGCGCCCCTCCTATGTGCTCGGCGGCCAGAACATGATAATCGCCTTCTCCGACGAGGAGATTGAGCGCTATATGGACATCATACTCTATAACGGCATAGAAAACCCCATACTGATAGACAAGTACATGATGGGCACAGAGGTGGAGGTCGACGCCATCTGCGACGGCGAAGACGTGCTCATCCCCGGAATAATGGAGCATGTGGAGCGCGCCGGCATACACTCCGGCGACTCGATAGCGGTCTATCCCGCCTTCAACCTCAGCGGTCCCCTGACGCAGAAGCTCATACGCTGCACGGAGACCCTCGCAAAGGCCCTGAAAACTCAGGGGCTCATAAACATACAGTACGTCATCTATGAAAACGATGTCTATGTAATAGAGGCAAACCCCCGCGCCTCAAGAACGATCCCATACATCAGCAAGGTTACGGGACTGCCGATAGTGGACATAGCCACCCGCGTAATGATGGGACAGAAGCTTTCCGACATGCCCTACGGCACGGGACTGTACAGAAGGTCGATATTCTCGGCGGTGAAGGTGCCCGTGTTCTCCTTTGAAAAGCTCACGGACGTGGACACTCACCTCGGGCCCGAAATGAAATCGACCGGCGAGGTGCTGGGCGTCGGGCATACGCTCGAGGAGGCGCTTTACAAGGGGCTGCTCGCCGCCGGCTATTCGATGAAAAGCCGCGGCGGCGTGCTGATTTCGGTGCGCGACCGCGACAAGCGGGAGATAACCAAGACCGCAAGGCAGTTCAAGGAGCTCGGCTTCACGCTCTACGCAAGCCAGGGCACGGCCGAGGCGCTGCTCCGCGCCGGGATAGAGAGCATAACCGTCGGGAAGCTGCACGAGGGCAGGAATGACATAATCGAGCTGCTTGAGAGCGGAAAAATACAGTATATGATCTCCACCTCGAGCAAGGGGCAGCTCCCTCACCTCGACAGCGTTCAGCTAAGGCGAAAGGCGGTTGAGCGCCGCATCGCCTGCCTCACGAGCATCGACACCGCGAACGCTCTCGCAAACTCAATCGCGAGCGGCTACAATCAGCAAAACGTCGAGCTTCTCGACATAGCGCACCTTCCGACCGTGAAGCAGCCTCTGCGCTTCATCAAGATGCGCGGCAGCGGCAACGACTACATTTACTTCGACTGCTTCGACCAGCAAATAGACAATCCGGAGTCTCTGAGCGTGCGGATATCCAACCGCAGGAAGAGCGTGGGCGGAGACGGCATAGTGCTGATATTCCCCTCGGAAAAAGCTGACGCGAGGATGGCCATGTACAACGCCGACGGAACGCCGGGCGAGGTCTCCGGGAACGCCATGCGCTGCGTGGCGAAGTACCTCTTCGAGAGCGGGCGCGTGCGCTCGGTCAATATGAAGCTCGAAACCGGCAGCGGCGTAAAGGAGCTTGAGCTTTACGAGCGCGACGGCTCGATATATTCCGTTTCCGTCGCCATGGGGGAGCCCGACTTCAGCGCGGCTTCCGTTCCCGTGCTGCTCCCCGATCCGGTAATCGACGCGCCATACGAGATAGGCGGCATGAGGTTTGAAATAACCTGCCTTTCCATGGGCAATCCCCACTGTGTGATATTCACGGAGGACGCGGACGCGATAGAGCTTTCAAAGGTAGGACCCCTGCTTGAAAACGCGCCGATATTCCCCAAGCGCGCCAACATCGAGTTCGTCTCGATCAACGAGACGGGAGGGCTCCGCATGAGGGTGTGGGAGCGCGGCATAGGAGAAACCTGGGCCTGCGGCACCGGCGCCTGCGCCGTCACGGCGGCCGCCGTCAGGAAGGGCATCTGCTCCCGCGGAAAGGATATAACCGTCCGCATGAAGGGCGGCGACCTCATAATAAACTGGGGCGAAGGCGGCATTACGATGACCGGAGACGCAGAAAAGGATTACGAGGGGATAATTGAGCTGTAATAAAGCTGTAATAAAAGCGGAAACCGTTTTAAGGCTGACCAAAATCAGCCTTAAAATTGCGATTGGAGCGTTATTTTGGGACCTTTTGAACTGAGAGTACTGGATTTGATTCAGAAAATGCATTCTCCCGCGCTTGATTATATCATGGTCAGGATCACCGCGCTGGGTGAGTGGGGCGTTCTGTTCATATGCTTGACCGCGCTTCTTCTGCCCTTCAGGAAAACGCGGAGGGTGGGAATCGTCTGCGCCGCGTCGCTCATTTTCAGCTTTCTGCTTGTCAATGTAACCGTAAAACCGCTCGTAGCCAGGCTCCGGCCCTTCGCTCTCAGCGGAGCGTCGCTCCTCGTAAGTCCCCCGACGGATTATTCCTTCCCCTCGGGTCACGCTTCGGTCTCCTTTGCGTTCGCGGAAGCGATAAGGCCCCTCGGGAAGAGATTTCTGGTCTGCGCGTATATCCTGGCCTCTCTGATCGCTTTTTCGAGGCTTTATCTGTATGTGCACTATCCTTCGGACGTGCTTGCTGGCGCGCTTGCCGGAGTATTGTGCGGGATAGCCGCGAGGGCCCTCTGCCGGAGAAAGTCAAAAAAACAGAAATAAAAACGGGGCGCGTTTTGGGATTTAAACGCGCCCCGTTTGAGCGTGTCGAAAAAGTCTTTCGACACGCTTCCAGGGGGTATCCAATACCCCCTGGATACGCGGCTGAAGCCGCGATACCCCCGGCCGCGCACATTTGCGCGGGATAATGTATTTTTCCGGCGTACACGCCGCCGGAAAAATGCCTTTGCGGATTGTCAAGTTAAGTGCAACACTGAATTAAAGAAGACCTCAAAAGGTGTTCTCCAGCCAAGGCATTTACGTGGACGTAAATTGAGTGAGTTGATGAAGCTCTGTACAGCTTCATGAGAAATTTCCGCCATATCT
>JAJUHC010000030.1 GCA_029268065.1 Clostridiales bacterium | reverse complement strand
GGGCAGACTGGTTTGTGATGTGCCGTATCCCGAAACGGTGGCTTCGTATGTCGGTGTGTCAGGAGTACTGCTGCCGTCTCCGCCGTCACCTCCGCCGCTTGTTGCGGCGAATGCGGCGGTAATCGTATGGTTGGCTGTGACATTAGTGAAGGTATATGTCGCTGCAGCTCCCTGACCGACGCCGTCAACGGTGACGGAGCTGATCTGGTATCCGGAGTTCGGGGTTATCGTAAAGGTCTGGCTGCCGCCCTCCGCGACGTTTACCGCCCCGCTCGGGCTGATGCTGCCGCCGCTGCCGGCCGAGGCGGTGATGGTATACGTTGTGACCGGCGCTGCGCTGATTGTGATACTAAGTTCCCTGGTACTGTCCCGCTCCGTTTGCGGCCTTGACTGTGAAGGTATAGGTTCCGGCCGCCGTCGGTATTCCGGAGATTACGCCGCCATCTGAGAGTGTCAATCCGTCAGGCAGATTGCCGCTCTCTTTGCTCCATGTGATCGGAGTATCCCCTTTGGCTGCAAGGGCCTGATTGTATGCCGCTCCTGCCGTGCCGCCCGGCAGACTATTCGTGCTGATTGTCGGGGCGAGCGGCCGCACAGTGACGGAAACTTTTGCAGTCGTGGAGGCCGTATCGTTGAAAACCACAGTGATATCGGTTGTCCCAACGGCGAGTCCGGTGACGGTGACTGAACCCGGCGTGGCAATCTGAGTCTGGCTGACAGAGGCTATGCCGCTGTCTCCTACAGTGATGGCAGCTTCTGTGGCGGCCGCGCCGCCCTGTCCGAAAGCTATGGTGAAGCTTGCCGTGCCACCCTTGTCAACTGTCAGGGTGTTTAGCGATACAGAGGGGCTAAGCGGCTCGACGCAGGTGGTAAAGCTGTGGGTGCTGTCGGCCGTCATCATATTGCCCGCCGCATCCTTGAAACCGGAGATTGTCATGGTATAGGTAGTGTTGTAGCCAAGGCCGGAGAGATCACAGCTCACAGTCTTATTTCCGTCGCTCCACCGAGGGTTTTGTACCGTTGCACCATTGTCAAGCGCGACCGTTCCAACGGTTCCGGTATCCATAGCTTCGCTGAACGTAACGGAAAGCGTGGCTGTGTTGATGGATACATCTGTGCCGCCCGGAATAACAGTGAACACGGTGGGCAGGGTGGTATCCTCCCAAACCGCGTACACTGTTGTCGGTGCGGTGAAAGAATACGAATCGCCGGCGGCAACCCTCGCGCCTGTGACGGCGTCGCCGATGGCCCATTCCTTAAACTGCTTGCCGTCTGGTGCGATGAAACCGTTTGGCGGAAGTGTGAAAGCTACACCCTGCGTTGCCGTACCGTCTGCCATCGTGCCGCTGCCGCCGTTGGCGTTATAGGTGATGGCGTATGTAGACGGAGATGTTTTCAGCGTGCCGACCGCTTTATGGTCGTCAGTAGTTGTGATATCTCCTGTATAACTCGCTGCGGAGGTTTGCGCGGCGGTTGTTTTTGTGTTTTTCGGCAAATAGATGTACAGTATGCCACCTGTACCGGTAAATGTATCTATCATGCCGTATGAATAGCTCGGATCAGTGGTCAGGTTGGATACTGCCGTTTCTGAAATCACGCCTTTCAGCGTTACTGTTGTGAGAAAAACAGGCGTGTGATCGATGCTGTTGTTTTGCAGCGTGACGTTAGTGCCCCCGATAGACTGGGCGCCGTCGCCGGTCGCTTTTACGCTGCCGCCTGATATGTAGACTTCTCCGCCGCTACCTTCATAACCGCATCCGATACCCGGAGAATATACCTTGCCTCCGGCTGTGACCGTTCCGCCGCTGATGGTGATTATGCCGCTGCCGCCTCTATAACCGCCTCCGATGCCTGCGCTGCCGAGGTTTAACCCGCCACTGGCACTACCATAGCCTTGTGCCCTGACGATGCCGCCATTAATATTGACCGTGCCGCCGCTGCCATAATATCCGCCTCCGATGCCTGCGCCACCTCCGCTGTAATTAGAATTGCCACCGATAGCCGTAACCCTGCCGCCGTTGATGGTAATGGTGCCGCCGTTACCTTTATAACCGCCTCCGATGCCCGCGCCGCCTCCCATGCCGCCGCCGTTTGGATTACCAGCCATAGCCGTAACCGTGCCACCGTTGATGGTAATGATACCGCCGCCACCAAAATAACCTCCCCCGATGCCCGCGGCGCCGTGAGGTACCGCCTTAGCAGGGCCATAAGCCGTAATCGTGCCGCTATTGATGGTAATGGTGCCGCAACTGGTATGATCGCCGCCTCCAATGCCCGCGCCCTTTTTACCGCCGGAAGACGTGAGCGCACCCGTACCGCCAATCGTCAGATTTACAGTGCTCGTCACCCGCAGCCCCGCGTGGTTATCACCGCTTGTAAGGAAGTTGTTCCCATTAAGCGTCAGGTTAACGATGCTGTTGTCGTTGATATAGAAGGCGCAGTCCCCACCCGACTTGTCGATGCTTACATCTTCCAAAGTAATGTTTGTCGTGATGCTTTTTGATACATCAATCCAATTGGCCGTCGTCTTGCCGGTGATGGTGATATTCTGAGTGTTGGGAAAAGCAGCCGTAGTCTTGGACGGTGTCCCGTATGTTACCGTCAGATTGCCGCTGCCCGCGTCGTTGATTATGATATAGCCCTCAGATACATCAAAGGTGTAATTGCCGGGATCGCTCGCCGCTCGCGCCGTTATGGGCGGGAGCTTGGTAACCGCCATTACTGCCGCCAACAGTATGGGCAGGATTATTTTTCTTGCTTTCATCCTCGTTTGCTTTCCTCCCCCATTTCCTCATTAACCCCGTATGGCAAACAGCATGTTGTCCACCGTCAGGCGCAGAGGAATGATGCTTTTTTTGTCCGGTTCCAGCTCGGGCCAGCAAATCGCCTTTTCCTCAACCGTGACGTCCTTGAAGCGGTTTAGGTCTTCCAGACTGCTGAAAGGCATGGTCTTTATGATATCTCGCATATCGAAGATTATCTTGTTGCCGTGCTCGAATTCCACCAGCAGGGTATAGTCGTCATTGGGCGTGACCTTGAGTATTTTACTCATCGAATGAAACCCTCCTTCAATTTAGAGGACGTTTTTGGAAATAAAAAATCCCCCATACTGAGAAGTATAGAGGATGGTTTTTTGTTCCGGTATCTACCGAACGGTATATTTTGAATGAAAACTCACGGAAGCTTCAGCTTCTGCCAGACTGTCAAAAAACCTAAATTCAAAAATGCGATAACAGCATAAAACTATTTTTCCGGCGGCGTGTACGCCGGAAAAATACATTATCCCACGCAGGGACCCGTCGCAGACGGGACGGCGCAAATGCGCCGCAGGTCGGCGCGACATGTGCGTGCCGACCGCAAATAATATAGAAGGGCTCCCGGGCGGCTGTCCGCCTGGAAATCGCGACCGGGGGTATCGAGCCGTGAGGCTCGTATCCAGGGGGTATTGGATACCCCCTGGATACGTGTCGAAAGATTTTTTCGACACGCTCACATAAGCTTCAGCTTCTGCGCCTTTTTTATGGCGGCCGTTCTGCCGCTGACCTCCAGTTTCCGGTAGATATTATGCAAATGGGTCTGCACTGTCCCTGCAGTGACATAAAGCTTTCCGGCAATCTCATCTCTTTTGAAACCTTCCGCTGCCAGAGTGAGGATTTCAAGCTCCCTTGCCGACAGGGAAACCACGCTACGCGCAGATTGCTTCAGGCTCTTCATATACTGCCCGCAGGCTTCAAGCACTTCCCTTTTGTATGCGTCACGCGAATCGGCATCGGCGATATGCCTGACCATGTCTATGACGGCGGGTGCATACTCGGCGAAGGGCAGGATAAGGTGATCCTCCCGAGCCATGACAAAGGCTTCGCTAAGAGCGGCGGAGCCAACCTCCATGCCGTAAAGCTGATATTTCGCCGCCGCCCTTAATATCTGGTTGTGCAGAAAGCCGAGATGGTTGCGGAAGATGGCGAAATAGCGCGCAAATTCCTCGGTGAGAATTTCGAGCTTGATAAAATCCTTTGAAAGCAGAAGCACCTTGCCATAGACGATATAGTTGAATCCCAGGCCCTTATAAAATAAGTGTGCGGGAGACATATCGCCGGTTTGCAGCCAGAGCGGGATGCTGTCAAATCGGGTAAGGCAGCCGTAAACGTATCCTTCCACGATCTCGAGCGAAGTGTTGTAATAGATGTTGTTCGCCCGCGTTACATCCTGCCTGAGCTGTCGCAGAAGCTCCAACGCTTCGTCAACATTTCCCTGATAGAGATACAGCCTGATCAAGGCAAAATAAGCACAGAGTATTAGACCGACCTGCTCCTTTGTCTGAGCTTTGTAAATGGCTTTGAAGGCATTAAGCTCCGCTGACTGCCAGTCGCCGGTCTCCAGCGCGTATTCGGCCAGGGCCACATAGTCGCAGCCGGTGCCGCAGCCGTCGGCCAGCTCGGCAAAAATCGGGAAATCCGATACGATGAGCTCCGTGAGCTCTTTAAGACTTCCCGGCTCCCTGTAACAGGTATGGATGAAATGGGGAGAGCCAAGGGTGAACTCGGCCTCACGCTTTTGCAGGCATGAAATATCTCCGCCAAGCAGATACTGCGCCTTCTTTATACAAGCGGCCATTTCCTTTGCGTCATTGAACACGGCAAAAATCCGGGTGAGATAAAGCTCCGCCAGAATGCGGTTTCTGCCGTGCGGTACGGGGCCTTCCGCCCGGACGCAAGCCTCCTGCAGCTCATATAAGCGCATCACGCCATCCTGAAAAGCGTCGGGATCTCCGTTTGTCAAAATTATGGCGATGTACTGCAAATAAGCAAGCGGATATTTATGTAGCATCTCTCTGGGCAAAGCGGCAAACAACTCTAAAACGCCGTCAAAAGTGGCGGAATCGTTGGTGATGGTTTCCTCATTGTCCAGCAGCGTAAGAATGCGCTCCGTCTCACCCGCACGGCAGAGATAGCCGTACGCGGTTCTATACTCCCTTCGCGCAAGGTGCCATTCGCCAAGCCGCCGGTAGAGCATGGCAAATTCTTCTTCATCCTTCTGCTTACCCCGCAGGAAATCCAGCAGCACGTTATGGATTTTATAGACCCCCGCCGCCTCATTGAAGGCAACAAATGCGTTTTCGCGGCGCAGCTTTTTAAGGGTTTCCTCCGATCTTTCTTCCTGCGTAACAAATACGGCCTGCTCCGCTGTGAAGCTGTCCATCACGGAGAGACGCAGCAAAAAACTTTTGATGCGCTCGTCGTATGCGTTATAGAGCACCTTCTCCACCAGCTCGTTGATAGCGCTGTTTCGGCCTACGGGGATACCTCGTTCAATGCCGAGCATGATAAGGTAAATCAACGAAATCCAACCGCCCGTGTAATCTGCGATTTTGCTTATCTCGCTCTCGCCGGCCATGAAGCCCATCAGGGCGCAGTAGTCCCGAATTTCATTGTCGGTAAACCGCAGCGTATTTTGAGACACGACATTGCACAGTCCTTTTATGGAAAGCTCGGTGATATCAAGATTTGTCGTATCGCGGGTCAAAATGACAATGTGAAAATCATCCGGCATTTCCATTACAAAGCGCCTGAAAAGCGCGGTCACCCGCATACTTTTGGCGAGGTGGAAATCGTCGATAACAAGAGTTGTATTGGGTTTGTAATCCATTTCACTGAGGATGGAGATAATCGCTGCTGTCTGCGGTATGTCGGTAGGAATACCAAGCATTTGGAGTCTGATCCCCGCCGCCTCGTCAAATTTAGCGATTTCGGACGCAAGCCTTTCCCAAAACCATGACGACGTGTCGTCTTCGGATAAAAAGGACGTCCATATGACAGGAATACCTTTTAAGGCAAGGAATTCACGCACTGCCGTGGTTTTACCGTAGCCCATCGGGGCCTCCACAATTGTTATCGGATATTCGAAGATGCTTTCCAAAGCGCGGTTGACGCGCTCTCGTTTGAGGGCTTTGAGCTTTTTTATTACTGTGGACCCCCTTCCCGGCGTATTGGTTTTCTAAATCCATCGTCTATAATTCTATAATGCAAAAATAGTTAAGGTGATAAAATTAATTTTATATTGCTAGTATACAACAAATGGCAGTACCTGTAAAGCATCTCCCCCATCTGCTTATACTGCTGCCTCCAATCCTCCGTTGACCCGGCCTAAGTTTGAAAGGCAAGGCTTATAAATGTTCGAGCTGCCTAAGCTGCGAACGCTTCATTTCAGTATCTTCCGGCTTTATGTTCCCGCTTCCTACAAACGGCCTGCCGTTCCTCTCTTTATATGTCCGTACCCGGTTGCGAGTTGTGTTTTCGTGTATGTCGGGCTCAAGGCTGAGCTGCGGCACCTTTTCTCAGCCCTCGACTATCCTTTCGCATACCTGCCCCTTGAATTCCGGGCTGAATGCTTTTCCCATATTTTTTCACCATAAACCTTTCTTCCTTTTTATTTACCTGATATTTGCAAACCATGCGGTTACGCAAAAAACATCCCCCCACCCGGCTTGTGGATACCGTACTGAAGATGCTAGTATATGTCGGTATGAGGTTTATTTTGTGCAGTTTATGTTGTAATGGAGATAGAAAATCATGAGCAGTTTGCTTAACGAAATTCAAACTTATTGGAGTCAGAGAGCGGAATCCTTTTCCAAAGAAGTACTGGAAGAGGATGAAGAGCGCTGGATGCAGACGATCCTCGCTGAGGTACCTGAAAACAACGTACACATTCTGGATATCGGCACTGGGCCGGGTTTTTTCGCTATCGCGCTCGCAAGAAGGGGCTACCGGGTCACAGCCGTCGATTACACGCCAGAGATGCTTGAAAAAGCCAGGGAAAACGCAGGTGAGCTCCGTGATAAAATCGAATTTCTGCAAATGGACGCGCAAAATCTCAGCCTTAAGGACGGCGCTTTCGATGTAATCGTCACAAGAAACCTGACGTGGAACCTCGAACACCCCGACAGGGCCTACAAGGAGTGGCGGCGTGTTTTAAAACCCGGCGGCTTACTGCTGAATTTTGACGCGGCCTGGTATGGATACCTTTACGACGATGACAAGGCTCAGCAGCACGTTGCGGAGAGAAGCGGCTTAGAGTCTGGCGGGAATTATTTAAAAAAATACGAAAACGCGCAAATCATGGAGGAGATCTCCAAAAAGCTCGTACTCTCAAGATACAAGCGCCCCGCAGCGGACCTGCAGCTTCTGATTAATGCGGGCTTTTCGAAAGTGACTATCGACACCGAAGTGTGGAAGCGTGTATGGAGTCCGGCGGAGCAGCTTTACTACGCATCTACGCCTTGTTTTATGATCAGGGCTGAATGAAGGTAAATCGCTGTATGTTGGAGCAGAGATGAATAGGTTTATAAAAATAACAAAGAATATCGGCTCACATTTTTTGCAGATGCTTATCGTAATCATAGGAATCACGCTTATCACCTTCCTTATTCTCTCCCTCTCCCCACGAAATCCCGCAGAGCTTTGGCTCGCCGGTTCCGACGGAAACGCCGGAATTGTTTCACAAGAAGCCATAAAAGCGCAGGAGAAGCTTATGGGGCTTGACAAGCCCTTTATCGTGCAGTACATAAACTGGTTCAAGGGCGTGTGCCGGGGTGATCTTGGCATGTCGTTTACAACGAGGCGTCCGGTTTTGACGGAGCTTATAGAGCATATGGCACCTACGCTTGTCATGACCTTTTTATCGCTTCTGCTGACAGTGCTGGTCTCCGTCCCGCTTGGCATTCTGTGTGCAGTGAAGAGAGACGGGATAGCCGACAACGTTCTGCGATTCTTCTCGTTCATAGGCATCTCAATCCCGTCATTTGTCCTTTCCATTGTGATGCTATGGTTCTTTTGCATCAGGCTTAAGGTTATGCCCGTTGTGGCTGCAAAAGGGGCACGCGGTCTTATCCTGCCGATTGCCGTGCTGGTTATACAGTGCGTTTCAAAGATGACACGTCAGGTACGGGCGATTGTTCTCGAGGAACTGGACAAGCCTTACGTCGAGGGTGCGGTGATGCGCGGAGTCAGTAAAAGGGAGATTATGTTTTCCCATGTCCTTAAAAACAGCGCCGCCCCGATTCTGACCTGCATCAGCATTTATGTTGGCATATTTCTCGGCGGATCGACGGTTATCGAGGGTATTTTTTCGGTAAATGGCCTCGGTAGGCTAGCGGTCAGCGCGGTGGCGAGGCTCGATTATAATCTTCTGCAGGGCTTCGTTTTGTGGTGCGCACTGACATATTTGATCGTCAATCTGCTCGTCGACGTTTTGTCGGCGGTCGTAGATCCTCGAATAAAATACGAGCGTACTTAAGGGGGGCGGCTATGAAAAAAAGGCTTTCTGCCCGCAGCAGGTACTTTTTCTGGCTTTCAGCTGCGCTTGTCGGAGCACTTTTGGCCGTTGCGCTTCTTGCCCCGATACTTGCGCCGAATTCGCCGAGTGCCACAGATCTTTCAAATGCGCTGATCCGCTCCAGCTCACAGTATCCATGGGGAACCGATGCGCTTGGACGTTGTCTGATGTCTCGTGTGCTTTACGGTGCGCGGATATCCATAATATCGAGTCTCGTTATAACCTTGACTGTGTTCTCTGTCGGAATACTTGTCGGTGTAACAGCGGGCTATTACGGCGGGATTATCGACATTGTCCTCAATAAACTCATCACAATTATGCAGGCGTTCCCGAAAATCATCCTCGCCATTGCCATCGCAGGCCTTCTGGGCATTGGCATTGGAAACATGATTTTTGCACTCTGCCTCGTGGAGTGGGCGGAATATGCGCGTATGGCGCGCAGCTTTACCTACAGTGAAAAGCAGCGCAGCTATGTGAAGGCCGCCCGTGTGTGCGGTGAATCCAGCCTCCGTATTATTCTGAAGCGCATTATACCTAATATTGCCTATCCGCTTATCGTCAACGCAAGTCTCGGCATTGCTTCCGTGATTATGGAAATCGCTGCTCTTTCGTATCTGGGCGTCGGCGTCAAGGAGCCCATGGCAGAATGGGGCACGATGATAAATATCGGCAGAAACTATCTGCAAACGGATACTCAGCTTGTGTTCATCCCCGGTCTCGCACTTTTCATAACCGCCGCAATTTTCAATCTTTTCGGCGAAAAGCTCAGAGACCGGTTGAAAAATCAATAGAAATCAGGAGAGATAGAATGAAAAAGAAGATTTTTAGTCTAGCCGTATGCGCGGCTGTATGCCTTTCGCTGCTTTCCGGTTGCGGGCAAACGCAGCCCCCCGCGGCGACCGCTGGAAAAAGCGCAGTCACCGCCCCGACGACGGCGGTTTTTGCCGATACGCAGTGTCCGACGAGTCTGGACCTCGCCCAGAGCTGGGACAGCTGGTATACCTCACGCTGGGGTATTACTGAAACGCTTTTCAAGCTTGACGATACGCTGACACCGCAGCCATTTCTGGCCGAGTCCTGCACCATGACAGACAGCACCACCTGGGTTATCAAGCTTCGCAGTGATATTACCTTCCAAAACGGTAACAAAATGACCGCAGACAGCGTCATGCAATGCTGGAAGCGCACCGCGGGTATCAACGCCCGCTTTAACGAGCTGCTTAAAATCGCCAGTATGGCCGCTGACGGGCAAACGCTGACCGTAAAAACCACCGGACCCGTTCCCGCATTTAAAAACGGCCTTTGTGAGCCGCTCACGGGTATTATAGACGTAACCGCCTCGGGCGACCCTGCGAAAGCCCCTGTGGGCACCGGCCCGTTCATCCCGGTAAGCTATGAGGTCAAAACCAAGGCGGTGGTTAAGCGCTACGACGGTTACTGGGGCGGAAAGCCCAAGCTTGAGGGCGCGACCATTAATATCATCGGCGACACGAACACCCTCTCAATGGCCCAGCAAAATGGTGAAAGCGACCTTTCAGTGAGTATGCCCGCCGCAAGCCTTTCGCTCTTCTCCGACACGTCCAAGTATAACGTTGACGGGGTATCCGGCTCAAGAGGCCAGGTAATATTCTTCAACTATAAGACCGCAGCACTTCAGGAGATTGCCGTCAGAAAAGCCATCAGCATGTGCATTGACAAGGATAATTATGCTAAGGTCATCAACAAGGGCGCTTCCGTAACGACCACCGGCCTTTATCCCGATTTCATGGCCTTCGGCAAAGCAAACGGCTATAAGTTCGACATAGAGGGAGCCAAGGCTCTGCTCGATAACGCAGGGATCAAGGATACAAATAACGACGGCATTCGCGAATTAAACGGAAAGCCTATTACACTGCGTCTCGTAACATACAGCACCAAGGCCGAACTCCCAAACTTCTGCAATGAGATTTCGGCCTCCGCCCAGAAGATTGGCATAAAGATAAATGTAGAGGTTTATGAGTCTGTATCAAAGCAGCAGAAGACGGGCGACTTTGACCTGCTTATGGTAAGCTTCACCATGGTTCCGACCGGTGATCCGCAATACTTTGCAGACATTGCCTTCCGCACCGGCGGCAGCAGCAACTACGGCGCTTACTCCAACGCGAAGGTCGATCAGCTAATAAGTCAGCTCGACGCCGAATTTGACGGAGCAAAGCGCACTGCGATTGCAAAGGAGATTCAACAGGCGGTCATCGATGACGCAGGCTATATCGTAGTCGGGCATTCCAAATACTTCTACGTGATGAGCGCTAAGCTCAAGGGACTGCACACGAATCCTTCCGAGTATTATATGCTTGACGCAAAGGTCTACAAGGAATCCTGAGCCAAATAAGGAAGAACAATGTCTGAACAAACCGTACTGCTGAACGTAGAAAAACTGAATATCGCGCAGGGGGGCATACCGATCGTCCGTGATGTGAGCTTCGTACTCTACCCGGGCGACGCGCTCGGCGTCGTAGGTGAAAGCGGCTGCGGGAAGACCACCATGCTGCGTGCTTTAATGGCACTGAAAAATGACAACACGTCTTATGACGGCAGCATCAATCTTTTAGGCGATGAACTGACGAAGCTGCCGGAGGAAAAACTCCGGCAGCTTCGGGGTGACGCGGTTGCGATGGTTCCGCAAAACGCTTTTCTTGCAATGGACGCGACAAAAACCATCTCTTCCCTTTTTTATGAAACCGTTCGCGTCCACCGCCGCGGTATAAAACGAGCCGAATCCGATACTAAGGCGGCTTTGCTGATGGAAAAGCTGTTGCTGCAAGATCCCGAGCGCATCCTTCGCTCGTATCCGTTTGAACTCTCAGGAGGCATGTGTCAGCGTGTCATGATTGCGGTCTCGATGATTAATTCGCCCAAGCTGCTCCTGGGTGACGAGCCGACAAGCGCTCTGGATGTGAGTTCTCAAATGCAGGTCGTGGAGCAGCTTAAGCTTCTGAGGGACGAATTTTCCGTTTCCATGGTTATCGTTTCTCATAACCTCGGCGTAATCGCACAGCTCACCGATAAGGTCGCCGTTATGTACGCAGGGCGAATTGTCGAATATGGACTGACGCGGGAGGTGCTTGAAAATCCAGAGCATCCCTACACTCGGGCGCTTATCGCGGCAATTCCCGACATAAGCGGAGAAATTTCCGAAGGTTTAGCCGGAACTCCGCCGGTGTTCACGCGTGAAATGCGCGGCTGCCCCTTTGCGGAACGCTGCCCGGAGGCAAGCCCTGTTTGCAGAGAAGCTTTTCCCGAGGCAGGCATGCTTAGCCAAACGCACATCGTTTACTGCCATATGATGTCATGCGATGGGAGGCGGTACTGATGTCACTTCTGGAGATATCAAAGCTCAGCAAGAGTTTTGATAAGCACGGTGAAAAGGTAAACGCAGTAAAAGACCTGTCCTTTTCGCTAGAGCAGGGCGAATGCCTTGGACTTGTGGGCGAAAGCGGCTGCGGCAAATCGACTACGGCGAACATTATTGCGCGCCTTCTCCGTGAGGACACGGGGGATATCCTGTTTAACGGCAGGAAAATAAGCGGCACAAGGCTTCTTAAACCCGTGGGACGCGAGCTTCAAATGATCTTTCAAAACCCGCAGTATTCCTTTGACCCCCGTGATACGGTCCTCAGCGGAATCATGCAGGGGGCTATGTCCTACGGTCTGTGGGACAAAAAGACGCTGGCCGAGAAGGCTCTTGACACGCTCAGCTTCGTGGGGCTGAAAGCCTCCTATGCCGGCAAACGCATGAGCGAAATTTCGGGCGGCGAATGTCAACGGGCTGCAATCGCAAGGGCGATTATCTGCGATCCCAAGCTGATTATATGCGACGAGGCGACAAGCGCACTTGACGTTCTGGTTCAGGCTCAGGTGGTGGCGCTTCTGAAAAGGCTGAAGCGCGAAAAAAAAATGTCGCTCCTTTTTATTACGCACGATCTCCCGCTGGCAGCAGCGCTGTGCGACCGCGTGGCGGTTATGCACGGCGGCAAGATTGTTGAAATCGGCGGCGCAAAATGTATTTTGCAAAATCCCCGCGAGCCCGAAACAAAGCGGCTGGTAATGTCAATTTTGCCGCTTCCAGGCAGGCTTGGCGAAGCAAAGGAGTCTTAAAATGAACGATGCAAACAGAGCTTACTGGGAAGACGGCACTTTCTATAATTCCTATGTCAATGAAGAATTCAGCGACTTTCGCAAGGAGGCCTGGAAGAGGCAAATCCTTTCGCATTTTCCCGAAGGCGCAAAACTGCGCGTTCTTGATACTGGCTGCGGGCCGGGCTTTTTCAGCTGCATACTCGCAGAGGAAGGCCACAGCGTAACCGGCATTGATCGCTCATCTGGCATGCTGAGATACGCAGATGAGAACGCACGCAGAATGGGTGTGATGCCGCAGTTTATAAATATGGACATATGCGATATGAACTTCGGCGGAGATATTTTTGATCTTATTTTGAACCGGAACGTTACATGGACGCTTGAAAACCCCGAGTCAGTCTATAAACAGTTTTATCGCAGCCTCCGGCCCGGCGGGCAGCTCCTGATTTACGACGCGAACTGGCACCTGCCCTATTACCGACCTGAGCTGCTTCAAAAGGTTAGGGAAAACGAGCGTTGGTATTTTGAGACTTTCCACCAGGATTTTAAAGTCTGCGATGAAAAGGCGGTTTTTTTCTATGACCTTCCCCTATCAAATACGGAAAGACCGCAGTGGGACATCGAAACCCTAAGCTCTTTGGGCTTCACCGAGGTCACGGCAAATAAGCGCGTTGGCGAAAACCTGTACACCGACTGGGAAAATCGCCTCTATTCCGCTACCCCGCTTTTTGAAATCAGCGCACGCAAGCCTAATTGATCACAGCTTCACAGTATGTGGCGAGAAATCTGCCTCTGACGGCTTGTAAGCTCTAATTGTTTACTCTTGTTGTTCCTGCAAAGGGTTAGTCGCAAAACGTTTTATCAAAAACGCGGCGCGACAAACCCTTTTTTGTTTCCGGCTTCTTCCTTCAAATGTATGACTATCACTTTTGTCTAACATCAGAACAAAAGATAAAGTTATGATAACCCGCTGACTTTGGCTGAACTATAATTATAGGTGTTTTTTAGGAGCAGAAACATATAATTTTTACCATTGCAAAAATATAAATAAACTGTAAACTTAAATTGGCCTTGTGCGCCACAATTAACCTCGATTTAATGTGCATATGATAGCCATTTTTCATTTTTATGCGATACTCAATTTAAGATCTTTGTATAAAGGAAAGCATGTATGAACGTTTTTAGCCACATGATCATTTCAATGAAAGTCAAGCATTCCGTAGAAGAACTTTTTCCTGTCAAGCTGAAGACCTTTAAATTCCTATACGGCAGCATTAAACCAGACATCTCCAGAAAGTTCAGCGACATACCGCATTTCAAAGCCGACTCTCAGGAATTCGTAAGAGCTGAACTCGATAAAATACTTCGCACCGAGTATTCCGACTATCTGGAAAGCAAGGGCGATTTTTCGGAAAGGCTTGGCGTTTTAACGCATTATCTTTCCGACTTCTTCTGCCACGCGCATTCCGACAGGTTCGAGGGCGGCAAGCTGATGCACGGAATATATGAAATGAAGCTTATGATATATTGCGGCGCTAAACTGCGGAAGATTTCCCGTCAGCAAAAAAGAAGTACATATTCATTCTGCAGCTGCAACTCTGATATTTTCGGGTTTATTGACAATCTTCACAGCAGTTACTCCGATTTGGAAAGAAGCCCTTCCCTGCTCGACGATATATCATTTGCACACGAGGCGTGCTTCGCCATGTATTTCACCGTCCTTGCGTCCTGTCTTGCGGATGAGGTAAGCTGCAAGCCGGAGCTGGCCAGGGCCTGTTAGCTTCCCCGGTTTTGTATAAGCCGGCGGTTTAACAGTATACGGAGAAACCGAGGGTGAAATGGATAATAATACATACAAAAGCATCGAACATTATATGCTTAGCTGTATGAGCGACAGCGCCCACGATAAGGAGCATGTGTACAGGGTGCTGTATTCTGCGCTTGAAATCGCAAAATACGAGAATGACGTGAACATCGACGTGCTTATAGCGGCCTCACTCCTTCACGATATCGGAAGATCGGCGCAATTTGCCGATCCTAATATCTGTCACGCCGAAAAAGGGGGCGAGATGGCTTACGAGCACCTTATCGGCAGCGGCTGGAATGACAAAGATGCGGGGCATGTAAGAGAGTGCATTATGACTCACCGTTTCAGAGGCGGCGAGGAGCCGCGCAGCATCGAGGCGAAAATACTGTTCGACTCGGACAAGCTCGACGTAACCGGCGCAATCGGCGTGGCGCGTACTCTGATGTACAACGGGCAGGCTTCGGAACCGCTCTATTCCCTTGACGCGTCCGGAAATGTGCTGGACGGCACTGGCGACGAACAGCCCTCCTTTATGCAGGAGTATAAATTTAAGCTTGAGAAGCTCTACGAGGTCTTTTACACGCAAAGAGGAAGGGAGATGGCAAGCCGGCGCAGGCTTGCCGCCGAAGCGTTTTACAACAGCTTGCTGTGTGAAGCGAGATCCTGTTATGAAAGCGGAAAGAATGAGCTTTTTAAATATTTGTATTGAATATTTTTTCACAGTGTGCAAAAATATGCTCCGCATATGCCGATGCGGAGCATATTTTTGTATTAATATCGTGTCCGGCGCTCCCCCCGCTGCCGTACATAAGCACAACATGCAAAGCGAATATATGCAGCACATAGCGGAAGCGGTGGAGTCAATATATTTCGACCTCGCCGCCTTTCCATCTGAAGCGCGCGTTAAGTCCGGCCCCCCGGGTTATTTTTTCAACGTATTCAAACACTTCCCTGCCCGCTTCCGTACATCCGTGGACATAGGGCACGCCGTCCCTTTCAACCTTCATGGGTATGTAACGGTAGGATACTACCTTTTTATCCTCGATAACCAGCTTTGCCGCAATGCAGTAGACTGAATCGGGATGGAAGGGATATGTGGGATAATCCGGGTCCGGAACAAACCCGAAACGCTCCACCCTCGCCTTGACCCATTCCTCATTATTGCTTTCCTTTGTGTCGAATATTTTTCCCTTGAAGCTTGGCGAAAGATGCGGCACCCACATGACGAAGTTGTTAAGTCCGTGATAAATAGCCTTGCCCTTGTACATTTCTATGCCGTGAAGCACATGCGAATGAGACGCCGTTACCGCGTCGGCTCCCGCGTCTATCGCCATGCGGCAAAGGAGGCTTTCATATGGTGCAAGGGTTACCGTCTTATGCACATAGCCCTTGTGGAAGTATACTATCAGCACGTCGCAGCGGCCTTTCGCTTCCGATATTTGAGAAGCGACCCTTTTATAGCTTTCCTCGTCTATATAGTTGAAGGCCATGCAGTCCTCGTCTATGTGTACGGGCTTTTTCAGCTCCCATATATCATTTTCAAGGCGCGTCCTCTTCTGCTCAAGCTGGCTAAGCGGGACGTATGCACGCGTGAAGTTCACATAAGCCGTGCCGGCCTTGCCCCTGTCGGCAAACGAGTTCTTAGGTCCCTGCGCGTTATATGCAAGGACTCCGAACCTGACTCCGTCCTTCTCAAAAATCCCAGGTTTTTCCGCCTCTTCAATATTCATTCCGCCGCCGCAGCAGATGATCCCGTTGTTTTTGCACCACTCAACGGTGTCCTTTACCCCCCTGTCGCCGAAATCATAAAAATGATTTCCGGAGAGCGTAAGCAAATCAAATTTGCCGATAAGCGGGCTCAGAGCCGCCGTCGTCCTGTTAGGCCCGGCAAAATCGGTTACCTCGCTTACAAACGGCTCCTCAAGCTGTGCGATGCGGACGTCGGCGCCGTCCAGGATACCGTTAACGCCCTTAAAATACTGAGAAGAGTTTTCTCCGACGCTTAAATCTCCGCCAAACAGTAAGGTAAGCCGCCTTTTCCCCATATAATCCTCCAAACAAAAAAATCTATTCACCTAATGCTTAATCGTTTTAGCTTTGATACCCTCCCTATTATTTATCTTGAAAAGAGGGCATTGGACACAACACTCAAGCGTGTCGAAAGACATTTTTGACACGCCCTGCCAAACGGTCTAAGCTCGCGGATCAGACCGTTTGGCTGCATACTACCTTGAAACGTAAACGGTGCAGTAAGCGGAAAACTTTCCGTCTTCCGTTTTGGCGGTTATGACCGCCTCCCCCACCCCTTTAGCCGTAACTAAACCGTTCGCCACGCTTGCAACAGCCGTGTTGCTTGAAGACCATATGAGCTTTGGGACAGGCGAATTTGCGGGAGTTGCAGTTACGGTAAGACTAAGCGTGCCGCCGATTTTCATTGGCTGTGCGGTCGGAGAGATTGATATTCCGGATACGGCTTCTATCACATGTACCGTACAGGTCGCCGTCTTGCCTCCGCTCACCGACTTTACGGTTATTACCGCGGTGCCGATGCCTATCGCGGTCAGCGTGCCGTCATCGGACGCCATCGCGACCGCGGGCGCGCTTGAAGACCATGTGAGCGCTTTATTTGTTGCGTTGCTCGGCGTCACCGTCGCGGCGATCTGCAAAGTGGAGCCGACCGACATGGTAACGTCTGCGGAGCTGAGGGTGAGTCCCGTGACGTCGATTCCCGGGCTCTTTACGGTTACGATGCAGGCGGCAATCCTCCCGCTGTCTTCCGAAACCGCCTTTATAAGCGCCGTGCCCGGGGCGCTTGCGGATACCTTTACGGTAGTGCCGCTGGTTTTGGAAATCTTTGCAACCGATTCGTTGTCGGTAGTCCATACGATGGCTTTTCTCGTCGAGTTATCCGGCTCAATCGAAACCGTCAGGTCGGAGCTTTGCCCGACACTCAGCTCTATAACCTCCCTGTCTATGGAAAGCCCTTTAACATGAACCGTATCCACGGAGGACGAGGGAATAGGAACGCTCCCCGGCTCGGTCTGAGCCGGAGTCGCGGAGGGAGCCGGGGTCTGTGTGACTGCGGGGCTTTTGGATATATTGGGCGTAGCCAGCGGAGTGCTTTTCGCATTATTATTCTTGCAGCCGGCGGCTGATGACAATATAAACGCCGCAAGCAGTATAATAACCGCACAGCGGTAAATCCTATTATTGGATATGTACATGGCGGTCTCCTTTCGGGTCTTCTTTCGCTATTCTATCATATCACAATCATACTTTTCAATATTTATATGCCGCTCTCATACTTGAAAAATAGGATTCATTATGATAGTATGCTCTGTATACAAAAACGCATATCCTAATATTTGCCGCACGGAGCCTTTCCCGGCAGGGGTTAACGCTTTTAGTCCAAGACTCCATACGGACAGTTGTAAAGTGGAATTGGAGCAGAATAATGAGCAGAAATTACAGAAGAGGCAGAAAAAAGAGTACGACGCCGTATATAATCGGCATTTTGATATTGGTCGCAGCCGCGGCTCTATCAATAAGAGGGGTTCTGGGACACGCAAAGGACCCCTCTGCCGCCGCAGTGAACCATCAAACCCCGTCAGCGGAGTCTTCCCCGTCGAATGCGGTTCCTCCGGCGATTTCCTCCCCCGACCCTGTAAGCGCGGGAGGGATCGAGTATGTTGCAGTCGAAAAGCCTCAGGAGGAAATTTATAAGGGGAATCTTATTCTTGTAAACAAGGATCACGCCTATAAGTTTTCAGACGCCGTTAAGCTTGTCAATCTATACGACGGCAAAGCATCAAGCTACAAGGTTTCAGACACCGACATAAAAATCGGGAGCGAAACCCTGAAAGCTCTCAACAAGCTGTTCGACGCTTTCTACGCCCAAACGGGAGTGGGCAATACCTATATAATAAGCGCATACCGAAGCTATGACAGGCAGCAGGCGTTATACCAGCGGGAGGTCGCCGAAAAGGGCGAGTCCGAGGCCGCGTACTGGGTGGCAAAGCCCGGCACAAGCGAGCATCATACGGGACTTGCAGTTGATCTCGGACTTTTCGACTCCTCCGGGGCGTACCACGAATATGACGGAAGCGGAAAGTACTCCTGGATAAATCAATCATGTTACAAATACGGTTTCGTCGTACGTTACAGGGAAGATAAAAAGAATATAACCTACATCGCCTACGAGCCCTGGCATTTCAGATATCTGGGCATCCCCCACGCCACGCAGCTCAGCAAGCTGAAGCTCAGCCTGGAGGAATATATAGAACTGCTGCGCTCGTACTCCTATGATAAGCCGCTGAAAATAACCACCGACGACGGGAGCGTTTACAACACCTATTTTTGCAAGGGTCAGACCGTATATGTTCCCAAAAACGGTGATTATGAGCTTTCCGGGAACAATGTGGACGGCTTTATAGTAACGCTGAAGGTCTCCTGATCATGACTCAGAAAAAGTGCGTTCCTGTCATAGGAACGCACTTGCAGACTGTCAAAAAACTCCCTCGCAGGGATATTTAAATCTATTTTTCCGGGAATTCACTTCTCGGAAAAATACCTCAGCCCGCGCAAATCGTGCGCGACCGGGGGTATCGCGGCTTCAGCCGCGTATCCAGGGGGCATTGGATGCCCCCTGGAAGCGTGTCGAAAGACTTTTTCGACACGCTCAAAGTGCGTTCCTGTCATAGGAACGCACTTGAATATTTTGGGTTTTACGCCTTACCGTCGCTGCCAAGGACATTGATTATCTTATGCTTGACAAGCTCCTTGAGGTTTTCTCGGGCTGGCTTCAGGTACTGCCTGGGATCAAAATGATCCGGGTGCTCGGCGAGATATTTCCTTATCGTGGCGGTCATGACAAGGCGCAGGTCCGAATCGATGTTGATTTTGCATACCGCCATCTTTGCCGCCCGTCGCAGCATATCCTCCGGGATTCCGATCGCGTCCGGCATTGCGCCTCCGTTTTCGTTTATCATTTTGACGTATTCGGGTATGACGGAAGATGCCCCATGCAAAACTATGGGAAATCCGGGGAGGCGTTTTTCCACCTCTTCCAGAATATCAAAGCGCAGCTGCGGCTTCTGCCCCGGCTTGAACTTGTACGCGCCGTGGCTCGTGCCTATCGCTATCGCAAGGGAATCGACTCCGGTCCTCGCAACAAACTCCTCGACCTCTTCCGGCTTTGTATATGAAGCGTCGGCGGCGGAGACGTTCACCGCATCCTCTATTCCGGCAAGCCTGCCCAGCTCGCCCTCAACGACCACTCCCCTGTCGTGGGCATACTCGACTACCTGCCTTGTCAGCTTGATGTTTTCCTCAAAGCCGAAATGGCTGCCGTCAATCATTACGGAGGAAAATCCGCCGTCGATGCAGCTTTTGCAGAGCTCAAAGCTGTCTCCATGGTCAAGATGCACGCATATGGGAAGGCCGGTTTCCATCACAGCAGCCTCTATCAGCTTCATCAGGTAGGTATGATTGGCGTATTTCCTCGCGCCTGCCGAAACCTGCAAAATAATCGGTGCGTTAACTTCCTTCGCCGCCTCGGTTATTCCCTGGATGATTTCCATATTGTTGACGTTAAAAGCCCCTATGGCGTAGCCGCCCTCGTAGGCTTTTTTGAACATCTCTTTGCTGGTTACAACCGCCATTTTGCATATCTCCTTATCACAAATAATGTTGATGCCTAAGAAATAGTAACACATGTAATAAAAAATTTAAAGTTTTTTTGGGAAAATATCCATACTTTTCTTTAAATTCTTTTCGGCTTATGCTATAATCTTCCCATTAAGTTCATGGAGGTTCATGTATGTCAGAAAAACTTGCCGGGGCCTGCGTAATCGCGCAATCTGGCGGACCTACCGCGGTAATCAATTCCAGCATTTACGGGGCGGTCACCGCCGCTTTTGAAAGTGATTTAATCACCGGAGTTTACGGAGCGCTCCACGGTATTGTCGGAGTCATCAACAACGATCTCATCGACCTCTCTCAGGAGGATCCGGACGAACTGGCTCTCCTGCCTTATACCCCTTCCGCCGCCCTCGGCTCATGCAGATATAAGATGGAAGACCCTGAAGTGGACGAGACCGACTATAAAAAAATACTCGGCGTCTTTAAACAACTTAACGTACGCTATTTCTTCTATAACGGCGGAAACGATTCCATGGATACCTGCGAAAAGCTGGAGCGTTATTTCAAAAAAGTGGGATATGAATGCCGCATAATGGGTATACCCAAAACCATCGACAACGATCTCTGCTGCTCCGACCACTGCCCTGGGTACGGGAGCGCCGCTAAATATATTGCTACCGCAATGACGGAAATATACAAGGACACCGTAGTCTACGATGTCGGCACCATAACGATAGTTGAAATTATGGGAAGGAACGCCGGCTGGCTCACCGCCGCCGCCTCGCTCGCGCGTTTGAACGATCCCGAGTGCGGACCCGATCTTATTTATCTCCCGGAGGTCGTATTCGACTTTGAGAATTTCCTCAACGACGTTCAGCGCAGATATATAAATGACAAGAACGTCCTCATAGCCGTTTCCGAGGGCGTGACCGACAAGGACGGCAAGCTTATTTCCCAGTACTCCATCAATAAGTCCGACTGCTCCGACGCTTTCGGGCATGTGCAACTGGGCGGTCTGGCCTCGGTGCTGGCATCGTTTGTAAAGGCTCGGACCAAGGCCAAGGTACGCGGGATAGAGCTCAGTCTCCTCCAGCGCTGCGCGTCCCACTGCGCTTCTCAGACGGACATAGACGAGGCGTTTCGCGCCGGCAAGGTCGCTGTTGAGAGCGCCGTTAAAGGTGAGAGCGGCAAGATGGTCGCCTTTGAGAGAAATTATGTAAACGGCAAGTATGTATGCGAAACCGTACTCGTGCCAATAAAGAATGTCGCAAACGAGGAAAAAAAGGTACCCTTGGAATGGATAGCCGCAAGCGGAAACAATGTGACGAGGGACTTTTTTGATTACGCCCTGCCGCTTATTCAGGGAGAACCCGTAAGACGGCTGGAAAACTCGCTGCCAAGATACTCCAAACTGAAAAAAGTACCCGTTAAATAGCTTGAAGGCTGTATCCCGATGAGGATACAGCCTTGAGCGTGTCGAAAAAGTGTTTCGACACGCTTCCAGGGGGTATCCAATACCCCCTGGATACGAGCCTCACGGCTCGATACCCCCGGTCGCGCACAATTGCGCGGGATAATGTATTTTTCCGGCGTACACGCCGCCGGAAAAATGGGTTTATACTGTTATTACATTTTTTAATCTTAGTTTTTGACAGTCTGAAGGCTGTATCCCGATGAGGATACAGCCTTATTTTCTGTTTATTATTCCTCTATGTCCGGAATATCGATTTCATCGACATTGGGTACGGAGATGGGCTTTGTGTTTGCTACGGCGCTGCGGAAGTTGGTCCTTGACTGCCGTATCTCGTTCAGCGCTTCGGTAATGGCCTCTTCTGTCCGTCTCAAAGTATCGTCGGTATATTCGTTGGCCATCTTTCTAAGCTCCTTAGAGCGCTCCTCAGCCTTTGAGAGTATCTCGTTCGCCTTGTTTCTGGCGGCGCGGACTATCGCCTGCTCCTCCACCATGCGCTTCGCCTGCTCCTCGGCGGACCTTTTTATGGACTCAGCCTCCTGCTTTGCTCCGGATATGTAGTCCGCTCTGGCGCTCACAAGTCGCTTTGCCTCGTTGATTTCTATCGGCATCTGCGCCTTGATCTCATCCAGAAGATCGAGCACCTGGTCCCTTTTTATCACACATTTTTCAGCGCCCAGAGGCACTCCCCAAGCATCCGAAACCAGATTATAAAGCATATCTATAAGTTCCATAACGCCGCTAGCCATATTAATTACCTCCATTGCCGAATTTGAGTTCGATTTCCTTTAATATCTCGCGCGGAACATATTCGGAAAGATCGGCTCCGTAACGGGCCATTTCCTTTACCGCAGTTGAGCTTAAATATGTGTACTTGCTGTCCGCAACAAGAAAAAAGGTGTCAAGCTCGGGGTTCATCTTTCTGTTGAAATTCGCCATCTGACATTCATGCTCAAAATCGGACAGCGCGCGGAGCCCCCTGATTATTATGTGTGCGCCCTTGCTCCTGCAGTAGTCCGCGAGAAGCTTGTCCGAATAATCCACCTCGACGTTTGGAAAGCGGGCGCATACCTTTTTTACCTGCTCCACGCGCTCCTCCATGGAAAAAACAGACTTCTTGTTCGGATTTGAGCCGACGCATACAACGATTTTATCGAACACCTTTGCCGCCCTTTTTATCACGTTAAGGTGACCCAGGGTTATCGGATCAAAGCTGCCCGGATATATAGCCAAACCTTTCATATCCATATCCTTTTCGATTATCGGCTCACTGTCCGGATATACAGTGTTATCTTTGTGCCGCCGTATCTGTATTCCCGCAGTTTTTCATACGGCAGCGAAAGCGCCGGCATCTCCTTATCCGCTTTACTTTCACAGGCTATTATACCATGTTCGTTCAATTTGTCAAACTCGATTATCTTCGCAAGCGCTTTTTCCAGCAGCGCTGTGTTGTAAGGCGGGTCAAGCAGTATCAGATCGTATTTTTCGGAGCCCGAAAGAAAGGATAACGCGTCCGCCTGCACCACTTTCGAACCTTCAAGCCCGGATCTTTTGAGGTTTTCCCTTACAAGCTTTATCGCCGCCTGGCTTTCGTCCACAAAGGTTACAAAAGCGGCTCCCCTGCTTAGGGCTTCGATTCCGAGCTGCCCCGTTCCGGCAAAAAGGTCGAGCACCTTTCTTCCCTCTATATCATACTGGATTATATTGAACAGCGATTCCTTTACCATGTCTGTTGTCGGCCTTATATCGTTCCCTGACGGCTCCTGAAGGCGCCTTCCCCTGGCGATGCCTGTAATAATTCTCATTTCTCTTCTTCTTTCTTGTGATAGTATGCGTACACAGCCGCGGCGGTATTTCTGGGCACGACCGCGGCCAGCTCCTCCATATCGGCGTTTGCTATGGCTCTGACGCTTTTGAACTTCTTCAGCAGCGCAGCCTTGCGCGCTTCTCCGACCCCTGCTATCCTGTCAAGCTCCGAACCCCGCACCGATTTAGTGCGCAGCGTGCGGTGATATTCTATCGCGAAGCGATGCGTTTCCTCCTGTATTCTCCCAATAAAGGAGAACACGGCGGGATTTGCGCCTATTCCGATCTCCTCGCCCTCCGGCGATATGAGCGCCCTCGTGCGGTGACGTTCGTCCTTTACCATTCCAAACGCCGGGATATCCAGGCCTTTATCCCTCAAAACACTCCTTGCGACGTTTGCGTGCGCCTGTCCGCCGTCGATAAGAATGAGATCCGGAAGCGTGCCGAATCTTTCGTCTCCGCCCAGATAGCGTTCAAAGCGTCTCAAAAGCGTTTCGGACATGCTGTAATAATCATCCGGCGTTTCCGTACCCTTGATTTTGAACCTCCTGTACGCGTTTTTGAGGGGCTTGAGCCGCTCAAAAACCGTCATTGAGGCGACGATATCCGACGAGCCTATGTTGGAAATGTCAAAGGCTTCTATCCTCTCAGGACTTTTTTCAAGTCCGAGGGCGTTTTGCAGCCATTCAAGCGTTTTTAAGGTCTTCTCCTCCCTGTTTGTCGCCCTGTTGATTTCTTCGGCGGCATTAACATTAGCGGTTTCCACAAGCTGTCTCTTTTCGCCTTTCCGAGGAGTTATGACGTAAACGCGGTGCCCGGCCTGCTCTGTAAACAGCTTTTCGAGAAGGGAATTTTCCTCCGTTTCACATGGAAGGTATATATTTTTCGGATAGACGCCGCGTACGGAATAAAATTGCCGCAAAAGCCCGGACACGGCTTCTCCGTCGTCCTCGATAGGGTTTTCGATAAGCTCGAATTCCTTCTCCAGGAGGCTGCCGCCAATAAAACGCAGAACCACGAAGCAGGACTTTGCAATTCCCCTCGCAAACCCTATGATATCTGTATCAACTGCCTTTCCGGAAACCACCATCTGCTTGGACTCAAGCTTCCGTATGGCTTTGAGCTTGTCCCTTTTTTCCGAGGCAAGCTCAAACTTCAGCGCTTCGGCAGCCTCGAGCATTTCCCTTTCCAGAGCGGAGCACAGCTCGGCGGCTTTGCCGTCCAGGATCATCTCCGCCTCGTTTATTACACGCCTGTATTCCTCCTCGGAGGGAGTGCCTCTGCAATAGGCGTCGCATGCGCCCATATGATAGTTGAGGCAGGGGCGTCCCCTGCCGATGTCGCGCGGAAACTTCCGCCGGCAGGTGGGCAGCTTCAGTGTCTTGCAGATGGCGTCGATAGCTTCCCGTACCATGACCCTTCCTCCGAAGGGTCCGAAGTATCTGGCTCCGTCGTTTTCAGCTTTTGAAACCAGCGAGAAGGATGGATAAGGCTGCCTGACATCCAGTCGTACCAGCGGATAGCCTTTGCCGTCCTTCAGCAATATATTATAGTGCGGAACGTACCTTTTTATCAGAGAGTTTTCGAGCACCAGCGCTTCAAACTCTGAGTTTGCGATTATTACCTCAAAGTCGGATACTTTTGACACCATCGCGGCGGTCTTTGTATCATGACTGCCTCTGAAATAGCTGCTTACCCGATTTTTAAGCTTTTTTGCCTTGCCGACATAGATGACCTTGCCCTCGCTGTCCTTCATAATGTAGACTCCGGGCTTCAAGGGGAGCTTGTTTGCTTTTTCACGCAGAGCCTCAGACATTAGTTTCATACCCCCTCAAGATTAAATTCGGGAATATAGGATTCCTCGGCAGACAAAATGTCCTGAAGATATCCGTCCTCGATGCCCAGTTCATAGAGCTTTTCCTCTACCGCCTTGTACTCCTCCTCATCTATGCGTCTGCCGATTTCCGGGAAGGACCTCAAATCTCCGCATGGAACGTACTGGCTCATAAGGCTGAGCATGACCTCGCCGGGAGCAAAGTTGCGTGCTATCCACTCCAGAACGCCTATGGAATTCTGAACGGCGTTTGGGAGTATAAGGTGGCGTATAATGACTCCGCTTTTCATTATTCCGTTATCGTCGAGAACATACGGCCCTCGCTGACGATACATCTCCAGTATGGCCGCGGCGGCGGTTTCAAAGTATAGCGGCGCGCCTGAATATCTCTCAGCCAAAGCGTTGTCGGAGTATTTTAGGTCGGGAAGGTATATCTGCACCTTTCCCTCAAGCATTTTCAGGGTTTCAATGCTTTCAAAAGCGCTTGAGTTCCATACCACCGGAATGTCCGGCCCGTCCTCAAGCGCTTCCGCGACCATCGGCGTGAAATGTCCTGCGGTTACGAGGTTTATATTGTGGACCCCGCTGCTTTCAAGCTCCCTGATGATTTCGCGAAGGCGCTCAACCGAAACTTCCTCTCCGGCGCCCATACGGCTGATTTCACGGTTCTGGCAGAAAACGCAGCCGAGCGGGCAGCCCGAAAAGAATATTGCGCCGCTGCCCCTCTCCCCGCTTATGCAGGGCTCCTCCCAGTCATGCCTCGCCGCTCTCGCAATCCGCAAAGCGGAGCTCTCCCCGCAGATCCCCTTTTCACCGGACGAACGGTCGGCTCCGCATTTTCGCGGGCAAAGCGCGCATGATTCAAGTATTCCCGTAAGGCTCATCCCCCAAGCTTTTGTCTGACCTGTCATTTTTCGGTTCCGGCCCTCTGAGAGGGCGCACACGCGGATATTATATTATATCTATCTATTGTTTTACAATATAAACGCCTGTAATTTTACAATCCGATATGTGATATTATATTGTGAAACATTAAATACCTTTTCAATTGACATATGTTTGAAAATGTTATATTATCTTCACATCAAATTTTGGAGTGATGTGATTGGAAGACCTGTCAGAGCTTAAGGAACAGCTTCTCAGAGAACGTCCCGTTCCTTGGGATAACCTCCCGGATATAGAATTATACATGGATCAGCTTATAAGCTACATGCCCCGGCAGCAGCTCACCCCAAGCCGTGAAAACAAGCTCACCTCCGCAATGGTGAATAATTACATCAAGGCAAATCTTATGGAGCGCGCAAACGGCAAAAAGTATTCCCGCAACCATGTGGCGGAGCTGTCAATTATCTCCTTTCTCAAGCAAATAATCTCCGTGAAGGACGCTGCTCTGGTATTTAATGAATTTAAGAAGGAGGATATCCGCGACATTTACGAGAAGGCCCTCGAGTATCTTGACAAGGCTCTCGTCTCGGTATCCGAGCAGCTTCCGGATTCCGTCGAGGATAATGAAATAGCTGAAACGATAATGCGTCTGGCCGTAACCAGTTATGCAAACAAGCTTACCTGCCTTCGGCTCATTGACATTCTGCAGGAAAAAGAGGAAAGTAAAAAGCTTATGAAAAAGTCCAAAGGAGAGTTGAATAAATGACAGACTTTTTGATTTTGACGGATTCGTGCAGCGACCTTCCGGCAAAGCTTGCCGACGATCTCGGAATTAAAGTAATGCCTATGTTGGTTACGCTTGACGGGAAGGAATACAACCACTATCTGGATGAGCGTGAGATTACCATTAAGGATTTTTACGCCGCTATAAGGAAGGGCTCCAACGCCACCACTTCGGCAATAAATACCGATACCTTCTGCAATTACATGGAGTCCGCCTTGGAAAAGGGCATTGACGTGCTGAATATTTCCTTCTCTTCGGCTCTCAGTTCGACTTACAGCGCGTCAAGACTGGCCGTGTCCGAGCTGGAGGACAGGTACCCGGAGCGAAAAATATACACAGTCGATTCCATATCCGCATCAATGGGACAAGGACTCCTTGTATACCTTGCCGCGTGTCAGAAACGCCTCGGGAAAACTATCGACGAGGTGCGCGACTACGTCGAGAAGGAAAAGCATAATCTGTGCCACTGGTTTACCGTAGACGACCTTAACCATCTTTACAGGGGCGGGCGGGTTTCGAAAGCCTCGGCGGTTCTCGGCTCCATGCTTAACATCAAGCCTGTGCTTCACTGCGACTCGGAGGGGAGGCTTGTGAACGTCAGCAAGGCCAAAGGCCGCAGGAAGTCTCTCGAGGAGCTTGTCGACAGGATGCAGCAAACCGCGTTCGAGCCCGCGGGGCAGACGGTGTTCATAAGCCATTCGGATTCCCCCGAGGACGCGGAGCTTACCGCCGAAATGGTCAGAACCCGCATGGGAGTCAAGGACATTGTAATAGGCAGTATCGGTCCGATTGTAGGCGCCCACACCGGTACCGGAACCGTCGCTCTTTTCTTCCTCGGTTCTCCCCGCTGAACATCAGCTTAAAATGCTTAAGCCGGAACAGGCTTAAGCTCATACCCTCTTGAGAAAGGACCGGTGCAATCGGTCCTTTCAGACTGTCGAAAAGCTCCCTCGCAGGGATATTTAAATCTATTTTTCCGGGAATTCACTTCTCGGAAAAATACCTCAGCCCGCGCAAATCGTGCGCGACCGGGGGTTTCGCGGCGCAAGCCGCGTATCAAGGGGGTATTGGATACCCCCTTGAAGC
>JAJUHC010000029.1 GCA_029268065.1 Clostridiales bacterium | reverse complement strand
TTTTTCCGGCGGCGTGTACGCCGGAAAAATACATTATCCCGCGCAATTGTGCGCGACCGGGGGTATCGCGGCTTCAGCCGCGTATCCAGGGGGTATTGGATACCCCCTGGAAGCGTGTCGAAAGACTTTTTCGACACGCTCGGGCGGCGGGAGCTTTTGCTCCCGCCGCCGTGCCTGAAGGCCCTGATCAGGGCCTTTTTTTCTGCTTTTCACGGACCCTTTCAAGGGCCTCCCTGTATCGCTCCGAGCTAAGCTCGGGGAAGTTCCTTACAAGGCGTGAGGTGAAGGCGGGAAGGGTGAGCTTGGCGAGCCGCTCACGGTAAATCTGGCTGGATTCCAGCTTCTCGACCAGGGCCAGACGCATCTCCTCCGTTAAGTCGATGCCCTTCTGCATGTGCTCCGCGATGGTGGACTGCAGAGCTTCAAGGCGTTCCCTGAGCCCGACGAGCCCGGTAATCGTGAGCGTAACGTCAGCCACGAGTATCGTGTAGAGAACCGCGGCAAGCGCATACGCCGTGCCCTGCGGCAAATCGCCTAGCTTCGACATTACGAAGGGATGTATATAGTCGATCAGCAGAGCTATGCACAAGCCGAACGCCAGGGTGCTCGAGAGGCATATTCGGCCTTTCAGGTTGAATTTATTCGAAGAATAGTCCCACCATCTCGCGTGGAAAAGCAGCTCGAGCGCCCAATGCGTTATGTATTCCAGAAGAGAGCACAAGAAAGCGCCGATTATAAAAAGAAGCGCAAAGTTTTCCACCCTGCCGTAGAGCAGCGTGCAGCAAACGAGGGCGCCCGTGCCGTATATGGGGCAAAAAGGACCGAATAAAAATCCGCGGTTTACGAATCTGCGGTCGCGCAGGATGAACAGGACCGTTTCCCAGAGCCAGCCTAAAAAGCTGTATATCATGAAAGCAAGAAAGATGTGTGCCAGGATCATTCTATAATTCCCTTTCCAGTAAAGCTTTTATTAGGGACCTGAAGCGCCGCGACATACCGAAGGTATCGAGCACAGCACAGTATTTGTCCGCAAAGATAACAATAAGCGTCGAAGCATACTTCGGCAGAGCCGGCGTCACGGGCCACATATGGTGGCTGATAATGTCCTTCTCTCTCGGAGTCAGCTCAAAATATTCCTCGGCGTTCGAGAGAGCCCTTTTGGGGTGCGTAAAGGCATGGAGGCCGGGGAGCTTCGTCACATGCCAGTCGTACAAAAACAAATCGTGCAGCAGCGCGCCGCGTGCAACCTCATCGGGGAATACGTTCAGGAACCTTGCTAGTCTCCAGCTGGTCCAGGATACGTAAACGCAGTGGCTTAGACAGGTCGTTTTTCCGTGCTGGATGTAGCTGTCCATTTCCTGCACTTTGGGATGGCCGATCATTTGCGAAACGGCGGCTCTGTACGCCGAAATCGTTTCAGTATCACTAGGCTTCAAGACTGCTCCTCCTCTTGGCCCTTAAGGTATAAAGAAACCTTCAAGGAACCCGATGCTTTCGCTCAGATTTGCCGCAGGGCCGAACCTTTGTTATAAAAACGGCAAGTTCTTCACATGAAACTCCCGCAATGGGAGAATGCTTTTAAATACATGAGTAATTATAGCGCCGAGGCTTTTCATAAACAAGATTTTAGCGGAAAAATTCTCAAACCGCGGGTCGGCTTGTCTCCGCGGTAACGATCGGCTGTTCACCGCCAAAAATAATGGCAGAATCTGTCTGATTGCATATTATAAATTAGGATTATGGCAGTTATAGTGCCGAATCAATTATTGCTAATATGAAGGAAGTATGATTATGCCTTTCAAGGAACTCTATAATCTCGGCTATTCGCAAAATTTTGACGTCACTGGCAGACAGGAAATAACAGAAAATCTGAATCTGACCGCAAACCCCGCTGCAAACAGCGGTCTGCTGTCAGGAACGGTGACCTCGGGCGGAAGCGGACTGGCGGGCGCTACGGTCAAGGTATTCGATATAAACGACAATCCGGTCGAGCACACAAATACGGGCGGAAACGGGCAGTTTACGATTGCCAGTCTCCCGGTCGGATCATATAAGGTCACCGCGGTGAAAAACGGGTATCTTTTGCCGCTCACCACCCCGATAACTATTCAGAACAATAAAACGACCACAGTCACCATCGATTTGACGCCGGACCCGGAAATCAATCTCAACGTGGTTTACGGCATCATAAGGACTGCCGTGGGGGAGACGCCGCTTGAAAACGCTGTGGTCAGCCTGTACAACAACACGCAGCCGGATCCTACGCTTATCATTTCCGCAACGACAAACGACAGAGGCCAGTATATTTTCGGCCTCATTCCTGCCGGGGAATACTTTGTCACCGCGGCAAAGCTGGGCTATTACACCGGACAAACGGCACTGATAGAGCTTGGCACGAAGGAATTCGTAACGAGCGACATATCGCTGATAGCGGACTCGGCGTCCAACACGGGCACCGTCAGCGGTTTTATCAAGGATCAGTCCACGGGGCTGCCAATTGCAAACGCGGGAGTGGCGCTTTATTCTGTCTCCGGCACAGTTGAGTCGGTGATCGCAACCACAAGAACTAATGTTTCCGGCAAATATCTGTTTACCAATGTGAACCCGGGCACCTACCTCGTTAAATCCACAAAGCAGGAAGAGATAGCTTAAGCAATGCTTATCCGTGATATATATGTTCTCGGAGAAAGCGGTTCATTCACCGTAAAAATGCGAGAAGAGGTAATGGTAAACCTGGAGCTGAAAAAGGCGCCCCGCTGTTATCACACACTCTTCACGGGGGAGGTTCTTTTCTGGCACCTGCCGATAAAGAATGCGACCGTGCTGGTGATGGATGAAAACTACGCCCCTCTGTCAAGCAGTATAACGGATGAACAGGGAATATTCAAATTCAGCAATGTGCTGAAGCCGGGAAAGTACTATGCGGTCGCTTCGGCTGTCGGATACGTTACGTCGGAGATAAAAACGATCCTGATAAACCCGGACGAAATAAGCAGACAGTCGTTTTCGCTGAAGAAAAGCCCGATATATCTGAACGGCATCGTCTACGGTAAGGTACTGGAAGCGGGGAGCCGAAAACCCATTGAAGGCGCGGACGTGTATCTGAATTCCCAAAGCGCCGCTCAAACGAATTATAAAACCAGCTCAAACCACAAAGGACAATACCTGATATACAATATCATTCCCGGAAGCTATGAGATGGCGGTGAAAAAGCAGGGCTATTTTCCTGCCGAGCCCCTGCCGCTGACAATTGAGAAATACAGCCGTTTATGCCTGTATTTTGACTTGATCAGCGCTCCCGCCGAAAGCAAAAATACCATCAGCGGGGTGATAACAAACGATAAAGAGCCAATCCCCAAAGCCGCCGTATTCCTATATTCCATTGATAAGGAAAAAAACGAAAAGATAGTTCAGATGCAGGAGACAAACGAAAACGGACTCTTCCTGTTTACAAACGTGGAAAGCGGCACCTATTTGGTAAAAGGCAAGCAGCAAAACAGCGTGATCTATGAAAAGTCCTTCGAAATAGAATGACCGTTGAGTATCGCGAAGTTTGTCCCATGCAAAAAGGCCGACAAGGCAACGCTTCGGCGATTCAGGCCGTTATTTACAAGCATAGAGGTGCCCGAAAGGGCATCTCTATGCTGAAATTATATATTTACGATATTACATGCTTACCTGCGCGGCGCTTAATGCTATTGAACCCTCAAGGAATTTATTCTGAGGTCATCTCCCGTGGGAAAGATGCTCAGAATTATAAAAAACCAGGGCCTTTGCCCCGGACCGCTTCGGTTATTTACTTTTCACTGGACGGCATGTCCTCTCCGCCGAAAATCATATCGTCGATGTCTTCGGACGCAGGCTTTGAAGTACGCATTTTTTTCTCCTTTCTTCAGTTTGATTTAAGCATACACAGGAAAAGAAAAAACTGCAATAGAAATTATGTTAACTTACTGTTAAATCGATCAGCCTTGGCCTGGCGGCGGATAATTGGGCGCTGATGGCGCAAAAACGGGCAAAGAAAACGCAAAACGGCAGGCGGGTGCCTGCCGTTTCAGACTGTAGACAAATATAGATTTAAAAATGATATAAAATCAAAAAAAATATTTTTCCGGCGGCGTGTACGTCGGAAAAATACATTATCCCGCGCAATTGTGCGCGACCGGGGGTATCGCGGCTTCAGCCGCGTATCAAGGGGGTATTGGATACCCCCTTGAAGCGTGTCGAAACACTATTTCGACACGCTCAAACGGCAGGCGGGTGCCTGCCGTTTTGCGTTTGGGGCACAAATAGTCCGGAGAAAGGCTTCGGCAGGAAGGAAATTTTTAAAAATTTCCCATTTTGTTTGTTGAAATAGTTATTTTTATGGTATATACTATACTTTAGCTCATATCAAACATATGTATTTATTTTTTCGGCGATTCAGCGCTGAGGGAAAGGAAATTATGCGCAGCAGCATATTCGTCAAAGGCGCAAAAGAGAATAATCTCCAGAATATAGACGTGGAGATACCAAGGGACAGCCTGGTCGTTTTGACCGGCATTTCGGGCAGCGGCAAGTCCTCGCTTGCCTTCGATACGATATACGCAGAGGGGCAGAGAAGATATGTCGAATCCCTGTCATCCTACGCCCGGCAGTTCCTCGGACAAATGGAGAAGCCTAACGTAGACTATATAGAGGGGCTTTCGCCTGCTATTTCGATAGACCAGAAAACAACCTCGAAGAACCCGCGTTCCACGGTCGGCACCGTTACGGAGATATACGACTACCTGCGTCTTCTTTGGGCTAACATCGGTGTGCCTCACTGCCCGGAGTGCGGCAGGGAAATTAGGCAGCAGACGATCGACCAGATAATCGACCATGTGATGGAGCTGCCCGAGGCGACGAGGATACAGATACTCGCGCCGGTGGTCAGGGCGAGAAAGGGAGAGCACCAGAAGGTCTTTGAGGATGCGAGGAAGAGCGGCTACGTCCGCGTCCGAGTCGACGGCAGCATTTACGACCTTTCGGAGCATTTTAAGCTCGACAAGAACATAAAGCACAGCATAGAGATCGTCGTGGACCGCCTCGTTATCAAGGACGACATTACCCGCAGGCTCGCGGACTCGCTCGAGACCGCCTCCGCGCTTGCGGGCGGCATCGTTCTGGTCGATGTGGTAGGGGAGGACAGGGAGCTGATGTTCTCTCAGAACTACGCCTGCGAGGAATGCGGAGTAAGCATCGAGGAGCTTGCTCCCAGAATGTTCTCCTTCAACAACCCATACGGAGCCTGCCCGACCTGTACGGGTCTCGGTATGCAGCTTCGGGTTGATCCGGACATAATAATACCCAATCCATCCCTTTCAATATCCGAGGGCGCGATCTGCGCCAGCGGCTGGGGCGGGGTGAACGGGGACAGCATCGCGAGAATGTATTACGAGGCACTCGGCAAGCGCTACGGATTCAACCTGAACACGCCCGTAAGGGATTTTTCGCCGCAGGCGCTCGATGCCCTGCTTTACGGTACGAAGGGAGAGAAGCTCACGCTTCGCTATGAGCGCGAGCACGGCGTAGGCACGCTCAGCCAGCCCTTTGAGGGCATAATCAACAACCTTGAGCGCCGTTACAAGGAGACGCAAAGCCCCGCCATGCGCTATGAGCTGGAGCAGTGCATGTCCGAGCACACCTGCCCGGACTGTAAAGGGCTGAGGCTGAGAAAAGAGGTGCTGGCCGTTACCGTCGGAGGCATAAACATAGCTGAATTCTCCGCAAAATCCGTAACGGAGGCGCTGGATTTTATAAACGGACTTGAGCTGTACGGCAAGGAAGCGATGATAGCCGACAGGATACTGAAGGAAATAAGAGAGCGCCTTGGATTTTTGCAAAGCGTCGGCCTTGAGTACCTTTCGCTTTCAAGGAGAGCCGGTACCCTGTCTGGCGGCGAGAGCCAGAGAATAAGGCTTGCGACGCAGATCGGATCTTCGCTTATGGGAGTCCTCTATATACTGGACGAGCCCAGCATAGGCCTGCACCAGCGCGATAACGCAAAGCTGCTGAAAACGCTGAAGCGCCTTCGTGATATCGGAAACACTCTTATTGTCGTCGAGCATGACGAGGAGACTATGCTCGAAGCCGACCATATAATCGATATCGGACCCGGGGCGGGCGTGCACGGCGGCAAGGTTGTTTACGCGGGAAGCGTAGAGGGAATCAAGGACTGCGAGGATTCGCTCACGGGCCAGTATCTGAGCGGCAGGAAAAAAATTGAGGTGCCGGGTTCGCGCAGAAAGGGAAACGGCAAAAGACTCGTTATCAGGGGCGCGGAGGAAAATAACCTCAAAAACATCGACGCCGAGATACCGCTAGGCGTGTTTACATGCGTCACGGGCGTTTCAGGCAGCGGCAAGTCCTCCCTGGTCAACGGAGTGCTCTATTCCACGCTTGCGGCCGAGCTGAACCGCGTCAAAATAAAGCCCGGGCGGCACAGGGCGATTGAGGGCCTGGAAAACCTCGATAAGATTATCAGCATAGACCAGAGCCCCATAGGCAGGACGCCACGCTCAAATCCCGCTACCTACACCGGCGTTTTCAACGACATCAGGGACCTTTTCGCTTCGACGCAGGACGCCAAGTCCAGAGGCTACGGCCCGGGCAGGTTTTCATTCAACGTCAGGGGAGGAAGGTGCGAGGCCTGCTCTGGCGACGGACTCATAAAAATTGAAATGCATTTTCTTCCCGACATCTATGTCCCCTGCGAGGTCTGTAAAGGGAAGAGATATAACAGGGAAACGCTGGAGGTTAAATATAAGGGCAAGGACATATACGAGGTGCTGAACATGACCGTCGAAGAGGCGCTCGCCTTCTTCGAAAACTACCCCAAGATTACGGCAAGGCTCCAGACGCTCTTCGACGTCGGACTCGGATATGTGAGGCTCGGTCAGCCGTCAACCACGCTCTCCGGCGGCGAGGCACAGAGGATCAAGCTCGCGACGGAGCTTTCAAAGCGTTCCACCGGCAGTACGATATATGTGCTGGACGAGCCTACGACGGGACTCCACGTCGCCGATGTCCACCGTCTAATCGATATGCTGAACAGGCTGGTGGATGCGGGAAACACGATAGTTGTCATCGAGCACAATCTCGACGTTATAAAAACTGCGGACTATATCATCGACCTCGGACCGGAGGGCGGTGACAAGGGCGGAGAGATAGTGTGCTGCGGTACGCCCGAGGACGTCGCTGCCTGTGAAAGGAGCTACACGGGAGAATTCCTCAAAAAGGTTTTATAAATTTATCGGAGGTATTTTATGCATTTCGCCGCGCTGGCGGGGGACACCGTCATTTCTAAGATGCTGGTTACGGCATTCGTATCCATGCTGCCGATTCTCGAGCTCAGAGCGGCCATTCCGCTCGGAGTCTCACTGGGGCTGAACGTCTGGACGGCAACTCTTGTTGCACTGGTCGGGAATATTTTGCCAGTCCCGTTCATTATAATATTCATCAAGCGTATTCTGGCATGGCTTTCAAAGAAGAGCAGATTTATGCAAAAGCTCGTCGACAAGCGTATCGAGAAAACGCTGAGGCACAAGGAAAAGCTTTCTAGGGGAGAGTTCATCGGCCTTATGATATTCGTCGCCATTCCCCTCCCCGGGACCGGCGCGTGGACCGGCGCCCTGCTTGCCGCCCTTCTGGACGTAAGGCTCAAAACGGCGTTCACATCCATATTGCTCGGAGTGCTTATCGCCGGAATACTCGTTTCGGGCATAACCTTCGGATTCGCATCCCTCCTGAGGTAACAATATCGCGCTCCCGCAATATCATGTTGTGTGGAGGTGCGGTTATGGACATATTTTTTGATACCCTTATAACCCTTTTTATCGCGTCGCTCATAGTCGTCTCCGTATGGCTGTCCTACGGAAGATTTGTAACGCCGCTGAAAGCCGGTAAAGGAGAAAGACTTTACGCAATTATTTACGCCGGCGGCAGCGCGCCGAATCTCGACCAAACCGTCAACACGCTTCTGGGACTTCTGAGCCGAAGCAGAATCGAGATGGAAGTAGTGATTGCGGACGGAGGACTGGACGCGGAGAGCAGAAAAATGGCGGAGCTGCTCACAAGGGGTACCGAGGGCGTTTCTATCTGTAAAGCTTCTGAGCTTGACATTTTTTTCAAGTCTGGAACGGAGGAAGAATGACGGAAAGGGAACTCGACCAAATTAAAGGCACCGTTTCTTCGGTCATTTATGAGAATGAGGAAAACGGCTACTGTGTCCTGCGCCTCGATACGGGCGCCGAGGGCCTCGTCACCGTCGTCGGCTGCCTTCCCTGCGCTTCCCCCGGAGAGGGGCTTGAGCTCGAGGGCTCATGGATGACGCATCCGTCGCACGGACGGCAGTTCAAGGCGGAGCGAGCCGTAAGACGCCTGCCCGAAACGGTATCCGCGCTCTACGAGTATCTCGCTTTCGGCGGCATTAAGGGCGTGGGTCCGGTAACTGCGAAGCTGATTGTTGAAAGGTTCGGTGTCAGGGCGCTCGAGGTGATTGAGGAGGAGCCGGAGCGCCTTGCGGAGCTGCGCGGCATCAATCCTAAAAAAGCGGCCGAGATAGGCAGGGCCTTCCAGCGCCGCGCGGGGCTGCGCCGTCTTATCGAGTTTTTGGTTGGCGCGGGGCTGGGGGCGCACCTTGCGATGCGCGCATACAAGGCCTTCGGCGACGACGCGCTGGCTGCTGTAAAGGATAACCCCTATACGCTTGCCAGCGAATATGTGGGCGCCGAATTCTCTGAGGCGGACAGGCTGGCAATGAGCCTTGGCTTTGCCACTGATTCGCCGGAGCGGGTTCAGGCGGCCACGCTGTTTGAGCTGACGCATAATTTGAATAACGGACACAGCTTCATACCCCGGGACAAGCTCATTTCCGTGACGTCGGAGCTCATCGGGGCGGATTCCGGCGTAGTGGCGGACGCGCTTGATGTGCTCGTGGAGCAGGGGGACGTCGTCGAGGACAAGGTGGCGGGATTTCGTGTGTCGTATCTTGCCTCGCTCTATGCTGCGGAGAGCGTGGTGGCCGAGCGGCTGCTTGAAATGGCGGCGGTAAGGCTGCTCGACAGATCGAAGCTCGCCGGACTTATCGAAAGGGCGCAGAAGAGTCTCGGAGTGACTCTCGCGGATGCGCAGAGGCGCGCCGTGGAAACAGCGGCCGAGCGGCGCGTTATGGCGCTCACCGGAGGCCCCGGAACGGGAAAGACTACGGTGACCAAGGCGATTTTGGAGCTTTTCAGCGCCATGGGCCTGAAGACGGTGCTGACCGCGCCTACGGGAAGAGCGGCAAAGCGTATGAGCGAGCTTTGTTTCGAGGAGGCGCAGACCGTTCACCGCCTGCTCGGCATGGGCTTTTCAGGGGAGACGGGAACCCCCGTATTTCAGAGATGCGCCGAGGATCCAATAGACGCCGACGCCGTCATATTAGACGAGGCCTCGATGGTCGACATCACTCTTATGAGCGCGCTGCTGGACGCGATGAAGCCCGGGTGCAGGCTAGTTCTTGTCGGGGATGCGGACCAGCTCCCGTCGGTGGGGCCGGGGAACGTCTTTTCCGACATAATCGGGAGCGGAATAGTCGAAACCGTGCGGCTGGGAGAGATATTCAGGCAGGCGGCCGAAAGCCGCATAATCAGGAATGCACACAGGATAAACAGGGGGGAGCCGCCTGAGCTCGACAACACGGGCGACTTTTTCGTCCTTCAGAGACGCACGCCCGAGAAGGCGGTCGAAACAATACTCGAGCTGTGCACGGAGAGGCTTCCGGAGCACATGGGGATAGACCCGTCGCAGATACAGGTGCTTTCGCCGACACGGATGTACGAGACGGGGACAATAAAGCTCAACCAGGTACTTCAGGCGGCGCTGAATCCCCCGATGCCAGGGAAAAATGAGAAAAGATTCGGAGAATTTTTGTTTCGGGAAGGCGATAAAGTAATGCAAACCCGAAATAATTATGATATAATGTGGAGAAAGGGCGAAACACTGGGAACGGGTATATTCAACGGCGATATCGGTCAGCTTCTGGAGATAAACAACCAGGAGAGGACCATGACGATAGACTTCGACGGGAGGCTCGCGCTTTACAGCTTCGACATCCTTATAGAGCTTGAGCCGGCCTATGCTCTGACGGTGCACAAGTCCCAGGGCAGCGAATACAGGGCGGTTATCCTGTCGGCGATGAAGGGCGCGCCATCCCTTATGACCCGCTCAGTGCTCTACACTGCCGTGACGAGAGCCAGGGAGCTCATGATAATAGTCGGCGACAATGAAGTTCTTCTCCGGATGGCTGGAAACAACCGTATACAAAGGAGATACAGCGGGCTTAAAACCAGGCTTAAATCGGGACTGATGTAAATTTACAGGAGGTGCCTCATGAGCGGTTTTTTCTCAAAGCTTCTGGATCTTATGTTTCCGCCGCGCTGCACCTTTTGCAGGAGTCTCCTGAAAAAGGACGAGAGGCATATCTGTGCGCGGTGCATGAAAAACCTTCCCTACACTTCAGCCGGATACAGAAGGAAAGGCGACTTCTTTGCCGTCTGCGTGGCCCCGCTCTTTTACAAGGACGATGTGCGAAAATCCATCCTGCGCTTCAAATTCAAAGGAGCGACGAACTACGCGAGCTGCTACGGAAAGCTTCTTGCCGACTGCATAAAAGAAAGGCTTGGGGAGCGATACGACATCATTACATGGGTGCCGTTAAGCCGCGAGAGAAAGAGAAAACGCGGCTACGATCAGGCTTTCCTGCTTGCTACGGCCGCAGCGCTTGAGCTTGACGACGTTGCCGTGGAGCTGCTGAAAAAGCGGGTCGACTCTCCCGCACAGTCAGGGCTCGGCGCGGCGGAAAAAAGAAAAGCAAACGTGAGCGGTGTTTACGAAGCCGCTAATCCAGACATAATAAATGGCAAGAATATACTCATAATAGACGACGTGTCAACGACTGGGGCCACCTTCTCGGAATGCGCCAGGGTCCTGCTCATGGCGGGCGCCGGAAAGGTGCTTTGCGCCGCGCTAGCCGTCACCGAGGGCGACTGAGCAATACTGTTTCAGCGTTTTTTAACAAAGCACATGGAGGTTTATATGCTGCTGATTGGAAGAGATATTGGGATAGATCTTGGAACCGCCACCGTTCTGGTATATGTGAAGGGCAGGGGGATCGTACTTCGCGAGCCTTCCGTCGTCGCGATGGACAAAAACACGGGCAGGCTGCTGAAGGTCGGCGAGGAAGCCGAGAAAATGCTCGGAAGGACGCCCGGAAACATCGTGGCGATCCGCCCGCTGCGCGAGGGCGTGATTTCGGACTACGACATGACAGAGCGAATGTTAAAGGAAATGATAGCCAAGGTCACGACCTTCAGCCTTGTAAAACCGAGACTTGTCATTTGTGTTCCGAGCGGAATTACCGAGGTTGAAGAAAGGGCTGTAATCGACGCCGGCATACAGGCCGGCGCGAGAAAGGTATATCTTATTGAGGAGCCCGTCGCCGCGGCTATCGGCGCGGGTATAGACATAACCAAGCCCGACGGCCACATGGTCGTCGATATCGGCGGCGGCACCACGGATATAGCCGTAATATCTCTCTCGGGCGTTGTCGCGGCGCAGTCTATCAAGGTCGCGGGCGACGCGTTCAACGAGGCTATAATCAAGTATGTCAGAAGAAAGCACAACGTCCTCATCGGCGAACGTACCGCAGAGGAGATGAAGATGACCATAGGCTGCGTGTTCCCAAAGCCGGAGACGACATATATGGAGGTCAAGGGTCGCTGCCTCATGACGGGGCTGCCGAGGATTTTTACAGTAGGTTCCAACGAGATGATAGAGGCCTTCGAGGAGGTCACGGAGCGCATTCTCGAGGCCGTGCATGCAGTGCTTGAGAGCACACCGCCGGAGCTTGTCGCAGATATTTCGACGAACGGTATTGTGATGACGGGCGGCGGCAGCCTGCTCTGGGGATTCGACAAGCTCATCGAATCGCGGACAAGCATAGAGACGCACGTCGCGGACGACGCGGTTTCCTGCGTCGCCTATGGAACAGGCAAGGCGCTGGAATGGGTCAACGAGATGCAGGAGGGCACCATAAACCTCTCACGCAGAAGACAGATGAATTAGTTATAATATTATCGCCGGATTCAAACGAATCCGGCGTGATCTTTTTGAATATTATTTAAGACGCTCCAGTATCATTTTGTACCCGTCCGCTCCGTATTGCAGGCAGCGGTTAACGCGAGATATGGTTGCCGAGGAGGCCCCCGTCTTTTCCTCTATCGAGCTGAAGGTGGCTCCGCTTTTCAGCATTTTTGCGACCTCGAGCCTCTGCGCCATGGATTTGATCTCGTTCACCGTGCAAATGTCCTCGAAAAAGCGGTAGCAGTCCTCCAGATTCCGAAGCGCCAGCACGGCGCTGAAAAGTCCGTCGATTTCGGGGTTTTCAAATTTGCTTTTGTACATAAGCCGCACCTCCGAAGCTAATAAATATGCTAATGCTTCAGCCAAGCAAAGTCAAGAAGTATTTTTTCGGATTTTTATGCATTTTCTTGCCCTATGAAGCACATATATGTATAATATCGGTGAAGGGAAGTGCGTGTACGTGTCTAAAAATGAAAATCAGCTGTCTCAAAAGGAGCTGGAGATTGCAGCGGATGCGCTGAAGGAATACAAAAATGAGATTCTCAATGAGCTTGAGGGCTGCCGTGACGATAAAATCAGGGAAAAGGTCAACGCGTATCTGCACAGTCTTGAAATGACCCTGGACAGGCTCCAGAGAAGGAGTACGGTCGTTACCGCAAACGAGCTGAGGATACTGCACTCGGCCGCTGAGAAATACTGCGTTTTGCTGCAAAAACGATATAGCGACAGGAGACTTTCCGAGGCTGAGCGCGAGAGCACGGTCAGAGCTTTGAAGTATGCGGCTTCGATCGAGGCGAAAACAAAGGCTATTCTGGATTCACACCGCTTTATAAATCTTAGGGATTTGGAGCAATAAAACCATATAACGCCGGATTCATAGGATTCCGGCGTTATATTTTTGACTTTAACCCAAACGCATGTGCTGAATTAATTCCTCCGCAGTATAAAAAGTCTGTGGAAGGCTTTTCGGCAGATCGGAGAGAAAAGAAGTACAGTCCCTGCTATACACGTTCTTCCCGGTGCTTCTTGCCCTGTTCTGAAATTTTGCCGAGGACGCCGTAGACGCCGTTTATAGCGTCGACGGAGAATGCGGAGGAAAGCTGCGTGGAGCGGGTGATTTCAAGAAGCTCCTCAAGAAGCTTGCTTTGAAGACTGAGCATAAAGTCTATTTTGTCGAGCCGGCAGTTCAAAAGGGTCAGTATCTGATCATCCATATGTAATCTCCCTTTCCGATTGGATTTCTACAACAGTCTATGCGGAATGCCGTAAAAGGCGAACCGGGCTGGAGGGCCGCCTTTCACCAAATTCACGGCGGCGAATAGACTGTTTTGTAGCGGAAATAAAGGAGGTCACACATATGTGTTCTATCTGCGGCATAGCGGATTTTTGCGGAGAGGGAGCTTCTCCATTTCTGGCGGGAAGGATGGGAGAAGCAATGTCCCGTCGGGGGCCGGATCAAAATGGAGCCTGGAACGACAAAAAAGTAGCGTTCCAGCACAACAGGCTAGCGGTCATAGACATTGAAAACGGCAGGCAGCCGATGACAAGGGCTTTCGGAGGACGCGAATACACCATAGTCTATAACGGGGAGCTTTATAACACTCCCGAGCTTACCGAGGAGCTGAAGCTCAAGGGCGTGAGCTTTGAAACGCGCTGTGACACCGAGGCCGTGCTCTACGCTTACATCATTTTCGGGGAGGACTGCGCGGCAAAGCTGAACGGGATATTTGCCTTCGCGGTTTACGACAGGGAGGAGGAAAAGGTCTTCTTTGCGCGCGACAGACTGGGGGTCAAACCGCTCTTTTTTGCGCTTAAAGGCTCGAAAATGCTCTTTTCCTCCGAGATAAAGGCCCTTTTAAACCACCCGGAGGTGAAGAGGGAAATTGACATCGAGAGGCTCTGGCAGCTGCTTTTCCTTTCGCCGGTGAGACTTCCGGGCACGGGAGTTTTCAGGGACATCTGTGAGCTTGAGCCGGCGTCCTGCGCGGTTTTCAGCCGTGATGGGCTGAAAATGCGGAAATACTGGGAGCTGAAGGCTGAAGAATTCGAGGGCGGAGCTGAGGAGGCGGTCAAAAAAACAAGGCGGCTCCTTACCGACGCGATAAGACGGCAGCTCGTTTCCGATGTTCCCCTGTGCACACTGCTTTCGGGAGGCGTAGATTCATCCATTATCTCAGCCGTGGCGGCGGAGCATTACGCGGAGAGGGGAGAGAAGCTTTCAACCTACTCCTTTGAATACGAGGGGAACAAGGAAAGCTTCAAAGCCTCCATATTTCAGCCGCAGGGGGACGACAGCTACGCCGCCGAAATGGCGGAGTTCATTGGCTCCGGGCACGAGGTCCTGACCGCGCCTACGGAAAAAACGGCGGAGCTGCTTTTTGACGCGACTCTGGCGCGCGATATGCCGGGGCAGTCCGACATCGATTCCTCGCTGCTGTACTTCTGCTCGCTTATCAAAAAACGGCACACGGTGGCGATTTCGGGCGAGTGCGCGGATGAAGTATTCGGCGGATACCCATGGTTTTACAGAAAGGAAATGCTCGAAAACCCCTTTTTCCCCTGGGCGCACGAGCCGATGGCAAGAGCGGCGCTCTTCAGAAGCGAGCTAATAAGGGCAGAGGAAGGCTATGAATACCTGAGGGGGGAATACGCGAAAATGGCCGAGGGCTTCCCGCGCCTCGACTCGGATTCGGATGCTATGCTCCAGAGCCGGAAGGCGACATGGCTTTCGGTAAACCTTTTTATGACAAACCTCCTTGAGCGCAAGGACCGCATGAGCATGAGAAGCGCCGTGGAGGTGCGAGTGCCCTTCGCCGACCACAGGATACTTGAGTACGTCTACAACGTGCCATGGGAAATAAAGTTTGCGGGAGGAGTGGAAAAGGCGCTGCTTCGCGACGCTATGGGTTCATATTTGCCGGAGTCCATACTGGGGCGCAAAAAAAGCCCGTACCCCAAGACGCACAATCCGGGGTACGAGGCTCTGGTCACAAAAATGCTCCTGAATGCGCTTAAATCGCCAGATTCGAGGCTGGCAGAAATCTGCGACAGGAAAAAAATCGAGGAGTTTTTACGGCGCGGAGGGGGTACATGGTTCGGGCAGCTCATGAGCAAGCCGCAGCTCATCGCCTGGCTTTTGCAGCTCGAATACTGGCTGAGCGCTTACGACGTAAGCCTTCTGCTCTAGGAGAGCCTTGACTCGAAATCCTTGTATGAAAAGCTCTTTACGACACGGCAGTCGCCGCATTTGTCGCGGATAGCTATTGAGGGCAGCGCCATGCCGTTGAACGTATTGTTCTTTACCATCGAGTATATCGCCATGTCGCCGAAATAAAGACGGTCGCCCGCCTTCAGCGGCTCGTCGAAGGAATAGTCGCCGATTATGTCGCCGGCAAGACAGGTTGGTCCCCCAAGCCGGAAGACACAGGCCTTTTCGCCTTTGGCGCCGGAGCCGATGAGAGGCGGGCGGTAAGGCATTTCAAGCACGTCGGGCATATGGCAGGCGGCGGATGCATCCAGTATCGCGATGTCCATGCCGTTGTTCACAATGTCGAGCACCGTGGTTATGAGAAAGCCGGCGTTGAGAGCGACCGCCTCGCCGGGCTCGAGGTAGACTCGAACCCCGTAGCGGAGCTGCGTGTCCATTATGCAGCGCTCGAGCCTGCCGATATCGTAGCCTTCCCTCGTGATATGATGCCCTCCGCCCAAGTTCAGCCATTTCATCCGCGGCAGAAATTCTCCGAATTTTTCCCTGACAGCCCGCAGCGTCTCCTCCAGCGCGTCCGAATCCTGCTCGCAGAGCGTGTGGAAATGAAGCCCGTCGAGCATTGAAAGCAGCTCCGGCTCAAAATTTGCCCTCGTCACGCCGAGACGGCTCCCGGGGGAGCAGGGGTCGTAGATGGCGTGCTCCTGAGTCGAGCGTTCGGGATTTATGCGAAGACCGACGCTCCTTCCGGCTTCTCTGGCACGGTTACCAAACTTATTAAGCTGCGTAAAGCTGTTGAACACTATGTGGTCTGAGTATTTCAGTATTTCGTCAAATTCGTCCTCGCGGTAGGCCGGAGAGAAGACGTGGCTTTCCTTGCCCATTTTCTCCTTGCCGAGACGCGCCTCATATAAACCGCTGGCGGCGGTGCCCGCAAGATACTTTCCGATAAGCGGGTACAGGGCGAACATCGAAAACGCCTTCTGGGCCAAAAGTATTCTACAGCCCGTGCGCCTCTGGACGCCGTCAAGTATTTCAAGGTTTTTCTCAATAAGCGCCTCGTCCACAAGGTAGCAGGGGGTTTTGAGCTCCGTTTCCTTCATCAGTCAACAAGCTCCGGCTTGAAGCTCTCCTTCCAGGGGAGCCCCCATTTGTTGAGCGCGTCCATAAAGGGATCGGGGTCGAACTCCTCGATGTTGTGAACGCCCTTTTTGTTCCAGGTCCCTGTGAGCACCATCGCGGCGCCTATCATCGCGGGTACGCCGGTCGTATAGGCGACAGCCTGGCTGCCGACCTCTCTGAAGCATTCTTCGTGGTCACAGACGTTGTAGATGTAGTAGGTCTTCTCCTTGCCGTCCTTCTTGCCGATAAAAATGCAGCCGATGTTCGTCTTTCCCTTCGTGCGCGGGCCGAGGCTGGACGGATCGGGCAGGACCGCCTTCAAAAACTGGAGCGGCACTATCTTCTTGCCGTCAAACTCTATTGGCTCTATGCTCGTCATCCCAACGTTCTCAAGGCATTTTAAATGCGTGAGGTAGCTTTGCCCGAAGGTCATGAAGAAACGTATGCGCTTTATCCCGGGTATATTGAGGGCGAGGCTCTCAAGCTCCTCGTGGTGCAGAAGGTACATATCCCTGTTTCCTATTTCGGGAAAATTGTACACACGCTTTATCTCCATCGGCTCCGTTTCGACCCATTCGCCGTTTTCCCAGTAGCTGCCCTTGGCGGAAACCTCGCGGATGTTTATCTCGGGATTGAAGTTCGTGGCAAAAGGATAGCCGTGGTCGCCGGCGTTACAGTCGAGTATGTCGATGTAGTTGATTTCGTCAAAATGGTGCTTTAGGGCGTACGCGGCGAAAACGCCGGTTACCCCGGGGTCGAAGCCGCTGCCGAGAAGCGCCGTGATGCCGGCCTGCTCGAATCTCTCACGGTAGGCCCACTGCCATTTGTACTCAAACTTCGCCGTATCCTCAGGCTCATAGTTAGCGGTGTCCACATAGTGCACCCTGCAGGCGAGGCAGGCGTCCATGATGGTGAGATCCTGATACGGCAGGGCGAGGTTCAAAACCACGCCGGGTTTAAATTCGTTTATGAGCGCGGTGAGCGCGCCGACGTCGTTTGCGTCCACCTGCGCCGTCGTGATTTTTGTCTTTGTTTTTCCCTCAAGTTCGCTTTTGAGAGCGTCACACTTCGATTTGGTGCGGCTCGCGATGCATATCTCCTCGAAAACCTCGCTGTTCTGGCAGCACTTGTGGATGGCTACGCTCGCAACCCCGCCGCAGCCTATGATTAAAGCCTTTCCCATATCCTTATCCTCCTTCGTATACTATAAAGCAAGCAGAAGCTCCCTTAAAAGCTTGCAGGCCAGCGCCGTGGACGAGCCGCCGGGGTCGAGCGCCGGGGCAAGCTCGTTCAGGTCCGCTCCCACTATGTTTGCATAAGCACATACGTCGAGCATGGCGCAAAGAAGCTCCAAAAAGCTTACGCCGCCCGCTTCCGGAGTGCCTGTCCCGGAAAACTGAGAGGGATCGAGTACATCGAGGTCTATCGTGAGGTAGACCGGCTTGCCTCTGAGCTTCGGGAGCGTCTCGGGCAGGGTTTCAAAATCGAATTTCCGCATTTCGGTATGCCCTTCTGCGGCCCACTTGAATTCGCCCCTCTCGCCGGAGCGGATGCCGAACTGGAAAATGCGGCCGTCGCCCAGTATGTCGTGGCAGCGGCGCATAACACAGGCGTGCGAGAGCTTCGCGCCGAGATAGTCGTCCCTCAGATCGGCGTGCGCGTCGAAATGTACGATATGCAGGTCGGGGTATCTCGCGGCGGCGGCTTTTACGGCGCCGAGAGTCACAAGATGCTCTCCTCCGAGCATTACGGGCTTCTTCCCGTCCTTAATTATAACCGCGGCGCGCTTTTCTATATCCTTAAGAGCGGCTTTTACCTCCCCGAAGCTCAGCTCAAGGTCGCCGCTGTCGAAAACGGCTATGTCCTCAAGATCCCTGTCCTGATAGGGACTGTAAGTTTCGATGCCGAAGCTCTCGCCCCTTATGGCGCGGGGACCGAAGCGCGCGCCGGGGCGGAAGCTCGTCGTCGAGTCGTAGGGAGCGCCGAAGAGTACAATCTTCGCATCCTTATACGCAGCGCCGCAGCCGATGAAGGTTTCTATATTTCTATTCAACATCTCTCAGTATTTCCTCCACATAGGTGGGTAGCGCAAAGGCTCCGACATGCAGCTTCGTGTTGTAATAACGCGTTTTGAGCCCGAGAAGGTTCCAGGCCGCTGAATTTAAGTCGTCCACCGGATGATACCTTTTCGAGGCAAAGCCGAAGAGCCAGTGCCCAGAGGGGTAGGTCGGTATGTGCGCCTGATAGACGCGGCTTATCCTGAAGCTTTCCACTATGCGCTTGTGGGCGCGCTGCATGGCCTCGCGGCTTGAATCGTAGAAGGGGCTTTCGTGCTGGTTAACCATTATGCCGTCCTCTTTCAGGGCTTTGTAGCAGTTTCCGTAAAATTCCCTCGTAAACAGGCCCTCGCCGGGTCCGAAGGGGTCGGTGGAGTCTACGATTATGAGGTCGTACTCGTTCTCTTTGCGGCGGACGAACTTAAGCCCGTCCTCGTAATAAAGATTAAGACGCGGGTCGTCGAAGCGGCAGGCGGTCTGCGGCAGGTACTTGCGGCAGACCTCGACGACGAGCTCGTCTATCTCCACCATGTCTATCCTCTCGATGGTCGGGTAGCGGGAAAGCTCGCGCAGGGCTCCGCCGTCGCCCGCGCCGATCAGGAGCACCGTCCGGACGTTCGGATGCACCGCCATCGGGACGTGGGTGATCATCTCGTGGTAGATGAACTCGTCCTTCTCCGTGAGCATCATTATGCCGTCAAGCGTCAGGAAACGGCCAAATTCCCGCGACTCAAACACGTCAATGCGCTGAAACTCGCTCTGGCAGCTGTAAAGCTGCCTGTCCGTATTGATGGAGAAATTCACGTCGTCGGAGTGCTTTTCAGTAAACCAAAGCTCCATATCATACCTCCCGGAGTACGTTAAGGTTCAATATTTCGAGATCCTGCGGGCCCGTCATGGAGCAGCCCTTCTCCTTGGCATATTCTATATAGTCGAGAATCCTTTGAGTCACCAGCTCGCCAGGGGCGAGTATCGGTATCCCGGGGGGATAGCACATCACAAATTCGCTCGAAACCCTGCCGAGCGTGTCCTTTATCGGCAGGGACTCCTTTGAGGCGTAGAAGGCTTCCTGCGGGGATTTCACAACCACGGGGTCGATGTACTCCTGATTCATAAGACCCGCGCCGCTCTTTGAGTAGCGCCGGCGTATCTCGTAAAGCGCGCCGACGAGCCTTTCCACGTCGCGGAAGCGGTCGCCAATCGAAAGGTAGGCAAGGATATTGCCAAGGTCGCCGAACTCTATCTGTATGTCGTATTCGTCGCGCAGTATGTCGTAAACCTCAATGCCGGCAAGCCCGATGTCGAGGGTGTGTACGCTGAGCTTGGTTTCGTCGAAGTCAAATACGCTGTCGCCGTTTATTAGCTCCCTGCCGAAGGCGTAATAGCCGCCGACTGAGTTGATTTCCTCCCTCGCGTACCTGGCAAGACCGAGCACCTGCGCAAATACCTCCTCGCCACGGAGCGCAAGGTTCCTGCGCGAGATGTCAAGGCTCGACATGAGAAGATAGCTCGCGCTCGTGGTCTGCGTGAGGTTTATGACCTGACGGACGTAGCCGGGGTTCATCCCTTTTCCGAGGAGCAGGAGGCTCGACTGCGTGAGGCTGCCGCCGGACTTGTGCATGCTGACGGAGGCCATGTCGGCGCCCGCCGCCATCGCCGAAAGCGGCATATCCTTGCCAAAGTAAAAGTGCGTGCCGTGCGCCTCGTCCGCCAAAACAAGCATATTCGCCCTATGGGCGAGCTGCACTATGCCTCTTATATCCGAGCAGACGCCGTAGTAGGTGGGGTTGTTCAGGAGCACGGCGACCGCGTCGGGGTTTTCCCTTATGGCGTTTTCAATTTCGGACATTTTCATGCCGAGAGAGATGCCGAGCCTGGTGTCGGACTCGGGGTTGACGTAAACGGGCACAGCGCCGTTTAAAACCAGAGCGTTTATGACGCTCCTGTGCACGTTTCGGGGCAGGATTATTTTTTCTCCCTTCTTGCAGGCTGAAAGCACCATGCTCTGCACCGAGCTTGTCGTGCCGCCGACCATCAGGAAGGCTTCCTCAGCGCCGAACGCCTCCGCGGCGAGCATTTCCGCGTCGCGTATGACCGAAACCGGGTGGCAGAGGTTGTCGAGGGGTTTCATGCTGTTTACGTCTATGCCGACGCACTTTTCGCCCAGAAAAGCGGAAAGCTCCGGATTGCCCTTGCCGCGCTTGTGCCCCGGTACGTCGAAGGGGACGACGCGCGCCGTCTTAAAGCGCTCCAAAGCCTCGTAAATTGGGGCGTTAGCCTGGGTGAGCCCGCCCTTCGGGCGGCTCAAAATACGTTCCTCCCGCTGAATATCTCAATCATCTCGCGGCGGAGGCTGTTCGTTATCGCGAGGCGCTCCTTCGGCGGAATCTCGTAGACGTCCGAATTGAAAAGGTAGTTCTGGAGGTCGATTTCCTTTATGAGCATCTTTGTGTGGTACAGGTTCACGTCGTACACGTTTATGTCCACGGCGTCGTATCTCTTGAGCGTATCCTCGTCGATGTAGTCCTGTATGGAGGTTATGCGGTGGTCTATAAACAGCTTCTGACCCGCAAGGTCGCGCGTGAAGCCCCTTACGCGGTAGTCCATCGTGATTATGTCGCTGTCAAAGCTGCCGATGAGATAATCCAGAATGCAGAGGGGGGTGATTTCGCCGCAGGTCGCGACGTCAATGTCAACCCTGAAGGTCGCAAGGCAGGTGTCCGGATGGTATTCGGGGTAGGTGTGAACGGTTACGTGGCTTTTGTCGAGGTGAGCCACGACGGCGTCGCCCATAGGAGCGGGCCTCATGCTCTCCTCGGCTATGAGCAGGGTGACGCTCGCACCCTGCGGGTCGTAGTCCTGGCGCGAAATGCTCAGGACGTGCGCGCCTATCATCTCCGTTACGGTAGTGAGTATCTTGGTAAGGCGCTCGGAATTGTAGCGCTGGTCAATATAGGCGATATAATCCCTCTGCTCCCGGCTGGTCTTGGCGTAGCAGACGTCGTAAATATTAAAGCTCAGAGCCTTTGTGAGGTTGTTGAAGCCGTAGAGTTTGAGTTTCTCTTCCATAGATACCGCCAGCTTTCCTGAAAACTATTCCGAAATAATCCGGTAAGCAAAACAAAAAAACGCAGGAGTGCTTCCACACAGCCTGCGTTTTACAGCCTATCCTATCAAGAGCGCAAACAAACCCGATGGTTACCCCACTGGTCCGGGGAGTATCGCGCTATTAATCGTGGACACTTTAGAGTCTATATAGCAAATACTTACTTTTACTACTCTTATTGACCGTTTCACAAGTTGTAGTGCACCGCACATGGTTATAAAGTAACCAACTTATAAAATTTGAGCTTTTAACTCAATCAATAAGGCAACTGAAGTTGCCGTTCGGCATTTGACCCGGCTGTCCGCATGGCCTCGAACCCGCAGCGGCGGGATACTGTTCCCGGCACCCGCAGGGTGGTCAAAAAATATTTGCTCAGAGACTCAAAAACCGTCTCACTTCGATAATAATAGCATATCAGCGCGGATTGTCAATAAAAAAATGATTAAGGAAGGGTATATATCGCGATTATTTATTCCGTTATCAGTATATCTCTCAGTAATAGCCGATGTGCAGGGTGTTTTTGAAAAATTTGCTGATTTCATCCACGATATAAGGTGTCTTAACGCCCGCCGCCCGCAATATGAGCATGGCGGAGCCAATCAGAAATATGATTATATACGCGGTCAGATCCCACCACCACTTTTTTCTCTTAAGCTCCCTGACGCCGCTATACATAAGCGCCGCCAAAATCAATACGGTCGGGATTATCATGGGGTTTCACCGTCCCTGCTTTTGGGGAGTTTCCTTACAATGGCCGTGATGAGGGTCAGAAGGGGAAGCGCGAACATTATAAGATACGAAATATACGGCCAGCTGTACTTTGCCGATTCAATATTGGTGGCAATATTTTCAGTCACCGTCATTGCCATACCCAGAAACACGAGGCCCAGCGGGACCACAAAATCCCTATAAGACCTCAGATTTAAAATATGCCCGGCGGACAGTAGGGAGACGTAATACAAAACACAGCTTTTCATAAAGCCGTTTATGATGAGAACTCCCATAAAAAGGAACTCAATCCTCGCCTTTATGTTCGACAGTTCCATGTAGCGCGTGGCTTCCGTCAGGGGGCCGGTCGATATGCTGGCCATGTTTCCCATTACGCCAGTCACCATGACAGCCCCTATGAAAAAGGTCAAGACCCCGATCGCAGCGCCGTACAAATAGTTCTTTTTAATATTCTCCCTGTCTGATACATGAGGAATCACCATTGCGAATATAAAGATTTCTCCCATGTAAATGGTGATGAAGGCATTTAAGTTTTCGATTATCTTCACGGGGGGCATATCCAGAATCGGAAAAAAATGCGGTATCTGAATCTTATTGAACAATAATGTGAAGTAAATCAAAAAGGCTCCGAATGTGATTATTGTGGTAAAAAAGCTCAATCTGCTCAAGGTTTCGATACCGTCTTTAACCGCCCATGCGCACAGCAGAAAGAAAACCAGCAGCAAGGCCACCATGGGAGTGTCAAGCATAAATACGCTTACGAGAAAAGCAGAGGGAAACCTGAAGTTGAGCGCGCACAGAATAAAGAAAAATATGCAGTACAAAACAGACAGGGCCTTCCCGATGACCTTGCCGAACACCTTATCGTTTATCTGGACTAAATTATCGTCAGGAAATCTATTTGACAGCTTGATATACACAAGCGCGAAGGGGAGAAAAACGGCTGACGCCACGAGTATCAGCAGCCACGCGTCTCTCGACGAATTTGCAAAGATGTAATTCGTGACAAACATTGACCCCTGCATATATCCCGCTATCAAAAACATCAGCTGGAGTGCGGATATCCTGCCTTTATCTAGTTTCATATGCGTTTTCGCCTCGTTAATCATAACTCAAATGCAATACAATTTTGAAAAACTTGCTCACTTCGTCGATAAGATAAGGTAATTTTATGCCCGCAGTCTGAAGCATGAGGAGGACGGAGCCGAGAAGGAAAATGACGATATAAACGACAAGCTCCTTCCACCACTTTTTCTTGATCGGCTCCATTATTCCGGCGGCGCCCACGGCAGCGAGCAGAATGATTTCAACCCAGATCAAGCGTCCTCACCGCCCTGCCTTTTCACGGTGCGGCGTATAGCCGCGACTATCAGCGTCGTCAGGGGGAGGAGCATATGGAAGATGAGCCCCAGAAAAACGAGGGAGTTCCTGCCGGCCTGAAACTGCATTGAGTTTGAGCTGACCGTAAGCTCCACAAGACTGAGGGGAAGAAGCGTAAGTGGGATAAGCAGGGTCTTTTGCGACCGCAGCCTGAACAGGCTTCCAGCACCGACAAGAAGCGCGTAGAATATTACCGAGTTTTTTAGGAAGGTCGAAAAAAACAAAAGCAGCACCACCACTATTTCTATCCTGGAATTGATGCTCATCAACTCAAGCTGACGTACAGTCGCGTTGAAGGGCGCGCTCTGGAAAAGCATAAAGCTTCCAAGAACCCCGACGCATAAAAGTCCCAGGACGACGTTGAAAAGGCAGCCCAGCGAGATTCCGGCGAGGAGGGCCTTTTTTATGCCGCTCCTTTCCGTGACGCTCGGCAGCAGCATCAGGAAAATGAATATTTCGCTTAAAAATTTGCCGATGACGATGATTACCGCGCTCACTACTTTGCTGAAGGGGATGTCGGAAACCGGCAAAAAGTGATTTGGCTTGAACTTGCCTAGCAGCAGCAGAAAAATCAATATGACAGACAGGTAGTTTATCGAGAAGGAAAACACGCTGAGCCTCGCTATGGTTTCGATGCCGTTCCTTGCCGCCCACAGCACGAGCAGCATGAAGGAAAGCGCAAACGCGGTTTCAGGCGTCAATATCATGAAATTTGTCCGCATATAGCTTGCGGGCATTACGAGGTTATACAGGTAATCCAGCATGAAGTACATGAGGTACAGCGCGGAAAGGAATTTGCCGAGCGCGCCTCCGAACACTCTGTCGTTTATCTCTATGAGATTGCTTTGAGGGAACATTTCGCCGAGCTTTAAATACACAAATACGAAAGGCAGGAATACGGCGAGAGATATAATGAGCAGAAGCCAGACATCCCGCCCTCCGGCGAACACGGCGAGCGGTATCACCGTGAGCGCGGCCTGAAGAAAGCTCGCGCTCATCAGCATAAGCTGCGTACCTGAAATTTTGCCCTTGTCGTAACCCATAAGCCCTTCTCCGTTTATTTTGAATCAGTCGACGCTGAGGCGCAGGGCGCTTTTGAAGAACGCCTCCACCGAGTCTAGAAGATAAGGAAGCTGGACCCCCGCGGAGCGCATTATGAGGATAAAGAAGGACAGGAGAAACAGGATGACAAACACGGTAAGGTCCCGTCTCCATTTTTTCTTCAGCGGTTCCCTTATGCCGTGCCAGCCGAGCCCGATAAAGAAAAGAATCTCAAAAAGCAGCATCAGCGCTCACCGCCCCGTTCTTCGGAACGTCCCCTAATTAGCGCGGTGGCAAAGGTTATAAGCGGAATTATCATGAGCATCAGAAGAGAGATAAAAGCCCAGGAGTTTCTTCCGGCGAGCGCCAGGGAGGGACCGTTTTCGTTGGTCAGCATGACAAGGCTGAAGACGAGAAGGCCCAGAGGAACTGAAAACAGCTTATAAGATCTCAGCCCGAGCAGCTCTGATATGCTGAGGAGGGTGACGTAAAAGAGAATCAGGCATTTGAAAAAGGCGGTAATGATCAGAAAGCCCATGAACACGAACTCTATCCTGGCATTGATGTTCAGCACCTCAACCAGCCTTGTGGTTTCTACAAGGGGACCCGTAAATATCGCGGCCTCGTTTCCGAGCACGCCGGTCACGAGAAAGGCTACAAGCAGAAAGGTAAGATTGCCGAGCATTAAGCCGCCGAGATAGTTTTTACTGATTCGGCTCCTGTCGGAGACGTATGGCAAAATCGAGGAGAGCACGAACAGCTCGCCCATGTATTCGGAGGTGATGATGTGGACGCTCTGTACGAACTTTTTGGGGGGCACGTCGAACATGGGGAAAAAATGAGGCAGCTCTATTTTCGGAATCAGCAGGAGAAGGTAGAGCAAGAGAGAGCTGACAACGGCGACTGTATTGAATATTCCAAGCTGCGCTATACTTTCAATCCCGCCCGACGTCGCGTACAGGCAGAGCGCGACGATAAAGAACGCGAAGGCTATGACGGGCGTAGCGATCATGAAATTTGCCGTAAGGAACGCGGACGGAAACCTGAAGTTCATGGCGCTCGATACGATAAGGTACAGGCAGTATGCGGCGGAGAGAGCTTTGCCGGCAACACTCCCGTAGACTTTGTCGTGTATACCGACCAGGCTGTCGTTCGGATATTTTTCCGAGAGCTTCAGGTACACGAACGCAAAGGGAAGGAAAATGACCCAGGAGACGAGCAGTGCCAGCCACTCGTCCCGCGGCGTATTTGAAAAGGTATAGGTTGAAACGTAAATCGAACCCTGCATAAGGCCGGCGACAATAAACAACAGCTCCAAGCTTGAGAATCTCCCTTTTTCAAGCCGCATCTTACTTGTCCTCACCCGGCTTCGCTATGCTTCTTATCGTGGCGGTGCCCTCCACGTTCGCTTCCACCTTGACCTTCACGTCCAGCTTTTTGTACTCCTCGTCCCAGTTGCTTTTCAGCTTTTTCCAGGTCTTGGGGCTTTTCCTGTAAATCTCGTTGCCGAAGCCAAAGATGTCGGCCTTCATTTCCTTTGACTTGCTTATGCAGTCCATTATTTCCTTCTTCATCTCGGCGTTTACCTTCTCGCCTATTTTTTTCAGCATCTCCGGGGTGCCGTAATTCTTCTTGCTCTGCTGGTCGCCGAGGCCGCAGCGGATCTTAACCGTCACGCTTATCGAGGGCACGCCGTCCTTTATAACAGGCTTTACTTTGGATTTGACGCCGAAAAACTCTATGTCCAGCTTTTCCTTGCCGTCGGGGCTGTCTACGACGATGATTCCACCCTTTGCGTTATTCGTTACGAACGAATAACTCCTTGCCTGGATATTGTCTATCTGCCCAACCATCTTGTAGTCCTTGAAGACGGCGCAGTTGTTGATCATCAGCACCGTGTCGGGCTTCTTTTTTTCGCTGTCGCCTCGCGACGAGCCGCCCTTTTCCTCCTTGCTCTCGCTCGGGACGATTTTCTGCTCGTAAATTTCTATAATCGGGACTACGGCGGCCTGCCCCTCGGACAGCATGTTCTCGACGAACTCCCTTATCTGGATATTGTGGTAGCTCGAGGTGTACACATGGCTTTCAAGAATCTTTTCGATTTTGTCGGCGGGTATTTTTTCGAGATGGGGCTTGTGGTGCAGTATTTCGTCCGCCTTGTTCTTCGCGACTACCATCCAAGTCGTCGCGCGAGGCTCGGAGTCCCTTACGAAAAAGTCGATATAGGTGAAAATGCCTTCCCGGGCCACCTCGCTGCCGAACACAAGAACCCTGTTATGACCGTAGAAGGGCTTCCTCTGCACCTTTCGCGTTATATCCCTGATCGTGGCGAAAACGGTGTCGCCGTCGCTTTCGACGTTCCAGAAGGACTCGGTGCCTCCGCCGCCGCTGTCCTTTCCTCCTCCTTTCTTAAGGGCGGAAGGGACGGCGAGCTGCTCGATTATCCGCACCTTTCCCGGCGATGAGCCTTTGTCTATGCCGAGACCGACCACATAGGAGTAGTTGTTCAGCTCCTGATAGCTCCAGCAGCCGGAAAGGCTCAGCATCAGCAGCGCGGAAAGCGCTGTCACGGCCGCTTTTTTCAATTTCCATTTTTTATTGTTCATTGCGGTACGCTCCAGGCATCTGATCGTCTCCCTGCCTTCTTATATCCTCCGGTTCGAGGCTTTTGGGGCGGTTTGTCATCTTCCAGTGCGGGAACCTTATGAGGACGTCCTTGAGGTCTTCCGTCACAAGCGGCGCGATCGGCGAAAGATATGGCATCCCCAGCGAGCGCTGCTTGGTCAGGCTGATTAAAATCCCGAGTATAGTGACGACTATGCCGAAGCCACCCAAGGCCGCCCCGAAGAAATAGCAAATGAACCTCAAAAGCGCGCCCGAATCGGCCTGGGAGGTCACGCAGAAGCTGCTTATTGCGGTTATGGCAATAACTATGACCGTAAAATCGGACACTATGCCCGCTGCGACCGCAGCCTGGCCTATGACGAGCGCGCCTACTATGCTGACGGCCTGTCCGACCGGTCGCGGGAGCCGGACGCCCGCTTCCCTCAGTATCTCGAAAACTATGAGCATCAGGAACATCTCTATAAATATGGGGAAGGGCAGCCCCTCCTCAGAAGCCGCGAGCGTGAAAAGAAGCGGGGTGGGTATCATTTCCGCGTGGTAGGTGAGCACGGCAAGGTATATTGAAGGCGCGAAAACTGTGATGAAGAATGCAAAGAAGCGTATGAATCGCAGAAAGCTTGCAAACCAGTACCTCATATAGTAATCCTCGGAGGTCTGAAAGCTTTCTATGAAAAGGTAAGGAACCGTCAGCACGAACGGCGTCCCGTCAACTATCACGGCCGCGCGCCCCTCCAGAATCTTCGCCGCCGCGACGTCGGGCTTCTCCGTGTTGCCCACGACCGGAAAGAGCGAAAAAGGGCTGTCCTCGATGAGCTGCTCGATATAGCCCGATTCCAGTATGGAGTCGGTGTCGATGGACTTGAGCCTGCGCCGCAGCTCATCGACTATGTGCTGCGGCGTCACGCCCTTCAAATAGGCTATGCAGACGTCTGTTTTCGTCCTTTGTCCTATTACCATGCTCTCAAACGTCAGATCCGGACTCTTAATTTTCCGCCTGAGGAGGGAGGTGTTGATGCGCAGGGTTTCCGTGAAGCCCTCACGCGGGCCGCGAACGACGATTTCGGTCTGCGGCTCCTGGATGCCGCGGTTTTCCCATTTGCGCGTGCTGACGACAAAGGCCTTGTCGAAGCCGTCTACGAGAAAGACCGTGTCGCCGCTTGAAATATGCGAGACGAGCTTTGCGGTTTCGGATTCGCGTTGCACCTCTCCTACGGAGAGCAGTGAGCTTTCTATGCTTTCGGGGGTCTTTTCACATTCGCTTTCCGAGCAGAGGTAGCTCGAATCGTACATCATCGGCTTGATGATGCTCTGGTTTATGATGTTCTTGTCCACAAGCCCGTCTATAAAGATGAGTCCGCCGCGGAGCGTCTTTTCCTTGCCGAAATAGAATTCGCGAAAGACGACATCGCCGCTACCGCCGAATATCCCCTTGAGCTTGTCGAAATTAGAGTCCAGCTTGTCCGAAATGCTCAACGAGGGGTCGCGGGCAGCCTCCGGCTTGGGGGAGGGCTTCGACTCCGCGGCTGCCATGCCGCCCTTGCCGCCGCCCGTATCCGGGTGAAGCTCCGCCGCCGCCTCTATGTCACATCGGGGCTTTTTCTTCTTTTTACCGCCGTATTTGAGAATGTATAACAGTTTTTTTATATAATTCATCATCAGGCTGCACGCCTCCCGCCGGAAATTGGTTTTGGTACCCTTTAGATCGAGTACGGAGCCGCCGAAAGCTTTTTGCAGGCTGCCGGCAATATATTACTTGTTTATTATGCATTAAACAGGTAAAATTATTTATGAAAAAAACCTTTGCTCGCGGGGGAAAATATGAAAGCTACTGACGAACTAAAAAAAACGCCGTTCGAGCTTTTTGAAGCCATCGACCGGCATCTCACAGGCGACGAAAGACCTTCCGAATACCTCGGAGAGATAATAGACGAGCCCGCTTTTGAAAAGGCGCCTTTTTCGATGCTTAAGGAGCTCAGGCGCACCGAGCAGTCGCCGCGTTTCCACCCAGAGGGCAACGTATGGAACCACACACTCATGGTGGTGGACGAGGCGGCGCGGCGGAGGGGAGAGAGTTCCGATCCGAGAGCGCTTATGTGGGCGGCGCTGCTGCACGACATAGGCAAGCCGCCGACCTCCGTCGTGAAGGACGGCAGGATAAAGTCCTACGACCACGACAGGGAGGGAGCTAAGCTCGCGGAGCGCTTCCTCAGGGCTTTCTCGGAGGACGAGGGGTTCATACGCAGGGTGGTTTACCTTGTACGGCACCACATGCAGGCGCTCTACGTCTCAAAGCGCAGGGATATGCTGGACATAGAGTCTATAAGGAGCAAAGGCGATTTTCACGAGCTGGCTCTGCTGTGCCTTTCCGACAGACTCGGAAGGCTCGGAGCGGACAGAGAGTCGGAAGCGCGGCAGATAGATCTTTTTATGAGGATTTGTGAAGAAAAGGAGAGGGCTTGATGGCAAAGGCGGGCATGAGGAGACCGGATCCCGGCGAGCCTCACGGCACGGAGTCAAACAAAATTAACCATTTTCAAAGGAACGAGGCGGCGCCGGTTCCCGAATTGCAGGGCAAGGCGCGGCACAAAAAAAGAAAGGCGGAGGTGCGCTTCCAGGGGAGGAACGTGCCGCCGCAGTAAGCTATAATAGATAAGGGCGGCCAAATGCCGCCCTTCAGCCTGTCAAAAAAGCACGCCGAGGGCGTGTTTTTTTGGTATAATGGAGAAGCAAGGAGGCGGAGAAATGGAAGAGTGGAAAAAAGACAGCCGGCGTGACGTCATAATGGTAGACATAGACACGCTTGTGCCTAAGGA
>JAJUHC010000028.1 GCA_029268065.1 Clostridiales bacterium | reverse complement strand
GGCATAAAAAAGCCGCTCCGAAAGGGGCGGTTATTCCATCAAAAAGCTTGTAAAAAAATCTGTAAAGGGAAAACTAAAGGGAAAACAGGCTAAAAATAAGCATAAAAAAGCCCTGTATCCATTGAAAATACAGGGTTTTTACTTGGCAGGGGCAGAAGGACTTGAACCCTCGGCACGCGGTTTTGGAGACCGCTGCTCTACCAGCTGAGCTATACCCCTATATTAAAAACTCCGCACCACATCAATGCGCTGCGAAGCGGTATGTCAGGGAAACGATAAATACCGGGGGGCGAACGGGAAAAACGCCCGCCGCCTTGTTAAGACGGTGGTGGGCCTTCAGGGATTCGAACCCCGGACCGACCGGTTATGAGCCGGTTGCTCTGACCAGCTGAGCTAAAGGCCCCCATGTACAGAGGAAGCACCGTCGTAGCGACAACGGATATTCTAGCATGCAGAGCCGTATTTGTCAACATGTTTGTGTCGGCAAATATGGCTCAAAAAAATACTTTTATGTAAGGGGACATTGAAAAAATAATGCTGTTGACGAAATCTGTAAAAAAGGATAATATATCGTATATAAGTATGTTTCTACGGAGGAGCACTTTATGGGTCTTTTCGGGGAAGTAAAATGCGGACGCTGTGACAGAAGATATTCGGCCGTGAGGGGCAGGTGCCCATACTGCGGCGCGAGAAAAAGAAGGAGCGGAAAAAGCTACGGGAACGGCGACAACAGGTGGCAGATAGTCGCAGGCTTTATTCTGCTGATAGTAATCGTTGTTGCAGTCGCCATACTTGTGTTCAAGAACTTAAGCGCAGGGAAACCCAAAACTACTCCTGCGCCTTCGCCGAAGGTCAGCGCCACAAGCACTCCGAAGCAGAGCGCGGCGCCGACACAGACGCCGGTATCCACGGAGTCACCGATTCCGGCCGCGACCCCGGCTCCGACGGTAAAGGTTACTTCGATAGTGCTTACAAGGCAGGACTTTACGCTGACAAAGATAGGCGAAACATGGGTCTTGGGCGCGACCGTAAGCCCGTCCAACGCGTCTCAGGTCGTGAACTGGTCCTCTGCCGATCCGAAGATAGCAAAAGTGGGCTCGGACGGGCGCGTTACCGCCGTGGGCGCCGGCACCACGACGATTACTGCGGAGGCGGGCGGAGTCAAGGCTTCCTGCATGGTCCGCGTGGTAGGTTCAGGGACTGTCTCAGACTCCAATTCCGGCGGCTCGGGAGGTTCCGGCACTTCGAGCGGACTGACTCTGAACAGGACGGATATTACGCTTGACGCGACTTCGAAGGAAACCTTCGCGCTGAAGGTGAGCGGCACTTCTTCGAAGCCGGAGTTCAGCGGTGGCAGCAGCAGTGTTGCAACAATCGACTCGGACGGCGTCATCAGGGCCATCGCCCCGGGCACGGTTTCGGTTTACGCAACTGTCGGCGGTACGAAGCTGGAGTGCATCGTACGCGTGGTAAAAAGATAAAACTCAAAAAAGCGGGGTCCCCTAAAGGGCCCCCGCCTCAGACTGTCAAAGAACTCCCTCGCAGGGATATTTAAATCTATTTTTCCGGAAATTCACTTCTCGGAAAAATACCTCAGCCCGCGCAAATCGTGCGCGACCGGGGGTATCGCGGCTTCAGCCGTGTATCAAGGGGGTATTGGATACCCCCTTGAAGCGTGTCGAAACACTTTTTCGTCACGCTAAAGCGGGGGCCCCTAAAGGGCCCCCGCCTTTTCAATCCAAACTGACACCATAAAAAATACATAAACTGATAATTTTAATATAGTCAGCTTTTGTATATGATAATAATAATATCAATTCGCTTGCTTACGAAAGGACGGCTCATTTATATGGAAAAACAAAAGCGCGCGCTCGCGATACACGATATTTCGTGCGTGGGGCGCTGCTCTCTTACGGTGGCGTTGCCTATAATATCCGCGGCGGGCGTCGACTGCGGCGTACTGCCGACTTCGATACTGTCAACTCACACGGGCGGGTTCCAGGGCTTCACGTTCCGCGACCTTACCGAGGACATAGTCCCGATCGCCGAGCACTGGAAAACGCTTGATTTGAAGTTTGACGCGCTTTACAGCGGCTTTCTGGGCTCTTTTGAGCAGATAGACCTCGTCGCGAAATTGTTTGAGGATTTCAAAACTCCGGACAACATAATCCTGGTGGATCCGGTTATGGCCGACAACGGCGTTCTCTACTCTATTTACTCGCCGGAGATGGCGAAGGGCATGGCGAAGCTTTGCGCGAAAGCGGACATCATTGTTCCCAATCTTACCGAAGCCGCCTTTGTCCTCGACGAGCCCTACAAGGGCGAAAGCCTGACAAGAGAAGAGGTGGAAGCTCTGCTGGCAAAGCTTTCGGCTCTCGGACCTAAAAAAGTAGTCCTTACGGGCATTTCGTTCAACGAGGGGAGGCTTGGAGCGGCCTGCTGGGACGACGGCAAAATGCACTATTGCGACTGCGAACGCGTCGAGGGCTACTTCCACGGCACTGGCGACGTGTTCGGAAGCGCTTTGCTCGGTGGGCTTTTAAACGGGATGACGCTGGAGGAAGCAACCCGGCTTGCAGTCAACTACACGCACAAATGCATAACGCTCACAGTCGAGGCTGAGCAGGAAAAGCGCTACGGCGTGTGCTTCGAGCGCGCCCTGCCCTATTATCTGAAAGAGCTGGGGAAGTAATAAAAAGACGCAGGAGAGGGGGGCTCCCTCTCCGCAGACTGTAGACAAACATGAATTTAAAAATAATATAACATCAAAAAAACATTTTTCCGGCGGCGTGTACGCCGGAAAAATACATTATCCCGCGCAGGGACCCGTCGCAGACGGGACGGCGCAAATGCGCCGCAGGTCGGCGCGACATGTGCGTGCCGACCGCAAATAAAAATCCAAGGGCTCCCGGGCGGCTGGCCGCCTGGGAATCGCGACCGGGGGTATCGAGCCGTGAGGCTCGTATCCAGGGGGTGTTGGATACCCCCTGGAAGCGTGTCGAAACGCTTTTTCGACACGCTCAGGAGAGGGGGGAGGCTCCCTCTCCGATTATTTTCTTTATTTTTTCCCGGAATTGCATTATAATATCGGAAAAGCTGTGAAAAGGGGTAAAATGTATATGAAGCATACGGCAGCCTTCATAGGCTCTGGAAATATGGGCGGTGCCTTCGCACGCGCCGCGGCGCGTGCCATAGACCCTAAAAAAATAGTGATCACCGATTACGCGCCCGAAAAAGCCGAGGCGCTCGCCAAAGAGCTCGGCTGTTCGTGGACGGGGGACAATATCGAGGCCGTAAAAGAGTCAAGGTTTATAATTCTCTGCGTCAAGCCGCAGGTGCTGCCTGCGGTTTTGGAGCCTATCGCTGCTGTGCTGCGGGAGGCTGAAGCCAGGGGAGAGCGCAAGGTGCTGGTTTCCATCGCTGCGGGGATTACGATAGCGAAGCTACGGAGCATCGCGGGCGAAAGGCAGCCGATTATAAGGGTCATGCCGAACACGCCGGCGCTGATCGGGAGCGGGCTCATGATTCTGACCACGGACGGCAGCGCAAACGAAGAGGAGATGGAGGAGCTTTCGGCTATGGCGAAGGCCTGCGGCGACGTCTGCACACTGGACGAAAAGCTTTTCGACCAGGCGACAGTAATCTCAAGCTGCAGCCCTGCCTACGCTTACATGTTTATCGAGGCGCTGGCGGACGCGGGCGCCAAAATGGGGCTCGACCCTGAAACCTCTCTTTTTTACGCCGCCCGTTCGGTGCTCGGCTCGGCCGCGATGGTCCTGGAAACGGGAATTTCGCCCGACAGGCTTTGCTCAATGGTTTGTTCGCCCGGCGGCTCCACCATAGAGGGGGTTAACGTACTCCGCGAGAAGGGCTTGTATTCGCTTGTGGAGGAAGCCGCGAACGCCTCATATAAGAGGAACATTGAGCTCGGGAAATAAGCTTTAAGCATTCTGTGAGGTGACACAATGGGCAGAATTATGGCCGTGGACTTCGGCGACGTGCGCACGGGACTCGCGTTTTCGGATTTATCGAATACGCTGGTCGGCGAGGCGTTTGTGATAAAAGAATACGGTGTTGACCGGGTCGCCTCTAAGATTGTTGAGGAAGCAAAATCGAGGGGGGCCGACAGGATAGTTCTTGGCTACCCTAAGAATATGAACGGCACGACAGGTCCCCGCGCGGAAAAAAGCGAGAGGCTTGCGGAAAAGCTGCGCCAGATGGGCGCTCCGGAGGTCGTTTTTTGGGACGAGCGCCTTACCACCGTAGACGCGCACAGGATACTCGGCGAGACCGGCAGGTTCGGAAAAAAGCGCCGGGAAACGGTGGACGCCGTCGCCGCCGCCCTGATTCTTGAAGGGTATCTCGGAAGGCATAAGGCGCACGATTGATCAGTGCTGCAAAAAAAGCAAAAATAGCGAAAAACACATAAAAGAAATGAAAAAAATATTGACCTTGACCGGCCTTTGTGGTATAGTGCTTTTACCTGTCGTTGGAGAGGTTTGTTTTTGCGCGCAAAAATGCCTTCTGCAACAATCCAGGGAGGCAATGCGCCGAATGCCGGCGCGATAATAAAGGAGGTGCCGCAATACCATGCGAGTAAAGATCACACTCAGGTGCACGGAGTGCAAGCAGAGAAACTACAACACTATGAAGAACAAGAAGAATACTCCGGATAAGCTGGAATTGAGCAAATACTGCCGTTTCTGCCGCAAGCACACCTTGCACAGCGAAACGAAGTAGGAAGGGGGATAATAATGGCTAACAAAGAGAACAGACTGCCGGACGAGCACGATTATGTCCCCGAGGAGCCGAAAAAAAAGGATAAGAAAAAGGAAGGCAACTTCTTTAAGCGCACGGGAAGCAGGATAGCTCACTGGTTCAAAGAGATGAAGAGCGAGCTTAAGAAGGTAATATGGCCGACGAGATCCCAGATGGTCAACAACTGCGCCGTGGTGCTTGTAGTCGTAATAGTCTCCGCCATAGTAATCTGGGGGTTTGACGAGATAGCGATGTTCTGCGTCGATGCGCTTATCTCTCTCGGCTGATTGCGTGAGCCTGCACTGGCTGGCGGAAAGGAATGGTCTGAATGGCTGAGATTCCGAGATGGTACGTGGTTCACACGTATTCAGGTTATGAGAATACAGTTTCAGCAACAATAATGAAGGCGGCTGAAAACCGCAAAATGCAGGACATGATCCTCGAGATAAATATTCCGGTCGAAAAGGTTGTGGACGCGTCCAGTCCGTCTGGAAAGGTTGCCGAGCATAAGATTTTTCCGGGATATATTCTCGTAAAGATGATAATGACGGACGAAAGCTGGCATCTTGTCCGCAATGTAAGGGGCGTCACCGGCTTTGTGGGCGCGGACGGCAAGCCCGTTCCGCTTACCGACGAGGAGATCCTCGCGCTGGGAGTCGAGAAGCGGGAGGTCGTGGTCGGATATTCCGAGGGCGATTCCGTCAAGGTCATAGACGGTCCGCTGGAAGGTTTCCTCGGGACCGTCGAGGAGATCGACGTGGACAAGAACCGCGTCAAGGTCGTGGTGTCCATGTTCGGCAGAGAAACGCCGGTCGATCTGGAGCTGGACCAGGTCGAGGTGCTGGCGAAATAACAAGGTTGGTTTTTCCTGAAGTGGGAGGAGGCGCCGATCGGCGCTCCGCCAAAATACCACATATTAATAGGAGGTACACATAAGTGGCACAGAAAGTAGTAGGTTACGTCAAATTGCAGATACCCGCCGGCAAGGCGACTCCGGCGCCCCCTGTGGGTCCGGCGCTTGGCCAGTACAGCGTGAATATCGCGATGTTTACGAAGGAATTCAACGAGCGCACTAAGAACGACATGGGCCTTATGACGCCCGTGGTGATCACGGTATACTCGGACCGCAGCTTTACATTTGTCTGCAAAACGCCGCCCGCCCCCGTCCTTCTTCTGAAGGCCTGCGGAATCGAAAAGGGCTCCGGCGTTCCTCATAAGGACAAGGTCTCAAAGATTCCCCGTTCGGAAGTGCGCAAGATAGCGCAGCAGAAGATGCCCGACCTTAACACGACGGATATAGAAGCCGCCACGAGCATGATCGCCGGAACGGCGAGAAGCATGGGCATCGTGGTAGTCGACGATTAAGTCGGCGGCCAGTGGGAGGATTATTCCGAATAACCACAATTGAGGAGGAAAAAAATTGTTCAGAGGTAAAAATTACAAGGAATCAGCGAAGCTCATAGACAGGGCTGCGCTTTATGACGCGGGGGACGCGTTTGATCTCGTGGTGAAAGGCTCCAAGGCGAAGTTCGACGAAACCGTCGAGCTCCACATCAAGCTCGGCGTTGACTCCCGTCATGCCGATCAGCAGGTCAGAGGCGCGGTCGTGCTTCCGCACGGCACCGGAAAGACCAAGAGGATACTCGTGTTCTGCAAGGATGTCCGCCAGCAGGAGGCGCTCGACGCCGGGGCGGATTTCGTAGGCGCAGAGGATATGGTGCAGAAGATCCAGAAGGAAAACTTCTTTGATTACGACGTAGTCGTCGCGACGCCCGACATGATGGGCGTGGTCGGCCGTCTCGGTAAGGTTCTTGGACCCAAGGGACTCATGCCGACGCCGAAGGCGGGCACGGTCACAAACGATCTTGCCAAGGCCATCGCGGAAATCAAGGCCGGTAAGATAGAGTACCGCCTTGACAAGACGAACATCATCCACTGCCCCATCGGCAAGGTCTCCTTCGGCAGGGAGAAGCTGCTCGAAAACTACCAGACCCTGATATCCGCCGTAATCAAGGCCAAGCCTGCGGCGGCGAAGGGCCAGTATATAAAGAGCTGTGTCACGGCGTCCACGATGGGCCCCGGCGTTAAGATAAACACAGCGAAGCAGCTGTAAAAACGACGCGAAAAGAGGGGCGTGTATCCGCGGGAGCACGCCCCTTGAATTTTTTATCCAGATACAGAGGAGGAAGATGTATGCCCATAAAAATACCGGATTCTTTGCCTGCCACCGCCGTGCTCGAAAGTGAGAACATCTTTGTTATGACGGAATACAGGGCGATGCATCAGGATATCCGTCCGCTTAAGCTGCTGATACTGAATCTCATGCCCACAAAGGAGCAGACGGAGGTTCAACTCCTTCGGAAATTGTCAAACACGCCTCTCCAGATCGAGGTTGAGTTTCTGCGGACAATCAGCCACGAGTCCAAGAACGTGAGCGCCGAGCATCTCGAGTCCTTTTACGCTGGGCTCGACGACGTGAAGCAGAAGCGCTATGACGGCATGATAATCACCGGGGCGCCGGTGGAGAATCTCGATTTTGAGGAAGTGGACTACTGGCAGGAGCTCTGCGAGATAATGGAGTGGACCAAGACGAACGTTCACAGCACCTTTCACATTTGCTGGGGTGCGCAGGCGGGGCTTTACTATCATTACGGTATAAGAAAGCACACGCTGCCAAAGAAGCTCTCCGGCGTGTACAGTCACACCATTCTCAAACCTCAGTCCCCGTTTTTCAGGGGCTTTGACGACGAGTTTTACGCTCCGCATTCCCGCTACACCGGGGTTATGGCGGAGGATATTCTGAAAAATCCCAGGCTCGAGCTGCTCTCGGTATCAGAGGACGCCGGCGTATACGCGGTAAAGAGCGAGGACAACCGGCGCTTCTTTATAACAGGCCACCCGGAATATGACCCTGAAACCCTGGCGCAGGAATACTTCAGGGATGTCAAGAAGGGCATTGACATAGACGTTCCGGAAAACTATTTCGAGTCCGACGACCCCGCAAAAAAGCCCGTTTGCCGTTGGAGAGCCGCGGCTCAGCTTATGTATTCCAACTGGCTGAACTACTACGTTTACCAGACGACTCCCTATGAGATCTCGGACGTAGGCAAAAACGGCGCTGTCTGAAAATGAAAAAGCAGGACGGACACCTGACGTGAGCACGTCGTCCGTCCTGCTTTTTGCATGTTCAAAGCGACTCAAGCTCCGAGACGATCATATCAAGCCTTTGCTTTGGAAACCTGCCTTCGGCAAGCCGAAGAACCGCCTCCAGCGTCATATTCGCCGAAATCTTCAGCATAAGCGGACTTGCAAATTCGGGAAATTCCCTCAGCAGCAGGGCTTTGGCCCGCGGAGAGGAAAAAAGCTCTTCCATTTTTATGGCGTTATTCTTCAAATCCATTTTCGGTTCCCCTTAAAAGCGTTCTGTTTCATTATATGAGGGTCTGAGCGCCTTCATTAGCTTCATGGTAAAAAATGGCTTATACCGTGTTCTGTGGCCCAAAATTAATAATTATTTACTCTCGACCGTTTACATTTTTGGACATGTAGTATATTATTGATTTATACTGAAAGTCAATTTAGCAAAAAAATACAATGGAGGGAGAAAAATGAGCAAAACCTATCTGGAAAGCGCAAACACGCTGCCAATCTACGATGAGTGCGACCTTCTCGTGGTGGGCGGAGGCGCCGCGGGGCACAGCGCGGCCGTCGCCGCGGCAAGGGCCGGGGTTGAAAAGGTTATCCTCATGGAGCGCTACGGTTATTTCGGGGGCGACGTTACGGGAGACTACGTTCTGATGGTACCCGCGCTCAGCTGGAAGAATTACTCCATGGTGCGCGGGCTTCAGGAGGAGTGGTTCACGCGCCTTGATAAAAACGCTCCCGGCTCCTACATATCGCCTAGCCTCGCGGATATCGGGAAAAAAACGCCCATCCTTGTTGACCGCTGGTCTTTGGTGCACGGCTGCACGACGATGGGGCCCGGGGAAAAATCCCTCGTGCGCGCCCCCTACTATGAGCCGAACCAGCTGAAGCTCGAGATGGACGCCATGGTTCAGGAGCTCCCGAATATCAAGTGCCTGCTGCACAGTTGGGGGACCAAGCCGATTATGGACGGCAACACCATAAAGGGCGTAATATTTGAAAGCAAGGAAGGCCGGAAGGCGATAATGGCAAAAATAGTCATAGACGCCACCGGCGACGGCGACTTATACGCTCAGGCCGGCGCGCCCTTCTACTCCAAGAGCGGCATCCCGGGACGTGACGACCAGTCCGCGCTTGTGTGGAGGATGGGCGGCGTAGACTATGAGCTCTTTGCCCGCTGGCGCCAGCAGAACCCGGAGGCGGCCAGGTCCTTTTCCGCCGAGCTTGAAAAGATCACGGGCTTCAAAACGATGTTTTTCCCGACGGAGCGCAACGACGTGGTGTGGTTCAACAACTGGCTCAGCGGCATGAACTGTATCAACCTCGACCACTTGAGGGACACCGAGTTCAGCGTAAGAAACTCCATCCGCGCAACGATAAAGTTCTGCAGGGAAGCCATGCCGCAGGCGATGAGGGACGCGTATCTGTACGACATATCGCCCCAGTTCGGAGCCCGCTGCTCCCGCAGGCTTGAGGGCGAGTATGTGATGACCCAGCTGGACTTCGCGGTCAACAGGGAGTTTGAAGATGTAATAGCCTGGCATTCCACCGTGATGTCCGAGGTGCCTATCGAGATACCGTACAGGTGCATCCTTCCGAAGAACGTGGAGAATCTTCTTGCCCCGGGCAGGCACGTTTCGGCCGACCCCTATGCGATAGGGGCGCTCCAGCTTATCCCGCAGTGCGTGGGAACCGGACAGGCCGCGGGAGTCGCCTCGGCGGTAGCGCTGAAGGAGGGCACCACGGTACACAATGTGAACATAAAGCGCGTGCAAAAAATACTGAGTCAGGAGCAGGATGTTCCGCTGCCGCGCCAGGACAATACCGACCCGAAGCTTGTAGCGGACCTTGTAGCCTGTAATTACGGCCGCGACTCGGAGAGGTTCAGAAAAATCCGCAAGGAAGCCGGACTGGACTGGTAAAAGACGCAAAACTCAGGGCGTGTCCTGCTGCGCGCCCTGAGTTCTCATGTTTTACGGAATTCGCCTTGATATGTATTTAAAAGCATGCTATAATCAACCGGCAAAGCCAAATTTTGAAACGGGGCATAACATGTCGATAGTTTCCGTCAGAAAAACCGAAGATTACGGCCAGGACACCCTGGACCGGGCAGTAGCAAAGCATTTTGACGCCCTGAAGATAGCAGACGACCTTCGGCCCGGAATGAAGGTTACGGTAAAGCCGAACCTTCTGACGGCGCGCAGGCCTAATCAGGCGGTGACCACTCATCCCAATCTGATACTGGCGGTTGCAAAATGGCTGAGAGAGCGCGGCGTGGACGACATCACGGTTGCGGACAGCCCGGCCGGTCCCTATCACGCCGCAAATCTGAGGACCGTATACGGCGTATCCGGCATGAACGCGCTGGAAGGCGCCGCAAAGCTCAACTATGACACCGGCTGGAAGGAAATCACCTGCCCGGAGGGCTTTAGAAACCGCAGCTTTAATATCATAAATCCCATCGCGGACGCGGATTACATCATAAACGTCGCGAAGCTCAAGACACATTCCATGACGACCATGTCGGGAGGCATAAAAAACATGTTCGGCTCCATACCGGGACTGCAGAAGCCGGAAATGCACTACAAGTACCCGAAGCAGGAGGATTTCGCGAATATGCTCCTGGAGCTCGCGGGAACGGTAAGGCCGAACGTCACCGTGATCGACGCCGTTGAAGCCATGGAGGGGAACGGGCCCAATTCCGGAGACAGGCGTTTTATGGGGTTTACGCTCGCCTCGCGCGACGTGTTTGCGCAGGACTATATTGCCGCCGGTATGATGGGAATAGAGCCTAAGACTGTTCCGATGCTGGAGCTTGCCGTCGCAAAGGGGCTTTTTTCGCCCTCGGACATTACCGTGACCGGAGACGGCGCGCAGACGAACCCAAAGCCCTTCAAGCTTCCCGACAGCAAGAAGTTTCTGGGCTTTCTTCCTAATTTTATGCGCGGCCCGGTATCCAAAGGAGCCGCGCTCATACTGAAGCCCCTCCCGCATCTGACCGAGGCCAAATGCATAGGCTGCGGAAAGTGCGCCGAAAGCTGCCCGCCTCATTTGATAAAAATCGCCGGAGGGAAAGCGCGTATCCCGCAAAAGGGCTGCATTTCCTGCTTCTGCTGTCAGGAGGTCTGCCCGGCGCACGCGATTGAGGTCAGGCGCAGACTCGGAAAAACCTTATAAGAATGAAAAAACTGATGGCGACGGGGGTTCCCGCCGCCATTATTTTGTGTACGCCTGCGGAGTACAGCAGATATTTTGAAGCTATACCCCGAAGAACTTTTTGTGTATAGCCTGCATCGCGATATCCGCCATGTCGGTGTCAATAAGCACCGAAACCTTGATTTCGCTGGTGGAAATCATATGAATGTTAATCTTTGCGTCGTAGAGGGCCTCGAACATCATCACTGCGATGCCGGAGCTTTTAATCATGCCCGCGCCGACAATGCTCACCTTGCAAACCTTGTCGCTCACGCTGAGGCTTGAGAACCCGATTATTTCCTTGTTTGCCTGGAGCGCCTCGACAGCGGCGTCCTTGTCGGTCTTTGCGACGGTAAAGCTGATGTCTTTGGTGTTGTCTCTGCCAATGGACTGAAGAATAATGTCCACGTTAATATTGCTTTTCGCGAGCACCCTGAATATTTTGTACGCGATGCCGGGCTCATCCTTGACGCCCACTATCGCAATTCTCGCAATATCGCTGTCTTTGGCTATGCCGCTGATCTTGGTTTCTTCCATTTTTGTGACCTCCTTAACTTTCGTGCCGGGCTTTCTGACATAGCTCGACAGCACCTCAAGATTGACTCCGTATCTTTTCGCCATTTCAACTGAGCGGTTGTGCAGGACCTGGGCGCCGAGCGACGCGAGCTCGAGCATTTCGTCAAAGGTGATTTCGTCGAGCTTAATCGCGTTCGGCACCTTGCGGGGATCCGCGGTGAAAACGCCCTCGACGTCGGTAAATATCTGACAGAGCTCCGCGTCCATCGCCGCGGCTATCGCGACCGCGGTGGTGTCGGAACCGCCTCTTCCGAGGGTCGTAATATCGTCGTACTTGTTTATTCCCTGGAATCCGGCGACCAAAACGATGCGCTTCTTGTCGAGCTCGCTTTTTATTCTCTCGCAGCCGACTCCCTTGATTTTTGCGTTGCCGTAATTGGAATCGGTTTTCATGCCGATCTGCCAGCCGGTGAGGGAGATGACGGGAAGCCCCATCTTCTCGAGAGCCATGGCGCAGAGGGAAATGGAAATCTGCTCGCCGGTTGAAAGCAGCATATCAAGCTCGCGCTTGGAAGGCCTTGAGTTTATCTCGGCGGCCTTTTCAAGAAGGTCGTCCGTTGTGTCGCCCTGCGCGGAAAGCACGACCACCACATCGTTTCCCGCGTTGTAGGTGTCGGCGATGATGCCGGCAACCCGGCGGATTTTTTCGGCGTCGGCCACGGACGATCCGCCGAATTTCTGAACAATTAGTGCCATATTAACCTCCATATAGTTCGATCGGGCGAACCCGCGAATTCATTCGTCAGTCGAGGACTCTCATAAGGGAAAGCACCGGGAAACCGGAAATCAGACCCTCGATCTCGATTTTGCTCATGCGCTCGGTAATGAAGGCCGTTTCAAATTCCGCGCCTTCGCTTACAAGGACAGAAACCTTGCCGAAAATCTTTTTGGCCTGGCTCAGGCCGGCGCTCGTGCGGATATACCACCTGCTCACTATGGTGGCGGGATCAAACATCATTTCTGGTTTGGCTTCCTCCCAGTATATATACTTTCTCGAGTCCATGTGCTTGGAAGAGTCAATTATGTCCGCCACAACCGCGCTGGCCGTCGGAAGCTTTCCGGCTCCCGCTCCGTAGAACATCACATCCCCGATGGCGTTGCCGCGCACGACGATGCCGTTGAAAACCCCTTCAACATTTGAGAGCAGGTTGCTCTCCCCTATGATGTGCGGGGCGACGTAGCAGGCGATCTTGCCGTCCTGGCGCATCACGGAGCGGCCCAAAAGCTTCACCTTACCGCCTGCGCTCCGCGCGAACTCGACGTCGGTCAGGCTTATATTTTCGATACCCTCGGTCGGCACGCTGTCGGGATAAACCTGGCTGCCGAAGGAAAGGGAGGCGAGTATGCAGATTTTGCGGCATGCGTCGAAGCCCTTCACGTCGGCGGAGGGATTCGCCTCGGCGAATCCCTTTTCCTGAGCGTCCCGGAGCGCGAATTCGAAAGACACCCCGTTCTGAATCATCTGTGTCAGAATATAATTTGTAGTGCCGTTGAGTATTCCGTAAAGCTCGAATATCTCGTTTGCGGCGAGGCACTGGCTGATAGGCCTTATTATCGGTATGCCGCCTCCTACGCTCGCCTCAAACATATAGTTGACGTTTTTAATGCGGGCAAGCTCCAGAAGCTCGTGCCCGTGTGTGGCGACAAGCTCCTTGTTTGAGGTCACGACGCTCTTGCCTGCGTTGATGGCACGCTTTGTAAAATCATAGGCGGCGCCCACTCCGCCGATAGTCTCGACTACTATCTGAACGGACGAATCGTTTTCGATAACGGCAAAATCCTTGACAAAACAATCCTTGTAGGGGCTGTCGGGAAAGTCTCGGACGTCGAGTATATATTTCAAGACAATCTCCTGCGCGGCGTTTTGAGCAATCTTTTCCGCATTTGTCGACAAAACCTCGGCTACTCCCGAGCCGACCACCCCAAAACCTAGAACAGCTACGTTTATCATCTGAAACCCTCTTTCATTAATTGCTGCAGCGGAGTTTTTCACCCCGCCAGTATCTCCATCTTCCTGACGCCATCAAGCCTGCGCGCATTGAGCATAAGCTCTTCGGGAGTGGACTCCATTCCGGAAACCTCCGCCGAAATAGTCACGGCGGCGCAGCCGTTGACCGGAATGCTTTGGTTGATAGTAAGTATATTGGCTCCCGAATTGGCAAAAATAGAAAGTACGGAAGACAAAACTCCGGGCCTGTTCCGGAGAGTGAGACTGAAGGTTATTATTCTCCCGCTTCTCATATCGAGAAAGGGAGCGATCTTATCCTTATACTTGTAGAAGGCGCTTCGGCTTAAGCCCACCGCGGCGACGGCGTCGGCGACGGTCTTAGCATCCCCTGTTTCAAGCAGCTCCTTTGCCTCCGACACCTTGAGAAAGACTTCGGGCAAGGTGTCTGCAGCTATCAGGTAATAGCCCGGTTTTGAGCCAGAGAGCATATTGTGTCCTCCTGACAAAGTCATTTGTATTTCGTGTAAAGCATATTATCATATATCGGGCGTAAAGGCAAGTGGCATCTTGCTTAATTTTGAAGGATTTAATTCAAAATAAAACGACAAAAACTACAAGAAGAGAGAGGGGACGGCATGACAGAGAGCAAATACCTGCGTTTTGCGCTCCGCCTGGGAAGCGTTCTACTGGCGGCGGCCGCAGTCTGGTTTGCGTTTGCGTACGTCCTGCCGTGGCTTTTGCCGTTTATCCTCGCGATGCTGACGGCCAGGGTAATCGAGCCCGGAGTATTGTTTATGTTCAGGAGGTGCGGCTTTCAGAGAAGCTTCAGCGCGGCCGTTTTCACGGTACTCATAGTATCCTTTCTGCTGGTTTTTTTTGCTCTGATAAGCGGTATCCTGCTGGGAAAAATGATAGAGATCATCAAGGAGCTTCCCGGATACCTGTCCGGGCTGCCGACGCTTGTAAACGCGCTCTACGATAGGCTTCAGGCGCTGGTTTCCTCGGTGTCGCCTGAAATGCGCGGCTTTGTCGAAAGCGCAGTGGAAGGGATGTCGAGGCAGCTTAGCGTCCTTCCCGCGGAGCTTTCCGCTAGGCTTGTGAGGTTTCTCAGCTCCTGCGCAAGCTTTGCGCCCGGAGTTATCATGTTTATATTCACCTACGCGATAGGAACCTTTTTTATTAGCTCAAGCTACCAAAGAGTGAACAAGTTTTTGATTCGCCAGTTTCCGGAGCAGTGGCAGGATAAAATCCGGCACATGAAATCGGATATGTTCGGAACACTGGGCGGCTGGCTGAAAGCGGAGCTTTTTCTGATGGCGGTGACCTTCCTGGAGCTGCTTATCGCATTCGGCCTTCTCAGAGTCAGGTCGCCGCTCAGCGCGGCGCTCACGGTCGCCTTTATTGACGCGCTGCCAGTGCTCGGGACGGGCACCGTGCTTATACCCTGGGCGCTGATCCTGCTTGTCGGAGGCAGCTTTGGAAGGGGAGCGGCGGTTGCGGTAACATGGGGCGTTATCACGCTCGTCAGGAGCTTTCTGGAACCGAAGATACTCGGAGATAACGTGGGGCTGCACCCCGCGGCCACTCTGCTTGCCATTTATCTCGGCTATTCGGTGATGAGCGTAAAAGGAATGCTTCTTTTCCCGCTTACGCTCATAATTTTGAAGCAGTTCAACGACAAAGGCTATATAAAGCTGTGGAAAAACTAAAAATATGAGGAAGGCCGGAGGCGATCCTCATATTTTTGTGCCGTTATTGAGTTTTAGGTATCACCACGGGATTCTTCTTTGAGCCGTCGTAGTCCTTGCCGGTGTACGGATCGATAAGCTTTCCGGTCTTGGGGTCGATGAGAGCGCCGGTGCTTTTGTCGACCTCCCAGCCGCTTATCGGGTCGTATACCTTGCCTGTTTTCGGGTCGTAAAGCAGCCCTCTTTCGGGTATGACGAGGTACTTTGTCTTGCCGTCGATTTTCCAGCCCGTTTTCGGGTCGACCGCCGAATAATGGAGGGTGCATTTTTGCATCTCTGACAGAATATAGGGTATTTTCACCTTGTCGGAGTTGTAGTAGTCGGGAGTCAGTATCTTCATGCCCTGCGGGAGCTTGGAAAGATCGAGAACCGCCGCTTTGAGGAGAGTGCTCTGCGGACAGGAAGCAGTGAAGAGGTCGTGCGACTCGGAGCAGATATCCACCATTGTGTGCACCGGGCAGTAAGCCGTGGGAGCCTTGTCCGGCATCATGTACAGGGTCATCGTATGATCCCCCCTTACGTCCTTGGAGCAGGCGTCGCCGGCGCGGAGCCCTGTGTCGGTGCAGATAGTATACTGCTTCATTCCGGAAGGCATTGGAAAGGACTTGCTCTCCAGATTGGCGTGTACCTTCTGCATTACGGCTTTCCACAGTACCGCGGAAGGGTTGCTCACGCCCATGTACTCGGGAATATCATAGCCGGTCCAGATCGCGGCGACGTAATAAGGCGTATAGCCTACAAACCATCTGTCGAGCCAGTCGCCCGCTGCGCCTGATTTACCGGCTGTCGGCATGTTTGAGAGCTTTGCCAAGAGACCCGTGCCGCCGTTTACGACGCTGACCATAAGGTCCGTCATGTAATAAGCCGTGACCTCGCTGATGGCTACCCGCCTGTCAAGCTCCTTTTCAAGCACGGGCTTGTCGTTAGAGTCCGTCACGGAGGTGTAAAGCCGGCCCCTTGTATATACGCCCTTGTTGACAAATGCCGTGTAGGCGGAGGCCATTTCAAGCACCGAGACTCCGTCCGTGAGCTGACCGAGAGCCATGGGAGCGTAGGAATCGTCGGCGCCCTTCACAAGGCTTGAAATCCCGAACCTTTCCTGAAGAAACGAGAAGGCCTTTGAGGGAGTAATAAGCTCGACTATCTGCGCGGCGACGGTGTTAATGGACTTCTGAATGGCGTAGCGGACCGTAACGAGACCCCTGTTTTCGTAGTCGTCGTTGTTCGGATACCAGTCGGTGCCTGCAATTTTGAGGTTGGCCCCGTCGTTGAACGTGGTGTAGGGCATGATAAGACCGAGCTCTATTCCCGCGGCGTAAACCGAGAGCGGTTTTATAGTCGAACCGGGAGGACGCTTCATTCTGGTGGCTCTGTTATAAAGGCGGCTCCCCGTCTTTTCGCCGATGCCTCCGGCGAGCGCGACGACGTCTCCGGTATAGGGATCGACTATCGCTATCGCGGATTGGAGCTGCTGCCCGGTTTTGCTCTTTACATAGCCGGAGGGCAGATTAGCAGCGTCGTTGTAAACCGAATCCACCGACGCCTGAATAGAGGGATCTATGGTTGTGTAGATTTTGTAGCCGCCTGAAAAGACTAGCTCCTCGGCGCTGTCATAAGAAATATTCTTTTTCTTCTGAAGGTCCTTGATGACCTCCTCTATCACGGCGTCGACATACCAGCTGTTAACGCCCTTTTCGGTGCTTCCGCCTGCCGTGCCCTTCCTGAAGACAAGCTTCTGCGCGACGGCCTCGTCGTACTGCTCCTTGCTGATATAGCCCTGCTCTTGCATTTCCTTAAGAATAAGCTCCTGCCGGGCCTTGTTGCGCTCCTTGTTCTTTTCGCTGATGTAGGGGTCGTAGGCGGAGGGGTTGTTCGTTATGCCGATAAGGCTCGCGCACTCCGCGAGAGAAAGGTCCTTCGTATCCTTGCCGAAATATACCTGAGAGGCTGAACCGACGCCACGGCAGTCCTCGCCGAAGAAAGCGGAGTTGAGGTACAGCTCGACAATTTCCTCCTTACTGTGCTTTTTCTCAAATTCAATGGCCCTGAAGATTTCGAGAAGCTTCCGCTTGACGGTCACCTGATCGTCCATTGTAACATTCTTTATGAGCTGCTGGGTAAGGGTGGAGCCTCCGAAGGTGTCCTTCATGCCGAAGAACATATTTACGACGGCGCCGGCCGTGCGGTACCAGTCCACGCCTTTGTGCTTGTAAAAGCGCTTGTCTTCGATGGAAACGGCGGCTTTCTCCAGGTAGACGGGCATATCCTTGTAGCTGACCCGGACTCTGTTTTCGCCGCTGTAAAGCGAGGAAAGCTCCTTGTATTCGTTGGTGGCTTTATCTTTATAGTAAATCTTGCTCGATAGGTTGAGGAAAAAATCCGTTACCTGCACGTCAAAATCCTTTGACAGATTTGTTTTGACATATATAGCGAATATACAGGTGAAAATGAGTCCCGTTGTGACAAAAATAAGTAAAACAGTGCCCAGTACTTTAAGAACAGCGGCGCCGCGCTGCCTGGGCGTCCTTCCGCTCGAGAACTTAATGTTCTTTTCGTTGTTTAACGCCAAAAAATACACCTCCCAAAAAGGCCGCCGGATGGGTAGAAATAATATGCGATAATGATGGGCTTACGGCAGTATCAGACCGATAAAACATTATAACACGAAATGTCAACTGCTTTATACTAAATTTTTTCTCAATAATTTCTTTTTTGCGGGGCATAATCTTAATATAACAAGAGAGGATGGTAAGACGTGAAAAAGCTTCTCGCCGTTATCGCCGCGAGCCTGCTGCTTTCGTGCGGCTCGTACGCGAGGGCGCAGGACTATATTTTGCTGGAAAGGGAGGGGTATATAAGCGTATTTGAGGAATCAGATTTATTAAATCCCTGGAAAAAGACGAATATTGCGGTTTCGCTTCTGCCGGTATCGGACCAAAATCGGCTTAAAGAAGGGTTTAGCGTCGAAGGGGAGGAGGCTTTGCTTCGTATTTTGGAGGATCTTGGCTCCTAGGCTTTTGGGGTTGATTATTTGTGATGTTTGTAGTATAATCAGGGCAGCGCAAAACCTAAAAGACAGGGGGCGTTCTTGTGAGCGGGGAATACGGCAGCGACTATATAACCATAACTGACGAAGAGGGAAATGAGTTCGAACTCGAGCATCTGGACACTCTGGAATACAACAACGAGCTTTACATGTCGTTTCTGCCTGCCGATCTTGGCGAACAGGAAAATCCCGAAATGATTATCCTCAAGGTTATTGAAGAGGACGGAGAGGAGCTTTTTTCGACGCTTGACAGCGACGAGGAGCTTCAGGAAGTTTACGAGAAGTTCATGGAGCAGCTTTTTGAAGAGGACCAGGAGGAGATATGAACGAATATGACGGCGGCGCCAAACTGACGCCTAAGAGAAAGGCCCTGGGCGGGATATCTCTGCCGCTTGACGACGAGTCGGATCGCATCCCGGATGACGAGGACGAATCGGCTTTTGATCACAGCGGAGACCATGACGATTGCGACTGAGGCTTTTCCCTGCTTTGTTCGTGATAGGCTCTTTTAAACCCACATCTCTTATAAGGGATGCCATATTTCTCCGCGGATTGCAGGCCTCCCGCGCGCCTTCTGCGCGCGGATGTTGGAAGCAGCGAAACGGGGATGAGGCGACCCACCTGCCGTTCGTGCAGGTTATAATGGGGCTTACACGGCACGGCGGGGTTAAAACCGGTTTTGAAGGGGGCTGCTTACAGTCCCCTTCTTTTATTTGTAAAAATATTGCCGTATAATTTAATTTTTACTTGAAAGAATTCCTGTTTTCGGATACAATTATAAAAGTTTTAACAGAAAAAAGGGAGCCGCGCGAACCGGCGCGCTTGCCAATTTTGAGAAGGATGTTATCTTATGGGCGGTACACAGAAGAAGAAAAAAACCGGAGAGAACGACAAATTCAGAAAAAACACAATTACGGCGCTGATAGTAATAGCATTGATACTTGCTCTTTCAATAGGAATAAAGACCAATATCCTATATACGGGCTTTGCCGCCGTGAAGGTTGGAAACGTATCCTATTCCGCGGCTGACTACAATTTCCACTTTTATAACGCTTACTATCAGACGTACAGCAATATACAGAATTATTACGGGGAGTCCGCAAGCTCCATCCTTGACACAAAAAAGCCGCTGGATCAGCAGAAGTACAGCGACACCCAGACTTGGGCGGACTATTTCAAGGAAACCGCCATCAACAACCTGCAGCAGATAGCCATTCTGTCCAGCGCCGCAAATTCGGCGAACTACAAGCTGCCGGACGAGGCGAAGAATACCGTGAACTCGACCATCGACGGCTATAAGCAGACCTATAAGAACAACGGCTACGCGACTCTGGATTCCTTTTTGGAGATGAATTTCGGCAAGGGCATGACGGAGAAGCTGTTCAGAAAAAACCTTGAGAACCAGCTGCTCGCGAGCTACTACTACAAGCATCTGATCAGCTCCAAGACCTATACCAACGAGGAGCTGGACGCGTACTACAACCAGAACAAGGACAAGCTGGACACCGTAACCTACCGCCAGTACTTCATCAGCGGCGCCGCCGACGAAAGCAAGGGAATAGACAGCGCGACTGCCATGGCGAACGCCAAGGCGGCGGCCGAAAAGATCGCCGCGGCGCGCAGCGAAGCCGAGTTCAACACCCTCGTTTACCAGTCCGCTCCGGCCGACAGCAGGGAAAAGTACAAGGACGGGGAAGGAACGCTGCTTAAAAACCAAAAGGTATCCTCTTTTTACAGCGGCAACAAGGACTGGCTTATCGACAGCAAGAGGGTAAAGGGCGACACGACGGTCGTTCAGACTGACAGCGGGTGCTATGTGCTGTATTATGTAAGCCGCGGCGACAATTCCTACAACACGAAAAAGGTGCGGCACATACTTGTGCAGGTGGACGACTTCAAGGATACGGCTAAGGCCGAAGAGGCGCTCAAGAAGGCCCAGGATATACTGAACCAGTGGAAAAACGGGGACAGGACGGAGGACTCCTTCGCAAATCTCGCCAAGGAGAATTCGGCCGACAACGGTTCGGAGGGCGGCTATTACGAGGTCTACCGCGGGCAGATGGTAAAGGAGTTTGAGGACTGGTGCTTCGATACCGTCCGCAAGGCCGGCGACACGGGCATAGTCAAGACCGACTACGGGTACCATATAATGTATTTCATCGGCGACGGCGAGCTTTACCGTTATACCCTCGCGAGGGAAGACAAGAAAACCTCCGAGTATAACAGCTGGTACGAGAGCCAGAAAAACACCTTCACGGTCAAGGAAACCTTTTTCATGCGCTACGGGAAAAAGAGCTGAACACGCGGGGGACGCTTCGTTGAGCGTTCCCCTTTCCTGTTGCAGGTTGTATTTTGCCCATGCGACCCGCTTATCTGTCGGCGGCTTTGATATATATTGTAATACATTTTTGATTAATTTGTAATAACTACTGACAGGGGATGTAAAAATGGAAAATGCTTTGCTTTATGCCTTGATAGGACTGCTGGCCGGGGTCCTGAGCGGATTTTTCGGGGTCGGCGGCGGAATACTTATTGTTCCAGCGCTTATGTTTTTCTGCGGCTTCAGCCAGCTTCGGGCGCAGGGGACCTCCCTTGCGGTCCTTCTTCCGCCTACCGGCCTTTTGGCCTTCATGCAGTATTATAAGAAGGGCAACGTCGACATAAAGGCGGGGATAATAATATGCGCGACGGTGGTTTTGGGCTCTTATATCAGCGGCAAGTTCGCGCAGAACATTTCCCCCGTGATTTTGAGGAAGGCCTTCAGCGTGTTCATGGTCATCGTCGCCGTAAAGCTTTTCTTCAGCAAATAGCTTTGAGCGATTGGGCCGCCGGATGAAGCCGGCAGGCCTTATGCCGAAAGCGGGCGCCGCGTGTTCGCGGCGCCCGCTTTCGGCATAAGAAACGGTCGATTATTTGAGCGGATACAAAAATATATACACATGATTTAAAAAAATAAAACAAACCAATATAAATTCTGGTCGAATCCTGTCGATACATTTAATAACGAAGGCTGCAGCTTCAAAAAAAGCGGGAGGGTATTAATTGAAAAAGAAAATTGGTTTGAAAACAATAAAGTCGAAAATGATATGCTATGTCGTATCGATGGTGCTGCTTGTCTGCGCGGGGCTAGCGGTCATCTCTTACGCAATAGCGTCGAATGCGCTCTCGGTGTCCGTCGAGGACTCGATGCAGCAGATCGTAAAGCAGGGCGCCAACACCGTCAGGGCGCGTATCGAAAACTATTATGAGCAGCTTGAAGGCCTGGCTTCGAACGGCATTTTGCAGGACTACAATGCCAACAAAGCGCAGATAGAGGACCTTCTTGCAAAAAAGTCAAAGGAGTGGGGCTATACCGACGTATTTTTCGTAGACAGAACGGGCGTTGCGCTGAGAACCGGCATTAACCTTTCGAGCCGTGAGTATTTCCAGAAGGCTCTGTCGGGAAAAAACAGCATTTCCGACCCCATGATAAGCAAGTCCGATAACAGTATGGCTGTTTTCGTCGCTGTCCCCGTCAAGAACGCGGCGGGCTCCGTAATCGGCGTTCTGGTATCGAATCTGGACGGCAACGGCCTCAGCTCGATGATCACCGACCTTACGTTTGCGAAAACCGGCAGGGCGTTTATTATCAACGGCAGCGGCACATTTATAGCCCACTACAATAAGGAATCGGTGCTGGCGCAGGAAAACAATATCGAACTTGCGAAAAACGACAAAAACCTTGCCGAGCTCGCGGCCCTTCTCACAAAGATGACCAAGGGCGAAAAGGGGATGGGGCAGTATTACTACAAGGGCGCTGCAAAGTTCCTGAGCTACGATCAGGTGGGCGCCGGCACAAGCTGGTCGATAGCTCTCGCGGCGCCGAGGAGCGAGGTCTTCGAGAGCGTTTACAATTTGGCGAAGCTGATGGCAAGCGTCAGCGCCGTCCTCATAATACTCAGCATTCTGGGCGCCATTTTCATAGCCGGCACGATAAGCAGGCCCATAAGGCGCTCCGTTTCCTACGCCGACAAGCTTGCGGAAGGGGACCTGACCTTTGAGGTGGACGACAAGGATCTGAGGGGCAGTGACGAACTCGGCGTGCTCGCAAGATCGTTCAAGAAGATTTCCGACAATATGAACGAGGTCCTGTTCAGCATAAGCACTGCGGCGGAGCAGGTGTCCGGCGGCGCGAAGCAGATCGCCGATTCCAGCATGTCGCTTTCCCAGGGGGCGACGGAGCAGGCCAGCTCTCTGGAGCAGCTCTCCGCGTCGATCGAGGAAATATCCGTTCAGACGAATCGGAATGCCGAGGATGCGAAAAACGCAGATAAGATTGCCGGCGAAGCCTGCGGAAACGCGAATAAGGGCAGCAAGAGGATGGAGGACCTGCTAGGAGCGATGAGCGACATAAACGCCTCGTCGAACAGCATTTCCAGAATCATCAGAGTCATAGACGACATCGCGTTCCAGACGAACATACTGGCGCTCAACGCCGCGGTCGAGGCCGCAAGGGCGGGACAGTACGGAAAAGGGTTTGCGGTCGTGGCCGAAGAGGTCAGGAACCTTGCGGCAAGGTCGGCGAACGCGGCAAAGGAAACCACCGCCCTGATCGAGGGATCGATAGCCAACGTGGAAAACGGCGCGAAAATCGCGCAGGAAACCGCGGAAGCCTTAAAATCAATTGTCGCCGGGATAGAGGAGGTCGCGCTCCTTGTCAAGGACATAGCCACCGCGTCAAACGAGCAGGCGACGGGCATATCGCAGGTCACCCTGGGCATATCGCAGGTATCCACGGTCGTCCAGGCAAACTCCGCGGTATCGGAAGAGAGCGCCGCGTCGAGCGAGGAGATGTCCGCCCAGGCGAGGCTGCTCAACGAGCAGATACAGATGTTCAAGCTGAAAGGAAGCTATGCCGGATAGACCGCCGGGGTCTTTTATATACATCAAAAACGATTGCAGGGGCGGCCGCCCCTGCAATCGTTTTAAGCTATATTGCGGGCTGAAAACTCATTCCGCGGAAATGATGTAGTAATATACAGGCTGTCCGCCCGAAATAAGCGTTATCTCGGCGTCCGGGAGCTTCTGCCGAAGCGCCGAAACGCCATCCTCGGCCCTTGCCTCCGAAACGTCGGAGCCGTAGAATACTGTGACGAACTCGTGCGGCACCGAGGAGAGCGCCTCCGACACCGCGTTGAGTATCGCTCCCGAATCCCTGTCTATCGCGATGAGCTTGCCCTCGAGAAGCGCCAGATAATCGCCCTCTTTTATTGTGTGGCCGTCGTATTCTGAATCTCGCGCGGCGTAGGTTACCTGCACTGTCTTTACCCTAGAGCAGGCCGCCTCCATCTTTGCGATAAGCGAGGCCTCGTCGAGAGAAGCCTCGAATTCGAGCATGGCCGCTATCCCCTGCGGCATCGTGAGAGTAGGAATCACGACGACCTTCTTTTCGGTAAGGCCCGCGCACTGCTCGGCCGCCATGATAATGTTCTTGTTGTTGGGAAATACGAATACCACCTCTGCCGGAGTCCTGTTCACCTGCTTTAGGATATCCTCCGTGGACGGGTTCATGGTCTGCCCGCCCGAAACCGTCCTGTCCGCGCCGAGGTCCCTGAACACGGCTTCCATGCCCGTGCCCGCGCATACGACGACCATGCCGTACTTTTTTTCCGGCGCGGCGACGCCGGTTTCCTCCTGCATGGCGTTTACGGTCTCGGTGTGCTGCTCGCGCATGTTTTCGATCTTTACTGTAATCAGGCTCCCGTAGGTAAGCGCCTCTGTAAGCACTACCCCCGGAGAGTTGGTATGCACATGCACTTTAATTATTTCCTCGTCGTCGACGACGACAAGGCTGTCGCCGAGCCCGCTCAGAAACGCGTTGAGAAGGCGCGGATTCTTTTTGTTCTCTCTTTTTACGATAAATTCGGTGCAATATCCGAAGGTTATGTCTCCCGTGCTGAACTCGGCAAAGTCGGCTTTCTTATTTGAGCCTTCCAAAATGACCGGAACGGCCGCCTTCTCACCTCGCAGGGCGGAAAGGAAGGCCTCGAGTATGACCACATAGCCCTTGCCTCCGGCGTCTATTACCCCGGCTTTTTTGAGAACGGGGTTTAAGTTGACCGTATTGGCCAGCGCTTCCTTAGCGGCCGCGATCGAAGCCTGGAGCAGCTCCTCGACATTGGATTTTTCGGAGGCCAGCGATTTTGCCTTTTCGGAGGCCAGGCGCGAAACCGTGAGTATGGTCCCTTCGGCGGGCTTCATGACCGCCTTGTAAGCGGCGGATACGCCCTCGGCCATAGCCTCGGCAAGCTCTGCCGCCCCGGCTTTGTCCTTTCCCCGAAGACTGCGCGCAAATCCCCTGAAAAGCAGGGACAGAATGACGCCGGAATTTCCCCTCGCGCCGCGCAGGAGAGCCGAAGCGGCCGCCTCGGCGGCCTTGCCGAGCGAGCTCTGATCCGCCTTGCCAAGCTCCGCGGCGGCGGCGTTAAGCGTGAGGCACATATTGGTTCCTGTGTCACCGTCGGGCACGGGAAATACGTTCAGTTCGTTTATGGCCTGCTTCTGCGATTCCAGGTCAGCAGCGGCATGTATTATCATATCTTTAAACGTCAAGCCGTCTATATAATTTCTCAAGCTTTCGCACCTCCGCTTTTGTTCCGCGCTCAGTCAAGCATCATCCCGTCAATAAAGATATCGACGGTTTTTACCTTGACCCCCGTGGCGCTTTCGACCTTGTAGCGAACCTCGCTTATTATCGACTCGCACAGTACGGGTATATTTATTCCATTTTTTATTATAATATGGAGGGCGATGGTCATTTCGCCTTCTTCGCTGAAGCTCACAAGAACGCCCTTGCCCATGACCTCTCTTTTGAGAAGATGCACAAGGCCGTCGCTCATCGAACGCATAGCCATCCCGCGTACGCCGAAGCAGTTTGTGGCCGCGAGTCCCGCGATGTTGGTAAAAACATCATGTGAGATGGTGATGGCACCCTTCTCGGTAAATATTTTAACCATAAGCCTTTCTCCGTTTCATGTAAATAATTGAAGCCTGCCGCAAGAAATCTGCATTGTCAAAATATTATAATACATTATTTGCAAAACCGCAAGAAAAATAACTCCGGCTCCGTCTCCGCAGGTTTTTCGCTTTTCTATTGCTTGTTTTTCCAGTTATTCTGGTATATAATCAGGGCAGTATGCACCAATCAAAATTAGGAGGTCCGTACAATGAAGAAAAGAGGCGGTCTGTGTACGTTTATTCTGGTGGTTGCGACGCTTGCAGCCGTAGCCGCCATAATAGTGTCGCACCTGGACAAAATATACGAGTTTCTTGAAACCTGCCGGAAGGCCGCGGAGGAAGCGGGTTCGCGCTGCCGGCGGGGAGACGGCGCAGCTTTCCAAGAGGAAGAAAGCGATTTTGAGGACGTTGAGCTTTAGCTGATGCAAGGGGGACGGACATCGAGCCGTTCCCCTTTTTATTTGTTGCCTTTTTTTGGGGTCGGTGATAAAATGAACGGGATAATAATGACTTACCGAGGTGCAGAATGTCTTTAAACAGGTTTCAGCTAAAAATGGACGCCAAGGAAAAGATAAGAGCCGCAAGCCCGCCGCATTACGCTACAACCATAGTGTATCTGGTCGTCCTGTTCATAACCGCCTGGCTCAACCGGGAGCTCAAAGGGCGTATCGAAGACTGGACAGACGCGCTTTTAAACGGCGGACAGCTTCCTCCCGTTACGAACACGCTTCTTTATTCGGTGCTTTTCTTTTTTCTGATATCAATAGTAACGGGCTTCGTCTCCGTGGGATACAGCTGGTATACGCTCAGGATCAGCCGCAGGCTGCCCGCTGATTTTTCCAATATGTTTGACACCTTTAATATGCCTTTGAAGGTGCTGGGGCTTCACATAGTCATATATGTTTTTACCTATCTCTGGTCGCTGCTTCTGATAGTGCCGGGCATCGTCGCGGCTTACAGCTACCGCCAGGCCTTCTATATACTGTACGACAACCCCGACTACGGGATCATGGAGTGCATCAGGGCGAGCAAGGCCATGATGCGCGGGCACAAAAAGGAGCTTTTTGTGCTCGACCTGTCCTTTTTGGGGTGGCTTTTGCTGGGGATAGGCACCATGGGCCTAATTTTTATCTGGGCAATGCCGTACTTCGATGTGACCTACGCAAATTATTACAATTTGCTGACCAACGGATACCCCCAAGGGGAAAATAATCGCTTTAATGCAGATTAATGCTCTTTAATGCACCCTTATTAGCGCACTAAAGATGCCAAACGGCGCCGAAACCGCAGTTTCGGCGCCGTTTCAGCGTCTTTTTTACGGGGATGAAGGCGAAATCTAGCTGTTGCTGACCGCTATGCTTCCGTCCGCGCCCTTGACCGCCTTCTTGCCGGAGCCGAGGAAAGCGCTTATATCCGAGCCGCCGCTCAGGTCAACAAAGCCCGAAAAGGTTCCGGCGTTGAGCGTGACCGCGGGCTTTCTTCTGACGTATTCTATTACAAGCCCCAGATTGCCGCCGTAACTGCCGCCGTTTACCGTAAGCCTGCCGCCTTCCTTGGCGAGCAGGGCATAGGCGCCCGTGCGGTTTTGTCTGATGCCCTGGTAATTCGTGCCTGAAAGCGAAGCGGAAACGTTTATGCCGTTTATGTTCATTGAGCCCTCATAAAGGCAGGAAACGGCATAGGCCTCGACATTTGAAGTCATTATGATGCCGCCGCCTCCGGAGGAGTCCGTAAGAGTCAGGCTGCCGTTGGTGCAGGATATAAGGGAGGCGCCCGCCTTGGTTATCTGGGCGGTTATGACGTGACCGTTAAAATCAAGCGTGAACATTTCGGCCGAGTCGAGAAGGAGCTCGGCGTTATCCTTTAGCCTTACGTTCTGCGTGAGCTTTATCGTTGTACCGTTTATCGCGCACGCTCCGCCGAGCTTTTCGCTGACGTTTTTCAGAAATCCCGTATACTGTTCGCCGGGCGTCGGGCTGGGAGCGGGGGTCGGCGAGGCGCCGGGCGACGCCGTCGGCGTGACGATCCTGTTGCAGGCGCCAAGACCGAAAACAAATCCTACGGCAAGAAATAGGGAAACGAGCCTGAACCTTTTCATATAAAGTACCTCTTTCTGAAAAACGATTTTTATGAATATCTGCGGTCATTTAAGCCGCAGGTTTTTAAGTCTTAATACGGTGTACTGCGCGCAGAGACCCGTAAACGCCCCTACGAATATCGCCGCGACGATCAGCACCGGGGTGTAGGCAAAGACGGCGGAGGAACGCATGACGAGGGCTGCGACCAGAAGCTGCCCCATATTGTGAGCCATCGCCGAGAAAATGCTGACGGCCCATATCTGCTTTTCGGACAGCGTCGAGGAAGCAAGGCACATAACGGCATAGCTGAGCGCGCCGCCCGCGATGCTGTAAAGGAGCGCCATGGTATTTCCGCTGAAAACACTGCCCAGAATTATTCTTATGAACAGCACCGCTCCCGCGTCCTTTTTTGACAGAAGGTACATGGTTATGAGCGTCACAATGTTTGAAAGACCGAGCTTGACGCCGGGCACCGCGAAGGTGAGGGGTATCTGCGCCTCGACAATAAATATCGTAAGGGCTATCACGGAAAGCAAAGCGTCGGAAGTAAGGCGCCTTATATTCATCTTCTACCTCCCCGAAACGGCGTCGACGCCGCTCTTGCCGACTATGCGGATGATTACCTTGTTCGGCAGGCATACGATGGGATATGCGCTGCCGCTGATCTTTCCCTGCTTGACGCAGAGATGATCCGGGCAGTCCGCCTCGCACATGGATATCTGGCCGTGCTCCACCAGCACCTTGTTATGAGGCAGCTCGAGAACGTAGGCTTCCCTCACCTTGTTCAAATCCGCCGTGTGGACAAGCCTGCCGTCGACGTATACTTCGGCAATCAGAGCGCCCCGGGGGAGCACCCGCGCAAGAACCATCCATGCAAGAGAAATTACAAGCAGAGCGGCCAATATGGCTATAAGCCGGCGGTTTGATACCTTTTTCACGATTCCGCCCCGCTTTTTGAAACAAAGCCGAGCGAATATGCGCCGCCGCTGAGTGAAAAGCAGCCCCTGAGCCCCTCGGTCGCGGCGACCTTGCCGTCTTCCGTGACAAATATGGCCTCGAACCCTCCGTAGGTACGCCAGTATTCAAGAGCCCGCTCCATCCCGAGCACGAAAAGCGTGGTGGACAATGCATCAGCCAGCGTCCCGTCCGGGCACACAATCGTAACCGATATCAGCCCGTTATCCGCCGGATAGCCGGTTTTGGGGTCAAGAATGTGGTGGTATCTTTTGCCGCCTTCGTCAAAATACCGCTGGTAACCGCCGGAGGTGACGACGGCCATGTCGGCGGTTTCAAGTACGCCGACAAAGCCGGAAGCGCTTTTCGGGTCCTGTATGCCTACCCGCCATTTTGAGCCGTCAGGCTTTGTGCCGAGGGTCTGGACGTTGCCGCCGAGCGACACGACCGCCGATTTTACCCCCATTTCCCGAAAAAGGTTTATCAGCGTCTGGGAGGTATAGCCCTTTGCGATAGCGGCAAGCGTCACCTGAGTTCCCTCTTTCAGCTTAACCGCCGAGCCGGACACCTCGATGTTCCTGTAATTGACAAGCTGCTTTGCGGCGGCGATTTCCGAAGCCGAAGGAACGTGGGCGTTATTCGTATCGAAGCCCCACAGGGAAACAAGCGGACGTATGGAAATATCGTAGGCTCCGCCGCTTCGCTCGGATACCTCAAGGGAGGTTTGTATCTGCTTCATGACAGGCTCGGAAACCTGCGTGAAAACGCCGGCCGATGCGTTCAGCCTCGATACCTCGCTGTCCTTCTTCGTAGCCGAAAGCTGGTCGTCGAGCGCGTATATCTTCGACGCTGCGGCCTTGAGCGCCGCGTCGGCTTTGCCTCCGTATACCGTAAGGTTCATCACCGTATCCATTGCGAATATCTGGGATTCCGAGCTTCTCGAAGCCTCGGAGCAGCCCGGAAAGCAGAGAAATGCCAGCGATAAGCATATTGCAAGTATGAGCTTTTGTTTCATGTCCCTTGTCCTTAACGTCTTATGTAGGAATATCTTATCAAATCCTAGGCGCAAAGTAAACAGGGCTAAAAATGTTTACATTTTTAATTCCACTATATATTATTATCATCAGGCATATGCTATTATATAGCTTGATTCTGACGAGTTTTTTCTGATTCAAAACAAAAAGGAGACCTGTAAGCATGAGCGAATGCACAAACGATTGCTCCTCCTGCTCCTCGAGCTGCTCCGACAGGAAGCCCGAGAGCCTGAAGAAGGAGCCTCATCCATTAAGCAAGGTGAAAAAAGTCTACGCCATTATGAGCGGAAAGGGCGGAGTCGGCAAATCCATGGTGACGAGCCAGCTTGCGGTTACGCTTGCGCGCAAGGGAAAAAAGGTGGCGATACTCGACGCGGACATAACCGGCCCTTCCATACCCAAAATGTTCGGCGTTAGCAAACAGGCGACAAGCAGCGAGCTTGGGCTTCATCCCGTCGAAAGCGAAGGCGGCGTCAGCCTGATGTCAATAAACCTGCTCCTGTCAAAGGAAACTGAGCCTGTCATATGGCGCGGTCCGGTGATTGCCGGAGTTGTAACGCAGTTCTGGACAGAGGTCGTCTGGGGTGATATCGACTATATGTTCGTGGACATGCCCCCGGGAACCGGGGACGTGCCGCTCACCGTTTTCCAGTCCCTGCCCATCGACGGGGTGATAATAGTGGCCTCGCCTCAGGAGCTGGTTTCAATGGTGGTTGAAAAGGCGGTAAACATGGCTGAAATGATGGAGCTCCCCATACTCGGAATAATAGAGAACATGAGCTGGTACGAATGCCCGGAATGCGGCAAAAAGCTTTATATATTCGGCGAGGGTAAAACGGAGGCCGCCGCGAAGCGGCACGGCCTGCGCCTTTTGGGCAGCGTTCCGATAGACCCGAAGCTCGCGGAAAAATGCGACAGGGGTGAGATCGAGAGCTTCGAGGGAAATTGGCTGGAGCCTGTCGCCGATTTGCTACTGAAATAGTGATTGTCCTCTCCGCGTTCAGCCTCCGGGCATGAGCGCACTTCCGCCAGAGGCGCGTCACTGCGCGGGATAATTCTGCCGCCGATATTCTCGGCATATTTGACACGCTAAGGCCGGAACGAATCGTTCCGGCCCATCGTTGTTAATAGAGCAATATTTTGTGCCGTCGGCTCAGGAGTACAGGTCGTAGAGCGTGCCTCCGGTGCCGCCGGAGGAGGCGCCGTATTCGCTCGCGGATACTGCCTTTCCGTGCTGCCTTACCCAGGCTGAGATCTCGTCGCCGCCGCCCATGGACGTGCCGCTAATGAGAAAATACCGCAGCTCATGGTTTTTTATCATCTCCTGAAGCGAGGAAAGCGTAAGTATTTTCGTCCCTCCTCCGAAGCCGCCGACGGACATGACGGCCTTGTCGGTCGCGAGGATTATCGACGCCGCGGTATTTGAATCCGGCACCGCGACGAGCCACTTTTCGCCGTTATAGTTGCTCAGCAGGTAGCTTATCATGGCGTTGCTTACGCCGTTTGCGTTCCCGCCGCCCGCAGCTGCTCCCGAGCCGGGAGACCCGCCCGCAGAGGGCCCGCCGCCGTTTTCGGGCGCCGAGGGCGCGGCGCCTTCGCCTCCCGGGGCGTCGGGCAAGACGCCGCCGTAGGAGTCTCCGCTCCTTTCGGAGGGTACGTTGTTGCTTTCAGGCAGCTCACGTTCGCTTCCTGTGCGCGTACCCGACTGGGGGGGCGCCATTCTGTTCGCCGCACCGCCGAAGCTCGAAGCCGAAGGACCGGCCGTCGGTATCATGGCATTGACCCTGCCGACAAGGCAGTAGCCGCTCCAAACGGCGGGAGTAAGCAGTATTCCGGCAACCGCAAGCGAGATAAGCACCTCGGGAGCTTTGCCCGGCAGCCGCCTGCGCAGGAGCCTTGCGGTGCAGAGTACGGCGACCGGAAGCACTGAAAGCACAAGGACGGCGGGAATGAGCACTCGAGCGTAGCGGGGCCAGTAAGAGAGCATAAGAACCTGGGTCACTGCGGCGAGCGCGAAGCCCAACGGCAGCAGGTATCCCATTTTCTCCTCGGACTTATATAGGTTCCAGAGCTGAGTCACGCCTATACCGACCAGCGCCGCGAGAAAGGGCGCCATCGTCGCGATGTAGTATTCATGATAAAATTGAGCGACGCTGAACCATAGCACCATAGTCAGCACGCTTCCGCCCCAGATGACGGCGTTTCTGATGTAAAGCATACGCTTTCCCCGCTCGGGCTCGCGTTTTTTTCTCGCCATGAGCAGCAGGACGACTATGATAAACAGGCCGAAGCTGAGGAGCCAGCTGTCTTGCCCGCCCAGGTCCGAATTGAACATGCGAAGGAGACCCTGAGTACCGTGGCTGAACATGCCGTTGCCGCCGGCGCGTGGAGCGGCCCCGTCAAAATTATTCCCCTCGCCGGGCATGCCCGGGGCTGTCATAGCGCCGTCCGCGTTCCTAGAAAACGCATTTCCGTCCCGAGACGCCGCGTCGCCCTCGTCGCCGTCGTTTTGCCCGGGATTGACGACCGCGCCGGGATCCCCTCCGTCGTCTGCTCTCGAGCCCGCTCCGGGAGCCGCCTGGGTGTTCGCGTCCGAGGTCTTTGCGCCGCCGCGTATCATCCCGGTCAGACGCTGCAGGCCGTTGTAGTTAAGCGCCAGCTCCAGCTCGGAGTTCGTGCTGCTGTTGTCAACGTAGGGGCGCTTGTCCGCGGGCGTCAGATCGACTATCAGCGACCATGAGAGCGAAACGGCAATCAGTATCGCCGCCGCGGCGGACAGGTGCAGGAAGCGCTTTTTTAAGGTCGTTTCGGCCGTGAAAAGGTATCCCGCAAAGAGCGCGGGCAGTATCAGAAACGCCTGAAGCGTTTTCGCGTTGTAGGCTATGCCCAGAAACACGACCGAAAGCGTGAGCCATTTGAAGCTGCCCCTATCCGCCGCGTGCATCATCGCCCAGGTGGAGAGCACCATGAATAAAATGAGTATTGAATCCGTGTTGTTGGTGCGTGAAACCGCTATAAAAATCGGCGAAAGCGCGAGCGCGAGCGCCGAAAGCAGGCCCGCCCCAACCCCAAAGTGCCGTTTTACCGTGCGGTGCAGAAGCCAGCAGGAAGCGACGGCAGCAAGCCCCTGCGGCATGATTACGGACCAGCCGCTGAAGCCCAAAACCTTGGCGAAGAGCGCCTGAATCCACAAGGAAACCGGCGGCTTGTCTACGGTTACGAACCCCGACGAGTCCAGAGAAACGAAGAAGAAGTTTTTAAAGCTTGTCAGCATGCTTTTTACGCAGGCCGCGTAAAACTCGTTCCCGTATCCTGATTTCCAGACGCCCCAGATGCTGAGAACGCCGGCAAGAACAAGTATCGCTCCGAGGGCGAGTCCTTCACGGTGCTTTTTGAGTGTGTCCATATGCATTCAACCTTTCGCGCGGCGCGGAGTAATTTTATGCCCTGATTGCTTCATCCTTTCAGCAGTATAAAGGGGCTTTCTTGAAAATTTATTGAAAGGTTCAGTTATTGCTTTCGCAAAAAGATACCCGAGGTTTTGTCCTCGGGTTAGGCTGTAGACAAACGCGAATATAAAAATGATATAATACCAAAAAATTATTTTTCCGGCGGCGTGTACGCCGGAAAAATACATTATCCCGCGCAATTGTGCGCGACCGGGGGTATCGCGGCTTCAGCCGCGTATCCAGGGGGTATTGGATACCCCCTGGAAGCGTGTCAAAACACTTTTTCGACACGCT
>JAJUHC010000027.1 GCA_029268065.1 Clostridiales bacterium | reverse complement strand
GGCCGTGGTAAAACAGGTATAACCGTCATTCACATTCGCTGTGTCCGCTCCCCAGGCACTTGCCTTTATGCCGCTGGGCAGCTGCTCCGGCTTGATTGCACCCCGTCCCCTGTTCATAAGATCGGCGAAAGTACCGTTTTTCACGGTCATTCTCCCGTTTGTGTCGAATACATAGCCTGCATTGAATGAATTTCCCTCTCCCTTCAGCGTGCTAGTGTAATAGCCATATACATCGGCACTATTCAGGCAGCCTTCGGTACCATAGCCCGCCACCCTATGTATGTCTTTTGATTGATCCCAATGACAATTGATCACGGAGCCCGCTTTATTGTATCCGACGACGGCTCCAAGCTTTGAGGCCCCGGCGCCGTTTACATCGCCTGCGCTGTAGCAATTTGTGATACCGTTTTCCCCGGTATTGATACCGGCGATACCGCCGATTCCATTATACTCAAGAGCTCCGACGGTACCTCCTGTTACGTTGGCAAGATTATAGCAATTCACGAGATTCCCCGCATTTTCACCGACGATGCCGCCCGTATTGCAGTCAACGGCAGTGGATACCACATTACCGGCGGTGTGGCAGTTAACGATATAGCCGTCGCTTTTACCGGCTAATACACCGCAATCAGACCCTCCGCCATTGTATATGGTGGCTTTAACGCCAAGGTCATGGACTACACCATACTTGCTTATGTAACCGAATAACCCGGTGTGGCTGTACGCGGAACTTGGTATAGCCGCGCTGCCTACCACCAGACCGGAAATGGTGTGGCTGTAGCCGATCAGCCTGCCGTTGAACTGGTTGGCTGCGTCACCAATCGGCACCCAGTCGCCATAGGACGACATGTCGATATCATTTTTAAGAATGTACCAGGCGTTCAGGTCGTTCCTGATGCTATTTACATCATCGGCTGTCTTAAGTTGATACGGGTCGTCCGCCGTACCTGTGCCGCCGGATGCCGCATGGGCCGTAGGCGCGGTAAAGGGAACGGAGCCCATCACCAGCAGCAGAGCCAGAAGTAATGATAGTATTTTTTTCGCTTTCATATATCGTTTCATATCTCCCCAAATAATTTTTTTCTTAATGCTCTACCGCAGCGTGAACAAAATGCTGTCTACGGTAAACCGTATGGGAACGATCTCCGGTTTCCCGTCCGGCGGTTCCCAATAAACGGCCTTATCCTCAAACCGGACTGATTTGAATGTATCCGGATTTTTCAGCCTCTGGTATGGAAGGGTTTCCACCATTCGCTGCATGTTAAATATCACCTGATTGCCTTCCTCAAAGTCAATCAGAAGCCTATAATCCTCAGTCGCACAGACATTCGTAATTTTCATATCTTTGCGCCTCCTTTCCGCACTGCATGGACAAAAATCATGTTCCGTTTTAGTGTAAAAAAAATAATGAGTGCTGAGTATCCCCCAAATGGGGGATTTATATTGCGCTCAATAAACCTCCGGCTCTGCTTGGCTTAGCCGGAGGTTGTGACTTTCAGAGCTATTTTTCCGGTGAAAGAAATCCTTTGCCGTCAGGTTGCGCGGCCGGCCGTTATACGGCGACGTTACAGCCGGTTCCATAGCGTCACGCTTTTGATAATGCGCTGGATTTTCGACAAGATTTGTGCTATAATCTGACAGTGTCTGTACGAATCAAAACAGTTAGCAACTGGGACGGCACAAAAAGAAAGTATCTTCAGTTCTGCGAAAACAGACGGGGGGACGGCAGGGTTCGTCAAAAGGTTCTGTGCAAGCTGAGACGTTTGGAGGAACTCCAAAAAGGGCAGCTTGTTTTGAGAGTATTATTTTGTGGCACAGGGAGTGAAACGGCTGAGAAATAAAAGCATTTTAAGCAGGGCGCGAATTGACGCCGCGCTGTTCGCTGTTTTTGAATATCCGCTTACCATTCTGGAAGCCCCGATGGGATACGGAAAGACGACAGCGGTAAAATTATTCACCCGGAATCAAAGCGTCCGGTCTTTCTGGTTCACCTTTTCTGATTTAAGCCATTCGGAAGCCGCCTTTTGGGACAGTTTTGCAGACGATATCATGGAAATGGACAAGCAGGCGGGGATCGCTCTCAAATCCCTCGGCCTTCCTGCAGACGCGCCCCAGATGGAAAGGGTGCTGCGTGTACTTGGTAGGGTAAAATTCGAAGAGCATTATCTGATGGTGCTGGACGATTATCATCTGGCGAGGGATGCCCATTTGAATAGCGTGCTTCTTCGGCTTGCCCAGGAGGAGCTTGAAGGGCTGTCAATCCTGCTGGTCACAAGGGATACCACCGGTCTCGATTTTGTTGAGCTGCTTTCCCGAGGGCAATGCTGCCTTCTGCCAAGACAGCTTCTCAAATTCACCGAGGACGAGCTCGGAGATTACTGCCGTCTGATGCAGAAGCATATCTCGGAAGAAGATCTGAATCAGGTGTGGCAGCACACCGACGGGTGGATATCCTTCGCCTACATACTTCTTTTAGGACTTGAAAACGGGATTCCTGTCGGCATGAACACGAATGTGGAAAGCATGATCGAACGGGCGTTGTTTGCCCGTTATGACAGTTCTATGCAGGATTTTCTGCTGCGGCTCTCCATTATGGAAGAATTCACTGCCGAACAGGCTGCGATGGTCACACAGGCAGAGGATGCTCCGCGGCGCTTGAAATTGCTGAACATGGAAAACGCCTTTGTCTTTTATGAGGAAAGGACAGGAAAATATCATATCCATCAGGTGCTGCTGAACTACCTTCGCCTCAAAAGGCCGTTTTCCGGCGAAGAGCTTCGAACCTTATACGGACGGCTGGGCGACTGGCTGCTGAGCAGTCAGGAATTTCTGCCGGCCTACCGTTATTGGAATCAGGCGGGCCGTGTGGAGGATATCCTTTCCCATCTGAATGATCCGAAAAACATACGCAACCAGTGGCTGGACTTTGATGGCGCGGATGAGATGTTTGACCGCGCTCCCCGCCAGCTTCTGTTTCAGTATCCCTTTGCCTATCTGCTGCATATCTTTTATTCAATTCTCCTGGGAAAGGAAAATACCATTTTAAGCTGGAGTGAAAGACTGGATGAGCTGAAACGGTATTACACAGAACAGGAAGGCCTGGATCAGGTCTATCGAAACCGGATTTTCGGGGAAATCCTGATTGTGCGTAAATTCACATTGTTTAACGACGTGGCCGCTATGCGCGCTTCCGACCAGGAGATATTCAGGCTATTGAACGGGCAAAACTCCTATATTACCCTAAAAGACAACGAATTTACATTTGCCTCACCTCATTATCTATATCTCTACTACAGAGACAGAGGGGGTTTGAAAAAACTAGTGGAGCTGCTCTCCGCCGATGTCGGCTATGCCAAATTCTCAGGAGGCTGCGGAACTGGAAGCGACGCTTTGGCTCCCGCAGAATATGCACTTGAAACGGGAGAATTAAACAACGCTGCAACGCACTGCCGTCGGGCAATTGCAAAAGCCGAGAGCATGCGGCAAGTCTGCGTTGCTATCTGTGCGCGGTTTTCCTTAATCCGCCTGCATCTGGCAGAAGGCAAAGTAACGGAAGCGCTCAGAATGCTTGATCAGATGGGATACGATGTGGAGAAAGAAAACCGCGCCATACTTAACACCACAGTTGACCTTTGCAAGGGATATGTGCTTGCCTGCCTTGGCCAGCCGGAGCGCATTCCCGTATGGCTGCAGACCGGTGAACTGAGGGGGACCGACTTCTTTTCTCAAGGCATCGCATTCAGCTATATTGTGTACGGGAAAACGCTCCTTGCGCTGGGAAAGTATGCCGAGCTTGAAGCCCGTATTGAACAGTTTGAGGCATACTTTTCCGTATTCAGCAATCGCCTGGGGTTTATCCATAACCGGATATTCGAAGCCGCCACCCGCTCTCACCTGTACGGACCGCAAAATGGTATGCCATTCCTCAAAGCCGCACTGCGTGAGGCTGAGGACGATAATCTGGTGCTGCCCTTTGCGGAAAGCGCGCCCCACATACTTGGCATGCTGAGGCAAATTGCAAAGGAAAATCCGGATAACGAATTTGTGAACCGCATCCTCGCATTGAGCCGGAACTATGAAACCGTTGCGGCAGGGCTTTCCCGGCCAACAGTGACGCTTTCACAGCGTGAAACAGATATCCTTTCCCTGGCTGCAATGGGACTGAGCAGAAAGGAAATGGCGGCGCGCTTGTACATATCTGAGGAAACGGCGAAGACCCATTTTAAGAACATCTATCAAAAGCTCGGGGTAAACAGCAAGGTATCGGCCATCAAGTTGGCACAGGACCGAGGGTATCTGAGCAAAGCGGAAACGTAAACAAAGGAGGGGGGCAGCAAGAGAAACAGACAGCCTATCACAACATTTGCAGCAGGAGTGGTAAGGTGGTAAAATTTGTTTTTAGGATAATTGTTTTTCTGCTGGGTGCAATAGTTTTGGTATTCAATTATATCGATGCTATTTTAAATCCTTGTAATTGTTATGGCGATCGGTCTTGGCATTTGTGGATTCGAAGCATGTAGAAAGAAATAAACAAATTTCGATATGTCAGCGAGTACATAGCAAAACCGGGAGAGAGTATCAAGGATAAGTAAGCGGCTTCGCCGTCCTTGACATTCCCTCCCGGTTTTGCTTTTGGATAATCAAGGCGGAAGCCCCCGTGTGGCTTCCGCCTGATTTTATAACTATTAACCCATCGAAACTACGATAAGTCATTATAGACTCATTCTTTTCTACGGCATAAACGAATCATTTAATGACACGCAATTCCCTCACAGGGTATTTGTTTAGCTCTCTTAAGCCATCTTCTGTGAACACGCAGGTGCTGCCCACCCACAGCCCCCGCTTGAATCCGGGCGCTATGGGATAAGCCATTACCTGCACACAGAGCCTCGGCTTAAAGACATAGTCAAGATGGGATTGCTTTTGCCTTTCGGGGAAATTCGGGTTGGTCTGCCCGACGAAGGGCAGCGAGTTGTAGTTGCACCAGCCGGAAACCAATTGCGTGGCCAGATAGCCCTCCTTCCTGAAAGGCTCTACGAATCTGTCCACATCACTTCCCTTCATGCCCGGCTTGAGCTCGCGAATCACCCGTTCCTGGACCGAGGCGGCAAGTTCGAACATGTCGCGATATTCTTTGGTAGGCTCTCCCATAAAATATGTACCCATTATCTTTGTATAGTACATCCCGTATCCCACCGGCATCTCAGTCATGACCATATGGCCGGCTTCAACGCTGCGGTCGGTCGGCCAAAAATCCGGATACGGCCAGGTCTGGTTCGACATGGGCCAGGAACTCAGGTGCATCATGCAGTGATTTCCTTTATGCATGAAGGCGACCTGTTCCACGATACGACGCATGTCGGCGTGGCTCATGCCCGGACGGGTGGCGTGAAACAATTCTTCGTGGCACAAATCGTTGAGTGCGGCCGCTCTCTCAATTAGAGCAATTTCTTCATCGCTTTTGACGGAACGGATGCTCTCATACCATTCGCTCACGTTCTGAAACTGTGCCTGAGGGAATTCGCTTAACAGGCAAGTGTAATGCTCATAAGGGATGGTGCAGGGCATAAAATAAGTGACACCTGGACCGACAATTCCGATACTGCCTTTGTCTAAACCAATTTCCTTCAACCGATCGCGTACCGAGATCTCAATCTGCATGCCGCCGCGCACATCCTGAATGGGACTGAGGTCCCTGGCGTTTTGCGCATGCAGCGGTACGCCAATGTGCAGGGTCGGAGCCTCCTCGAGCGGAAATACGACGTAGGTGTGGCCGACCCCGGCATAGTTGGACAAATACTGAGCATTGATCTGACCGGTATCGTTGCCTGCCAGGGAAATAGCCCCGTAAACAAGCAGGCAGTCCAGGCCCGCCTCCTTCATTGCCCCCCGGAGCACACGATAACGCCGCTGGTATTCTTCCTCGGAAAACGGTGGAAAATAATGGCTTGACGCTAACATAAATTCGCCTCCTGTCCCTTGTTATTATTATTTAAAGTCGTTCGCGTGATTCCTTTTGTATTCAGCCTCTTTGCTTCGGCGGGCCCTGAGGCAATTTTACCCATCTGACAATCAGCGGGGATACCAGCATGGCAAGCACATAGGCCACTACCAGCAAGACGGGGAACATCTTCACCCAGGAACCGAACCACATCAGACCAAGGGGCGGCGCAACCGCCGCCGGTATTCTGGCGTGGCTCCTGCTTATATTGATAAAGCTGATCACAATGCCGATAATAAATGAATTGACGAAGGATATGGGCAAGCAGTTTAGGGCAGTAAACTTAAAACTGCCTGGATCGGCCTGCGCTTTTGCCGCCAGCATACCTCCCCATCTGGAGGATGGTATGGCCAGCCAGATGATTATACCGACTGTCAGCGACATTAAAACGGAGCTGAGCATCATGACCGCCGCCGGAGGCGACGATGCCAATACCTGAGGGGGCATTCCGCTGCGGGCGTATAAAGTGGCAACAATACCCATAACAATCGACATAATCAAGGTCATTATCAGCCCAACCGAGCGTTTGCGCTGCTGCATAGTACCCCTTTTTATTTCGCCCTCATCGCTTGCCATACGAATATGGAGGTCGCCGGCGGCAAATGTACAGCATGGATGGATATATCCGAGCTTTAAATCAGCCATGCGCCGGTAATCCAAACCTTCGGGAATATAATAGCTGCCGCTGACCACCCTTGAGCGGCAAAACCCGCATTCGCCGCTGCGGCAGCTGCTGGGAGCCGCAATGCCAGCGCGCTCCATAGCAACAAGGATGCTTTCACCGCTCCTGGCCTGAATGGTTTCTCTTTTGCCCTGCATTTCAACCCGGAGCCTGAAGGACTTACCGATTGCGGTATGCGGGAAATCCTTGTCGTTTTCAGGGTCTTTATAATCCCCGAACATCTCATAGCGAAGGCGGCGCCTCGGCAGCTCCAGCTGCGCTAATTCCTTTTTCAGGAATCTGTACATATTGGCCGGCCCGCAGATAAAAATGGAGAAGTCGCCGGCGGGGGCATACTTCCTGACCAAGTCCGCAGTAAGAAAGCCCTGTTCGTAGCCCTCCGCCTCAGAGTCGTTGCTCAACACATGAACAACTTTGATCCTGCTGGAGGAAGCTGCCAGCGCTTCCAGCTCCTTCTTAAGGAGAATCTCATCGTGTCTTCTGCTGCCATAGAGCAGGGTGAGCGTGGCGTCCTCAGTTCCGTCGGCAATCGCCTGTGCCAGAGAATAGAAAGGAGTAACTCCGCTCCCGCCGGCCAGGCCGACAATATTGCGGGCATCGCGCAGCGGCTCAAATGTAAACTCACCCTGGGGAGCAGAAGCCTCGATAACCGTTCCTACCTGCCAGTTGTCAAAAATGAAGTTTGAGGCAAATCCGTCATCCAGGCGCTTGATTGTAAGGGCATACCTTCCATTAAGCGCTTCTTTTGGGGAGGAGCTTATGGAATAGGGTCGGGTAATTAAGGACTGACCGATCCGCAGCCTTACGCTCAGATACTGGCCGGCACGAAAGTAGGCCAGCGATTTGGTTTCCGTGCCGGGAGCAGGCTCAAGTATGTAGCTTTTGGCGTTCCCCGCCTGCTCCTTTATCGCCGAAATTACTAAATGCTGAACCTTGGGGTGGAGCGCCTGCGCCACTAGGTTTACGTTAAATTCGCTTTGCGGCAGAGAGTCATCGGCTGCGTTAATAACGCTCCTGCGTCTTGGGACAATCCTCTCAAAGTTCTTGATGTCCAGGCGTTCCAGATATGTGCTGATATCCTTACTCATTTTTAAAGCCCCCTCCCCATATCAGACATCGTCAGTTTGGCCGCAATGTCACCGGAGGTATAGGTCGGCAAATAACCGGAAAGACGCACCCCGTGACTCCCGACAAACCTGAGCCCGGGTATTGTCTGTTCCATGCCGTCAGAGAATGCCCGTGCCATCATCCCGTCCCATCGGTCGGGGAAATAACCGTAAATGGCGCCTTGCGGCGAGCCTAGATAACGGGCGTAGGTAACAGGCGTGGCGATCACGAGCTCTTCGATACAGTTTCCGATGCGTATTCCCATGGCTTTTTCGTACCTTTGTATTAGGCTGAGGGCATATTTTTGCTTTACAGTAGTGTAATTTTCAGGGGTAACATCCCCCCAGGCTTCATCGGTGAATAGACACGTAATGGCAAAATGACTGGTTCCCCGGGGACTGGCGGCCGGATTGACAATATTCAGGCAGGTTGCCGCAAAATTATCGTTTGTTTCGCGGGAGAAACAATTGCGATACATCGCTGCGCTGTCGGCGGAAGTACTGATAAATACGGCGTAGTCCTTTATACCCAATTCCTCGGGAGCCCTGTCCAGCCCCATCAGTATAGTGAAGCCCCGGCCGCCGAACGTACGGGCATTAGCCTTCTTAAGTTCATATTTCGGGACAAGAGAGGGGTCGTCGAGCAGCCGGCCGTATACCACATTCGGGAAGGCGTTGGAGATTACATAGCTGCTGCGGACAAGTTCTCCGTCATCGGTAATAACGCCTGAAACGCGCCCCTTTTCGGTGACGATTCTGGTCACCTCCCTGTTATACCAGAAGGTGCAGCCAAGTTCGCGAGCCCGCTTTTCAACAGCCAGCGAAATCTCGTGAGAACGCATTTTAGGTATGTACGCGCCGTTGGTAACATAACCGTTGAGCATCATAAAATAGCGCACAGCATCCAGCGTGTACATGTCTCCTCCCTGATACGACCAGTAAGCGCTAAGGATATCGATGCAGCGCTGGGGCATTTCAATGGCCTTCCATACCTCCATCACGGTTGCGCCGGCGACACGTGCAAAATTGCCGTACCTGCTGCGGATCACGGCCGGATCCGGTTTGCCCTGTGACATGCCAAAATAGCGCAATCCTTCGTCAATCTCATGGCACACATCAAAAAAACGCTTTATGGCAGGCGTGCAGCCGGGACACTGTGATTCCATGTAAGCAATAAACTTTTCCCTGCCATGCGGGACGGTGGCATCGAGTTCTATGCCGTCTTTACCGGCAATCACCATACGGTACGCATCGTGTATTGGCAGCCATTCCACCTCGATTTTCAATTCGTCAAACAGTTTTCCGAGATCGCCCCGAGCCGGACCCTGACCGAAATCAGGAATTTCGTGGAGCGAGGCTTCAAACTCAAAACGGCCGCGTCGAAAGCTGGTGGCGCATCCGCCTGGAAGGTTATGCTTTTCGATAACCAGTGTCTTCAGTCCCATCTGAGAGGCGCGGCATGCCGCCATCAGGCCGCCGTTGCCCGCCCCTATCACAATAAGGTCATACACCTGAGCCAAAACAACACCTCCTTATCAAATATTCGGGCACCTCGCCGCAAAAAGCCGGAAGCGCGCTTAATATGAGCATTTTGCAGCATGTTTTTGGGGGATTGCCGCACAATCTTTGAAGTTTCAAATACATCTTTGGAGCCGCCGTGTTTCTCGCGTTGATGTGCCCAAAAACCATACGCAGGACCAAAGGCCATACCCTTTCCGCGGTGACTGTTTCTTTCGTTGGCAATGCTGTTCCTCTTTGTACTATTCTTTTTCTTTCAGCAGAAAACCTCTGATGTAGTTGATCTGGGTGCGGACAAAATCGTCTTCAAGCCCGAACAGCGGTTTCTGCGTATGAATTCCGCTGAGGAAAAAAACAATATGCCAGGCTATGCTTTGCGGGTCGCCATCAATAAACACTCCCTCTTCCTGACCAAGCCGGACAACTTGAGCCGTCCTCTTAACGGTTGACCACGCCCTTTCCATATTGATTTCTTTACCCGTTGCGTCCAGAAGCGCATACTGGTTAGCCGCCAGCTCCAAAGCGCTTTTGGGAGATAACAGAAACGTGGTATGAGCTTCAATTAAGGCGTCCAGGATTTGCAGCGCCGACTTCCCTTCAGTCAGGCACATCCTCAGCTTGTCGTCAGCGTTTTGCTGCTCCTCGCGAAGAATAAGGGTCAGCATTTCACCGGTAGAACCAAAATGACGGTATAAGCCGCCCCGGCTTAGGCCGGTTGCATCGCATACATCCTTCATCGTTACTGCCGAATAGCCTTTTTGCGTGAAAAGTTCAGACGCTTTTTCTAAAATCATTCTTTTGGTATTTTCACTTTTGGACAAATTAATCTATCTCTTTCTTCAGTAATAGTCCGGCATATTGACCGGTCAAGCCTTGCAAACAAACAGTACAAGGGGAGCCTTGCTCAAATAAGCGACACGCGTGTCTTTTTTCTGATTATATAACAATCGGCCGAAATTGTAAATAAATATAAATAATAGTAATAATTGTATTCCAAATCATTATAGGAAAGCGTCCGATCAATTGCAGAAATCGGTCAGACTGGAATTACAAAGCCTGAGCTTGAAAGACGTCGATACCTCACTTTTTCAACAATAAGCGACGGCCTCCGCTTGCGTTTTTTTCGCAGAGACCGTCGTTTGTTAAGATTTAATTTTTACCAGAATATCAACGAGCCATTTTGAAAGAGCATTTTTTAGCGCCTGCCCCGGCGGCGCTGCCCTTTTGCATGCAATTTTCAGGCCATATTTGCGAAAATCCTTTGCAAAACGCTCATGTTCGGGCGAATAAGCCGTTGATGTATCATATCTCGGGTTCCCCTTGAGAGCTTTTTCGACATCGCCTTCAAATAAAACAAAATCTTTTAAAGAGCGCAGCAGCTTTTCGGCGCGTTCATTGTGAATAAGGGCAACGGACACTCCCTTGCTGTTAAATCCTATGTCGTTTTCTCTTATTCCCCAGAAATCACCAATAGTTATATCTGATTTATGATTTTCTCCCTTAAAAACGCAATGATAACAACCTGGAAGTGAGTACAATAAAAAAGCTGTACCGTAATCTGTTTTGTAAAACTCTTCGCAATACTCATTTCCATTTTCAAAAACGGCTCTTAAGTATGGCGGCACCCAATTTGGATTTTTGTATCTGACAGAAAAGCCAACCACTTTTGAACGATATCTTTTCTCAAGCTCATCAATAAATTGCTTAGCGACATCCGGTGAAGTCGGACCGTGACATATTAAGTCGACCGTAAACAGCGACTGGTCGTATTTGACATTCCTTTTATTCAATACGGACTGCAAGGCTGCGACATCGCATGACAATCCAAAAAAAGTAACCATGCGGCCCGAGGATATAGCTTTCGCTACGGATAAGTAGACATTTTCTCCGTTTTTCAATATTTTTGAGGATCGTATGTACTTTGTTCCGCACAGTTGCGTCAAATCGGAAGCGTTGTCGACGCATACATATTGGGCTGACCTAAAATCTTCCGAGTATGCAACGCCGTAAACAAGCTCGCCGCGTGATAATGCTTCTTCCGCAATTGCTCTTGCCAAACCGCCTGAGGCGGATTGAAGAAGAGCGCCTTCCTCTTTCAAATATCCGTAAAAACATTTCAGCATTTCTGTCATCTCCGTAATTATTACTGTTCCGTCTGTTTTTTGGGCCAAACAACAGGTTTGAAGGTTCGTGCTTAATATCCTGGCCGAGCCCGTACTGGAAGCCACCCAACATTGCACATGTAATTTACAATTATTGTAAGTTAATAATAATATTAGTATAATTTACATATTTTTTCAATATCAATATGCAAAATATATGTTTTACGCGGAGTAACAGAGAATGTATCAAAAGATATATCCATAATTCTCTGCCTATCCACACAAACCGGCTCCGCCATTGCGTTTATTCTGCCATGCATTTACAACCCGGCGGAATAAACTGTAATTAGTCGATGCCGGTTTTTCAACAATAAGCGACGGCCTCCGCTTGCGTTTTTTCGCAGAGACCGTCGTTTGTTAAAACGGAATATAACAGGCTCGGGAACGGCGCGAAAGGGGAGGCGGACGTTGCTTTTATGGCCGCAGGTTTTATCAGCGAAGCACATACTGCGTTTAAGGCGACGCCTGTGTACTGTGCACAACTATTGCCATAATAATTGTTTTTAAAGTAACACATCATACAATCGGGGACTTTATTTTCGTAATAATTATCAATATTAGTTAAAATATTATTATGTTATTATTAATTACAACGATTCAAACATGGGGAAGATCGCTGTATTTCTGCTTAATTGACATGGCGCGGGACTAAAATTGGCCAATGTTATTTTGAGCAGAGATTTTTGATATTTTTAGAGATTTAGGCCGCAAGCCCAAGTGCGGCGGCTCGAGTTCGCCGGGAAAAAATATGGATGTTCTCCCAAAAAGGAAGACCCTGTATTTTTCGGCGCCTCCGGGGGTGGAAATGGAAAAGGGCGGCATTATTAAAACGTTTTTGCGTAGCAACTATTCGTGAAATAACAAAGGTCGGGTGTTAAATAGTGATCAATTACATAGTAAAAAGGCTTCTGCTGATGATACCTGTTCTTCTGGGAGTTTCATTACTGGTGTTTACCATAATGTATTTCACTCCCGGCGATCCGGCGATAATCATTCTGGGGCCCAGCGCGACGCAGGAGTCGATTGCTCAGACAAAACAGGAATTAGGACTGGATAAGCCGTTTGGGGAAAGGTATCTCGAGTATATCGGCAATGCGTTTTTGCGGTTTGACCTCGGCAAATCCTTTTTTACGGGGCGGAGCGTCTCGGACGAGGTGCTTATAAGATTGCCGTATACATTGAAGCTTGCCGGTCTTGCTATCCTGTGTTCGCTTATTATCGGAATACCCGCGGGGGCGACCGCCGCGATGAATCAGAACACCTGGAAAGACAACGCAACGATGTTTGGAGCGCTGTTTTTCCTTTCTATGCCGGCCTTCTGGTTCGCCCTTGTGCTGGTCATGATTTTCTCCATCAATCTGAAATTACTGCCCGTCGTGGGAATTGAGACATGGACCGGCTATATACTCCCGGTAATATCAATGAGCGTGGGAGGAGCTGCGGGCATCGCCCGACAAACGAGATCGAGCATGCTGGAAGTGATACGACAGGATTATGTAACGACCGCGAGGGCAAAAGGGCAAAAGGAGCGCCTCGTTGTCATAGGTCACATTCTGCGCAACGGACTGATTCCTATCGTCGTCGTCGCGGGCAACAGCATGGGAACGATGATGGGCGGAGCGCTTATTGCGGAAACGATATTTTCGATTCCCGGGATGGGATCCTACATGGTGAACGCGATTTCGAAGCGCGATTATCCCGTGGTTCAGGGCGGAGTGCTTGTTATTGCGGTTTGCTTCAGTCTTATTATGCTTCTCGTGGATATAGTACTGGCTTTTGTCGATCCAAGAATCCGGGCGCAGTTTTCCAGCAAGAAAAAGAAAGGGAGTGCGGCAAAATGGAAAGCAGCGGCGTAATAGCGGCGGAAGCCAAAAAGGAATCGAACATTTCAATTGTATGGCGGCGCCTTCGCAAGAACAAGCTGGCCGTGGCCGGACTTATCATCATCTCGCTGTTGATTCTCATAGCGATCTTCGCTCCGCTGATTGCGCCCTACGACTACGCCGAGCAGGATCTGACGAATACGTTTGCGCCCCCAAGCAGGGAGCACCTTCTCGGCACCGACGATCTCGGAAGGGACGAATTGAGCCGTCTTATCTACGGTACGAGGCAGTCGCTGCAGATAGGCGTGTTCTCCGTCGCTATCGCGACGGTTTTAGGCACGACGCTCGGCGTGTTCGCCGGATTTTACGGCGGGAAAGTTGATATATTGCTCATGCGGTTTCTGGATATTTACCAGTCGGTGCCGGGCCTGCTGCTTTCGATTGCGCTGGCAACCTCGCTGGGGCCGGGCCTGAATAACGCGATAATAGCTATCGGCGTATCGACGATGTCCGTATATGCCAGAATCATACGCGCCTCGCTGCTTAAGGTGCGGAGCATGGAATACATCGAGGCCGCAAGGGCAATTAACGCGACCGACTTCAGGATAGTGATGAAGTACGCGCTCCCGAACGCGATAGCGCCTCTTTTGATATCCATCACGATGAATATCGGCAACTCAATCCTGGCAGCATCGATGCTGAGCTTCATAGGACTCGGCGCGCAGCCGCCTGTCGCCGAGTGGGGCGCTATGCTGACCGCCGGCAAGGATTTCATAAGGATCCACGGAAGCCTCATTACTTACCCCGGCATTGCAATGGTCATAAGCGTTCTGTCCTTCAATCTGCTCGGAGATGGGCTTAGAGACGCTTTGGATCCTCGCCTTAAGAACTAGAGGGGCGATACGAATGGTTTTGAGAAATTTGAATGATGCCAGGTGAAAAGATGAAAGAAGCCGAAAAACTATTGACTATTAACGACTTGACAGTCGAGTTTACCTCGGACAGGGAGATTATCCAGGCGGTCAATCACGTTTCCCTCGAGATATATAAGGGCGAGACGCTGGGACTGGTCGGCGAAACCGGCGCGGGCAAAACGACGATAGCCAAGTCCATCCTGAGGATACTTCCAAAGCCCCAGGGCAGGACAAAAAGCGGAAGCATAATCTTTGACGGAGCCGACCTTCTGAGCATTAGCGAACACGAGATGCGGAAAATCAGAGGAAATAAAATCTCAATGATTTTTCAGGACCCGATGTCCGCGCTGAACCCGGTGGTTTCCGTCGGGAAACAGATTTCCGAGGCTATTATGCTGCATCAGAAGCTGTCAAAAAAGGAAACAAAAGAGCTCGCGATAAAGATGCTGGAGATGGTAGGCATACCCGGAGCGCGCTACGACGAATACCCGCATCAGTTTTCGGGCGGAATGAAGCAGCGCGTCATAATTGCGATGGCGCTTGCGTGCCGTCCGGAGCTGCTGCTTGCCGACGAGCCGACGACCGCGCTTGACGTAACGATACAGGCCCAGGTCCTTGAGATGATGGCAAAGCTGAAGGAGGAGCTGAAAACCTCCATGCTGCTTATAACTCACGATCTCGGCATCGTGGCGGAAACCTGCGACAAGGTTGCCGTCATATACGCGGGAGAAATCATTGAGTATGCAGGCGTCGAGGAAATATTTGACAATCCGGTGCATCCCTATACGCTGGGGCTGTTCGGCTCCCTGCCCAGCGCCGACGGAGACAAAGAGAAGCGCCTGAAGCCGATAAACGGAATGATGCCGAACCCGGCTCGTTTGCCAGGAGGATGCAAGTTTGCCGAAAGGTGCCCGCATGCAAGCGAAGAATGCAGGTCTAATGAAATCGAGCTTGCAGATACGGGCGAAGGCCATCTGGTCAGGTGCATGAAATGCTCGCTGGTAAAGGAGGCAAGATAATGGCGACTATTTTGGAGGTCCAGAACTTAAAGAAATACTTCAGCACCCCAAGGGGCCTTCTGCACGCGGTCGACGACGTGAGCTTCAAAATGGAAGCCGGCACGACGCTTGGAGTCGTCGGGGAGTCCGGCTGCGGCAAATCGACGCTCGGCAGGACGATACTGCACCTTCTTGACAGCACGGACGGAAAGATATTTTTTGAAGGCGAAGATGTAACCCAGGTCAACAGGAGAAAGCTGAGGCAGCTCCGGAAGGATATGCAGATAATCTTTCAGGACCCGTTTTCCTCTCTCAATCCCCGCATGTCGGTCAGCGACACAATCAGCGAAGCTTTTTATATAAACGGAGAAAAAAACAAAGACTATATCCGGAGTGAAACACGCAAGCTTATGGATACCGTCGGACTGGCCAGGATTTTCGAGTATTCATATCCGCATGAGCTTGACGGAGGAAGATGCCAGAGAATAGGCATAGCCCGCGCGCTCGCGCTAAATCCCAAGTTCATCGTCTGCGACGAGCCGGTCTCGGCGCTGGACGTTTCGATCCAGGCTCAGATACTGAACCTGATGTCGGACCTGCAGAAAGAGAAAAAGCTGTCGTATATGTTTGTTACCCATGACCTTTCCGTAGTCAGGTACGTCTCCGATGAAATAATTGTCATGTACCTCGGACAAATGGTGGAGAAGGCGTCTTCAGACGAGCTGTTCAAGAATCCTTTGCATCCCTATACCAAGGCCCTCCTTTCGGCGATACCGGTGCCCGACGTGCACCACAAAAAGAATCGGGTATTGTTGCAGGGCGAAATCTCGTCGCCGATCAACCCGGCTCCGGGCTGCCGCTTTGCCGCGCGGTGCATCAACGCGACGCCGGAGTGCAAAAAACCGCAGAAATTGGTGGAGGTAAGTCAAGGGCATTTTGTTTCCTGCAGCAAGGTCCAGGAAGTGAAATAATATAAAGAAGGAGAAGTGAAATATGGTAAAAAGGATTGGAATTCTGTTTCTGGCGCTCGCAATTCTTTTCGGCTTCACGGCATGTTCAGGCGGAGCTCCGTCAGGCTCGGCCAGCCCCGCGTCAAGCGCAAAGCCCGCTAAAACCACTATCAACATAGCGATAGGCAACGACCCGGGTACGCTTGATCCTTGCGGCACTTCGGCGAATACCGGCTGGGATCAGATATCGTATCAGATATATGATACGCTTTATACCTTTGACAACAATATGAAAGAGATTCCAAGGCTTGCGGAGAGCTGGGAAAAGAAGGACGACCTGACCTATGTGTTCAAGCTTCGCAAGGGCGTAAAATTCAGCGACGGGACCGACTTTAAGGCGTCGGACGTTCTTTTCACGATGAAGGACGTCTATAAGCCCGACAAGGTAGCGGGTCTGCAGGTGTCGGCGGTTGACTTTGACAAAACGAAGGTCATAGATGACAACACGATACAGATAGTGTTCAAGCAGCCGAACGCTCCGAGCTTTGCTCAGCTTGCGTATATAAGGATTACAAGCGAGAAGGCGTATAAGGCAAGCACGGACAAAATGAAGACGAAGCCTGTCGGCACCGGCGCATACATGCTGAAGGAGTGGATAACGGGCACCTCCATCACCATTGTAGCCAATCCCAATTACTGGGGAGAAAAACCAGTGATTCAGACGGCGGTATACAAGGTAATCACGGATTCCGCCCAGAGAACAAACGCCCTGCTTGGCGGAAATGTCGACATTGCATTCACGATTCAGGGCAGCGATGTGGAAACGATCAAAAAGGATGGCAAAAATACGGTTTCCGTAACGTCGAACAGCTCGAATGATTCCTTTATATTCAATACCACGACCAACTCGGTCTGCGCTAACGCGGATCTGAGGAAGGCCGTAGCTTATGCGACCGACAAGGCGGGGATCCAGAAAGCGGCATACGCAGGACTCGGAAATACCGCGATAGGTCCGGTGCCGAGAATATTCAGAGACTTTGACAAGTCGTGGCTTGCGAGCGGCTACTACGACTATAACCTTGACAAGGCAAAGGAGGCTCTCGCAAAGTCAGGCGTTCCGGCGGGCACGACGCTGACAATAATATCAAACGGCGGAAAGGAGCAGATGGTATCCGCGCAGGTCATTCAGGCCAGCCTCCAGAAGATAGGCCTCAACGCCAAGATAGTCACCTATGATCCCTCGGTGTTTTCGAAGAACGCTATGGATGCCAAGGGCGGCTGGGATATTGCGATGTATTCCACAAGCTCGCCGAACCTGTTTATAGCGGACGTATTTAACGCGTATTTCCTGAACCTCGGAATCGGCGGATACAAGCCTGATGATTTTGTCAAGGCGGTTCAGAACGGACTTCTTGTAACCGACGTGGCGAAGATGGCCCCCACTTCAAAGGCTATCATCGATATAGTCATGAGAGATGTTCCGCACTTCTCATATATGGAAAACCCGATAATAAACGCTTATTCAAACAGTGTCCAGGGTTTTGCGATCTGGTATATAAAGATAGTTCCCATCCGCCTGATCTCATTCAAGTAATACTGAACAGTCCGAAACGGAGCGCCCTCGCGGCGCTCCGTTGAGCGTGTCGAAAAAGTCTTTCGACACGCTTCAAGGGGGTATCCAATACCCCCTTGATACGCGGCTGAAGCCGCGATACCCCCAGCCGCGCACAATTGCGCGGGATAGTGTATTTTTCCGGCGTACACGCCGCCGGAAAAATGTTTTTATACTGTTATTGCATCTTTTGTTCTCAGGTTTTTTGACAGTCTGAACGGAGCGCCCTCGCGGCGCTCCGTTTTGACTGCCGAAATATCAATAGTATCAGCCTCAAAAACCGCCGAGGGCATCAGCAAAGCGGAAAGAAGGGACAAAAGGTAAAGCGACAGATACTTTTACGGGGTCTTGTCGTTTTTTCGACACATTTTTTTTGCGAAACCTTTTCAAAGGGTTAATAATATGATAGAATCATACGGCTATTAATTAATCAGCTAAACGGTTTTACGGTAAACTATGCATAAGGGGTTTGAGCTATGTCTGGGGAGACGGTACACAGCGTTCGGAATACGATTGACGGTCTGAACGAAAAGGTAGATATAATATACAAGCATCAGTGCCTTTTGGCCGATTACTCGTCCACGCCGCGCGATTACGGCACCGGCTATCTTATGACTGAGGTAGAGGCGCATACCCTGGGCTTTATATCGGACCAGTACGGGATCACCGCAACACAGCTTGCCCGCGAAACAAACCGCACGAAGGGCGCCGTATCCCAGCTCATTTCGAAGCTCGAGGAAAAGGGGCTGGTGGAGAGGGTGAACGAGCCGGAAAACAAGAGGATGTACCGCATTTACCTTACCGAGGAAGGGCGCAGAGCTTGCGACATTCACCGTGCTTATGACAGGTCCAATATGCTCGAGATGATCAACAAGATGCTGCTCGAATGCACGATGGAGGATATTGAGAGCTTCTTTAAGGTGCTTAAGTGCAGGAACCGGATATTCCAAAAGGATTATGAGGAAAGGCTCAGCAACAAGTAACTATACAAATATCGGCGGGGCGGATGCCCCGCCGATATTTGTATAGTTTAGCAGTTAAACCAACTTGCGCATATGCTTTTTGTGCAAGCGTATAAAATATCTTTTGATACATTAAATTGCATTGACAATCTACGAGGCTGATGATATATATAGCTCAAGAAAGTTTGGTTACTAAACTTTAATAGATGCCTCAGTAATTTTGCCTGAGCCATAGCGCTGGGCTCCGGTAAAAAATAAAAAATGTAGAGGAGAGTAAACCGTGGACAGCAACCAGTCCAAAACACAGAGCCAGTTTGCCGAAACCTACGGCGGTATATTCGGGGGCGTTTTGCCTCTTCTCGTAATGATATTGGCGATGATAGTCCTTGCCATGTTCGGAATGCGTTCCACAAAGAATTTCTGGAGCGCGGGGTTTCTGGCGATTTTTGTCGGCTTCCTTGTCTATAAGGACAAGGGGCGCTTCCAGACCGCTGTAATCAACGGCATAAGAAACAATATCTTTGCGTTTATGATAGCCTGTTTCATTTTCGCCGGAATTCTTTCTAAGATACTGGCGGCCTCCCACCTTGTAAACGGGCTTCTGTGGCTGCTTTCTAAGCTGCATATGAGCCCGGGGCTTATGCCGCTCATTTGCTTCCTTATCGCGGTCATACTTTCTACCGCTACCGGAAGCGCAGCAAGCTCCATGAATGCCACCGCGCCCATAATGATACCTCTCTCGGTTGCAATGGGCTGCAATGTCAGCGTGGTTTGCGGCGCCATACTATCGGGCGCCTGCTTCGGGGACAATCTGGCGCCGATTTCGGACACAACGATAGCATCTTCCCTGACGCAGGAGGCGAACGTTATCTACGTCGTAAAATCACGCCTGAAATACTCGATTATCGCTGGCGTGTTTTCGATGATAGCCTTTGTGGTCGTGGGCATGAATACCACAAACCCCGCCGCCGCGAAAGCTTTGGCTGTCGACGCGACCTATGCCTCCAGCCTCGTGTTTCTCGTTATTCCGGTGCTTATAATCGTCCTTATGCTCAACAGGGCAAACCTTCTCACCGCGTTTATTATAAGCGAGGTGGTGGGCATTATAATGCTTCTGGCCTTCGGATACACGGATTTCAAGACCCTGTTTGCGGCGACGGGCCTTATCGCGTCAGGCATTGACGGAATGCTGAGCTCCATTATATTCATCCTGTTCATTTTCGTGGCTGTCAACCTCATAACCGAGGCCGGGGTGCTCGAAGCCATATTGAACGGCATGCAGAAGTACGCAAAATCTGAAAAGTCGGCGGAAATTGCATCCGGCGCCATGGTGAGCATCATCAGCATAGCGATAAGCAGCGGCACTACCGCGATCACCTGCTGCGGGCCGATAATAAGAAGCCTGCTGAGACCCTTCCATATCGACCGCAACCGCGCCGCGAATTTCCTTGACGGACTCGGCTGCGGCGTGGGATATCTTGTGCCGACGAATCCGGGCTGCCTGAACCTCGCGGCCATCGCCATCGCGGCCGGCGTTGTCGGACAGGGTTACAACCCGATTGAATTCGTGATCTACAATTTCCACAGCATGGCTCTGGCGGTAGTCTTCTGGTTTGCCATCCTGTCGGGCTGGGGACGCAAGAAGGAGAATCCGGAGATGCTCGCGGCTCAGGGGATCGTCGAAGCGGCGGCCCAGTGAAACGGCTGAATACCGCAGGAAAATAAAAATTTGATTGTGCAGGTCGAATACTTTCGGCCTGCACGCGCATGAAGAAGAGTGAAAAGATGAAGACAAAAATTGAGACTCCAAAAGCTCCCGCTGCAATCGGCCCATATTCGCAGGGCACCGCGGGAAACAATCTTGTGTTTGTTTCGGGACAGCTGCCGATAGATCCTATGACCGGTTCCATGCCGGAGGGAATAGAAAGACAGACCGAGCAATCGCTGAAAAATCTAAAAAATGTTCTTGAAAGTGCAGGCTCGGCTCTGGACAATGTGTATAAGACCACGGTATTTCTCAGCGACATGAACAATTTCGCGGCCATGAACGCGGTCTACGAGGCGTTTTTTAAGGGAAGTATTTTTCCGGCCCGTTCGGCCGTCGAGGTTTCGAGGCTGCCGAAGGACGCGCTTGTCGAGATAGAGGCAATAGCGTGGAGCAAATAATGAAAATGTCAGAACAACAAAAAGCTGGAGAGAAAATGAGACAATACGATTTTGAAACCGTCATCAGGCGATATAACGTGGGAAGCGGCAAGTGGGACGAAATGACAAAGTATGAGGGCGTAGGGGAGGACATAATACCGTTTTCCGTGGCGGATATGGAATTCAAAAACCCTCCTGAGGTCATTGAAGGGCTGAAACGGTTTATCGACGATTCGGTTCTGGGATATGCACAGCCGACGGAAGCCTACAAAAATTCGGTGAGGAGCTGGATGCTGCGCCGCCATGACTGGAGAATTGAGCCGGAGTGGATAAAGGATTCGCCCGGCGTGATAAACGCGTTCTTTACCGCGGTCAAGGCCTTTACGAAGGAAGGCGAGGGCGTCATGCTCATGACGCCTGTCTATTATCCAATGTACTTTGCGATATACAGAAACAACAGGCTCCTTGTAGACAATAAGCTCGTAATCAAAAACGGCAGGTATGAAATAGATTTTGAGGATTTTGAGAAGAAGGCAAAGGATGCGAATACGAAGCTCTTGATACTCTGCAGCCCGCACAACCCAACCGGAAGGGTATGGACCAGGGAGGAGCTCACAAGGATCGGGCGCATATGCCGGGAAAACAATGTCCTTGTGGTGTCGGACGAGATACACAACGACATCATCATGCCGGGGTATAGGCACACGGTTTTCGCCTCGATATGCGAGGAATTCGCACAAAACTCCATAACCTGCACGGCGCCCAGCAAGACATTCAATCTTGCGGGGCTGCAGACCTCGAATATTATTATTCCCAACAAGGATATAAGGGAAAAATACTGGAAGGAGGTATGCACGACCGAAGGAAACCCCAAGTGCAATATTCTCGGGCTTGAAGCCTGCCGGCTCGCATACGATAACAGCGAGGAATGGCTGGAGAGGCTCATTGCTGTGGTCCATGAAAACCACAAAATCGTGAAGGATTTCCTGAGCAGGGAGTTCCCGCAGATAAGGCTCTTTGATATGGAGGGCACCTATCTGCTCTGGATGGACTTCAACGCTCTGGGGATAGAATACAAAGAGCTTGCAAGGATACTCAAGGAAGAGGCAAAGCTGTTTTTTGACGATGGTTATATCTTCGGGGAGCAGGGAGCCGGCTATGAGCGATGGAACCTGGCCTGCCCCACGAAGTATATTTATGCGGCGCTTGACAGATTAAAGAAGACGCTGGATAAGCACAAGAAGTAAATCAAGAGGAGGCAAGCCATGCTAAACGACAAGGCAAAGGAATTGTTCTCAAAGCTGGGAATGGAGTACCCTGCGATAGCCCTCAAATACCACGCCGTAAGACCCCGGAGCGTTTCCTCCTATGAAGGAGAAAAGCTTGCGTTTTGCCAGTATGTAAAATATGCGCAGGTGTCGGGTAAAACCTTTTACGTTTCAAAGACCGACGACGCATGCTACGGTAAGATGGCTCTCGGAATGATCCCCAAGCCGCCGGTTACAGCCTGCGGGCAGGCGGGCTTTGATTTCGAGATTTACCGTTCGCCGATAGCCAACCAGCAGCTTTATCAGAAGCTGCCGGTGCTGGTTCCCGGAACGGTAAATTATGTCCAGTTTTCAACCGTCGAAAGCTGCGATTTTGATCCGGACCTGATAATTTGCGTGGCCGACCTTCCGCAGGCGGATATAATCATGCGTGCGACGAGCTATATCACCGGAGACCTGTGGGAGTCCAAGTCGTCGCCCGTCATAAGCTGCGCCTGGATGTACGCTTATCCCATCATTTCGGGCAAGGTCAACCACATCACGACAGGCTTTTACCACGGGCTTAAAAGGCGAAAGGCCTATCCGGCGGGGCTTCGAATGATAGCCATACCTTATCAGAAAATTGACGAGGTCGTTGCCGCCCTTGGCGAGATGCCCTGGACGCCGATAGCTTTCCGCGAGGACGAGGAGAGCAAGGCGGAGCTTGCCCGGCGCATGGACAACTGGCGTACCATGGCGGAGGAGCTCGACTGCGAAATAGATCTTCGCTGAGCCGTTAGGCCGGGAAAAGATTGGTTATCCCGGTTCTTGGGCACTTATATATGAATCCTCACCCCCCTCTAAAAGCGGACACGCGGCAAAAATGCCGCGTGTCCGCTTCAGCCTGTCAAAAAACTTAAATCCTAGAATGAAAAAGTAACATAAAACTATTTTTTCCGGCGGCGTGTACGCCGGAAAAAATACACTATCCCGCGCAATTGTGCGCGACCGGGGGTATCGCGGCTTAGCCGCGAATCTAGGGGGCATTGGATGCCCCCTAGAAGCGTGTCGAAAGGCTGTTTCGACACGCTCAAGCGGACACGCGGCAAAAATGCCGCGTGTCCGCTTTTTTGCGCCCGGCAAGCTGTTATTCGAGGAAGAGCCGAGTGCGGACAAAAATGCTTTTGCCACGCGGGATTAACTTTGCGAAATCGAGAAAATAAGCTGAAATTCTTTACCTGATGCGACAAAAACAGGCGCCGCCCGCAGTGTTCGACCTGCGGGCGGCATTTACGCGAGGAGTAGTATGAGCTTCTTTACTTCGCTGTCATTATACTTTACCTGCGACACCGTTTGCAAGCTCCCGTGGGGGATAAAAATCTTGTAATATTTTATGAAAGTGTTGTAATTTATTTCACGGGCTTTCGGGCGCGGCCGGAAGACCCGAAAGCACAGTAATGCATCCCGCAACGCAATGCGAAACCACAGAAGGTTTTCGCAATAATCCGCCCCGGGGCCGTCGGCGGATGTGTAGAAACGGAGATAAACAAATTATCCCCCGTCGGGGGTTATTTTGAAAAATAAAGTATCGTTTTCGGGCGCAATCAAACAATAATGTACAAATGCGGCGACAACGAAGTCTGATTAAAGGGCTTTTCGGTTAATTTTTAGCAAAATATTTCAGAAAAGTCGGCAAAACGGCAGGGGGGATATCGCAAATCTATCCCCCTGGAGGGCTTCACGCACAGAAATTAAATGTGTATACTACCGGCAGATAAGCAGAAAGGGGAGGGGGGCCTGATATGGGATTTGAAACTGAGGGCATGCCCTGGGATTGCCCGGAAGGCTTCGGAAAGCGTTTATACCGAAGAGACCCGGGTCAGGCGCACCTTTGCCAGTGGCCGCTGAAGATGAAGCTTATTTCGCCCGTCGCACCCTATTTTCATAAAGCCAATCTTGTGCTGGCCGCCGACTGCTCGGCCTTCTCTTACTGCAATTTTCACGAAGCGATTTTAAGAAACAGGGTGCTTGTAATTGGCTGCCCGGAGCTTGACGGAGCGGAGTTCGGGGAAAAGCTCACGCAAATACTGAGCAGCAACGACATTCAGAGCGTGGCGGTAGTCAGAATGGACGCGCCCTGCTGCAAGAAGCTTACCGACGCTGCCATCGAGGCCGTAAGGAAAAACAAAAAGGACATACCACTTCAATTTGTAACGGTTTTTTCTGAAGGGGAAGTAGTAGTCTGAAGGATATGAGGTGTAAGGAAATGCTGCCTATACGCGAGATATGGAAACAGGAAAACAGAGACAGTAACGCCAATATCGCCTGGTGGGACTCGATGGCGGAGGATTTTTCAAAGTTTGAGCTGCCCACGGCAAGAAACAGTATGACGATGCGCATAATTGAAAGGGAGAAAATGCTGTCCGTAAACAGCCGCGTTCTCGACGTGGGCTGCGGTTCGGGAAGGTTTTCCATCGCGCTGGCCAAGGACGGCGCAAGGGTGAGCGGAGTCGACATCTCCCCGAAGATGATAAGCTTCGCCAGAGTCGCGGCTGAAGGCATTAGCGGCGCGGAGTTCCACCTTGACGACTGGCACAGGCTTGACCTCGGCGTCAAGGGCTGGGAAAAAGCCTTTGACCTTGTCCTCGCGAACATGACCCCGGCCGTAACAAGCGCTGATACCTTTCTCAAGCTTTCTGAGGCCTCCAAAAAATGGTGCCTTCTCGTAAAGCCCAGCAGGAGAACGAACTCGGTGCTCGACGTACTCAACGAAATTGCGGGAGCACCCAAGGATACGAAGGCTCTCGACGAAACTATTTCCTATGCCTTCGCACTGCTTTGGCAGGAGGGGTATTGTCCGAAGCTGGAATACGAGCCGGAGGTTTGGAACAGCAGGAAGCCGCTTGACGAGGCTGTATTCCAGTACACAAAGAGGATAGAGGCGCACCACGAGATAAGCGACGCGCAAAGGGAGGCGATCAGGGAGTATCTGACCGCAAACGCAAAGGACGGTTTCGTAGAGGAGACAACAAGGACGACGATAGTCGCCATGTATTGGCAGGTCTGAAAGTATCAATAAAGCCTTACCCGGGACGAACTCGGAAAGGGCATAATCTACACACAAATCAGGAGGTTACTATGAACAAGGAACTTTGGGAAAAGGCCGTGGCTTTCCACGGGCACGAGTGCCCGGGACTGGCGATAGGCGTCAGAGCGAGCGAGGTGGCGATGGAGCTTCTCAAAACAGGTTCTTCGGATGACGAATCAATAGTTTGCGTGACCGAGAACGACGCCTGCGGCGTGGACGGCGTTCAGGCAATTCTAAGCTGCACGCTAGGAAAGGGCAATCTCATCTACCGGGATACCGGGAAACAGGCCTTTAGCTTTTTTGAGCGCAAGAGCGGCAAAAAGCTGCGCCTCGTGCTCAAGACGCTGACGAGCGATCTGGACCGCCCGGGCAGGATGAACTTCATACTCAACGCGCCTTACGAGGAAGTGTTTGAAATCGGCGAGCCGAAGTTCGAGCTGCCGGAAACCGCCCGTATTTTCAAAAGCCTGAAATGTGATATCTGCGGTGAAAGCGCGCCCGACCACAAGATGCGCCTTCAGGACGGCAAGACCGTTTGCCTCGACTGCTTCTCACCCTATACGAGAGGATGGTAAACGGCATGAAGAGAATAGCGGCCCTCGTACTGGGGCTTGTGCTGATATTTTCCGGCTGCACCGCCGGAGGCGGCGGTCAGACGACCGCAAAGCCCACCGAGACGGCTTCCGCCGCTAAAACAAGAGTCGTGACCGACGTTTACGGGAGAAAGGTTACCATTCCCGCCAAGGTCGAGAGAATCGCCGCGGTAGGCGGGGCGGCGCGCTTTGTAACCTACGCCGGAGCCGCCGACAAGCTTGTCGGCGTAAACGATGCGGATAAAAAATACGACGTGCAGAAGCCCTATTCCTATGTGAATAAGGATCGCTTCGCGAAGCTCGCCTCCGTCGGGGCGGGCGGGAGCAGCGACACTCCCTATATAGAGGAGCTTGTAAAGCTCGCGCCGGACGTAATTTTCTGCCTGCAGGACAAGACCTTTACGGAAAACGTTCAAAGCAAGACAGGCATACCAGTAGTAGCGATATACCCGGACGGCATACTGTCCGACAGCGTGTACGACGCGATAACGCTCATAGGCGACGTTATGGGTACTCAGAAGCACTGCGAGACGGTAGTGAAATATATGAAGGATTGTTATGCCGACCTTCAAAACAGGACAAAGAACGTATCCGCTTCCTCAAAGCCCACGGTTTATACCGGCGCCGTGAGCTTCAGGGGCGCGCACGGCTTTGAGGGCACCTATGCAAAGTATCCTCCCTTCGACCTCATCGGAGCGAAGAACGTGGCGGACGAAACGGGTCAGAACGGCGGAATCATCATCGACAAGGAAAAGGTCGTCAAATGGGATCCGGATATAATCTTCTTAAACCCCGGCAATATGAACCTCGTAAACGACGATTACAAGCTGAATAAGAGCTATTACGACAACCTGAGGGCTGTCAAAAACGGCAAGGTTTATTCGCAGATAGCGTATAACAACAACTGGACGAATATAGAGATTGCCATAGCGGACACCTATTACGCCGGCTGCGTAATTTTCCCCGAAGCCTTCAAGGACGTGGACCCCGTTAAAAAGGCCGACGAGATATTCAAAGTCATGCTCGGGCAGACGCTGTATAAGGAGCTCTCCGACGCGGGCTACGGCTTCGGAAAAATTACGATAGGAAAGTAAGACGGTATGGTAACGGAAAAAAGCGGAACGATGGGCTATAAGACATATGTGCGCTTCAAAGTGTCGGTGCTTATCGTTCTCGCGGCTCTGGTAGTAATAGTGGCGCTTGTGGCCATCAGCGCGGGTTCGGCGGGGCTTACGCTTAAAGAGGTGATCTACGCTCTTGGCGGCCGTGGGACGACGAAAACCAACACGATAGTATTCGGCATACGCCTGCCGAGAGTCGTCACCGCCATAATCGCGGGCGTCGGGCTCGCATCCGTGGGCTGCGTCATGCAGAGCATACTCAGGAATCCACTGGCCTCGGACTCCACGCTCGGCGTTTCACAGGGGGCGGCTTTCGGTGCTTCGTTTGCCATCATAGTGCTCGGAGCGGGGATGCAGAATCAGACGCTCAACGGAGTCACGATCTCAAATCCTTATCTCATATCAGTATGCGCATTTTTGTGCTCGATAATGTCCACGTTCATAGTGCTCGGGCTTTCGAGGATAAAGAGGATAACGCCGGAGGCCATGGTCCTGGCGGGCGTTGCCTTAAGCTCGCTTTTCTCTGGCGGCACAACCCTGCTTCAGTACTTCGCCGTCGATGTGAAGCTCGCGGCCGTCGTGTTCTGGACCTTCGGCGACCTCGGGCGCACCTCGTGGCGCGAGGTCGTGATTATGGCGGTTTTCGTAGCTCTCTCCTTTATCTATTTCCTTTTCAACAGGTGGAACTACAACGCTCTTCAAAGCGGGGAGCAGTCTGCCAAGGGCCTCGGAGTCAACGCCGACGCGATGAGGGTGACGGGAATGATAATCTGCTCGCTCACCTCGTCCGTAATCGTTTCCTTTGTTGGAATAATCAACTTCGTTGGGCTTATCGCCCCTCATGCGATGCGGAGGGTGGTAGGCAGCGATTACCGTTTCCTTCTTCCCGCTTCCGCGCTTACCGGCACGCTCATTCTTCTCCTAAGCGATACGGCCGCGCGTCTTGTGGTCGCGCCAGTGATACTGCCGATAGGGGCGATAACCTCCTTCCTCGGAGCGCCGATATTCCTCTATCTTCTTTATAAAGGGGTGCCGAAAAAGTGATTGAGGTCAAAGACATTTCATTTTCATACTCACCAAGCCGCAGGATACTCGGGCAGATAGGCTTTGACGCAGGGAAGGGAGAATGCATTGCCGTGCTTGGAAATAACGGCGCGGGCAAGAGCACCCTGATAAAATGCCTAAACCGTATTTTGCAGCCCCAGGGCGGCTCCGTGTACATAGACGGCGGCGACGTGCAGAGGATGAAGCGGCAGGAGATAGCGAAACGCATGGCCTACGTCGCGCAGAAAAACGAGGGCGACAGGCTGACGGTTTTCGACTCGGTCCTTCTCGGGCGGAAACCGTATATAAAGCTCAATACCACGGACAGGGACCTTGAGATTGTTTCCTCGATCATTGAGAGGATGGGGCTAAAGGAATTCGAGCTGCGTTACCTTGACGAGCTTTCCGGCGGCGAAATGCAGAAGGTCATGCTGGCGCGCGCGCTCGCGCAGCAGCCGCGCGTCCTGATGCTCGACGAGCCGACAAGCAACCTTGACCTGAAAAACCAGTACGAGGTGCTGGCGACGGTGAGGGAAATAGCCAAAAGCGAGGGTATCTGCGTCATAATTGTAATCCATGACCTCAATCTCGCCCTGCGCTACTGTGACAGGTTCCTTTTCGTAAAAGACAGCAGCGTTTTCGCTTACGGCGGACGCGAGGTAATGAGCGAGGAAAACATAAAAGAGGTCTACGGCATGGATGTGATAATAGCGGATATTAGCGGCGTCAGCACGGTCGTTCCCCTTCCGAAAAGCTGATGTGCGACGCGGGCAGTCAGGCGGCTCGTAATGCCAAAACGATAATTGAGGCGGGGATTGCGGGTATTTTGAAAAATATTACGGGCTTGCTATTTTGCTGTTGACGGCTGAGATGTTTTATGCTATGCTCATAAAAGAAAAGCGAATAGCGTTTCAAGTGTCCTGGGGGGTGTTTGGGCCTTTCGGGAAGAATAGACAATCGGGTGTAAATCCCGAGCGGAACCGCCGCTGTATGCGCTTGAGGCCGCGCTCGTCGACGAAAGTCGGTCACTGGGAAACCGGGAAGGCAGAGTGTGCGCCGCAGGGACTGCTTGTCCTTTAGAGCGCGAGCCAGAAGACCTGCTTGAAATTGTGCCTCCCGCGAATTTCGGGAACGGCGGATGCTTTGCGGAAATACGGCCGCGGCAATCAAAATGATTGCCGCGGCTTATTTGATTACATCTATATTGACATGGACTCCTCGGGTTGCGTACCGGGCAGTACTGCGATTCTGCCCGGAGCGCTGCTCAAAATTCAGTCAGTATATTATTATAACGGCAAAATCGACTTAGCATATTTCAAATTCGTAAGTTCTACACGGAGCGAAGCTTTATTTGACGCAAAACCCGGCGGACAGGATCTCGGGATCCTGGCACCGCCGGGTTTTTTGAATTGTGACTATAACGTTCAGCTCTGACGGGCCTCTCAGCCGTTCTGATGGAGTGCCTGGGCCAAAATCATGTCCTTGACCTTCATCAGCCTTGTCGTGGTGCTTCTCTCATTTTCGTCGAGCTTCATAGAGATATACCTGATGGTCTCCTGATAACGCGGTATCATGACGTGCTCGAGCGCGTTTACGCGGCGTCTTGTTTTTTCTATCTCCGCCGCCATGAGCTGACAGGACTTTTCGACTTCCGCGAGTCTCAGCATCTGCGGAAAGACCTCCGACAGGGCCTTGACCGCGTCGTCAAGGTCGCAGGACGTGAAAGCGAAGCCGTAGGAGTAAATGTCGTTCGTGTCCGCGGTCTTATAGCTTGCGGAAAACACGGGTATGAGAACGCTCATCACGTTCTTGCTGTCTACCTGCAAGGTCAGCTCCTGCTTCGGCATCATCAGGGCGACGTCCATAACCTCGTCCTGCATTTCGCTCCTTGCCACCGCGATGTGCTTGTTCGCTTCCTTGATGGCGTTCTCAACCTCTATCCTGAGGCTTCTGTTTTCGCGCACGAGCAGCAAAAACTGGCGCATAAGCTCGTCGCGCTTATCCTTAAGCAGCTTGTGGCCCCTTATGGCCGTGACAAGCTTTCTTTTGAGCTTGGTAAGCTCCATCCTGGTCGGGTTTACGTTTACTATCGCCACTGTTTCACCCTGCTTTCAGAAAAGAATGAGAATCAGTCATAGTACTTCTCTAGGAGCTCGTCGCTGATCCTCTTGAGCTCGGAACGCGGAAGGATTTTAAGAAGCTTCCAGCCGAGATCCAGCGTTTCTTCGATGCTTCTGTTTGTCGTGTAGCCCTGTGAAACGTATTGCTTTTCGAATTCGTCGGCGAATTTTGCGTAAAGCTTGTCGACCTCGGTCAGCGCGGATTCGCCGAGTATGACCATGAGCTCCTTGCAGTCCTTTCCTCTCGCGTATGCGGAGAAGAGCTGGTTCATGGTGTTCGAATGGTCTTCTCTGGTTTTGCCCTTGCCTATACCCTTGTCCTTAAGCCTCGAAAGAGAGGGGAGCACGTCGATAGGCGGGGTTATTCCCTTTCTGTAAAGCTCGCGGCTCAGGATTATCTGACCCTCGGTGATGTAGCCGGTGAGGTCGGGGATGGGGTGGGTTTTGTCGTCCTCCGGCATTGACAATATGGGAATCATCGTTATGCTTCCGTTTACGCCCGACTGTCTTCCCGCTCTCTCGTATATTGAAGCGAGGTCCGTGTACATGTACCCGGGGTAGCCTCTTCTGCCGGGAACCTCTTTTCTCGCGGCCGAGACCTCGCGGAGGGCGTCGGCGTAGTTTGTAATATCCGTCAGGATGACGAGGACATGCATTCCCATTTCAAAGGCGAGATATTCGGCGGCCGTCAGGGCCATGCGGGGCGTCGCAATACGCTCGATGGCGGGGTCGTTTGCCAGGTTAACAAAGAGAACCGTCCTGTCTATGGCGCCGGTCTCGCGGAAGCTCTCGATGAAGAAGTTGGATTCCTCAAAGGTTATGCCCATGGCGGCAAATACGACCGCGAAGGGCTCGCTGGTGCCGCGAACCTTTGCCTGCCTTGCTATTTGCGCCGCGAGGTTTGCGTGCGGGAGGCCGCTCGCGGAGAATATGGGCAGCTTTTGGCCGCGGACGAGGGTATTGAGGCCGTCGATTGCGGATACGCCTGTTTGTATGAATTCCTGGGGATAGCTACGGGCGACGGGGTTTATCGGCAGACCGTTAACGTCCATGCGCTTTTCCGGGATTATTTCGGGCCCGTTGTCTATCGGCCTTCCCAGGCCGTCAAATACGCGTCCGAGCATATCGGCTGACACGCCGAGCTCCATTTGATGCCCGAGAAAGCGTATCTTGCTGTTGGAGAGGTTTATGCCCGCGGAGCTCTCAAAGAGCTGCACCAGAGCGTTTGTGCCGTTTATCTCGAGCACTCTGCATCTGCGCTTTTCGCCGTTTGCAAGCTCGATTTCGCCAAGCTCGTTGTAAGCGACGCCGTGAACATCGCGCACAAGCATCAGAGGTCCTGCGACTTCCTGTATGGTCCTGTATTCTATCGGCATTACAAGCCCTCCTTTACAATAGCACTCTGCATCTGGGTCACAAGTTCGGACATTATCTTGTCGAATTCAGCAGCAACGTTTTCTTCCTTGATATATTTGAACCTGCCTATGCTTTCGCGAACGGGGAGCGACGAAATCTTTTCGATATCTCCGCCCGATTTGAGAGCCTCCGCCGCGACGTCGTAAAACGCCAGAATAAGCTTGATCATATGGAGCTGCTTGTTAAGGCTCGTATAGGTGTCAATCTCGTGGAAGGCGAGCTGATGCAGGAAGTCCTCGCGTATGGACCTTGAGGTCTCCAATTTGAGACGGTCATCGGACGAAAGGGCGTCGATACCGACGAGCTTCACGATTTCCTCAAGCTCGGCTTCGTCCTGCAGAAGTCTCATCATCCTTGTTCGGAGCTCCATCCACTCGGGGGACACGTTGTCGGTGAACCACTTGCTGAGGAGGTCGACATAAAGCGAATAGCTGGTGAGCCAGTTGATGGCGGGGAAGTGGCGTTTATAGGCAAGACCGGCGTCAAGACCCCAGAAAACCTTAACTATGCGCAGCGTTGCCTGCGAAACAGGCTCGGAAATATCGCCTCCTGGAGGTGAAACCGCTCCTATTACCGACAGGGCGCCTTCGCGCCCGTCCGAACCGAGGGATATGACTCTGCCGGCTCTTTCGTAAAACTGAGCCAGTCTGCTTCCGAGATATGCGGGGTAGCCCTCTTCGCCGGGCATTTCCTCGAGGCGTCCGGACATCTCGCGGAGCGCTTCCGCCCAGCGTGAGGTCGAGTCGGCCATGAGCGCTACCGAATAGCCCATGTCACGGAAGTACTCGGCTATCGTTATGCCGGTATATATGGAGGCCTCGCGGGCGGCGACGGGCATATCGGAGGTGTTCGCTATAAGAACCGTTCTTTCCATAAGGGATTTTCCGGTGTGGGGGTCGATAAGCTCCGGGAACTCGAGAAGAACGTCGGTCATCTCGTTGCCGCGCTCGCCGCAGCCTATATATACGACGATATCTGCCTCAGCCCACTTGGCGAGCTGGTGCTGGGTGACAGTTTTTCCGCTTCCGAAGGGGCCGGGGATGGCGGCCACACCGCCCTTTGCTATGGGGAAAAGGCAGTCCACCACGCGCTGTCCGGTAATCAAGGGCTTGACGGGCGGAAGCTTCTGGCTGTAAGGCCTGCCCTTTCTGACGGGCCATTTCTGCATGAGGGATACGTTGACTTCAGACTTGCCCGTATTGATAACGGCCACGGTGTCAGTGACGGTAAACTCGCCCTGCTCGATTTTTACGAGCTTACCGCTCACGCCGGGCGGAACCATTATTTTGTGGAGCACGACGTCCGTTTCCTGGACGGTACCGAGAATGTCGCCTTCGACGACCTCGGCGCCGGGCTTGAGAACCGGCTGAAAAAGCCATTTGCGGTCCCTTTTAAGGGAGGGAACGTCGATGCCTCTCGAAAGATTGTTGCCGGAAATGCGCTTGATGTCGTCGAGGGGGCGCTGTATGCCGTCGAAAATACTGCCGATAAGACCGGGCCCTAATTCGACGCTCATGGGCTCGCCGGTGGATTCGACCGGCTCTCCGGTGCCAAGGCCGGAGGTTTCCTCATAAACCTGTATGGAGGCCTTGTCGCCGTGTATTTCTATTATTTCGCCTATGAGCCGCTGCTTGCTTACGCGAACAACGTCGAACATATTTGCGCTGCGCATGCCTTCCGCTATTACAAGAGGTCCTGATACTTTTAATATTGTACCGCTGCTCAAACTTTGCACCTCATTCCTAATTCAATATATCTGAGCCGACGGCTCTCTCTACCGCTTTGCTTACGTT
>JAJUHC010000026.1 GCA_029268065.1 Clostridiales bacterium | reverse complement strand
TGCTGCCATGAATCTCAAAAAGCTGGCCATTTGGGTCTCAAATAGCCCTTTGTTTTCTCGGATTTGGCTTATTTTTGCCTGTTATACGCAAAGAACCGCGGTTTTCGTAAGCTGAAAACCGCCGTTCTTTGACAGGCTGACGAAAGGGCCCGGCTTGTGCCGGGCCCTTTCGTTTCAGGCGTCCTACTTCCTTTTTTCCTGCCAGTCCGCTTCGTCCTTTATTTCGCGGCGCATGCCTGAAAGCGCCGCCTCTCTTCTTTCGTTCTTTTCCCTGAGTTCCTTCTTCGTTTTCGGGTTTGAGCTTTCGGCTATCATTTCCTCGGCCATTTCCATGTTCCTGATAGTCGAATCGATGTGTTTCTGGATCTTTTTTACGTTGTCTCTGCGGTCGTCGGGATTGCTTTTCATACTTTCTCTCCTTATGATTGCGTAAGCGGTAGTTATTTTTCGATTAATTCCCTCATTTTATGTATGTATTTTTGCGCGGACGTGATAGAATACCGTAAAATAAATAAATGAGGAAGCGGCATGAAACAGGAAAGAACATATCCGAAGATAATCGTCACGAGAAAGGCGCAGGCGGCGCTTGAGGCGGGTCACCCATGGGTGTATGACGAGGAGCTGATAAATTACGGGGAGCTTTCGGGCAGGATTAAGAACGGTTCTCTCGCCGACGTAGTGAGCGACAAGGGGAAGTACCTCGGCACCGGCTTTATAAGCCTCAATTCCAAGATAAGAATAAGGATAATTTCCAGGAACGCGAACGACCGCTTTGACGAGGCGTTTTACGAGCGCAGGGTGCGTTATGCCTGGGAGTACCGAAAAACCGTCATGGCAGAGGACATTGGAGCCTGCCGCCTGATTTTCGGCGAGGCCGACCATTTCCCGGGCCTCACGGTGGACCGTTTCGGGGATATTCTGGTGACGCAGACGCTTTCGTACGGCATGGAGCTCATAAAGCCACTGCTTTTTCCCCTGATTTACAGGGCGCTTACAGAGGACGGACATGAGATCAAAGGGATATACGAAAGAAATGACGTTGCGATAAGGGAGCTTGAGGGGCTTACGCAAAACAAGGGCTGGTTTAAGCTCGAGGGCCTCTCTGTGCCGGAATCTTGTCTTACCGTTATCAGGGAAAACGGCATAGAGTACGAGGTGGATGTTGAAAACGGGCAAAAAACCGGCTTTTTCCTGGATCAGAAGTATAACCGCAGAGCTGTGGCGCGCATAGCCGGGGGGAAGAGGGTGCTGGACTGCTTTACGAACACCGGCTCCTTCGCGCTGAACGCTGCGCTCGGCGGCGCGAAGCAGGTCTGTGCCGTGGACATTTCCGAGTCCGCCGTCAAGGCGGCGCGCAGAAATGCCGAAAGAAATAATGTCAAAAATATAGAATTCAAAAAAGCGGATATATTTGACTTGCTCGCCTCACTTGACCGGGGAGGCGAAAAATGCTATGATTTTATCATACTCGACCCGCCCGCCTTTACAAAGTCGAAAAAGACCATAGAAAGCGCGGTGCGTGGCTACAAGGAGATCAATTACAGGGCCATGAAGCTGCTGCCGAGGGGCGGATACCTCGCGACATGCTCCTGCTCTCATTTTATGAGGGAGGAAATGTTCGTAAAAATGCTGAGGGCGGCGGCGGCCGACGCCGCGGTAGAGCTGAGGCAGATCGAGGCGAGGCAGCAATCCCCGGATCATCCGATACTGTGGGGTGTTCCCGAAACGAACTATTTGAAATTTTACATTTTCCAAATCATATGATAAAACCCGCAGACCGGGCGAATTCGACGGGCTGCGGGTTCCTTGGTACGCTTGAATGTAAATAATTTGAAAAAACCGCCTTCAGGCAGGGAAGCGTTCTTTTGTATTTTTGCCCGTTTTTTTATTGCTACGATGAAATCGGTTCTATCTTAATGAACTTGTTCATGTAGAAAATTACCCTTTTTTTGCTTTTATACCCCGAGTTTTTATTAAAAATTTATTAATTTTTATAACTAAACTATTCAGTTTTGTCGGCGATATAGGAAAAAATCCTTAATTGGTTTATTATTTTTTGTGTTATCTTACCTAGGAAAGGGTGACCTCGTTGTTCGAATCATTTTTCGGAGATTTGCATCCCCACCATTTCAAGGAAGCGACGTCGGGAAAAGCAAGCTGCAGGCTGGAAGCTCCGCCTTTTGTGGTTATTCCGATGTCTCTGCATTTGGGAGAGCCCTGCGCTCCCATCGTAGCGGTCGGCGATTATGTGAAAATGGGTCAGAAGATCGGAGACTCCAAGGCTGCGATATCGGCGCCGGTTCACGCTTCCGTGTCCGGCAAGGTTATAGCGGTCGAGCCCAGGCTTCATCCCAACGGGACGAAGGTCATGTCCGTAGTAATAGAAAACGACGGTCTTGACACGCTTTCGGAAGAAGTTGTTTCGCACAAATCCGAAAACATCACCGACCCGGAGCTGCTTTGCAAAATAGTGCGCGAAGCCGGTATTGTCGGTATGGGCGGAGCCGTGTTCCCGACGGCCGCAAAGATCAGCTCGAGTATCGGGAAGGTTGATACCCTTATCATCAACGGCGCCGAATGCGAGCCGTTCATAACCTCGGACCACAGGCTAATGCTTGAGCATCCCGACGAGCTGATGGAGGGCATACGCATACTGAAGAGGGTTTTCGGAATTCCCTTTGCCCATCTCGGCATAGAGAAGAACAAGCCCGACGCGATTTCCCTGCTCAGCACCAAATGCGGAGCCGACATCAAGGTGGTTCCGCTGAAGTCAGCGTATCCGCAGGGCGCCGAAAAGCAGCTTGTCTATTCGGTGACCAAGCGTGAGGTTCCCCCGGGGAGCCTGCCCGCGGCCGTCCGCTGCGTTGTATTCAACGTATTCACCGCGTATTCCGTCTACCGCGCCGTTCACGAGGGTATGCCCGCCATCGAGCGCGTGGTGACCGTATCGGGCGACGCGATAAAGAACCCTATGAACCTTATCTGCCGTATCGGCACCCCGATAGAGCGCCTTGTCGAAGCGGCGGGAGGCTTTATAGGCACTCCGTTCAAGCTGCTGATGGGAGGACCCATGATGGGCTCCGCGCAGTACGACCTCTCGGTTCCCGTCGTCAAGGGCACGAACGCGCTGCTCGCCCTTACAAACAGGCGCGACCGGAGCGCGGAAGACCCGACCTGCATACGCTGCGGAAGATGCGCGGAGGTCTGTCCAATGCGGCTCACACCAATGTATATCCATATGTACGAAAAGAAAAACGACCTTGAAATGCTGGAAAAGCTCAACGTCATGGACTGCGTGGAGTGCGGGCTCTGCACCTATACATGCCCCGGCAGGCTCTATATAACACAGTCCTGCAGGCTTGGGAAAAACAAGCTGAGGTCAGCGAAGGAAGCCGCAGCGAAGGAAGCCGCGGCAAAGAAGGAAGAGGAGGCGATGAAAAATGGAAAATAAGCTCGGTACCGTTGTGTCGCCGTCTCCGCACCTGCGGTCTCCCGCCGGCACACGCAACATTATGCTGGACGTGATAATCGCCCTTGTTCCTGCTCTCGCGGCCGCCGTGTACATTTTCGGCTTCAGGGCGCTGGCGGTTACCCTCGTTTCCTGTGCGGCCTGCGTATTTTTTGAGTGGGGCTACCGTACCCTGATGAAAAAGCCGCAGAGCGTTGGCGACCTTTCCGCGGTCGTAACGGGTATGCTCATGGCCTTCTGCCTGCCCGTCACGGTGCCCTACTGGCTGCCCGTCATTGGCGCGTTCTTCGCGATAGTGATAGTGAAGCAGCTTTTCGGCGGCATCGGCAAGAACTTCCTTAATCCCGCCCTGGCGGCAAGGGCGTTTATGTTCTCATGGCCCGTACTTATGACGAAATGGGTGGCTCCCTTCAGCTACTCCTCGATAATGAACATCTTCGGCGGAGCGGACGCCATAACGAGCGCCACGCCCATGGGCGCGCTGCACGCGGGACTTCTCCCGAACGCGACCGTGATGCAGGCATTCCTCGGAGAGATCGGCGGCTCCTTCGGCGAGGTTTCGGCTCTCATGCTTCTGCTTGGCGGCGCCTACCTTGTGTTCCATAAGGTAATAAGCCCCAGGATTCCGCTTGCCTATATCCTGACCGTCGCGGTTATCACATATCTGTTCCCCAAGGGCGGGGCCGAGAGGCTTTCGTGGATGCTTTACAACCTATTCTGCGGCGGGCTCATGCTCGGGGCCATATTTATGGCGACCGACTACACCACCTCGCCGGTCACGAAGCTCGGGCAGATAATATTCGGCATAGGCTGCGGGCTTATCACGGTGCTGATACGCTATTTCGGAACATATCCGGAAGGCGTGTCCTATGCCATCCTCGTAATGAACACGACGGTCTGGCTCATCGACAGGGCGACCATGCCGCGCCGCTTCGGCGTAAAATCCAAGTTTGGTCTGAATGGAGGCGCCAAGTAATGGGATCGAAGTATTTTGCTAAGCTCACGCTTATTCTCTTTTTGATTTCGGCCGTTGTGGCGGCGCTTCTGGGCGCCGTAAACGCGATTACCGAAAACAGGATAATAGCCGCCAACAGGGAAAAGACCGTCAGCGCCATGAAGGTCGTAATGCCGGAAGCCGCCTCCTTTGAGGAGTTCTCCTACAAGGGCAAGGATCCGCTTGTGACGGAGATATATCTTGCGAAGGGCAAGAGCGGCTCGCTCGGATATGTAGTCAAGGTCACGCCCACCGGCTTCGGCGGCGCGATAGACATGGTCGTCGGGGTATCCTCGGCGGGGAAGGTCACCGGCGTTTCGATAATCAACATGAGCGAAACCCCTGGTCTCGGCACCAACGCCTCGAAGGACGCCTTCCGCGGGCAGTTTGTCGGCAAATCCGGGACTCAGGCCGTCACAAAGGACGGAGGAAAAATAAACGCCATTACGGGCGCTACCGTAACTTCCAGAGCGGTTTCCAAGGGCGTCACCTCGGCGCTTGAAGCCGTCGCTTCTTTGGGTTAGGAGGGGATTGACCGTGAATATAGGAAAACAGTTCAAGGACGGGCTTGTATCGCAAAACCCCGTGCTGGTGCAGCTGCTCGGAATGTGCTCGACCATGGCGATAACGACCACGCTTTTCAACGGCGTCGGAATGGGGCTTTCGGTCATGGTGATCCTGACCTGCTCCAACATCGTCATTGCGGCGCTCCGCAAGATAATTCCACAGAAGATCCGTATCGCGGCCTATGTCGTCGTGATCGCGGGCTTTGTTACGATGGTTGATCTGCTTATACAGGCCTTCGTGCCGGAGCTTTCAAAATCGCTGGGCGTTTTCATACCGCTTATCGTCGTAAACTGCATCATACTCGGACGCGCCGAAGCCTTCGCTTCCAAGAACACGGTTCTCGCCTCGGCCGTCGACGGCATCGCGCAGGGCATAGGTTATACGATAGTTCTTGTAATCATGTGCGTAATTCGCGAGTTTCTCGGCAGCGGCACCTTCGGAACCGGCATCTTCGGCGTGAACGGCGGCGGGATAAGGATAATTCCGGAAGGCTATCCCGCGCTTTTCCTCATACTCCCGTTTGGCGGCTTCCTCACGCTGGGCTGCCTTATCGCATTCGTGCAGTGGACGGCGAACCGCAGCGCAGAGAAAGCCAGTAAAGGATCGGAGGCGGCGAAATGATTGCTAGAATTCTATCAATATCACTTGGCGCGGTCCTGGTGGAGAACTTTATACTCGTCAAGTTTCTGGGCATCTGCCCGTTCCTGGGCGTTTCGAAGAAGACGGACACCGCCGTCGGGATGGGCTTCGCCGTCATATTCGTAATGGGGCTCGCCTCGGTGTTCTGCTGGCTCGTCAATTACCTGCTTCTGGTGCCCCTGAAGCTGCAGTATATGCAGACGGTCGCCTATATCCTGGTCATAGCGGCGCTGGTGCAGTTTGTGGAGATGTTCCTGCAGAAGACTATGCCGACGCTTTATCAGGCGCTCGGAATCTACCTGCCGCTGATTACCACGAACTGCGCGGTTCTCGGCGTCGCGCTTCTCAATACTCAGTACAACTACGGTCTTATCGAGAGCCTCGTCTACGGAGTTATGGGCGGCGTCGGCTTCACTGTCGCTATATTCCTGTTTGCAAGCGTCAGGGAAAGGCTTGAATTCGCCGATTTTCCGAAGGCTTTTGAGGGCTTCCCGATAGCCCTCGTGTCGGCCGGCCTTATAGCTCTGGCCTTTATGGGCTTCTCCGGCCTCAAGATATGGTGAGGGTAAAGCTATGAATAATGTATTATATGCCATACTGGTTTTGGGCGCGCTTGGCGCGGTGTTCGGATTTGTGCTCGCGTATGCCTCAAAGGTTTTCGCGGTCAAGGTAGACGAAAGGCAGGAGGAGATTCTCTCTGTTCTGCCCGGCGCCAACTGCGGCGGCTGCGGCTTTCCGGGCTGCAGCGGATACGCGGCGGCGGTGGTCGAAGGCAGGGCGGCTACGAACCTCTGCGTAGCCGGCGGAGCGGCATGCACGGCGAAGATCTCCGCAATAATGGGCACAGAATCCGGATCGACTGAAAAGTGCGTTGCGTTCGTCAGGTGCTCGGGCATAAACAACTCCGTAAAGAAATATGATTTTGCGGGCGTTTCGGACTGCCTTTCCGCTTCGCTGCTGCCCGGCAAGGGCCCGGCCGAATGCACGTTTGCCTGCCTCGGGCTCGGCTCCTGCGTTTCGGCCTGCAGATTCGACGCCATTCACGTCATAGACGGCGCCGCTGTGGTGGACAAGGAAAAGTGCGTCGGCTGCATGGCCTGCGCTCAGAAGTGCCCGAAAAATCTCATCGCAAAGGTTCCGTATAGCGCAAAGGTCACGATACCCTGCTCATCAAAGGAAAAGGGACCGGTCACGAACAAAATGTGCTCCGTCGGCTGCATCGCCTGCAAGCTCTGCGAGAAGGCCTGTCCGAATGACGCCGTTCATGTCGTTGACAATCTCGCCGTCATCGATTACAGCAAGTGCGACGGCTGCGGCGCCTGCGCGCAGAAGTGTCCGAGAAAGCTGATAAAGCTTAGCGACACGGTCAAAAACTGATTCATGGATAATAAAACCGCCGAAAGCCCCTGTTACGGGCCTTCGGCGGTTCTGTTATCGGCCAAGGCGTCCTCGGCCGAGGCGGGGAGCACAAGGGTTATCCTTGTGCCTATCCCCTCGCGGCTCAAGACCTCCATATGTCCTCCGTGCCGCTGCACGATCCATTTCGCTATCGAGAGTCCGAGCCCCGCTCCGCCCGTCGCCCTGGCGCGTGACTCATCCGTCCTGTAAAACCTGTCGAAGATTTTCGGTACGGCCTCCGGTCTTATCCCTATTCCCTCGTCCTGAACCGAAAGCCTCGCAAGCGCGCCGTCGGCTTCGGCGGAGACGACTATTTTGCCGCCGGACTCGGTGTATTTTATCGAATTGTCGACCAGTATGCGAAGCGCCTGCTTTATAAGCGCCCTGTCCGCCGACACGACGGCGTCCGAAAGGCGTGTCTCGAAGCAATGCGCGCAGTCTATCATCTGCGTTTCGTTCACGACCTCGCCGGCGAGGTCCGAAAGCCTGAAGGACTCAATCTGAAGCCTTATCGTGTTGTTATCGCCTCGTGCGAGGAACAGGAGCTTCTCGACAAGCTCCTTCATGTTAGCCGCTTCCTCCTTTATGGCGCTTATCGATTCCTGAAGCGTTTTTTGGTCGTTTTTCCCCCAGCGGTCGAGAAGATTGGCGTAGCCCTGTATAACGGAAATTGGCGTCCTCAGCTCGTGGGAAGCGTCGGAAACGAAGCGGACCTGAGCCCGGTAGGATTCGTTTATCCTGTCAAGCATTCCGTTTATCGCTTTGGCGAGGGTTTTCAGCTCGTCCTGGGTTTCGCTGAGCTGTATGCGCGTGTCGAGTCTCGAGGCGTTTATACCCTCAAGCGTTCCGGCAAGCTCCTCCATGTCGTTCAAATCAAACTGGCTTTCGGCCCTGTTCAGGCTTTGCGCGGCCCTGGCAAGCTCGGAGATGGGTTCCAGCGTGCGCCGGACAAGCCTTGAGTCCTTGAAGACCCTTGAAATCAGTATCAGGAGCTGAAGCGCGAGGAGCGTTATGAAAGCCCGCGCAAATATCCGGAAGAAGGAGCCCAGCCCGATTGAAACCTCGCATTTCACTCCGTAATAGTCAAGGGCTATATCGTATCTCAGCCCGTCCAGCCGATTTAAGAGCGAGCCGCCCTCATCGGAAAGCTCAAAGCGCCTGACGCCGCCCGAGGTTGCCCTCGGAAGAAGCTGCCTGAATATTCCGGGGGCTTTCCGCCCCGGGGGAAGGGCCTCAAGCTCGCGAAGCTCAATTCCCGATATTTCGAGCCATTCCGCAGAAGACCGGCTCGGCATTCCAGTGAGGAAGGCCTTCTCGACGGCGGCGGCGGCGAGGTTTTCGCTGTAAACCACCGCGGCGGCGGCGGCCACGAGGCATATGAGTATGTCAAGAGAGAGAAAAATTCCGAAAAGACGCGTTATAAGCCGGAAGCTGAGCTTATAAACAATTGAAAAGCGGAATTTGTCGCCCAGAGGCTCGGGGGCCTTTCTTCTCGCGGCATTATTCATCCTTTATCACATATCCTACTCCGCGTATGGTGTGTATGAGCTTTATGCTGTAAAGCTCGTCAATCTTCGTCCGAAGAAAGCGTATGTACACGTCGACGGTGTTCGTCCCGCCGTCGAAGTCGAAATCCCAGACGTTTTCAAGAAGCTCCTCCCTCGTAACAACGAGACCCTTGTTTTTCAGCAGGTAATGCAGGAGGTCAAACTCGCGCTTGGTAAGCTCCACGGGCTCCCCTTTGACAGTTACGGCGCGGCGCTTGACGTCGAGCTGGAGTCCCGATGCCGTGAGGAGCTCGGTTTCCTGGGCCGCTCCCGTTTTTCTCAGCGCGGTGCGTATGCGGGCGAGCAGCTCCTCTATTGCGAAGGGCTTGGTGATGTAGTCATCCGCACCGAGGTCGAGCCCCGATACCTTGTCGGTCACGCTGTCGCGCGCCGTAAGCATGATAACGGGCACGGAGGAGCCGCGGCGCAGACGCCGCAGCACCTCCATGCCGCTCAGCTCCGGCAGCATAATGTCAAGCAGTATGAGATCGAAGCCCCCGGACAGGGCAAGCTCCAGGCCGGTCCTGCCGTTAAAGGCCTTGGTTACGGCATAACCCTCGTAGCAAAGCTCAAGCTCGACAAAGCGGGCCAGCTTTTCCTCGTCCTCGATAAGAAGTATTTTAGCGCTCATCTGAACCTCGAAAGAATAGTCTTATTTTTTCTCGCCAAGGGATCTTTTGATGCTTTCGGCGGTGTCGGAAGCGGAGTCCATAACCTTGTTCACGGCTTCCCGCCCGAGCTCATGCCCGCGGAAATGGTAGCGGAAGCCGCAGAAGAGCCCGATTATAGCGAGCGGGAATATCACCCAGAAGAAGAACACGAGAGAGATTACAAGAAGAGTGACGGGAACTGAGACTATTACCTTGCCGTCCTTTTCCGCTTCGAAAAAGTTGCTGTTTCCCTTCCTGAAAAGACCTGCGCAGAAGCGGCCGAACCTTCTCATCATATCGCCGAAGCTCTCGCCGCGCTTTTCGCCGCCATTAGCCTCCTGATATGCGTTTTCCTTCCCTTTTTCGCCTTCCGAGGAGTCCTTGCTGCTGTAATAGCCCCCACCGGAAGGCGGGTTTACCTTGCCCTGCTTCTCGAGGAGTATAAGGGCTTCAAGCACGTCTCCGCCGGAGGCGTCGAGAGCGGCCTTGGCCTCTTCAAAACTCACGTTTGCCCTTTCCCTGAGCTTTTCTACCTGTTCAAGCGTAGCCATTTTAATTTTCCTCCAATTTTTCTGTTGTGCCCTTATGGTAACAGAAAAGGTTTAAAGAGCAATTTGAGCAAAATTAAAATCAGATTAAAAGTATTTTTTCCGATATTAACATTCCGCTTCAATAATATAGCCGTTTAGCATCCATGTCAACGCCGCGCCCCTCGTTTTCATGGCTTTTTGCGTATTTAGCGGCGGCCGAATGTGCGGAAACCCTTTCGCCGGCGGCGGAGGGTTCGATTAAATAGGCGCCTGGCCGCGGCTGCATCCCGGCCTTGCAGGAAAAAGCCGAAAAGTAACTCGTTTTGTTTGACAAAGATGTGTTTTTTAAGTTATAATGAGTTACTTAATTATATACCGAATCTAATAAGGGGAAGCAGGGTGAAATTCCCTCGCAAGTGCGTTGCCGTTACAGCCGGGTTACCATGTGTATATGCCTTTGCGTACACCGGGGGATATATGGCGCCGGTTTCGGCATCGGATGCAGTGTGTACACACTGCGTTTTCTTTTATGGGGAGTTAATATGCAGTCCAGATATGTCGGGAATAAGCTTATGCGATGCGGCTACACGACCGGAAGCTGCGCCGCGGCGGCGTCTAAGGCCGCGGCGGTCATGCTGCTCGGGAGGGGAGAGGTCAGCGAGGCTGAAATAACCACGCCCTCGGGCGTCGCGCTCAAGCTTGAAATACTTGAAATCGAACGCGGTCCTTTGAGCGTAAGCTGCGCCGTAAAGAAGGACAGCGGCGACGATCCGGACGCCACAAACGGAGTCCTCGTTTACTCGCGCGTCAGTCTTAGAGAAGAGGGCGTGAATATCGACGGGGGAGCGGGAGTCGGGCGAGTGACGAAGCCGGGGCTTGACCAGCCCGTTGGCAGCGCCGCAATAAACTCGGTGCCGCGGGCGATGATCAGGCGCGCCTTGCTGGACGCGGCTGCGGACTATGATTACAAGGGCGGCTTTGATGTCGTCATCAGCATACCGGAAGGCGAGAAGATAGCGAAGCGCACCTTCAATCCCCGCCTCGGGATAGAAGGCGGCATCTCGGTGCTCGGGACTAGCGGGATAGTGGAGCCTATGAGCGAAAAGGCGCTCGTAGACACCATCAGGGCGGAGATGAGCGTGCTGTACTCGGCGGGCGAGAGGAACCTGCTTCTCGTGATAGGAAACTACGCGGAGACCTTTTGCCGGGAGAAGCTTGCCATCGGGCTCAAGAATTATATAAAATGCAGCAACTTCATCGGCGACGCGCTCGACATCGCATCGGAGCTCGGCTTCGAGACGGTTTTGCTTATCGGGCATATCGGCAAGCTTGTCAAGCTCGGAGCGGGGCTTTTCAACACGCATTCGCGCTACGGCGACGCGCGCATGGAGATACTGCTGAGCGCGGCGCTCGAGGCGGGAGCCGGTATCGAAACTCTGAGGGAGATATCTAAACAGGCGACCGCGGACGCGGCGCTCCGCGTAATCAGGGAAAGCGGTTTTTTTGACGGGACAATGGATGTGATCCTCAGGCGAATAGAGAGTAATCTTTACCGCCGCGTGCCCGACAGAATCGCAGTCGGGGCGCTCTGCTTCACGAACGACGAAGATTTCGGCGGCGTGCTGGGCGGGACGGAAAAAGCCGAAGAGCTTTTAAAACTTTGGAAGTGAGGAAGCGTTTTGAATAAGGGTACATTTTACGGCGTGGGCGTCGGTCCGGGAGACCCGGAGCTGATGACGCTGAAGGCCGCGAGGATAATGAAAAGCTGCGAGGTAATTGCGGTGCCGAGCGCGACGGGTGAAACCACCACTGCTCTCGATATAGCCGAAAGGGCGGCGGAAATAGGCGGCGAAAGGCTGTACCTGAACTTCCCGATGACGACGGACAAAACCCTGCTCTCGGAAAGCCACAGGGCGGCGGCGGAGCTTATCATAAACGAGCTTAAGGCGGGGAAAAGCGTCGCTATGCCGACGCTCGGGGACCCCTCGATATATTCAACAGTAGGCTACGTTGCGGGCTTTATCGCGGAAGCCGGCTTTGAGGTCGAGATAGTTCCCGGAGTCACCAGCTTCTGCGCAGCGGCGGCGCTGCTCAAAACCGGAATTACCGATATGGACACGCCTGTGCGCATACTGCCGGCGAGCCTCAAAACACTGGACGAGGAGCTTTCGGCGGACGGAGCGAAGATAATCATGAAATACGGAAGGAAGTTTCCGGAGGTCAGGGAAGCCCTGAGGCGCAGCGGACAGCTTGAAAATGCCGCGCTCGTGAAAAACGTCGGCATGGACGGGCAGGAACTCTGCCTTGACCTTGACCGGGTGGAAAGCACGGGATACTTCTCGCTCATCATAGTGCGGGAAAACGAGAAATAATCACTGGAAGAATATCAGGGCTTCACACCGGAGCATACGGAGGTAAAAATGGTACATTTTGTGGGAGCGGGCTGCGGAGCGGCCGACCTTATCACCCTGAGGGGGAAAAAGCTGCTGGAGGAGGCCGACGTAATAATATACGCGGGCTCTCTCGTAAACGCGGAGCTTTTAAAGTACGCCGACGAAGGCTGCAGGATATTTAACAGCGCGCATATGACTCTGGACGAGGTAATCGAGGAAATGCGCAAAGCCGAGGAAAGCGGGGAGAAGGTCGTGCGCCTTCACACGGGTGACCCCAGCATATTCGGCGCCATCAGGGAGCAGATGGACGCTCTCGACAAGCTGAAGATAAGCTACGAGGTTTGCCCCGGAGTATCGAGCTTCTGCGGAGCCGCCGCGGCGCTGAAAGCCGAGTTCACTCTGCCGGAGGTATCGCAGACGGTTATTCTCACCCGCATGGAGGGCAGGACCCCGGTTCCGGAAAAGGAGAAAATAGCGAGCCTTGCGGCTCACCGGGCAACGATGGTCATCTTCCTCAGCGCCGGAATGCTGGAGAAGCTGAGCGAGGAGCTGATTAGCGGCGGATATTCCAAGGACACTCCCGCTGCGATAGTTTATAAGGCAAGCTGGGACGACGAAAAGACCGTGCGCGGCACCGTCGGGACGCTCAACGAGATGGCGGAGAAGAACGGCATTAAAAAGACCGCGCTGATACTCGTCGGAGACTTTCTCGGGGACAGCTACGCGCTTTCGAGACTCTACGCGCCTGACTTCTCAACTGAGTTTCGGGAGGCCAAGGCATGAAGTGCGCGCTTCTGGCCTTTACCGCGAGGGGAGCGGAAACCGCCGGCAAAATATCGGCGGCGCTTCGGGAAAACGGCTGCAAAACGGAGACTTTCATTAAGGGCAGGGACTTCGAAAACGTGCGCGCGATAGTCGGGAGAGTTTTTTCGGCGTTTGAGGCTCTTGTCTTCGTCGGCGCCTGCGGCATAGCCGTGAGGACAATAGCGCCTCATATCAAGTCAAAGGCGACGGACCCCGCGGTGATAGTCTGCGACGAGCTGGGGAAGCACGCCATCCCCATTCTGTCCGGCCATATAGGCGGGGCAAACGAAATGGCGGTGGACATAGCCGCCGCTCTGGGCGGCGAGGCGGTTCTCACTACCGCGACCGACATCAACGGCGTATTTGCGGCGGATCTCTGGGCCAAAAAGAACAAGCTGGTCATACGGAACCTCGGGATAGTAAAGCTTGTCTCCTCCCGCATCCTGAACGGGGAGCCGGTCGGCTTCATCTCCGAATACGAATACGAGGGAGAGCTTCCCCCGGGAATTGCCGAGGGAAGGCACAAATGCGGGATATACGTCGGGGGCGACGATAAAAAAACCCCCTTCCAGATAACTCTCAGCATGGCGCCGAAAAACCTCGTTCTGGGAATCGGCTGCAGGCGGGGCATCTCGCTTGAAAAGATTGAGGAAGCCGTAAGCCTTGCCGGAATAGACATTGAGCGGGTATGCAAGCTCTGCTCGATAGATATAAAGGCAAACGAGCCGGGGCTCCTGGAGTTTGCGAGGAAGCGGGGACTTGAAACCGAGTTTTTCAGCGCGGAGAGCCTGATGGGTCTTGAGGGAGACTTCACGTCCTCGGATTATGTCAGGAGCGTTACCGGAGCGGACAATGTCTGCGAAAGGGCGGCCGTCCTGGGCGGAGGGAAAGGGAAGCTGCTTACGAGAAAAAAGCTGCTTGACGGCGTGACCGTCGCCGTATTCGAAAAATATGTTAACTTGAGGTTTTGATGCTATGCAAAAGCTGTACGTTGCGGGAATCGGAGCGGGAAGCCCCGAAAATATGACAAGGGAATGTTACGCCGCCCTTGAGGAAGCCGAGCTTGTAGTTGGATATACGAAATATGTGGAGCTTGTGAAGCCTGTTTTTCCGGATAAGGAATATCTCTCAACTCCGATGATGAAGGAGGCGGACCGCTGCCGCCTCGCGATAGAGGAGGCGCTGAAGGGCAGGACCACCGCGCTTGTGTGCAGCGGCGACAGCGGCGTTTACGGAATGGCGGGGCTTGTTTACGAGGTGAGCGAAAAGTATCCGCCGCTTGAAATAGACGTTATCCCTGGCGTGACGGCGGCGCTTTCCGGCGGCTCGCTTCTCGGCGCCCCGCTTACCCACGATTTCGCCGTCATAAGCCTCAGCGACCTTCTGACGCCCTGGGAGCTCATAGAGAAGCGCCTTTCGCTTGCGGCGGAGGCGGATTTTTGCATCTCGCTTTACAATCCGGCGAGCAAAAAGCGCGGCGACTATCTTCAAAAGGCCTGCGACATACTGCTGAGGCATATTTCGGGCGATACGGTCTGCGGCTATGTGAAAAACATCTACCGCGAGGGGCAGGAGAGCGTGATAACCACCCTTTCGCTGCTGCGCGACGCGAAGGTGGACATGTTCACCACCGTTTTCATAGGCAACAGCTCAACCAGGGTCATAAACGGAAAAATGGTCACGCCGAGAGGTTACAGGGATGTATAAGGCTCTGCTTTTCGCGGGTACTACCGAGGGGCGGGAGCTTGCGGAATTCATGCGGCAAAAGGGCGTGAGGACGCTTGCCTGCGTTGTCTCGGACTACGGCGGCAGCCTTTTGAAGGCAGAGGGAAGCGTTGACGTACACATCGGGCGGCTCGGCGAGGACGATATAGCGAGGCTGCTTGAGGAATGCCGACCCGAATACGTCGTCGACGCGACGCACCCATATGCAGTCGCGGCGAGCGGGAATATAAGCGCGGCGTGCCGGAGGGCGGATGTCAGGTATATCCGCGTCAGGCGCGCCGGTTCCGACGCCTGCGGCTGCGTGGAGTTTGAGAATATTGACGGTCTTGTCAGGGCGCTCGACGAAACCGAGGGGGCGGTGTTCCTCTCCACGGGCAGCAAGGATTTGAAAAGCTTCGCGGGGATAAGAAACCACCGCGAGCGCCTTTTTGCCCGCGTGCTGCCGAGCGTCGAATCGATAGAGCTGTGCCTCGGCGCGGGGCTTGCGCCCTCGCACATCATCTGCATGCAGGGACCCTTTTCCCGCGAGCTGAATCTGGCGATGTTCAGAGAAACTGGGGCAAAAATACTCGTCACAAAGGAGTCCGGCGCAAACGGGGGCTTTGATGAGAAGGTATCGGCTGCGCGGGAGCTCGGCATGCGGGTTTATCTGCTGAAAAAGCCGTCCGAGAGCGGCGATATGGCGCTTGAGGACGTTAAGAAAATAATCGGGAGTACATGAATGAAATTCGTCTGTATTGTCGGAACCGGCACCAACGGGACAGATTCGCTGACGCTCGAAGCTAAGAGGGCGATCGAAGGAAGCGAGATGCTCATAGGCGCGGGCCGCATGCTGAAGCCCTATAAGGAGAGCGGAAGGCCCTGCGCGGAGGCCGTCCGCGCGGAGGATATCCTTGCCGAGATAAAAAAGAGCGAAAGGACAAGATACGCTGTTTTGATGAGCGGTGACGTCGGCTTTTACAGCGGCGCGAGCGCCCTGCTGCCGCTTTTGAAGGACTGTGAGGTCAGGCTCATTCCGGGAATTTCGTCGGTCAACGCCTTCTTCGCGAAGATTGGAAAGCCGTGGCAGGACGCCGAATTCGTCAGCCTGCACGGCAGGAGCGCGGACATCGTTTCCGCCGTGCGCCGCAGCGCGAAGACCTTCTGCATCACGGGCGGCGGAGTGCCGGAAATCGCGGCGCTCCTCACCGAATACGGCTTCGGAGCTTTAAGCGTTTTCGTCGGGGAAAACCTCGGCTACGAGGAAGAAAAAATTACGGCTGCGACGTTGGAAAAGCTGACGGAAGCGGAGAAGGACTCTCTCTGCGTGCTGCTTATCGAGAACCCGAACCCCAAACCGGGCGTACACACGGGGATAGCCGACGAGAATTTTTTGCGCGGAGACGCTCCAATGACGAAGGCGGAGGTCAGGGCCGTCACGCTCTCAAAGCTTCGCCTCGAGCCCGCGCACATATGCTACGATATAGGCGCGGGCACCGGCTCCGTCACGGTGGAGATGGCGCTTTCCTGCTACAAGGGCAGGGTGTACGCGATAGAGCGGGAAGCGGATGCCCTGCCCCTCATAAGGCGGAACGCCTTGAAGCACCAGACGGCAAATATCGAAATACTGCACGGGGAAGCCCCGGGGGCGCTGAGCGGACTTCCCGCTCCCAACGCGGTTTTTATCGGCGGCGCGGGCGGAAATCTTAAGGATATAGTCGCTGCCGTGCTGGAAAAAAACAGGTATGCCCGAATAGTTATAAACGCCGTAACGCTTGAAACGCTGCATTTAGCGGCGACGGTGCTGAAGGAAATGAAAATGGAGCCGGAAATCGTGGAAATATCGGTTTCCAAGGCGAGAAAACTGGGCAAATACAACCTTATGACCGCACAAAACCCGGTGTTCATAATTTCGGGACAGGCGGAGCAGGGAGAATAATATGAACGTTAAGCTTGAAAAGGTGCTGCCCGCCGAAATCGAGGCGCGGAGCTTTGAAATAATCTCCTCGGAGCTTAAAAGGGAGCTTCCGGAGGAGCTGGCGCCGATAATAAAGCGCGTCATCCACACTACCGCGGACTTCGATTACGCCGAAAACCTCGTGTTTTCCGAGGGCTGCGTCGCTTTGGCAAGAGAGGCCATAAAAAACGGTGCCTGCATAGTTACTGATACAAACATGGCGAAGGCGGGTATAAACAAAAGAAAGCTCAAGGCCTTCGGCGGAGAGGTGTTCTGCTTTATAGACGACGACCGTGTGCGCGAGGCGGCTGAGAAGAACGGTACCACACGCGCGGTGGCAGCGATGGAGCTAGCCTCAGCGCTCGGAAAGCCGCTTATTTTCGCGATAGGAAACGCCCCTACGGCGCTTATACGCCTATATGAGCTTATAGGGGAGGGAAGGCTCAGACCCGAGCTTGTGATAGGGGCCCCCGTGGGCTTCGTGAACGTCGTTCAGAGCAAGGAGCTCATAATGGAATGCGGCGTGCCGTATATCGTCGCGCGCGGCAGGAAGGGCGGCAGCAACGTTGCGGCGGCCATAGTGAACGCCCTGATCTACGGTATAAAATGACTGAATTTATGTAAACTATAAGCGCAAAAAGCCCCTCTAAAAGGGGCTTTTTGCGCTTATAAAATGCCATAACGTTGCATAAAATCATCATAAAAGCGATTAATTGCGTATAATTTGTTAAGCTTTACGAGGATGCTTGACATTTGGAGCGTAAAATCATACCATATCCATTGAAAAACTTATTATGACGGGAGAAAACATCGGTGGATAAAGCTCATGAGAAATTTGAAAAGTTAAAGGCTCTGCTTTCCGGCTACGGGAGACTCGCTGTCGCGTTTTCCGGAGGGGTGGATTCGACATTTTTGCTGAAAGCCGCGAGGATGGTTTTAGGCGAAGGGGTTTTGGCAGTTACAGCTAGCTCGCCCAGCTTCCCGCAGAGGGAGCTCAGGGAGGCGAGGGCTTTCACCGAGCAAATCGGCATAGAGCATATCGTGCTGCGTTCCGACGAGCTTCAAATCGAGGGCTTTTCGGAAAACCCGCCGAACAGGTGCTACATCTGCAAAAAGGAGCTGCTTTCAAAGATAATCGGTGAGGCCGGCAAAAGGGGATTTGCTTGTGTCGCTGAAGCCTCCAACGCCGACGACGAGAGCGATTACAGGCCCGGGCTTCTCGCTGCCGCAGAGCTCGACGTGAAAAGCCCGCTCAGGGAAGCGGGACTCACAAAAGCCGAAATACGAGAGCTCTCAAGGGAACTCGGGCTTTCCACCTGGTCCAAGCCCTCATTTGCCTGCCTCGCCACGCGCATACCCTACGGCGAGACAATAACCAGGGAAAAGCTTGAGATGATAGGCAAAGCCGAGCAGTATCTAATCGATTTGGGCTTTGACCAGGTCCGTGTTCGCTGCCACGGCAGCCTCGCCCGTATCGAAACGGACGAAAGGGGCATGAACGCCCTGTTTGAAAGGGTGCTGAGGGATAGAATATATTCAAGGTTTCGAGAAATTGGATTTACTTATGTTTCAATGGATTTGCAGGGGTACAGGACGGGCAGCATGAACGAAACGCTTGCGCTTTGACGGTATAAGAGGATTTGAAATGCAAAACGAGTTTTCAAGAACGGAGCTTCTTCTTGGAAAAGAGGCCCTGGAGAGGCTGAAACGCTCCAAGGTCGCCGTATTCGGCGTCGGAGGTGTCGGTTCCTTTGCTGCGGAGGCCATAGCGAGATGCGGCGTGGGCGCGATAGACATCATAGACGATGACAGCGTGTGTTTAAGCAACATAAACCGCCAGCTCATAGCGACGCACTCCTCAATAGGCAGAAAAAAGGCCGAGGTCATGAAGGAGCGGATTCTGGATATCAATCCAGCCTGCGCCGTCCGCGCTTACGAATGCTTCTATGCCGCGGAAAACGCGGACGAAATCCCGCTTTCCGGCTATGATTACGTCGTGGACGCCATCGACAGCGTTTCCTCAAAGCTCACTCTCATACAAAAGGCAAAAGAGGCGAATGTCCCGATAATAAGCTGCATGGGAGCGGGCAACAAGCTTGACCCGACGGGCTTTATCGTCGAGGACATTTACAGGACCTCGGTATGCCCTCTCGCAAAGGTGATGAGGAGGGAGCTGAAAGCCAGGGGCGTAACGTCGCTAAAGGTCGTATATTCAAGGGAGGAGCCGAGAAGACCGGCGGAAAACGGTGACTCCCGAAGCTTCGGAGCATGTCACCCGGACGGCGCGGAAACCCGCGCCCCAAAAAGGCAAATCCCGGGAAGCGTTTCCTTTGTTCCGCCGGTGGCGGGTTTCATTCTGGCCTCGGAGGTTATAAAGGATCTTGTCCGGGATCTCATTATCAAAGGGGAGAGAGGCTTATGAAAATATCCACGAGAGGGCGCTACGCCCTCCGGCTCATGCTTGACCTCGCTCTGAGCGATTCGGAGCAGTATGTTACCATCAAGAGCATTTCGGAGCGTCAGGAGATCTCCAACAAGTACCTTGAGCAGATCATAACAGTCCTTAGCAGGGCCGGGCTTGTGAAGAGCGTGCGCGGCTCGCAGGGCGGATACAGACTCTCCCGCCCTGCGGAGGAATATACTGTCGGGGAAATATTAAGGCTCATCGAGGGCAGCCTCGCGCCGGTAGCCTGCATGGAGAATTCCCCGAACCAGTGCCGGCGCGCCGACAAATGCGTGACGATCGAGGTTTGGAAAAGGATAGACGAGGCGGTCGCCAACGTGGTGAACAGCATCACCTTAGCCGACCTTGTTAAGATGCATAAAGAAAAGACGGATAATTTATAAGAAACGCTGATAAAATACTGAGCCCCTCTTGACAGCGGAGTCGGGAGGGGATATAATTATTTCATATTATTTTTATATGAAATATATGATTCTTGACATGGAAAGAAGTGAAAATGATGTCTGAAAGAAAACTGAGGTTTGAGACGCTTCAGCTGCACGCCGGGCAGGAAAAGCCCGATTCCGCTACGGGCGCGAGAGCCGTTCCGATTTATCAGACGACCTCGTTTGTATTCCCCAGCTCCGAAAGCGCCGAGGGAAGATTCTCGCTTTCGGAAAGCGGAAACATATACACAAGGATAATGAACCCGACGACGGACGTTTTCGAGAGGCGCATGGCCGCCCTTGAGGGCGGTATCGGCGCGCTCGCCCTTGCGAGCGGCGCTGCCGCCGTGACCTGTGCCGTGCAGAACATCGCCTCGGCGGGAGACCATATAGTGGCGGCAAGGACGCTTTACGGCGGTACCTACAACCTGTTTGCACATACCTTCAGGGATTTCGGTATCGAGGTGAGCTTCGTCGATCCTGATATTCCGGGGAGCTTTGAGGCGGCGTTTAAGCCGAACACAAAGGCGGTATTCATCGAGACGCTTGGCAATCCCAATTCCAGCATTATAGATATAAGTGCGGTGGCGGAAGCGGCGCACAAAAGGGGTATTCCTCTTATTGTTGACAACACCTTTGCGACCCCGTATCTTCTGCGTCCCTTTGAATACGGAGCTGATATAGCGGTTCACTCGGCGACGAAGTTTATCGGAGGTCACGGCACCTCGATAGGGGGAGTGATTGTGGACGGGGGCAAATTCGACTGGTCGGCATCGGGGAAATTCCCCGGACTCTCGAAGCCGAATCCCAGCTACCACGGCGCGGTATTTACCGAAGCCGCGGGGCCCGCGGCGTACATCGTCAAGGCAAGAACGACGCTTCTCCGCGACACGGGCGCGGCGCTCAGCCCCTTCAACGCCTTCCTCTTTTTGCAGGGGCTCGAGACGCTCTCCCTGCGCGTGGAGCGTCATGTGGAAAACACTCTGAAGGTTGTCGATTTTCTCTCAAAGCATCCGAAGGTCGAGAGAGTGAATCATCCTTCCCTGCCGCACAGTCCCTACAATGGGCTTTACAGGCAATACTTCCCGAAGGGCGGCGGCTCGATTTTCACCTTTGAAATCAAAGGCGGAGCAGGGGAGGCAAGGGCGTTTATAGACAAGCTCGAAATTTTTTCGCTTCTCGCAAACGTCGCCGACGCGAAGAGCCTCGTTATCCACCCCGCAAGCACCACGCACTCGCAGATGAACGCATCGGAGCTCGAGGAATCCGGCATAAAACCAAACACAGTAAGGCTTTCCATCGGCTTGGAGCACGCGGACGATATTATTTTCGACCTTGAAAGGGCGCTATCTACTGTAAGGTAATTTCGCTTGCAAGTCATATTTCAAAATAGTGCCTTACATTAAAGTATTATTTAAAGGAATAATAAGCTCTGTAAGGCTAAAAAGCTTTTCAGATATTTGCGGATGTGCGACGCCGGGAGGCGCTTCGGAGGCATACCGAAGCGCCGCTTTTCATAAAATAAGTTTATAATTTGTTAGTGAAAAAGAAAAAATCAGATATAATAAGCGAAGACGAGGGAACGCTATGCGGCGTAGCATATCCTGATTTTATATCCGTTTTAACAAGGTGTATCATTACAAAGAGAGAAGGTATTAATTTGAACGCAAAGATAGAACGGGACGGATGCATATCCTGCGGGCTTTGTGTCAGCACATGCCCCGAGGTATTCAGAATGGCGGATGACGGTCTTGCCGAGGTATACGTCGACGAGGTGCCGGAGGAGGCGGAGGACAGAGCCGTCGAGGCTCAGGAGAGCTGCCCCGTTTCGGTAATCGAAGTCGAATGAAACGGCGGCGCCGGATGCGAATAATTAAGCGGGCACGACCTTCGTCGTGCCCGCAAAACTATTTACTTATTACACCGCGCGCGTCACTTTGCCGCTGCGCAGGCACGCGGTACAGACATACACATGGCGGGGGGATCCGTTTACAACTGCCTTTACCCTTTTGACGTTCGGCTTCCAGGTCCTGTTCGAGCGCCTGTGTGAATGGCTGACCTGTATACCGAAGGCGACACCTTTATCGCAAAATTCGCACTTTGCCATCTGCTGCACCTCCTTGCTTGTGGCGACTGCGTAAACCCTAAAAAGATACGTTCATTATGATAGCAGACAAATTCTGAAAATGCAAGCATAAATTTAATAATACTTGAAAATACATTCTTTTTTGTATACAATCTAAATAGGGATATAGGCAACTCGGGAAGGGTGTGGGAGCCAATGGGCGAATACGCGGTCAAATTGTCGGTGCTCGAAAAGGAACTGGGACTCAGCGCCGTATATAAGTCGAGCGACTACAACGAGGTGGCTGTCACTACCCCGGACATAAACCGTCCCGGGCTTCAGCTTACCGGCTATTACGAATACTTTGACGAAACCAGGCTTCAGGTTATAGGAAAGGCGGAGTCCGAATACGAGCTGAGCCTTTCGCATAAGAAGAGGCTTATCAGCTTCGACAAGTTTTTTTCATGGAATATCCCGGCACTCATAATATGCCACGGCACAAAGCCGTCGGAAGAGTGCGTCGCGATGGCGAAAAAGCACGACAGGAGCGTCTTTATCACCGAAAGGGACACCTCTGACTTTATTGCCGGACTTATAATAAGGCTAAAAAACTACCTTGCCCCGAGGATAACCCGGCACGGCGTCCTCGTCGAGGTGTACGGAGAGGGCATCCTGCTGCTCGGGGAGAGCGGCGTCGGAAAAAGCGAGACCGCCATAGAGCTCGTGAAGCGCGGGCACAGGCTCATTGCCGACGACGCGGTTGAAATCAAAAAAATTTCAGACGACAACCTTATGGGCAACGCCCCGGAAATGATACGCTACTATGTGGAGCTTCGCGGTATCGGCGTTGTCGACGTGCGAAGGCTTTACGGCATGGGAGCCATAAAGCAGGCGCAGAAAATCGACCTTATCATAAACCTCGAAGCCTGGCGCGACGACGTAGCCTATGACAGATTAGGCATAGAAAACCAATACATGACTATAATGGGAGTGGATATTCCTTCTCTCACCGTTCCCGTAAAGCCCGGACGGAACCTCGCCATTATCGTTGAGGTAGCCGCGATGAACCACAGACAGAAATACCTCGGGAGCAACGCCGCAGAGGAGTTTACGAGAAGAATAAACGAATACTTTGATGTGAAACTCAGCGATCGATGAGAGGTAAACATGGACTTTGACTTGCTTCAAAAAAACCTGCGCGATACGATGCCCGGAATCCGACTGTCGCGGCGAGAGCCTATGAGCCGCCACACCTCCTTTCGAATAGGCGGAGAGGCGGCGCTTATGGCTTTCCCGCGCACTAGCGGCGAGCTTGCCGCTATCTGCGCTGCCGCAAGGCGGTGCGGCATTTCTCCGCTCATATTCGGAAACGGTACGAACCTTCTCGTCGCGGACGGCCCGCTCGATATTTTAGCCGTGAAGACCTTCGACGGGCTTTCGGAAATAAGGCTTTCGGGCGAGAACGGAATTTATGCGTCAAGCGGCGCGCTGCTTTCAAAAATCGCCGTTTTCGCCCAGAAAAACGGTCTCGCCGGTCTTGAGTTTGCGCACGGCATACCCGGGACGCTGGGCGGCGCGATTTCCATGAACGCGGGCGCGTACGGAGGAGAAATGAAGGACGTAGTAGTCATGACCGAATACCTTGACGAGAACCTGCTGAGAAAAACCGCTTCGGGCGGGGAGCACGCCTTTGAATACAGGCACAGCGCCTTTTCGAACGGCGGGAGGATCATCCTCGGCTCGCTGCTGAAGCTGAGTAAGGGCGAACCTGAAAAGATACGCGAAAGGATGAACGAGCTTTCGGAAAAGCGAAAAGCCTCGCAGCCGCTCGACATACCGAGCGCGGGCAGCACCTTCAAGCGCCCAAAGGGCGGATACGCCGCGGCGCTTATCGACGAGGCTGGACTGAAGGGCTATGCAATAGGCGGCGCCCAGGTATCGGAGAAGCATGCCGGTTTCGTAGTGAACCGCGGGGGAGCGACCTGCGAGGACGTGCTGAGGCTTATAGAACACATAAAAAGTACCGTATTCGAGAAAAGCGGTATATTGCTGGAGACAGAAATTAAGTACATCGGAGGCTGAAAAAGGAGGCGGACCATGAAATTTTTGATTATATCGGGGTTGTCCGGGGCGGGAAAGAGCAAGGCGGCCGGAATTTTGGAGGACATGAACTTCTACTGCGTTGATAATATGCCGGTAGTGCTGATCCCAAAATTCGCGGAGCTTTGCCTCGCGACAAGGGGAAGATACGAATATGTCGCGCTGGTTACGGATATCAGAGGCCGCGAGAGCTTCGAGGATCTGTTCAGAGCCATGGACGAAATGCAGAAAATGGGCTGCGACTCCAAGATTCTTTACATCGAGGCGTCCTCCGACACAATTGTGAAACGCTACAAGGAAACCCGCAGACGGCATCCCCTGGATCAGGAGACGGGAAACGTCGAGGACTCGATCAGACGGGAAAAGGAGCTTCTGAGCCCCATCAGGGAGCGCGCAGACTATATTGTCGACACCACCGACTTCACGCTGAGCCGGTTGCAGTCTGAGCTTTACAGGCTATTCTCCGGAAAGGGCGAGAGAAAAAACCTGGACGTCAGTGTGACCTCCTTCGGTTACAAGTACGGGATACCCACGAATTCCGACCTCGTTTTTGACGTTCGCTTCCTTCCGAACCCCTTCTACGTCGCAGAGCTCGCACAGCTCAGCGGACTCGACGAGCCGGTGCGCAGCTATATTTTCTCCTATTCTCAGACAACGGAGTTTCTCAAGAAGCTTGAGGATATGGTGGAATACCTGATACCCTTCTATATCGAGGAAGGAAAGCATTCGCTTGTGATCTCCGTCGGCTGCACCGGAGGCAGGCACCGCTCGGTCGCCATCGCGGAGGAGCTGGGCTGCTTCATAAGCTCAAAGGGCTATGATGTGAAAATGCGTCACAGGGATATAGAAAAGCATGCGCATTGATTTGGAGGTCTGGGTGTGTCGTTCTCCTCGGATACTAAAATGGAAATATGCAAGGTCATAGACAAGCCCTGCTGCGCCGCGGCGGAGATCTATGGCATACTTTCGTACTGCAACACATTCTCAATGAAGCTTATAAAAATAGTTACGGAAAGCCAGGCTTTCGCAGCGAGGCTTCCAAGGCTTTTTAAGCGCGCTTTGGGCCTGGGCTTCGACACGGCGCCGCCCGAGGGCGCTCAGGAAGGCAAGCTGACCTTCACGATAAGCGACGCGGACAAGATAAAAAAGATATTCGGCGCCTACGGCTACGACGGCGAAAAGGTTCTGGCGCACCATATTAACCTCAGCGTGCTTGAGGACGAGTGCTGCCGCGTTTCGTTCGTACGGGGGGCTTTTCTCGCCGGCGGCTCAGTTACCGACCCCGGGAAAAGGTATCACCTGGAGCTGGTCACCGACCACTATAACGTGAGCCATGAGACATATTCGATTCTGCTCGACATGGGCTTTTCGCCTAAGTATACCTCCCGCGGCGGAAACTACATCATTTATCTCAAGCAGAGCGAGGCGATTGAGGATTTTCTCACGACGATCGGCGCGCCCGTCGCCGCTATGGAGGTCATGTCCGCAAAGGTGGAAAAGGATTTTCGCAACAGTGTAAACCGGAGAGTTAACTGCGAAACCGCTAACGTAGGCAAGACGGCTTACGCTTCGGTGGACCAGATAAGGGCGATTGAGAGGCTCGAAAAAAGCGGAAGGATGAACAGCCTTCCCGACAAGCTGAGGTATACGGCGGAGCTGAGAAAGGCGAATCCCGAGGTTAGCTTGAACGAGCTTGCCGCGCTTCACAGCCCTCCCGTCGGCAAATCCTGTCTCAACCACAGGCTGAGGAAGCTTTCGGAGCTGGCCAGGCAGCAAAAGTAAGATCCGGATTGCAAAATGCAGTCAAGCGGTGTAAAATAATGGAGAAAACGGCGCGCGGAGGTGCTTTTTTGTGCAGAAATGGACGGTCATTTTCCCCATTATTATGTTTATTTTTTCGGTGCCCTTGCGCTTCTGGCAAAACTGGTGGTATTCAGACGGCAAGCCGCGGAGAGAGAAGTATCGGAAAGCCCGGGAAACCCTTGAAAACGGCAGACCGGAAGAAGCGATGGCCCTGTTCAGGGAGCTTGGAAGGTATAAAGACAGCAGGGACAGGTACAGAGAGGCCTGCTTTCTGTACGGAAAGGAATTGTTCGGGCTGGGGCGCTTCGAGGAGAGCTGCGGGGCTTTTGAGTCCGCGGGAGAATACGGGGAGGCCCGGGCCTACCTGGAAATAGCAAAAAGAGGGGGCAGATAGCCCCGGATGAGCATATCGAAAAAGTCTTTAAATACACAAAAACCTGCCCGGGAGTGGGCAGGTTTTTGTATTTTGGCGGCTCAGATATTTATTTTTTCCTGTGTGTTTCCTATGTTGATTTCGGCGACGCCGTCCTCAATGTAGAAAAGACCCATGACGAAGCCCGTGGTTTCGTTGTAGATGCTCTTAAGGTTCGGCGCGCACTCAAAGCATTTTGCCAAAGCCTCCGGACGGTCGTCCGGCACAGCCTTTCCGCTTATGCGTATCCACTGGCGCTGAGCGTTGCAGGCGCAGATGGCTATATTGGGATTGGCTATCGTCTGCTTATAGCAGTTTTTGTGCTTGCCCATGCCTATGTAGATCTTTCCTTCATACTCCATCAAAAAGCCGAAGGGCCGGAGTACGGGCTTCGAGTCCTCGACGGTGGCATAGTAAAATGTTCCCGTTTCCTTCAGAAAATCAAATACCTTGCTCATAACAGCATCTCCTTATTATTAAATTTTTACTTCCGAAAGAAATTTTAGCATTTTTTCGGGACAATCACAATAGTTTTTAAGCGAAATATAAATGAGGACAGACCAAACAAAGCGTGCCGGCGAGGTGTGTATGGAAACGGATTATCTGATTTCAAGATTTCTGAGCGCGGCAGCCCTCCTGCCCGGGGGGCTGCGCGAAAGCTTTGAGGCTCTCACAAAAAGCGAGAAGGCCTCGGCGGAGGAATTCCGGCTCCGGGCCGGTCTCCTGCCCAGCGTGCTGCTGCCGGGGGGAGAAAAGTGGCTGGGAGAGAAAATAGTCACGCCGAGAAACCTTGCCGACGTCCTGGAGATAGCGACGGACTCGTCGCTGCACACGGCGTCGGACAGCATAAAAAACGGTTTTGTAACCGGCGGCGGCGGGCACAGGATCGGTATCTGCGGCACCGCGATAATAAAAAACGGCTCGATAGACGGGGTGCGCTCCGTGTCCTCGCTTGCCGTCCGAATCGCCAAGGAAATCAGAGACTGCGGGAAAGCCGCGGCACGTATGCTCGCCCCGGAAAGGCAGTTTTCCTCCGCGATCATAATCTCGCCCCCGGGCGGCGGCAAAACGACGCTTCTGCGCGATATTGTCAGAATACTCTCCGACAGGGGCTTCAGGGTAGCCCTCGCGGACGAGCGCGGGGAAATAGCGGCCATGCGCGGCGCGCTGCCCCAGATGGACGTCGGCATAAGGACGGACGTGCTCTCGCTTTGCCCCAGAGACGAGGCGGTTATGCTGCTGCTTCGGACTATGAACCCCGATATAATCGCGATGGACGAAATTACTGCGCCACGCGACGCAAAGGCCCTTTCGAGCGCATTCAACTGCGGCGTCGGACTCCTTGCCACGGCGCACGCGGCGGATTTAAGCGAGCTCAAAAGGCGCGGGCTATACCGCGAGCTTCTCAGGGAAGGCGTCTTTAAAAAAGCGGTTGTTATAGAAAAGAAAAACGGGGAGCGGGTCTGCTCCGTCCATGATCTGGAGGTGGACTGTGCTTAAAATAATCGGAGCGGTTTTTGTGACCGCCGCGACGACCTCGCTGGGCCTGAGAAGCGCGGCGCAGCTGAAGAACAGGGTGAGGAGCCTTTCCAGCATCGTCGCGGGTCTTGACATTATGAAGCCTGAGATATGCACGCGCCTTACCCCCATGCCGGAGCTTCTCGAGCTTCTCGCCAGGCAGAGCGGGGAGCCCGCCAGCCTTTTCTTCGCCGAATGCCTCATAAAGCTCAGAAGCATGCGGGGGAGACCCTTTTCCGAGGTCTGGAAATCGGCGCTTTTTTCCGCAAAAGGGCTTGAGCTTTCCGAGCCGGAGCGCGAGATACTGCTTGAGCTCGGCGCGGCCCTCGGACGCTACGACCCTGAGCGTCAGGGCGAGGCCATATCCTCCGCAAGGAAGAGGCTGGAGGCGAGGCTTTCAAAGGCCGAAAGCGAAAGGGACAAGGAAAGCAGGACAAGGCTCATGCTGGGCGTCGCGGCGGGGCTTGCGATAGCCATAATACTGCTTTGAGCGCGGTCATATGCCAACTGAAGCATCGGCGGGTATCCTCCGATGCTTTTGCTTTTTCTGTTAAACAAACCCGATTTCGAAACAAAAAAATTGACAATAGTTTTCATGCGAAGTATAATAATTATGCATTATGTATTAAATGTGCGCCGAGCAACACGGGGATTTTGTCATTGCATAACAATTACGGAGGGATTTTATGAATCAGAGGCAGAATTTTATCGAGACCATCAAATGGGGTTCGCCCGAGTATCTCTGCACCGACTTCGGACCGCTTGTGATGGTGAGAGAGCCGGGGGCGAAGGTTTTCGACAGCGAAAACAGGGATCTTTGGGGTGTGAAATGGGGCGTAAGCGAATATGAGGAATGCCGCAAGCCCTGCGTGCTGCCCGGGTACGACGTCATCACCGACATAAGGAAATGGAGAGAGCAGATAATACTGCCGGATTTGAGCAGCGGCAGCTTTGACTATAAAAAGGCGGGGGAGGAAGCGGCGAGGATAGACAGAAGCGAAAAGATGGTCTGCCTCGCCTGCAGCGGCGGCACCTTCGAAAGGTCGCACTTCCTTCTGGGCTTTGAAAACTGCCTCGCTGACATGCTCCTGGAGCCGGAGCTCATGGGAGAGCTTATGGATGCCATAACCGACCTCCGCATAGAGCTGCTGAGGCGTACCTACGACGCGGTCAGGTACGAGGCTATATTCTTCCACGATGACTGGGGCTCCAAGCACAGTCTCTTCTTCAAGCCTGAAACCTGGCGGGAGCTCATAAAGCCGAGGGAGAAAAGAATAATCGACGCCGTGAAAGGCTTCGGAGGCGGAAATGTGATCTACATACATCACAGCGACACCTTCCTCGAGCCGCTGATACCCGAAATGATTGAAATCGGCATCGACGTGTGGCAGGGCTGCATACCGCAAAACGACATTGTAAAGCTTCAGAAGGAATACAGGGGAAAAATAGCGTTTATGGGCGGCATAGACGTTGCGAAAATCGACAGGCCCGATTACGACGAAACCGAAATCAGGGCGGAGGTGCGAAGAGCCATAGACACATACGCCCCCAACGGGGGCTTCATACCCGGTATCCCGAGCGGCGCCGCCCTTTACGAGGGCGTGCAGAGGATATACATGGACGAGGTAGCGAAATACGCTTCGGAATACGACCTTAAGCATTTCAGGAAAGGAAAGTGACATGACAAAGCTGCCGGACGATATTAAAAGGGTCATCGACGACATCATAATCGCCGAAACCGAGATCTCACGCGCCAAACCCGAATGCTACAACTCCTTCGTGGAGGATTCCGAGAACGTCACCGCCGTCAGCGCCTCGGGGCGCACGATGAAGGGAAGCAGAGAGGTGCGCGACGCGTCGGTAACGGTCTCAAAGGGGAACAAGGGCGAGCGCGAGAGGTTTATAGAATGGATTTCCTGTGATTATACGGAAGGTATGGCGTACGTGCTGTTTAAAACCGGCGTTACCATCGACAAGGAGGACGGCTCGAGCGAGGAGCTTTGCTGGGTCGTGACGCTCGTTGTTAAAAACACCGGAAACGGCTGGAAGCTCGTTCACAGGCATAACACGAGAAGCAAAAAATAGCTCCGGTGACGGACAAAAGGTTTTGGAGGCATAATAACAGCCCGATCTGCGAAAACGCAGGCCGGGCTGTTAAGACTGTAGACAAACATAGATTTAAAAATGATATAACATCAAAAAATTATTTTTCCGGCGGCATGTACGCCGGAAAAATACATTATACCGCGCAATTGTGCGCGACCGGGGGTATCGCGGCTTCAGCCGCGTATCAAGGGGGTATTGGATACCCCCTTGAAGCGTGTCGAAACACTTTTTCGACACGCTCAACAGCCCGACCTGCGAACACGCAGGCCGGGCTGTTTTTATGTCCGCCGGCGGCGGGAGGGAGACAAAGTTTTTTCCGCGGTATCATAAATCGGGACAACCGGCAATAGAATGTGAAAGCGGGGGGACTCGGAAAGAAAAAATCCTGGATTCGAGAGGTTATGAAGATGGATGTAAACCTTATTTTCAAAATCGCGGGAGTCGGCATACTCGTAGCCGTGCTCAATATCCTGCTCTCAAAATCTGGCAGGGACGAGCAGGCGCTCATGATTACTCTGGGAGGGCTTATCGTCGTGCTGCTCATTATCGTCCGTGAAATAAGCCAGCTTTTCGACGTGATAAAGACGCTTTTCGGGTTCTAGCATGGAGATGATAATAAAGGTCGCGGCGATAGGAATAGCCGGAGCCTCCATCGCCCTGCTGCTTAAAAAGAATATGCCGGAGCTTGCCCTGCTCCTTTCGGTCGCTACCGCGGTCGTCATGCTCCTCCTCGCGCTGGACAACTTCCTGGGCATAAGCGGTTTTACCCAGGACCTTATCGAAAGCGCGGGGCTTTCATCCGCGATAGTTTCGCCGGTTGTGAAAACCGTGGGGATAGGACTTATTACAAAGCTGTCCTCGGACATATGCCGCGATTCGGGTCAGAACACGGCGGCCACGGTGGTTGACACGGCGGGTACCATCGCCGCCGTCACGGTGGCTCTGCCGCTTATGAAAACCGTATTCAGCATGATCAGCGCCCTGATGTGAGGAAAGCTATGAAAAAACTTCTGATAATCGCGCTCCTGGCGCTGACGCTGCTGCCGATTTCCGCCCGGGCGGCGGAGGACGTGTTCGAAAGCCAGTACGACGCCCTTAAGACGGGAGAACTCAAGGACGCGCTTAAGGGGGAGGCCTCCGAGATGCTTGAGGATATCGATATAGGCGACGGCTCCAATTTTGAGTCCGCCTTCAGGAAAATATACGAAAGCGCGGCCGCAAAATTCGGGGCCATACTCAGAAAGGGCGTTTCGAGCGCCGCGACCATAATCGTCATCGCCATGCTGACGAGCCTTGCCGAAACCCTTTACGAGAGCCTTTCGTCGGGGGCCACGCCGAGCTACATACCCATGATCGGGACGGTTGCGATTGCCGCGGCGGCGGTCGGAGACGTCGGCGCCTTCCTCAAGCTCGGAAGCGACACGATATCGGAGCTGGGCAGCTTTTCAAAAATACTGCTCCCCACGCTCACAGCGGCGGCCGCCGCAGGCGGAGCCGTGACCTCAGCCGCGGCCAAGTACGCCGCGACCGCGCTTTTCATCGACATACTCATTACTTTGGCCGAAAGAGTCATAGTGCCTCTCATATTCGCTTATACCGCCGCCGTCATCGCAAACGCCGCGATAGGCGGCGAGGAGCTCGCCGGAGCCGCCAACGTGCTGAAATGGATAGCGGCCACCTCGCTCACCGTGCTGATCCTCATTTTCATCGTCTACCTTTCGATGAGCGGCGTCGTCACCGGCACCGCCGACGCGCTGACCTCGAGAGTTGCAAAAACAACGCTTTCAACCATACTTCCGGTCGTCGGGAGCATAATTTCAGACGCGGCCTCGTCGATAATAGCCGGGGCGGGTATGCTGCGAAACGCCGTCGGCATATTCGGGCTGCTTTCAATTGCCGCCATATGCGCCATACCATTCCTGCGGCTCGGGGTGCATTACCTCTGCTACAAGTTCGCGGCGGGAGTCACGGCGGCGGTCTCGGGCGGGCGCATGGCGAAGCTGATAAGCGGCATCGGCACGGCGTTCGGGATAATGATGGGACTTACCGGAAGCATGGCCGTGCTGCTGTACTTCAGCATAATATCGCTTGTCAAGGCGGTGGGCTCATGATGTCGCTGATAAGGACCTGGGTGCTCGGAATAGCCGCGGCCTCCCTCGCGGCGGCTATCTTCATAGCTATGTCACCACAGGGAAAAGCCAGAAAAATAACAATGTTCGCCTCGGGCTTCATGCTTATGGCGGCAATGATTAAGCCGGTGATAGGCTTCGACTTTTCCGTATTTTCGTCGGCGGTGATGCAGTACGGAACGATGGGCCAGGAATACGCGGGAATGCTTACCGAAAAAAACGATACCTTGCTCAAAACTATCATAGAAGAACGCTGCGGCGCATATATATCGGACAAGGCGACAAGCATGGGAATGGAAAACGTAAAGGTCAAGGTCAGAGCCGGGAAAGGGGATGGGGGGTATCCGTATCCGTATGAGGTTTACATAAGCGCAAAATACAGCCAAAGCAAAAAAAAGGCTCTGACAGATTACCTGGAAAGCGAATTCGGAGTGCCTGCATCTAGGCAGTATTGGAGCGTCGCAGATGGAAATTAGAGAATTGTCCGAAAGGACCAAGGGGCTTCTTTCAAAGCTCAAAAAAAACAAGTTCATAGCGGCGGCGCTTTTACTTGGGATCGTCATGCTGCTCATACCGACAGGTTCGGAAAGCCCGAAGGAAAAAGCGAAAAGCTCAGGGCTTGCAGAGCCTCCGTTCTCGCTCGCGGAGCAGGAGCGGCGCATGGCGGAGGTCCTCTCAAAAATCTCGGGCGCCGGCAGGGTGGAGGTGATCCTCACGCTTAAAAACGGGGTCGAGCGCGAGCTGGCCGAGGACAGAACCGGCTCCGACAGCCAGGTGAAGCATGTGATGGTGCAGTCGGGCTCCGGTACGGACACGGTGACCGTGCGCTACAACTATCCCGTGTATCAGGGCGCGCTGATAGTGTGCCAGGGAGCAGGCAGCTCGGGCGTGAGACTGCAGATAACGGAGGCGGTGAGAGCCCTCACGGGGCTGACGTCGGATAAAATTACTGTAACAAAAATGGATTAGGAGGCATAAGCGGTGAAGGTATTTAAGAGGAACGCGGTAATTCTGACCATGATAGTTTTCGTATGCGCGGCGGTATACTTAAACTGGGCTTACAACAAAACGGATAAGGCATCGGGCACGGGCGTAAAGCAGACAGTGACCTCCTCGGACGCGGGAGGCGCGGGGCTCTTCTTCGAAAGCAAAAAATCCGGCACGACCGATTATTTCGCTGCGGCACGCCTTGAGCGGCAGCAGGCAAGAGACGAGGCGATTAGCAAGCTCAATTCGGCGGTGCAGACCATGAGCACCTCCCAGCAGGAGCGCGACAGCGCCGCGGCAAAAATTAAGGCTATCACCGAAACAGCGCTCAACGAAAAGGAAATAGAGAGCATGATAAAAGCCAAGGGCTTCACCGACTGCGTCGTGTTCCTCAAGGAAAACGCCGCCGTCGTCACGGTCGCCTCCCCTCAGAACGGACTCAATTCCTCGCTGGTGGCGCAGGTCGCCGACATAGTGACGCAGCAGACAAAGTACAGCCTGGCGCAGCTTAAAATCAACGAAGTGAAGTAGGTTTTCCGGGGGATAGAGCCATCCCCCGGTCTGCGTTCGCGCGACACGGCGGCTCAAACTGAAATATTCTAAAATTTTCTTTATTTTTTTTCGCCGTTGTGGTACACTAAATGCGTATGAAGGGAGTGTTTCCATTGGGCGAAAATAAGGAGTACGTAACGCAGACCGGCGAAAAGGGCAGCGTGAACATTTCCGAGGATGTCATCGCAATCATCGCCTCATCCGCCGTTACCGAGGTGAACGGAGTGGACGGCTTCCCGACTACCCTCGGAACCGACATCGCGGGTTTTCTCAGTAAGAAAAATTCGGCTAAGGGAGTCAGGATACAGATCAGCGACTCCGACATAACCGTAGACGCCTATATCCTTGTCAAATACGGCTTCGTTATCAGCGACGTCGCCAAAGACGTGCAGAACTCCGTCGTATCGGCGGTTGAGGCTACCACGGGGCTCAAGGTTCCGGAGGTCAATGTCCACGTCTGCGGCATTACCTTCGAAAAAGAAAAAAACTGATTACAAAACCCCTTGCTTGCAGGGGGTTTTGATTTGAAAACATCATTATTCCGATTGAAAGCCTGTCTTCCCGCTGCGGGGACGAGGAAAAATGCCGCCGCGGGTTTTGCATATCCGTCGCACGGTCAGGAGGAGTGTAATTTTTGAAGAGAAGCACGGCCAGAGAAATTGCCGTCCATATGTCCTTCCAGATGGCGGTCAACAACCTGCCCGCCGAGAGGATTCTGGCGGAATTCTTCGACAGGGAGCATTACGAAACGCTCGCCTCCGAAAACGAGCTGTATTCAGAATACCCTAACGCAAAGCAGATGGAGTATATAAAACGGCTCACCGGCGGCGTCGTTGAGCATGCCGCGGAGCTCGACTTGTATATCGAAAAGTACGCGAAGGACTGGAGCGTGTCCCGCATATCAAGGGTCGCTTCCGCCATAATGCGGGTCGCCATGTACGAAATACTGTATATGCAGGATATTCCGAACGGCGTTGCCGTGAACGAGGCCGTCGAAATCGCGAAAAAGTATGAGGACGCGGACACGGTCTCATTCATCAACGGCGTGCTCGGTACTTTTGTCAGAAAAGAGTTGACGATTGATGGGTAAAATCAGCCTTGCATTCGACACGAGCAACTATACAACAAGCGCGGCCTGGTTCGACGGGGAATGCGGCGAAAACGCCGGCAGAGCGCTGGAGGTGCCGGAGGGAGAGTTGGGCCTGCGCCAGAGCGAAGCGCTTTTCGCACACATAAAAAGGCTCCCCGAGGTCGTGGAGGCTCTTAAGCTCAGGCACGGGGCCGACATAGCGGCAATCGGCGCGGCCTCAAAGCCAAGGGAGGGCGAGAACTCGTATATGCCCTGCTTCCTCGCGGGACTCTCGCAGGGCAGCACGACCGCGATGGCGATAGACGTGCCGTTTTTCGCCTTTTCCCACCAGCAGGGGCACATAGCCTCCGCCGCCTGGTCGGCTAACCATATCGGCCTACTTTCACAAAAGCACCTCGCCTGGCACATATCCGGAGGAACGACTGATCTGCTCCTCGTGGAGCCCCGGGACAGGAGCATAAGCTGCAAAAGCATAGGGGGAACCACGGACCTTGCGGCGGGCCAGATCGTCGACAGGGCCGGAGGCGTTCTCGGGCTTCGCTTCCCCGCAGGCAGGGAGCTCGAGGCTCTGTCCGCCAGGGCGGACAAAAAGGATTTCTTCGCGCCCAAGGTAAACGAGCTGAGCTTCTCGCTTTCCGGGGTTGAAAACAAGGTGCAGGAATACTATTTCGCCACGAAGAGCCGTGAAAACACCGCGTATTACGCCATGCGCTCGATAATATCGGCCATAGAGCGCGTTACCGCAAACGCTAAGGAGATGTTCGGCGATCTGCCCATACTTTTCGCGGGCGGGGTATCCTCGAACCTTCTCGTCAGGGAGATTGTACCCGGGATTTACCCCGAGCCCAGATACGCGACCGACAACGCTATTGGAATCGCTATTCTGGCGTACAGGCAGGTTTTCTGATGAATCCCAGAATCTATGGCGTAACCGAGCTGAACAACAGGATCAAAGCGCTGCTTGACTCTGACACGGAGCTCGCCTCGGTATTCGTCCGGGGCGAGCTGTCGAACTATAAGGTCTACCCTTCGGGCCACCATTACTTCACCCTGAAGGATCAGGAGGGGACGCTTCGCGCCGTGATGTTTAAATACGACGCGTCAAAGCTTATGTTCCGTCCCGAAAACGGCATGAAGGTCATTGCGCTGGGCAGGGTGACCGTGTTCCCGCGCGACGGGCAGTACCAGCTTTACTGCTCGGAGCTTTCGTCCGACGGCGTCGGCGACCTGCATGTCGCCTTCGAGCAGCTGAGGGACAGGCTCTTCAGGGAGGGCCTCTTCGACAAGGCGCATAAAAAGCCGCTGCCGAGGTATCCTGAGCGGATAGCTGTGATAACCTCGTCCGCCGGAGCCGCGGTCCGCGATATTATTCGCGTGCTCGGAAAACGCTATCCCGCCGCAAAGGTCATCGTTCTGCCGGTCAGGGTGCAGGGAACCGAGGCCCCGCCCGAAATAGTCGGCGCGATCAGGTACGCAAACCGGCATAAGGTCGCGGACCTGATAATAACCGGCCGCGGGGGAGGCTCGATCGAGGACCTGTGGGCCTTTAACGACGAGCGGGTGGCCAGAGCGATATTCGATTCGGAAATCCCGGTGATTTCCGCCGTCGGGCACGAGCCGGACGTGACGATCGCTGATTACGTCGCCGACCTGAGAGCCGCCACTCCCTCCAACGCCGCGGAGCTTGCGGTGCCCGACTCCTCGGAGCTCCGGGAGGCGCTCCTGAGCATGGAGATCCGCTCCGTGCAGGCGCTTAAAAGGTCTATAAACTCACGCAGGGACAGGCTGGTTACCTTATCCGAAAAGCGGGTGCTCAAAAATCCGCTTTATTATTTTGAGGACAGGCGTCTGCTTCTCGACCATTTGCAGAAGCAGCTCGCCGCGGCCGGGCGAAGGTCCATCTCGCTCGGAAAGGAGCGTTATGTGCGCCTCGCGGCGTCGCTCGACGCGATGAGCCCCCTCAAGGTGCTCGCAAGGGGCTATTCGCTGGCGCAGAGGTCTGACGGCGGCGTTGTCAAGTCAGCGGCTGACGTCCAGGTGGGAGAAACCGTTTTGCTGCGTCTTCAGGAAGGCGCTCTGAATTGCGAGGTAAGGGAGAGGCTTGGGAATGTCTGAAAAAATGAACTTTGAAAGGGCCATGGCGAGGCTCGAGGAAATAGTCAAGCAGCTTGAGCGCGGGGACGTGCCGCTCGAAAGCTCCCTCGCGCTTTTTGAGGAGGGCACGGCCCTCATCAGGAGCTGCGGGAGCTTCCTCGACGAGGCGGAGCAAAAGGTCGTAAGGCTCATGAAGACCGAAAACGGCGAGCCTGCCGAGCTTCCCTTCGACGCGGAGGAATAGCATGCGGGCGCTTTACGACAGGTACAGGGAGCTTGCGGAAGCAAGACTGCAAGAATACTTTACCGAGCCGCTTCCTCAGAGGCGGCTGCTTGAGTCCATGCGTTACAGCCTCCTTGCCGGAGGGAAGCGCGTCAGGCCGGTCCTCGCGATGGCCTTTTGCGAGGCCTCCGGAGGAAAAGCCCGCGACGCCTTAGACTTCGGCTGCGCTATCGAGATGCTCCACACCTATTCGCTCATACACGACGACCTGCCCTGCATGGACAACGACGCGCTTCGCCGGGGAAAGCCCACAAACCACATGGTATTCGGAGAATACACGGCTGTGCTCGCGGGCGACGCGCTCCAGAGCGCGGCCTTTGAGACGGTGCTTGCCTCGCCGCTTGACGCCGATAAAAGGGCCTCGGCGGCTTTGATTCTGGCGAGGGCGGCGGGGGCCTACGGCATGTGTGGGGGCCAGCAGCTCGATATGGAGGGGGAAGGCAGGCCTCTTTCCGTTTCCGAAATCGAGGACATCAACAGATTTAAGACCGCCGAGCTTATCAAGGCGGCGGCTTTGATGGGATGTACCGCCGCGGGGGCTGAAAGGGCGCAGCTTGAGGCCGCCGGTGAATACGCGGCGGCGCTTGGAATTGCCTTCCAGATACGGGACGACCTCCTCGACGTAGAGGGTACGACGGAAACGCTCGGAAAGCCCGCGGGCTCAGACATGGAGAATGAAAAAGCCACCTTCGTATCGCTGCTCGGTGCGGAAAAATGCAGGGAGCTTGTTGCGGAGAACACTCGGAAGGCCAAGGATGCGCTGAAGCCCGCCTTTTCGGATACGGCCTTTCTTGAATGGCTCGCCGATTTTCTCTCGGGCAGGCAGGCCTGACATAATGTGAAAAGGGGCTGCTGCAAGCTTATTTTGCAGCAGCCCCTTGAGCGTGTCGAAAAAGTTTTTCGACACGCTTTCCAGGGGGCATCCAATACCCCCTGGATACGCGGCTGAAGCCGCGATACCCCCGGCCGCGCACGATTTGCGCGGGCTGAGGTATTTTTCCGAGAAGTGAATTCCCGGAAAAATAGATTTAAATATCCCTGCGAGGGAGTTTTTTGACAGCC
>JAJUHC010000025.1 GCA_029268065.1 Clostridiales bacterium | reverse complement strand
CTGCCATGAATCTCAAAAAGCTGGCCATTTGGGTCTCAAATAGCCCTTTGTTTTCTCGGATTTGGCTTATTTTTGCCTGTTATACGCAAAGAACCGCGGTTTTCGTAAGCTGAAAACCGCCGTTCTTTGACAGGCTGATCAGCCCCCGTCCGAACCGGACGGGGGCTGAGCTCTGAGTTTTCTTTTATCTTGCGCCGAGCTTGATACCTTTGGGGCCTAGGCGTCAAGCTCCTCGGCGGCGGCCGTATCTATCTTCTCCTGAGAGCCTTCGGGTATTCCATCCGCATCGCCGGAGAGGGTCTGGGCGTCAGCGGACGCCGCTTCCACGTTCGCACGCTTAAGCTGGAGCTCGTACTCGTCGCTCTCGCGGTGGAGCTTCCTTATGGTGGAATAATAGAGGGTCAGCGAGATAAGCATGGTGATGAAATCGGAGAGGGGCTGAGTCCAGATAAGCCCGAAGAGCCCGAATACAGAGCGCATGAGGAACATGAGGGGTATCGCTATGACTCCCTGGCGGCAGACGGACAGCACAAAGGAGTGCATGCCCTTGCCCATCGCCTGGAAGGTGGTGTTCGTCATGAAGTTCGTGAGCATCATCGGAACGCCGAGGCACTCTATCCTGAGTATCATGGCGCCCAGCCTTACGGTTTCGGGATCCCTAATGAATATTTTCACCATCTGCTCGGGGAATATCTCAAAAAGGACTATGCAGGCGATTGACACCACATAGGCGGCGTAGCGCCCGGACTTGTTGACCTGCTCCATGCGTTTGTAATTTTTTGCGGCGTAGTTATAGGCCATAAGCGGCAGCATGCCCTGGGTGAGACCCATTCCGACGCTCATCGGGATCATGTCCGTCCTCCTCGCAATGCCGATGGCGGCTATGGTTATGTCGCCGTAGCCAGAAGCCAGCTTGTTGAAGAGCATTGACGATAAGCTCGCGAGAAGATTCGCCAGAGCTGCCGGAAGCCCGACGAAAAATACCTGCTTTATGTCCGAAGCAGGGAGGCGGTAAAGCTTCGGCGAGATGGACAGAACGGATCTCTTGCCGAGCTTTGCCAGCACGATGAAGTAATAGAGCATGGCACAGGTATTTGAGATCATAGTCGCGATCGCGGCTCCCTTGACTCCCATAGCGAGAGGGAATATGAATATGGGGTCAAGTATTATGTTGAGTATCCCGCCGAAGGCGATGCCTACGCTCGAATACTTCGCAAAGCCCTCGCTGCGGAGAAAATGCCCCATCAGGGCCCCTATCGAGGTCGGCACCCCGCCGACTACGATTACCCAGGTCACATAGTCCTTCGAGTACCTTATCGTATTGGCGCTCGCGCCGAGCAGCTTAAGCAGCGAATCCATATTGAAGAAGATAAACAGTGAGTAAAGCGCTGCGCAGACGGCGCCGGTCCAGAACGAGAAGGAGCTGATGCGCTTCGCCTCGTCAGGACGCTTCGCTCCAAGCTTCCTCGAGATAAGGCTGCCGCCGCCTATGCCGAAAAGGTTCGCAATGGCGATTATCAGGAAGAAGACCGGGAATGACAATGATACGCCCGCGACCATGAAGGGGTTTCCGGTCTGTCCTATGTAGAAGGTGTCCGCGAGGTTGTAAATCATCGTAATGAGCTGGCTGAGTATGGTCGGTATCGCGAGGGTCGCCAGAGCCTTGCGGACCGGCATTTTTTCAAAGATTTCAGTTTTTTTGTCCATATAATGTGTCCTTTTAATTTATTTACGCCTGTCAGGGACCCAGAAACCGTCCTTAACACGCGTAAAGAAATCAGTTTCCTTGCTATCTATTGGCTGGATTATATTGAGATATTATATATCAGAAAAATGGATAAAGCAAGTAGAATAACGACTGCGTATTGTGTTCTTTTTTTATGGATATTCGGCAATCTGTTGACTTCCGCGCAGAAAAACGAAGTTTGCGCAAAAAAATAACGGTGCGCCATTTCCAACCGTGGAGAGCGCACCGCTTATTTATTTAAGGTTTAAGGTCCGAAAAGGTGCTACGCGAGAGCGTGGGGCTAAATAAGCCTTCTCCCCGGACCTCAGGATATTTTCTCGATTTTGCAGGTGGATACCGCAATGCTGTTGTCAAGCACCGCGACGCCGTAGGCGGTCAGCGTTACGGGACGGTTTCCGGTCGCACTGCCGCCCGCGAATACGTCCGCGGACCTCCCGGCGTTTGCCAGCGCCTGAAGAGTATTTCTGACGCCTCTCTCACACTCAGCGTCGCAGCCAACTGGAGGCGGAGAGGGAGCGGGCAGATAGGTGAAGCCGGTGAAGCTGTCCGTGCCTGTAAGCGTTATATAGGCGATGCTGCATATGCTCACGCGGTCGGAAATGGCTCCGGACGCGGTCGTAAGGTTGAATATTGTGTCCTCGGTTATGCTGAAGGGTCTGCCGCTCGCGGTTCCGTTTTCGTCGAGCTTCACGGTTATATTTGAGTTCGGGTACCTCGTTATGAGCTGCTGCAGGATATTTTTCATCTGCGCTATGCAGGCGCAGCCCGCGCCTCCCGGGCCGGCGGGACCCGGAGGACCCACGGGACCCTGCGGACCTTCGGGACCCTGCGGACCTTCGGGACCCTGCGGACCTTCGGGACCCTGCGGACCTTCGGGACCCTGCGGACCTTCGGGACCCTGCGGACCTTCGGGACCCTGCGGACCTTCGGGACCCTGCGGACCCTCGGGACCCTGCGGACCTTCGGGGCCCTGCGGACCCTCGGGACCCTGCGGACCTTCGGGGCCCTGCGGACCTTCGGGACCCTGCGGACCTTCGGGACCCTGAGGGCCTTCGGGACCCGGAGGGCCCGGAGGACATATGCAACGGCATGCGCATGGGCGGCATAAGCTGCAGCAACCCTTGCGGCAGGGTATCTGCGGGAAACACTGTGAAGGTATATAGGGCCAGCATTCGTAGGGCGGCTGTGTCCATGACCAGGATTCAAACGCGGGCGGCTGTGCCCATGGCCAGGTGCCGGGAACGGGCGCCACAGGCTGCCTTTCCTGCGTTTTTTCCGCGTCTGTTTTTTTGTTCCACCAAAATTTTATAATATCACCCCCATATCATACTATGTGTCGCCGGAAAAACATTGCATATGAGCCTTGCCGACCAAAATCGAGCGATATCGGAAGATGCTCGCTTTCGGCGCAGAATCCGATGCTTATTGCGCCTTTATGACAGAGAACCGCTGATTTTCGTCGATGAATTTTTCAGGCTTCGCCGTGAAAGAATAAGCGGCATATTATGATATGGGACGGTGAAAAAAATAAGCGAGCTTAACACGGCCTACTTCGTCAAAGATCCATTCAGGCTCGAGGATTTGACGAGGCCTCATTTCATGCACCAGCGAAAGGCGTTCGCGGTCGAAGCTACGGTTGAGCTTTCGCCGCTCGAATACAGGAACTTTGTGACAGACCTATGCGCCGACAGGCCGTTCATAGAAAAGCATATGGATATAAGCCGCGTGGACTATGAAGGCGTGTGGCACTGTATACTCGTGAAGCGGAAAAGCCAGCCGGGCGGTGTGCTCGTAATGAGCGAGGGACACGACTATCCGAAATGGGCGGCGTATATACAGGACGAAACAAGGCCCGAAAAGGATAAGACAGAGCCTCCGAACGATGTGATTCCGCCGAGCTGAGTGCGCAAAATAATCAGTAAATACGCAAATCGCCCCTCATATTTGATGATGGGGCGATTTGCATGACGTGTATCAGACCAATAATTGCCGTGTAAAATCGGCAGAATATACAAAAAATGCCGCGTAGGCGGGTCCGGCTTGACAAGGCGGCGGCAGTACGGGTAGAGTATTATTGCGACGGTACGGCAACGCGCCGCGAACGGGCGCTCTGCCCGGATAAAACGAAAGGGTGGTTTTTTATGACCGAGGGAAAATACGGCAAATATATCATTCAGGAGCTTCAGGCTCCGACAGCCTCCTGGTCGCCCGAATTTCAGGAGATGTATGTAAAGTTTTCGGATCGCATTCTCTGGCTCGACAACAACGTGATTCCCGGAGCCATTCAGATGAACACCGCGTGGTATTACGCCGTGCCGGAAAGAGACCCGGTGTTCGAGGAGCACCAGCACGACTACAACGAGATAATAGGCTTCTTCGGAAGCGACCCCAATGACAAATATAACCTGAACGCCGAGCTTGAGGTAACGATAAACGGCGAGGTGCACACACTGACGAGAAGCTCGCTCATATGGATACCATCGGGGCTGCCGCATATGCGGATAAGCATCAAGAGGGTGGATAAGCCGATTTTCCATTTCTCAATCCTGATAGGACCCGAATACATCGGCGGAGCGTACAAATAAACGGCCCCCCAACTATTGACACAGAGCCGATAAAAGTAACGCGCACGGACCCGTTTTTGAGTCCGTGCGTGAATTTTTATGGCATGTTCCTGATTTTCTACAAAGACTACGCGGTTCACTAGTCATGCAGCGGGTGATCCTTTACCTTTTCGAGCGCCTTGGCGACCTCAACGTCGACGGCGGTTTGGTATGCATCGCCTTTGACCGATACCAGAGCAAAAAGCACGCCCCTGGTCGTGGTCACATATTTCGGCGGCAGCTCGTTTAAGGCGAGAGCGCAGGCGTTCATGCGGCAAATCCTGCAGGAGCACATGTCAAAGTCCCCAATGAGGGCGTTTACCCTGTCCTTCACCAGCTCCTCGACTATGTTTACAAGCACCAGCTCCTCGCAGACTGCACGCTGTCTTTCGATATCCAAGTTTATTTCCTCCCGGATTATATTTTTAAACATGTTTAACCGGTTTCGTCGGCGGATAATCAGCAGTACACGGAAAATACCAAATCCGAATATCAAAAAACGTAAAAAGGCGGCCGCCGTACACGCCTTGTTTAACTGTTTTCCAACGCGGTCCCGCGGTTATTCTCCCGAGGCGCAGACTCTGTTTTTGCCGCTCTTTTTCGCCGAATAGAGCCGTCTGTCGACACGCCGGAGTATGGAGGCAAGCCCGTCGCCTGGCATATACTCCGTGACGCCGAAGCTCGCGGTCACTGAAAAACCGACGTTTTCAAAGCATTCCGAGGAAATGACGCGGCAGAGGCGTTCGGCTATTTCAATCGAAGCCTCAAGCGGCGTTTCCCTCAGCAGGATTATAAACTCCTCGCCGCCCCAGCGTGCAAGCATGTCGCGCTCCCTGATGTTCTCACGCACCAGAGAGACGATCTTTTTGAGTACATCGTCTCCGGTGGTATGCCCGCAGGTATCGTTTATCCTCTTAAAATCGTCTATATCGAAAAGCACCACGCAAAAGCGCCGCTTTTCCTCGCAAAGCCGATTTATCATGTCGTCGCTGGCCATCCGGTTGCCGGTATTTGTCAGGGCGTCCGTAAGGGTGAGCCGCTCAAGCTCGACGCTCTTCGCGTAAAGCTCCCTCTTGTAGCTGTTTGTACGAAGGGTCATACCAGACATGAAAACGGTTAGCCATAATAAGTAAACGGAGAATACTGCCGCCGTTTCCGGCTTAAGGCCTTTGAGGAAGAAGGGCGAGAAAAGAAGGAACAGCACGCAGGATACGACCGAGAGTATAAGGCTCAGTATCCAGCGGTTCGGGAGGAAAAAGAGCGCAAGCACCAGCATGAAAATATTGAGCGCTTCAACGGTCGGATCCAACCCTGTGAGATGCAGGGCCATATATATATGGGACGCGTACATAAGCATTACTAAGGCTGAGGTGGCATTTACAATAAGCCTGAAATTGCCGGCATTTTTTGAAAAGAGAAAGATGAGCAGACAGAGCGCGAAGATGAAAAGCCTCGGTACAAGGGAGTATTTTATTATTTCGGGCCATCCCGCGTCAAGACACAAAAGGTCATAAACAAAGAGCAGCAGGTAAATTGTGCAGGACAAAAGCATCACGGGGCGTATATACCTAAGACTGTTCTTGCCGGCTTCCTCTAAGAAGGCGGCCTCCAGTCCTTTGTCCCGGAACTCGGAAAACAAGTTTATCTTTTGATTCAGACCGCACGCCCCCTCTGCTTTTCAGCTTTTGCGCGGTGTTTGCTAAAAAATGCATATTTTGTCTCTTCTACCTAATATTTCGGTACAAAATTGCTTTTTTGCACATTATTGAGAAAAAAACTGAAATTATGAGGGGAAACGTGATGAGAGGATGCTGTTTCGACAAATTTCGAGCAACTTCTCCGACGGTCCGCGGAGAAGCCTTTTCCGTCTGGTCCTGCGGGCATTGTACTAATTTCCCGCCATTTTAAAGCCCGCGCTCTCAAGCAGGCTCCGCTCTGTATAATGTCTCCGCCGGGAGTCCTTTCTGCGAAGCGGCGCAGAGCGGCGCGGGTACTCCTCCGTCAGGTATGTAGCGGCTGTATAGGATTATCGCTTATATAATACAACAATGATACAGACTTTTAAAGCGGTAATTTGACTTTTTTCATCTGAGTTCGACTTTTAATGTATAAACCGCGTGCTTTTTTCGGCTTACAGCGGAACGGTTTATTTATAAGCCATGGCAGACGATTGACAAGGCCCTGTGCTAACCGACGCAGAGCTGCGGCGCTTGGGGGTATTAGGAACAGGCAGGACGAAGCAGGGGTTAATTTCCGGTGGATTGCGAAACGGGCAAGGCTCTGAAAATGTCTGATAGGGAAAGACGAAAATGGCGTGAAATGTCGGCTGTAATGTTGCAATGAGATGTGCTATGATGTTTGCGGCGGCGTTTAACACGTTTTTTCTAAGAGAGTATTATAAAAAAATGTAAAAGCCTTGAGCCGCGCTTTTGCGCGGGACAAGGCAATGGAAGGGCCGGAAGCTCTATGCCGAGCTTCGTAACTAAGATAAAAACCAAGCGGGAAGAACCCGCCCGAAGGGAGAAAATGCGATGACCAGGATCGAAATGATGAAGTTAACGGGAGTGAACTGCTACCTTGTGCGCGGCGACGGCGGCGCTGCGCTTGTCGACACGGGGAACAGGGTGGACAGGAAAAGGCTGCTGTCGGCATGTAACGACGCGGGAGTCACGCTCATCGTCCTCACTCACTCCCACATCGACCACGCCGCGAATGCTGCGTTCCTCTCAAAGGAGCTTAAAGTACCTGTCGCACTGCATGAGGCGGATTTCGAGCCGGTAAAAAACAGGAGAGTCGACAGAATGTACGCCCACACGAGGACGGGCAGGCTAGTGCTGCCGGTTATGAGTCTCGGAAACGGAATAGTCGAGGCCTTTGAAAACCCCGTTTTCCTCAGGGAGGGTGATTTGCTCGAGCCATACGGTGTTGAGGCCCGGGTCATGGAGCTCCCAGGGCACACGCGGGGATCGATAGGCATACTTGCAGGAGATGGGCTCATTGTCGGAGACGCACTGATGAACTTCTTCTCGCCCAAAAGGGCGCTTTTCTATCAGAATCGCGACGGGATGGAAAAAAGCGCCGCGCGGATAGGCTCCTCGGGCGCAAGGACAATATATTTCGGGCACGGATCGCCTTGTGAAAACAGGCGGTGGTGAGCGTTTTCCGCGCCCTCCCGCGCGGCTTGAAATATCTGATTTAAGGCGGTGGAAACGATTTTGAAGAAAATCAAGTCGGATTCGGCGGTAACGATAGACCTCGGCAGAGCGAATCCGAAGCAGAGGCTTTTTTACCTGTCAAGGACGCTCTATACCGCTTACGGAGGGGCGCGCGGCGGCGGAAAGAGCCACGCGGTGCGCGTCAAGGCGCTCGGCGGCGCACTGGCGAATCCGGGCATAAGGATACTCATTGTGCGCCGCACGTATCCGGAACTTCAGTATTCAATAGTCGAGCCGCTGCTACGGCTTCTGCCGCCCGAGCTGGGGAGTTACAACGGCACCATGCACGCGCTTTCGTTCATAAACGGTTCGCTGATCAAGTTCGGGCACTGCTCCTCTCAGTCGCAGGCAGAGTACCAGGGGCAGGAGTATGACTGGATTTTTGTAGACGAGGCGACTCAATTCACCTACGACGAGTTCCGCACGCTGGGCGCCTGCCTTCGCGGCACGAGCAAAGTGCAAAAACGGTTCTATTTGACATGCAACCCCGGCGGTGTCGGGCACGCCTGGGTCAAAAGGCTCTTCATCGACCGCGATTTCTACTCCGACCCGAGAGAGCCGGAGCGCAGCGAAAACCCCGACGATTACAGCTTCATTTTCGCGACCGTCGAGGATAATAGGGTGCTCCTTGAGTCTTCGCCGCAATATCTTCAGATGCTCTCAAGCCTGCCAGAGGGGATGAGGCGGGCGCACCGCTACGGTGACTGGAACGCGCTTGCGGGGCAGTATTTTTCGGAGTTCCGCATGGATACGCATACGGCCGAGCCTTTTGAAATACCACAGGGCTGGGCGCGCTACCGCGCCTTCGACTACGGGCTGGACATGTTTGCCTGCCTCTGGATAGCGGTGGACTTCGAGGGCAGGAGCTACGTCTACCGAGAGGCGCGTGCCGGAGGCCTCATCGTGTCAGAGGCGGCGAGGCTGATGCTGTCAATGACGCCGCCGGGTGAGAGGATAGCCTACACCATCGCGCCGCCGGACATGTGGAGCACACAGCGCGACACCGGGCAGACGATAGCGGAGATATTCGCGAGGCAGGGCGTTGAGCTGGTGCGCGCGGGAAACGCGCGCGTTGCTGGCTGGCTTTCCGTAAAGGAGCGGCTGCGTATGGACGAGGGCGGAGTGCCGCAGCTTATCATATTCCGGAGCTGCCGGGGGCTCATCTCGGATATGCTTAGCCTCCAGCACTCGGAAACGAACCCATCGGACGCGGCGTCCGAGCCGCACGATGTGACCCACGCACCCGACGCTCTGAGGTACTTCTGCCACACGCGCTGCCTTCCGGCAATACGCCCAGAGCCGCTGTCCCTCGACGACGAGGACGGCGCGGAAAGGGATTACGACGCCGCCATGACAGGCGGCGAGGCCGGAAATGGTTACCTATTGTGGGGGTAAATGACACCAGACAATCTAAGAGCCGCGCCCTTCAAGGGCGCGGCTGAGCGTGTCGAAAAAGCGTTTCGACACGCTTACAGGGGGTATCCAATACCCCCTGGATACGAGCCTTTCGGCTCGATACCCCCGGTCGCGCACAATTGCGCGGGATAATGTATTTTTCCGGCGTACACGCCGCCGGAAAAATGTTTTTTTGATGTTATATCATTTTTAATTCATGTTTGTCTACAGACTGAGCCGCGCCCTTGAAGGGCGCGGCTTTGTCGCATGCATATTTGAGGCTGTGGGCTGTGCGGGCGAAAGAGCCGAGGCTCATGTTACGGTTACCTGAATGCTTGCGCTGGCGCCGCCGCTAGAGGCGGTTATCGTCGCCGTGCCGGGGGCGACGCCCGTAATCTTGCCCTTGGCGACCGTCGCGACCGCGCTGTTGCTCGTCGCCCACTTGCAGGATTTCAGGACGGCCGTGCTGTCGTCGCTGTAAGCGGCGGTGACGGCCACGGTGATGCTTTTGCCGACATTAACATTCAGCGCGGATATGGCTGAAAGCTCAGTTACGCTTAGAGATGGTATCACGGTTACCGTAATGGTAGTGCTGTATGAGCCGTAGACGGCCGTAACAGTCGTTGTGCCGACGGACTTTCCGGTAATCTTACCCTTCGCCACCGTCGCGACCGCGCTGTTGGCGGAGCTCCATTCGCAGGAGGAGCCAAGGTCGGAACTGGTGCCGTCGCTGTAGACTCCCGTTACGGTAACGGTTTTTGACTTTCCCTTGGCAACCTTGAGCGTGGAGGAATTCGCCGAAAACGACGCCAGAGGCTGCGCGGTAGCGGAGACCGTTACGGGTATATTCACGCTTTTCGAGGAATAGGTGGCGGTTATGACGGCGCTGCCGGGTGAGACTCCCGTCACCGTGCCGTTCGAGACCCTCGCGATGGTGTCCTTGCTCGTTTTCCACTTGCAAAGAGAGGTTACGGGCTGCGTCGTGCCGTCCTTCAGCACGGCGACTACGGCGATGCTGACCGAACTGCCGGTTGATACATTAATGCTGGATATTGAGGTAAGCGAAAGTACGTTGGAGGAGGAAGTATTACCGGAGGAAGGTTCCGTCACGAGCACGTCTATTTCCACACGCTCGGATTCGTAGGCAACGGTCACGGTCACGGAGCCTACGCCCACGGCCGTTATTTTGTTGTTCAGACAAGTCGCGACGAAGGCGTTAGTGGTGCCCCACACGCAGCCGGATTTTATGGACTTCGTGCTGCCGTCGTCGTAGGTCGCCGTAAGGGTGAAGGTCTGCGTCTTGCCCTTCTCGAGCTTTACCGAATATGTGCTGGAGGTGAGCGAAACAAGGGTGGGTATGGTGGAGGCCGGGAGCACGGTTACGGTGACCGTTCTGGAAACAGAGCCGACAGCGGCGCTTACGGTAGTCTTGCCCACATTGACACCCGTTATTTTGCCCTTTGAGACCTTGACTATCGAAACGTCCTCCGAGGTCCAGACGGCCTTGGATGTCACGTCCTCCGTTGTGCCGTCGTCATAGGAGGCGGTGAGCTTCAGCGCGCGCGATTTGCCTTTGATTACCGAGGGAGAACTGACATTTACCGTAAGTGAGACAAGCTCGGGCGGCGGAGTGACGGTGACCTGTATTTTGAGGGTTTGGGTGCCAAGCGTCGCCGTAAGCGTTGCAGTGCCTTCTTTGACGCCTGATACTTTTCCCTTTGAAACCTTGGCGACGGAGGAGTCGCTCGAGATCCATTTGGCCTTAGAGGTGAGATCCTCAGAAGTGCCGTCGTCGTAAAGGGCTGTCAGGGTTACTGCCTTGTTCCTCCCCTTTGGAACGCTCAGCGATTCTGAGCTCGCCCTGAGAGCTGTAAGCACCGGGGGCGACGTGACGGTTACATCTATTTCAGCGGTTTCGGAGCCGACGGAGGCGGTGACTTTCGCCGTACCTTCCTTGACGCCGGTTATATTGCCCTTCGACACCTTAGCTGCCGAGGTATTGCCCGAAGCCCATTTTGCCTTGGTGGTGAGATCCTTTTCGCTGCCGTCATCGTAGATTCCGGTGAGAGTCACGGTTTTGACTCTGCCCGCTGGAACAGTCAGGGTCTCGCAGCTCGCCGTGAGCGAAACAAGCGAGGGCGACGTTGCCATCGCACCCTCGCCAAAGGGCAGCAGCATCAGCGCCAGTATGATGGACACTATTCTCTTTGCGGTTTTCAAACGCTTCACGCGCTTAGCCTCCCTTCAGGAGTGTGAATTGTACAATACGAGTCGTTATTATAGACATCGGCAGGATTTACTAAAAGTTTACAGCATTCTTCAATTTTTTGATAATTAATTTTTGAGAAAACACGGTACGGGTGAAAAGCTTTGCGGCCCGCCCTTTAGGGGGACCATCGTTCAGGACCGCTTTTCCAGCCAAAGCGAAATCATCTTAACGCACTCGCCGTAGGAAGCTATGCCGGAGGGGGCGCCGCTTGATTTCAGGTAGCCGTCGTATACCGATGAGGCGGTACGGCTGAGGGCCGAGCTTCGTTTTGCCCAGTAGTCGGAGTTTTCCTTTAGGTCGAGAAGCACATATCTGTCAAGTGATAAAACGATACGCCGCGCTGCGGCGGGGTCCGTATAGTAAAGCGCGTCAGTAAGGTAGATAAGCCCGAGCAGCGCTCCGGAATACTCGTAGACCTTGATGCCCGAGCTAAGACAGGCCGCTACGGCCGCAAAGTTCGCCTCCTCTTCGAAATTCACGCCGCGCTGGTGCGCCATCTCGTGGGCTATGGTCACGGGCAGAAGGCAGAGAGGGGAGGAGGTGTTCACGTTCGCCTCGCCGGTCAGAGCCATATACACGCCGGTGAAGCCCATCGCGCTCATGAGCTTCGAGTATATCATAGGCTTCGGCGGATGGCTTTCGCCCCAGAGATCCGGAAGCTCCCTTTCTATATTCGCGTACACGCCAACGGAGAGCGAAAGGAGTTCCTCCGGCTCCGCCTTAAAGGAGCCATTTTCGTTTCTCGTCATCAGAGGGGCAAGCTCACTTGCGCGCCCGGCCAGCAGCACCGCTGCGCGCTCAAGCGAAGCAGCGCCGATTTCTCCGCTAAGCCCGGTCTTTTCGGCGAGGCTCGTCGCGTAATACCCAGTGTTCCAGAGCCAGAGAAGGAGGGAGACTATGTAAAGCGCGACGGCGAGAGGAATATACAGCCTGCGCAAAAGGGTATGGAGACGACGCTCCGAGCGCCTTACGAGCAGGACGGTTCTTACGGCGAAGCACAGCGCCCAGATTATGAGGAGCGTGAGCAGCAGCTCGTAGACTGATACGTATTTTAATGCGCCGAGAGAGCATACCCGCGCCGCCGCCGCCCTGTATGGGAGAGCTACGGAGCTCGTCACAGCATCCATGACACTGCGGCTGCCCCTTGCCGCAAAATAGAGCGCCGTCAGGATAAAAGGAGGCAGGAGGGGCAGAAAAAAGCGAACACGGCGGCGTGAAGCAGCCTTTTCCGCAGCCTTTTCAAGAAGTTCAGGCAGCCTATCCGCCCCCCTTTCGTCGTTTGATAACAGTATAGAATAAAAAATGCAGCGTGAAAAGAAAAAAATATGTAAATATGCAGGGCGAGGGGCGATTGATGCTGAAAAAAGCGCGAGATTGCCCAATAATTGTCATAGCATATTTTGGCTTAATAAACTTTACCTGCAAGCTAAAAATAGGAGTGTCAAATCGAAGAATAAGCTGAATGATTGCAAAGGGGAGCTATATGAAAAGAAAAAAAGCTTTTAGCATAGTCACGAGCCTGCTGCTTGTCGTACTCCTGACACCCTTGGCGCGGGCCGCAGATTTTACCGATATAGGTTCGAATCCGTACAGGAATGAGATAAGCTATTGCCGCAGCAAGGGATATATAATGGGAGTGTCGGAGGACACATTTCAGCCGGATGGGAACCTGACTCGCGGGCAGTTTGCCGTTGTATGGTGCAGGTTTATGAAATACCGCACAAGCAGCCCGTTTACCGACATAGCGTCGCTCGCGCCCGGCAGGTACTACGATGCGGCCTCGTTTATTCTGTATTGCATAGGCACCGTGAACGGAACCAGCGAAACGACCTTCTCGCCAGACGCCCTGATTACCCGAGAGCAGATCGCAACCCTCACAATGCGCGCCGAAAAGCTCGGAACCGAGGACCCGGACGCCTATAAGGTCTATTCGGACCATGAGTCGATTTCATCGTGGGCAGCCTACGCGGTTTCGGCCTGCCTCAAAAACGAGGTTTTCAAGGGACTTTACGACGAGGGCAGCTTCGAGCCCGGAAAAGCCGTGACGCGTGCCGAAATCTGCAGGCTGCTGTATAATCTCGACAAGCCGATGCACAGCGTAAGCATCGCGGAAATGAGCGGCGGCACCGTCACGGCCTCGCAATCTCTGGCCCGTGCCGGCGAGACAATCAATCTGACAATTGTTCCAGACAGCGGGAAGCAGCTCAAAACCGGCACGCTCAAAGCAAACGAAAACGAGATAAGCGGCACAAGCTTTATAATGCCGACGACCGACGTGCTGATAACGGCCGAGTTTGAAGATGTGCCCGCAAGCCCGAGCCCGACGGTAGCTCCGAGCCCGGCGGAGACTCCGAGTCCGACAGCAGCTCCGAGCCCGGCGGAGACTCCGAGCCCGGCGGAGACTCCGAGTCCGACGGAGATTCCGAGCCCAAGCCCGGCGGCAACTTAAGAGATCGGCAAAAGGAGAGCCAAATGAAACGCGAAAAACTGATGGCCCAGGTACGAAACGAGTATTCCCGCCTTGCGGATGATGAGAGGCAGCAGCATTTCGGTCAGACCACAGACAAAATATCCGCAGAGGATTATTACGGAAACCTTTTAAATTTGGTCGAAAAGGAAATATCCAGGGGAACCTTTGACGGCTTTCACTCGGGGCTCGAAATAGTGAACGCTGTCGCAAGCGACAAGCAGAAATGGCTGTCCGAGTGGAAAAACTGATTTGAATTCTCGATTGTTACTTGTACCGACACGGGAGGGGGGAAAAGCTTGGGTGCGCCGCCCCTCCCGCGCCGCATTTTTTGCGTGAACGCCGGGGCTTGAGTATCTGCGGGCACAAGCTTGAGAAATGCTGTAATTATGGTTTTTTTAGTAATATATCAATTTTGAATTTTGGCTTTTATACAGTTTGACTCCCGCGGCTCTGATGAGCCGCGGGAGCATATTTGCGGGAGTAGTATTCAAAGCGGTTAATGGTTGGGACTCAGCGGTTTGCGGCAGCTTTCCGTAAGCGCAAACAGCCGCCGCCTCCGATCGCCTCAAAAGATCTATACCGAGCAGCCCGAGGAGGTGCTAATGGTTATCGTTTCGGACGCGCTGTCCCAGCCCACGCCGAACTGCTTACGTGTGCCGCTTAGAGCCGAAGTCAGGTCGCGGAGCCTTAAGTAGTTATAGCCTTCAATGTTGTAGGCGGCAATGCCTGCCCTCGCGCCGTTTACAAGTACGGCGGAAGCGGTCGGAGATGCGATTTTCAGAGACTGAAGCGGAGCGCCTGTTCCGGCGATCGTAGGGAAGCCTCCGTTATGTCCGGGGTATATTTCCCAAGGCACAGTACCAGGTTTTGAACTATTCAGCAGCCTGAGAAAATCCTGGCTTCTCATAAAGTCCGTGGTCAGAGCCGTCGTCCTGTCCTCGCCGCCAGAGCTCGGGTCGAAGGCCGTCGCGATAAGGGCCGAGTCACCCCTGGTAAGGCCCGCGCCAGAGTTCCAGTACACTCCGTCGTATGAAGCGGCGTCAGAGCCCGCCGCTACGGCACCGAGCATCACCTCAAGCCCGCCGTCGCCGTTTAAGTCCTTCGCCCCGCCTGTTACAGGACAGGAAACGTAGCAGTTGCTTACATCGGCGCAGTTTATGTACCCCGCAAGCCCGCCGGCCATTGCGCCTTTTACGAAAAGCGCTCCCTGAGCGATCTTTATCTCAGCCTCAGAGCCGCAGCTGACGCTGCAGACGGCAAAGCACTGAGTCACCCGGCATCTATTATCGCTGCCGCCCGAAATTGAGCCGAAAAGACCGCCAGCCATCGCACCGTCGCCGCCTGTGACATTGCCGGAGGCAAAGCAGCGGGTATAGCTGCCGGCAGCGACGCCGCCGAGTCCTCCGACGCAACCGGAGCTCCACGCACGAACCTCGCAGTCCGAACGGCAATCCGAGGCCGGACCGTCAAAGAACCCGAAAAGCCCACCGGCGCAGCAGCCGGAGCCGCCGCCAGAGACGATGACAAGACCTGAGGAACGGCAGTTGGACATGCCGCAGACGCCGTAGTTGTTCGCAACCATCGCTCCTACATACAGCATGCTCGTGGGCTCAGAGCCTTCAGATGCGTTTTTTCCCGCGCAGTAGACGCTCAGGTCCGTGAGTACGACGTCGGTGAAGAACGCATTTGAGCACAAACCGAATAGTCCGACATAACTGTAGCGGTTTTCGGGATTGGAGGGTGTCCCGATCCTAAGTCCGCTTATGGTGAAACCGTCGCCGTCGAAATATCCGCGAAATTCGGAGCCTCCCGCTCCGATAGGCACCCAGAAATGCGCGCTGAGGTCAATGTTCTTCGCAAGACGGAACTTGCAGCCCTCAAAGTGCATTCCGTCGTCTACGGCGTTCGAGAGCCACGCGAGTTGAGAGGCGTCTCTAATCGTATATGTATTCGCGGCGGCGTCGAAAACAGGCTCGGATGCGTAATCGCTCCAGTATCCGAAGGCGGCTGCCGCTGAAGCCCCCGCACCCGCGGAGGCAAGGGTAATCGTCAGAGACAGAGAGAGGAGCGCCGATAGTATTCTGGATCTAAAATGTCCGGGGCGCCGACAGTTTTTTACCATATTCTGCCCTGCTTTCATCTGATTTTGAGGCTCCCTGCGGCAATGCTGCTACAAGGGATTCTGCGACAATTATAGAGCTTACCTGAGGACGAAAAAAGCAGAAATATACAAAAGTGGTAAATAATAAATGCTAACGTCAGAAAACGCATTTCTTCAATTAACGGAGGGTCTTCAGAACGGCAAAGGGACTGTCTCAGAATGAAAACTGAGACGGTCCCTTTGCTTTATCTCGGGTGTTTTATCAGAGGTCGTTGCGGAAGCGGGCTGAAAAGCGCCCGCGCATGGAAAATAGCAGCTCTACGAGGGGCTTATAGTAGGGTATGAACTCCCCGCTGTCTATGAGCGCAAATATCTCTTCGCGTCCCGCCCATTTTACGCGCTGCACCTCCTCGTACTGGAGGGGGAGAGTATCTATGTCCGGTTCGGCCTCCATCAGATAATAATCGTCAAAGCAGAGAGCGGAATGCACTGTGAGGTTGGGCCGCGCGCCCGAAAAGTCGAGCCTAAGCCCTATTTCCTCAAAAAGTTCCCTTTCGGCCGCCTGCCGGCTGGTTTCGCCGGAGAGCGCATGCCCGCCGACGGTAAGGTCCCAAAGGTTCGCCCAGCCGTCCTTAAAGGGCTGACGCTGCTGTATGAGCATTTCGCCCCTTGAGTTGAACACGCAGACATGTATGACGAGAAAGTATTCGCCCGTGTCGCGCTCGTCCGTCAGCCCTGTCCTCTCGAGCGTTTTGCCCGTTTTTACTCTGTCTTTGTCGTAGATGTCAAATATTTCCATATTATTCACCCCACACGGATATGATAGCACGGGACGGGGAGATTGGCAAGGAACAGCGCCCGGTTTTGAAAGCGATGAGCAGCGCAAATCGGCAGCTTGCCGTGATGCGGAAAAAACACGTTTCAGGCAGCCTGCGGGGAGATGAAGAATAAAAAAAGCAAGGCGCTGAGCGGCTTTCAAGGCCCTGCGGCGCCCTCGTTTTCGGCGTGACTTGTCGTCTGTAATGCAAAAGCGATTAGTGCTAGTATTATTTTGAAAATAATTATATGGAGGGTTTATGGTGATTCTGCTTATTTGCGCTGCCTGCTTACTTTCCGCGCTCGCCGCTTTTTTGTCCGCCGTGGTTCTGGGAAGGCTCTCGGAGCTTGATGAGACCCTGCTCAGCCTCCTCGTTAAGCGGCAGGAGCGCGAGAAACCGGATTCCGGCTTTTCCTTCGACGGGACCAGCAGGGATGAAAAGGCTCTTTTCGAGCAGCGTCTCTGGGAAGAGGGAATAGCGAACCTGCTCGCCTATATGGGGTGTAAAAAGGACGGTGAGAGCCTGTGAGGGTTTACAAGAAGAGTGAAGAGGCGGCGCTGGAACCATCTGAGCGCGCCCTTCCGGGCAGAGTTTGGGAGGACTACGAAAAGGCTGCGGCCTACAATTCGAGGATAAATCTCTACGACACCGTGGAACAGAACGAGAACTTCTTCATAGGAAAGCAGTGGGAGGGAGTGGCTGCGAACGGGCTGCCGACCCCGGTTTTCAACTTCCTGAAGCGGGTAACGCTTTTTTCGGTGGCCTCGATAATAGGCAGCAAACTAAAAATCAACGCCTCTCCGCTTGCGGGAGCCTATTATCCTAAGGGAGGAGCCGCCGAACAGCTCGCGGAGATAGTGAATGCGGAGTTTGAAAGCATTTTCGAATCTAACGGCATCGGCGCTCTCATACGCGAGTTCGTCCGAAACGCCGCAGTTGACGGCGACGGGGTAATGCATACCTACTTTGATCCCGAGGCGGAGACGGGGCAGAGGGCGAGGGGCGCGATAAGGACCGAAATCGTCGAGAACACCCGGGTTTTCTTCGGCAATCCGAATTCGAGGAACGTCCAGAAGCAGCCATACATCATCGTTTCGGCGCGGCGGCAGGTTCCCGAGGTCCGCGAGTGCGCCAGAGAAAGCGGAAGCCCTGACTGGGAGTCAATAGGTCCCGATTCGGGGGACGGCAGCGTCCACGGAAACGTGGAGGGCGACGATCGCGTAACGGTACTGCTCAGGTACAGGCGCGACAAGAAGACCGGGCACATCTTCGCCTTCGAATGCACCAGAGAGGCGGTCATCCGAAACGAATGGGACACGGGCCTCAAGCTTTATCCGATATCCTGGATGAGCTGGGACTATGTGCAGGACTGCTACCACGGGCAGGCGCTCATTACGGGGCTTATACCGAATCAGATATTTGTCAACAAGCTCTTTGCGATGGCGATGATAAGCCTTATGACCACGGCCTACCCCAAAATAGTCTACGACAAAACGCGGGTGGCTAAATGGGACTCGAGGGTAGGAGCGGCGATAGGAGTCAACGGGGGGGATGTGCTGAACGTTGCACGGATAATCGACCCCGCGCAGATATCGCCTCAGATTTCCCAGTTTATCGACCTCGCGGTGAATTACACCCAGACCTTTCTTGGCGCGACAGACGCCGCGCTCGGAGACGTGCGGCCAGACAACACCTCCGCAATTATTGCGCTCCAGAGAGCATCGGGCGTGCCTATGGAGAACACCAGGGAAAGCCTCTACAAGAGCCTCGAGGATCTGGGACGGATTTATCTCGACTTCATGCAGAGCTATTACGGGCTTCGATATGTGGAGATCAGAGACGAAAAAGCCGGCGAAACCAAGCTTTCGGCCTTTGACTTCAAACGCCTTCGCGAGGTGCCGATGAGCCTTAAGCTGGATGTCGGCGCGTCAAGCTACTGGAGCGAAACCGCGGCCATACAGACCCTCGACAACCTGCTTACCCAGGGGCACATCGACTTCGAGGACTACCTGGAGCGCATGCCCGACGGATATATAACAAAAAAACAGGAGCTTATAGACAAAATAAGAAAAAACGCCTCTGAAAAGGCGGCGGAAACGTCGGGCGGGGGAGCGCCGGACATGGCGGAGCTGCTCGGGCGGACGCAGATGGCGTGACCGGCTTCCCCGCGGTATCGGGAGGTATGCTACGCTTTATCCGCGCGCGGAATTCAAAAAAGGGGAGAGGTCCTCCTCTCCCGCTCAGCTTGCGCATTTTCTTAAAATCAGCTTGTACCTTTCACCGTCCTTGAGCGTCACGAGCAGCTTTTCGCTGCCGCATTCCGGCTCGCTAACGGGAATCACCTTAACGCTTTCAATCACACTAATGTCGTCTATGTACATTACCAGCGCTTCATGAATGACCTCTGCAACTTCCTTGTTTTTCATAAACTTACCGTCCTTTCTGTCATCAACATATTTCTCTACAACGGCTGTCATCAGGTAGTCTAAGGCATCGCTGCTGTATATGCAATAACGCCGGATTCACTTCCTTTCTCTAAGACGAATTTGTGTGACTTGACTATATTATAGCATAATTCCCATAAATTACAAGTATTATTTTGAAATTAATAAAAATATTTTACAAAATATCAAAAATAATTGCAAAATGTCGAAAAGAGGTGGAATTACGAGAAAAGCGCGGTTTGAATGCACGCCTTCGGAGCTGGCGCATAAGGTGGAGCGATACTTTTCCGACTGCGAGGAAAATTCGAGGAAGCCCACGGCGCCTGGACTCTGCGTCGCGCTCGGCATAAGCGTTTCGGACTTCCGTAAGGTGCTCGCCGGCGCGTCGCCACGCTATCTTCCCTATGCGAGGGTGCTTGAGGCGGCACAGCTCCGGATTATAGACGACATAGAGCAGCGCACGGACAGCATGAGCGTTTCAAGGGCAAAGCTGCCCGTCTACTCCATCGGAAACGAAGCCAAGGGAGGCGGCGTGAGTGTAAAAATAGAGCTCCGCGGCATGAAAAAGGGCGAGGAGCCCTTCAAATAGGCAAACACAAATTAATCGGCGTTTACGAGGCGCGTTTCGGCGCGGGGAAGGGGCAGACCGGCCCCGAAAAACAAAAAATCGCCCGACCACAGGCGAAAGGAGAAGAAAAATGGAAGAATACACGGCGGCAAACACGGCGCAAGACGAGCAGTGGGGCCTTTCCGAGGCTGAAGGCGTTTCGGAGGAAGCGGAGGAGATCCCGAGCGAGAAGACCATCTCGGAGCTTGAAGCGGACTGGAAAGGAGAAAATCTGGCGTCTGAGGCCGGCTCAAGGAGCAAAATGGGCAAAGAGGAGGGGAAAGACGGCGACCATACCGAAACCCTGTTTAGGCTCAAGCACCTTGACAGGCGGTTGGAGGTGGGAAAGGACGAGCTTATAAGGCTGGCTCAAAAGGGACTGGATTACGACAGAATAAGGAAAAAATACTCGGATCTCTCCGCATCGCGGATCGAGGGGAGCGCAGTTTCCCAGGAGGCGGAGAGAGAAAAAATTGAAATTGAGAGTTTTATTTCCGCTTTCCCGGACGTAGGAGTGCGGGACATCCCGCAAAGCGTATGGGACGAGGTGTCGGCCGGAAAAAGCCTCACGGCAGCCTTTTACGGGCACGAGCGGGAGCGGCTCCGCACAGAGCTTGAGGCGGAGCGGCAAAACATAAGAAACAGGGAGAGCTTCGTCGGTTCCCGCTCATCCGACGGAAGGGCGGATCGTATTTCCGAGCTTGAAAGACTCTGGTACGAGGACGACTAAATTAAAGAAAAAATCAAAGAACGAAAGGAAATGAAAAATGGCGATCAATTTTACGACTCAGTATTCCAAACTGGTGGACGAGCGCTTCAAGCAGCTCTCTATCACGGACAAGTTCGCAGGGAAAAAATACGATTTCGACGGAGCGAAAAGCATAAAAGTATATTCCGTTGATTCAGTGACGCTTAACGACTACGACAGGGGCGCTTCGGGCTCGCGCTTCGGCCAGGTTTCGGAGCTGGGCGACGCGGTGCAGACCCTGACGCTTACGCAGGACAAGAGCTTCACCTTCGCGATAGACCACGGCAACGCCGCCGACCAGATGAACATCAAGCACTGCAACACCCAGCTCAAGTCGAACTGGGACGAGGTATGCACGCCGGCTATCGACCAGTACCGTTTCGCGAAATGGGCCAACGGCGCGGGTCTCGGACTTCTCAACACGACTGCCCTTACGAAGAGCACGGTTATCGAGGCGATTATGAGCGCCTCCGCCGCCATGAGCGAAAAGCTCGTCCCGAAGAAAAACCGTGTGCTTTTCATAAACGAGTCCGTATACATACTCACGAAGCTCTCAAACGAGGTAATGGGCATAGACACACTGGGTGCAAAGGCTGTGGAGGGCGGAGTTGTCGGCTACATCGACGGAATGTCAATAGTTCCGGTGCCATCCTCGTACTTCCCCGCGCCGGACATAAACTTCATCATCAAGTACAGGGACGCGACCGCTGACCCGCTCAAGATTAAGACCATGCGCGTCCAGAAAAACCCCGTCGGATATGACGCCGACATAGGCGAGTGCCGCTTCTACCACGACAGCTTCGTGCTGGACAACAAGATAAACGGCATCTTTGTCCACGCAAAGGGCTCAATGGCGGCGGCTCCGACAGCCTCCGGCACCTCGAGCGTCACGCTTGCCTGCGCGACATCCGGAGCGTCGATAAGATTCACCTCGGACGGTTCTAACCCCAAGACATCAGCTTCCGCCCAGACGTATTCGTCACCGCTGACTGGGCTTCCATCAGGTACGCGCATCCGTTTTTACGCGTCGCTTTCCGGAAGCGTGAACAGCCCAGTAGCCGAGTTCAAGACGGCGTAAGATACTTTTCGGATTCGGGGCGGGCCATGAAGGACGCCCGCCCCGAAAACAAAATCCACCACACAAGGAGTGATAACATGCCTACTACGGCACAGGAGGTCTTCAACGCCGCGATGGGGCTGATAGATTCGGCGGAAGCCTCGACGGGCAGGACCGACACGGCCTCAAACGCGGACTACAAGTCACGGACACTTCTTATCCTGAACGTTCTGCGCGGCGAAGTTTACCCCTATTCCTCAACCTGCGCTAAGCCTGCGGAAGGGACGCGCCCGATATGCGATCGCATAACGGATTTTGTCTCAGACATGGGGCTTGACGACACGATAGCTCAAACGGTGCTGCCATATGGGCTCGCGGCTCAGCTTCTTCTCGAGGAAAACCCCTCCGCCGCCTCGTTTTTTCAGCAGAGGTACGAGGAACTCATCGCAAGGCTCGGCGCGGCTGTGCCGAGAGGCTTTGAACCCATCGAGGATGTTTACGGGGGCATAGGATACTCGGAAGCGGGGGGGCTGTGAGCTTATGGCAAGGGTTAAGTCCTCCGGCACACAGGTTATGAGAATAAGCGGATTTTTGGGACTCAACGAGAATCCGGACGGGGATACAGGGCTCAAGACCGGCGAGGCCGCAGAAATGTCGAATTTCAAGATTACGGACGAAGGCTCGCTCCAGGTGCGCGGCGGCACAAAAAGCGTCGCGGGGCTGCTGGAAAACGGCGATTATTCGATCGTATCGTCGGCGGCTTCGGAAGTCCTCTTTTCAGACATAAACTCTCCGACACGCACCTTTACCGCATATCCGGCGATAGAGGTGTCGGACGACGGCACGCTGTCCATTTCGGGAAGCTCCGTCACGGTAAATTACGACAACCGCACTGATTACAGGTTTTATTATTACCGAAGCTCCGAGGGCGCGATATATAAGTTCGACGCCGTTAGCTACACCGCCGCAAGCGTAGGAACAAGGGTGCAGGGCGGCACGGTCAGTCAGGACTCCGAAGAATTGTTTATTCTGGAGCACAATGTCGGGATACTCAACGCAATTTATTGCTACGATTCGATAGCGGTGGAAAACGGCGCTGTGACCGTTCAGGGGGAAGGGACGGTCAGATATTCTGCTTACGGCGAAATCTCGCCCTTCGGCAAGTATTATTCGCATCCCCAGTACGGAGTCTGCAAAATAACAAGATATGACGAGCCGCAGCACAAATGGTACGGCAACAGAATGATGGTTGTGCAGAACGATACCTACGCATGGAAGTTCTGGCGAATGTCTCTCGGAACGACATACGAACATCCTGCCGTGCACGGAATATGGTCCGGCCGCGTCGGAGACACGGAGTATCTTGTCGCGGCCTGCGGCGGGCATCTGTGGTCTCTTACGGAGACGGACGGGGTATGGAGCAAAGCATGCATAGGCAGTATCGACAGCACCGAGCGCGTCGGCTTTTTCGCGTTCAACTCAAAGCTCTATATACTCACGGGCTCGAATTACTATGTATGGGACGGAATCCTGCCGGCAGGCGGGGCATCCTCTCTTGCGCCCGTATCGGGATATGCGCCCGTGGTGGCAATTTCCACTCCGTACAGCGGCGGAGGCGTTCCGCTTGAAAGGGCAAACAGACTGACAGGCGCGAAGCGGCAGAGGTTTTCGCCGGACGGCACGCACGACACCTTCCAGCTTGCGGAGAAAAACATAAGCGGCGTAGACTCCGTAATGCTCAACGGCACATCCATACCCGAGGGCACATCATGGCAGGGACACCCGTATTACTCGGCGACAAAAACAAACGGCACCGTCCGCGTAATCGTCGGCGCGACCGTGGAAGGAGAGTATATTACGGAGCACCCGCCGCAGTACGGCGTAAACACGCTGGAAATAAAATGGACCAAGGGCTGCGGGAACAGAGGCTCGGTAACGGGTATGAAGTATTCGGAGCTTTTCAGCGGACGCACCGACAACAGGGTTTTCCTGTACGGCGACGGTTCAAACAAGGCGATTTACAGCGGAATTGACGAAAGCGGTATGCCCGACGCGGAATACTTCCCCGAAAACTGCGAGATAGCGGCGGGCGAATCGAACACGCCGATCACGGGGCTTATACGGCACTACGACAGGCTATTGGCGTTCAAGGAGGACAGCGCGTACAGCATAAGCTGCGACACACTGACGCTCGAGGACGGAACGACAGAGGCGGCCTTTTACGTCACGCCAGTGAACAGGGCCATCGGAAACTGCGCCCCGGGGCAGGCCATGCTCGTTGAAAACCATCCAAGAACGCTCGACGGACGCTCAATTTACGAATGGATAAGCATGGGCGGCGAAATAACGAACGACCAGCGCAATGCAAAGCGCATTTCGCAAAGGGTGGAGACGAGCCTCCGGAGCTTCGACCTGAAAAGCGCGCAGGCGTATTTCGACAAGATAAACCATGAATACTACATTTTGCAGGGCGGCAGGGCTCTCGTTCACAACACGGAGAACAACACATGGTACCTTTACCGCGACTTTCCCGCGTCCTGCATGATAGTTTACAAGGACGAGGCATACATAGGCACCTTCGACGGATACATAAGGCATTTCTCGCGCGATTACCTGACAGACAACGGCGAGCCGATTGCTGCCTACTGGGAAAGCGGCTCGATGGACTTCGGTTCCGAATTCAAGACAAAGCGCTCTCCGCATCTGTGGGTTTCGGCAAAGCCGGAAAGCCGTTCTTCGGTGAACGTCACGGTGCTTACCGACGCGAAGCGCGAGCGGCTCGGCGAAGGAGTCGTCGAATGCGGCACGGAAAGTCTGTCAAACGGGTTGTTTAACTTCTTTGAGCTTGACTTTTCGGGATTTTCCTTCGGAACGGGAAGGATAACTCAGCCGCGCAGGCTCAAGATAGGGGCGAAGGACTTTTGCAGATACAAGATTGTGTTCACTTCAAGGCCGAACTGCACGGCCACCATTACGGACGCAGGGATAGAATTCAGCGTTACCGGAACGGTTTGAAAGGATAAGGAGGGGCATGAGTGGCTCTTACAAAGCTGACGACCGACATAAGCTACATATCAAAGCTGAGTGACGACCCGGGCGGAGAGCCGGGCATGACGCCTGCGCTGCTGAAGGAAAAATTCGACGCGGGCGGGAACGCGATAAAGAACTTCATAAACAACACGCTGACTGCCGAGCTTGACGCGGAGCTTTCGGCCCGCATCAGCTTCGGCGCGCTTGCTTCCGCGATAGAAACCGCGCTTGCGGATGCAAAAGCGTCGGGAGCGTTTGACGGCAGGAGCGTCGAGCTTCAGCACGACGAGGGCTATATAAAGTGGAGGCGCGAGGGCGAAGAGACATGGCGTGAGCTTCTCAGTCTTGCGGCAGTGAAGGGCGATAAGGGCGAAAAAGGCGATAAAGGCGACAGGGGCGACGCGGCGACGATAAGCATAGGCACAGTGACAACAGCATCTCAGGGCACGCCGCCTTCAGTAACAAATTCCGGCACGGGCGCGGACGCGGTTTTCAACTTCATCATCCCCCAGGGGCCGACCGGGGCGCAGGGCGCGCAGGGACCAAAGGGCGCGGACGGCGCGACCGGAGCCGCCGGACCGCGCGGCATACAGGGCGAAAGAGGTGAAAAGGGAGAGAGAGGCGAGCGCGGATTCTCCGGCGTGGCGGTCGCGGCGGAGGGGCTGTTTGCCTTCAACATCGATGCTGACGGACACCTTATTCTTTCGTATACGGGCGATTCAGCGCCGAATTTTTCAGTAAACGCTTCCGGCCGCCTAATATGGACATTTTAATAAGAAAGGAAGGCTTGCTTTATGGGACAGATTGACCTTGGCAGCGTCATAGGACCGCAGGGGCCGCAGGGCGCGCAGGGGGCGGCGGGACAAACCGCATATGTGCATATCAAATGGGCCGCAAGCGGCAATCCGGCTGACGAAAACATGCTGAATACGCCAAACGAGTATATCGGCATATGCTCGGACAATTCGGCGGTCGCGCCTTCCGCGTCGTCCTCCTATCAGTGGTACAGATGGAAGGGCGAGCAGGGGATTCAAGGTGTACAGGGGATACAAGGGGAGACCGGTCCTGCGGGAGCGCAGGGCCCAGCAGGACCGCAGGGGACGGCCGGACCGAATCAGGTCACGAACTCTACGGCGACAAACATTGCGGGGCTTCTAAAGGGCAACGGCTCTGCGGTTTCGGCGGCGGTCGCAGGGACGGATTACGCGGCGGCAAACCACGGACACAATTTATCGGCGCTGACTCAGGACTCAAACAACCGCCTTTGCACGGACGGCGAAAAAGCCGCGTGGAACGCGAAGCAAAGCGCGCTCGGCTACACTCCCTTAAACGCCGCGGGCGGAACCATGGGAGGACAGCTGAACGCAAACGCTTCTTCGCAGGCAAACTGCGGCACGGCGCAGGTCAGGGATATTTATGCCGGGACGGGCGATATGACGCCGGGCTCGACCTACCTTGCGAGCGGCTCGATCTACATCATGTACGAGTGAGGGAGGATAAATGGGTAAGGCCTTGTATATCGGCATCGGCGGCGCTGCGAGGAAAATGAAAAAGGCGTATATCGGCATCGGCGGAGCGGCGAGAAGGGTGAAGAAAATTTACATTGGCGTCGGGGGAACCGCGAGACTCTGTTATTCGTATTCGGCGCTTTCTTACCTTGGAACTGTATCCGGCCTTTCATATGAGAGAAGCGGTCTCGCGGGGGCGGCGGCAGGCAACTACGCGGTCTTTGTGGGAGGCAATTACACCGGAGGCATTGATATATATAATTCTGCACTCGCCCGCTCTACCGGTTCATCCCTGTGGACGCTGTACGACGGCATGGCTGCAGCAACTTTATACGGTTATGCCTTCTTCGGCGGAGGGTCTTATGCGGGAGAAGAGGAAGCGTATCCGAACGCAAAAGTAATTGCTTTTGATAATTCTTTAACGCGGCGTTCTCTGGCGGACTTAAACTCCGGAGAAGACGGAATTGCGGCGGCAACCACGCCATATTACGTTATTTTTCCGTCCTCTGGAGGTAATGGCACATATTATAACACGTCTATGGTAAAGGGCACGGCGGGCGGTCTCAGCATTCCGAGAGGACGTTTTGCGGCGGCCTCAATAGGGGCTTACGCTTTGTTCGCGGGCGGCTATTACAACGGCGAAAGCGCCGCGGTTGACGCTTATGATAGCTCAATGGTGCGGACGTCCCCCGCCGCTCTGAGCGTAGCAAGAAGCGAGCTCGGAGGCACGGGAAACGGAACGTACGCAATATTCGCGGGCGGCGGAAAATGGGGAACGACAATGCGCAACGCCGTGGACGCGTACGACGCTTCGCTTGTCCGTTCGACTCCGGCTGTGCTGAGCTGCGAGAGGACGAGACCGCAGGCCGTATCCGTGGGAGGTGTAGCGGTTATAAGCGGCGGCTATAACGGCGGCGCCCGTTCCGAGGTCGATATGTACGATTCTTCTCTGGTGAGAACAACGGGGACGGGCGCTGCGAGATACAACGGGGCTTCAGCCGTTGCCGGAAGCTTCGCAATCATAGCCGGAGGAAAGAATTCATCTGGGGCGGATACAGCAACGGCGGAAGCTTATTCAGTTTAAATAATACAAGGAGGAAAATTAAATGGCAAAGCATCTTGAAAAATACACGGGCACAAAGACCTACATGACCCCGAGCGGGGAGCTTTTCACGCCGCAGAGCGTACTTTCGAGGTATCCGGCGGTGAGTGAATTCGCCCACATAGTCGAAACCGACGAGAGCGGCGAGGTGATGTTTGCCTTGCAGAACCTGTCCGCGCTGAGGTCCATGTACGGCGTTTCCGCCTCCCTAACGGAGAGCGAGGCGATAGCCGCGATAGAAACAATCGTCAACACAGTACCCGAATATGCGCCTACGGCGGAGGACAGGATTGCCGCGGCGCTTGAATTTTCAAATATTCTGAGCATGGAGGATGCGACTGTATGACATACGAGAGGATAAAGTGGAACTACGACCACGGGCTCTGGAGCAAGCCGATGGTGGCCCTGGCGGTCAGGAAGGGCGTAATCAGCGCGGCGCAGTATGCGGAGATCACGGGCGAGAGCTACGGCTCATAGGAGGGGAAATGGAAGGCGATCTTCTCAGGGTGCATGAAAAGGATATGCAGATTATGGACGAGCGCTTCAAAAGGGACAACGAGCGCCTCGTCTCGCTGGAGCGGATGCAGGAGGATTTCCTGAAGCTTTCAGGGCAGCTCACCGAGATACTTAAAAATCAGGCAAGGCAGCTCGACGACCACGACGAGCGTATATGCACGCTGGAAAAGAAGCCGGGGCTGTGGCTCGACCGCATTGCGGGCGCTCTGCTGTCCGCACTAATTGCTGCGGCGGTGGCATATCTTACTAGTAGAGGAGTGTGATTATGAAAGGCGTAGACTGCGCTTCAAAAATTACAAAGGATACAGCGGAAAGGCTCGTCAGGGAAGGTTTTTGCTTTGCCTGCCGCTATCATGTGCCGGAAGGCTATTCAAAGCGCCTGACGCGCGACGAAGCCGAAGCGGTTTCAAGCGCGGGACTGAAAATATTAAGCGTGTTCGAAACCTATGCCGCCCGCGCGCTTGAGGGAGCGCCGGCTGGCAGGGAGGACGGCGCCGCAGCGCTCGAGGTGGCACGGGAGCTTGAAATGCCGGAGGGCGCGATAATTTACTTTGCGGTGGACTTCGACGCGGGTGCGGACGACATGGACGAAATAGAATCGTACTTTAGAGCCGCAAGGGAGGAAATAAAGCCGTTTGACATCGGCGTGTACGGCTCGTATTACGTTATAGAGGAAATGGCGGCCCGCGGCGTATGCAGGGGTCACTGGCAGACCTACGCGTGGTCGAAGGGGCTTGTTTCGGAGTATATGAATGTCTACCAGTACTCAAACGGCGAGAGCGCAGCCGGCATAGAAGTCGATTTCGACGAGGCGGAGAGCCTTGACGGCATGTGGAGCTGTTGTTCGGAGGTGGAAAATATGGCTGACGAAAACACAAAGGGCAACGTCCCGAGCGAATGGGCGAAAGAGGCCTGCGCGTGGGCGGTTGAGGAGGGACTCTTCAGAGGCGACGAAAACGGCGATATGCACTGGCAGGAGCCCGTAACGCGCGAAACGCTCGCCGTTATCCTCATGAGAGCGCTCGGATGAAACGAATGAATAAAAGGGAATTTTCAAAGCTCATTCTGGCCTGGGAGCTTGTTGTGGTTACCGCGGTATCGATCGGGGGCTTCGTGCTCGCATACCTCAGCATCAAAAGCCAGTTCACCGGCTCGCTGCCCTGGATAACGGCGATGGTCGCGCCGTCCTGGGCCGCGTACGGGGTCAGCAAGGCATTTTACAGCGATAAGGCGAAGGCGGAGAACAAAATAAAGCTCCCGGCCTATCTGGAACGGGGGAAGAACGGCTCGCCGGACTTCGGAAGCGCTTCCTCCGATGGCAAAAAATGAATTAATTTTGGAGGAAAATTCAAGTGATGATCAGCGTATCTGAGCTTTCGGCGCTCATTGCCGCCGTCGGCGTACTAGTCGCGCTAGTCAATATCGTGGTCGAGGTGCTGAAAAAGCTGACCTGGGACAAAATACCGACCAATCTGCTCGCGTTCATCGTGTCGGAAGCGCTGACGCTCGCGGCGTTCTTTGCGTACTGTCAGATTTACGCGGTTCCGGCGGAGTGGTACTCGGTGGCCGGGGCGGCGGTGGCCGGAATTATGGTCTCCTACGCCGCCATGTTCGGCTATGACAAGCTTAAGGAGGTCCTGAGGGGCGTCCAGAGCATCGTCGAGGCTTCGTCAAAACCCGATTCGGGCGAAAAAAGTCCCGCCGATGAAAAAACGACGGACAAGTAAGGGCGCATGAGCCCTGATTGCAGGAAAAGACTGAGCGGGCACCCGGCGGGTTGTAATAACGACTTGCAAGGGTGCCCGCAGGTATGAAAGGAGAAGCAAAATGGCAGAGGTCAAGCTTGAAAAATGGAAAAGCATCGCCTATGATCCGAATACGGATTATCAGGCGATAATAAACGAGAGCGTGGAGAAAAAGGACTATAAGACGGCGGCGGAAGCCGAAAGGATGAGAAACGCCAAAATCGCGGGCGAGGCGCTGGGCGAGAGGCAGACCCACAATTACGACTCACCGAATAACGATGCGGCCGTCAGCGCGCAAAACTGGGCTTACGACCCGAACGCAAACTACATGGCGATAATGGAGGAGTGCGCCAAAAGCGGGGACAAGGCCGGCGCGGCTGCCGCTGAAAAAATGAGAAACGCCAAAATCAGAGGCGAGGGGCTGAATTATCAGGAAACGCACCTGTATGACGGGGAGGACGGCGGCTCGGGACAGACAACAGGCGATCCTGCATCGTCAGCAGAAAGCCTCAAGCCGCCCGCTTCAAGCAGTCGCTACGGTTCCGTTACATCCGGGATGCTTTCGGGCGCTGGCTCCGCGTCAGGGACGGCCGAAAGGTATAGGCAGGAGCTTGAGGACGCTTTGGCGGCGCGGCGCAAAAACGAGCTGCTTGAGAAGTACCAGAGCGTTCTGCGCGAAAGCCGAGAAAGGAAAAACGCCGCCGCCGCGGAGTCTGCGCTTAAAGCGCGGAGCTTCCATGAGGCTGCGGCGACGTCGGGGCTCGGCTCAGGCTCGCTGAGGCAGAACGCAGCCGCGCGGGCGGCTCAGCTCAAGGCGTACTTCGACGCCCTTGACAAAAGCGGGACAGAAGCTTAGCGAGCCTCTGGAAAAGAATTATGAGGAGCGCCGACGCGGGCTAGCTGAGGTGAGTTGGGCCTGAAAGAACCCGAAATGAACGCTGAGGCTGCCGTGTGAGAGAAGTTTTCGAGGCTGCCCTTGCGGACAGCCTCGGTTAAGCAGCGCAGAATTTTTCACGGATGCGGACTTCAATGCATTTTTCCCTTTGGCTTCACCGGGACGCAGATTTGAGTATCCCTGCCATGGTAAAACTCAAAGCACATCTTGCCTTCGTCAAAGACGTATTCGCTCCTGTCGAGCCATTCCCTGAAAATGTACTTCCAGGTCTTGCGTATCTCCAAGGCGAGCTTTTCGCCGCCGTGAATATCATGGGTTACGGGCGGCACGTCGAAAACAGCGAATTCCGCCGCAGGGACTTCGATTTGCACTAATCCGTCCGGAGCTTTCTCCGAGGCTGAAACATAACCGAAGAAATAGCGGAGATCGCCGCTCACATCGTCCGGGTGCATCCACGCTCCAATTTCACCGCTGACAGAGCTGTCCACATGATATTTTGCGTAATCTTTGAAGTCAACGCCGCACCAGTACGCTCCTGATTCGAGGATATCGACGTTTTTTCCGTCTTTTGGGGGAATGTAGCAGCCAAGGGCGGAGAAGGCCTCCTTCTTAACAAGCTTCGGTTCCATTGTGTCAATGCTCCTTCCTTTAAAATGCCGGCGGTATTCCGTCGCGCTCATGCCGAACTGCCTTCTGAACGCCTTTGAGAAGCCTGCGGGGGTTGAGAAACCGCTGTCAAGAGCCGCCTCCGTGATCGGCTTGCCTTTGAGTATTTCCAAGGCCGCTTTTTGCAGCGCAAAGCAGCGAATATATTCGCCGACAGGCATGTCGAAATAGGCGCGGAACACATGGCAGAAGTGGTACAGCGAATAACCTGTCATCTCCGCCAGCTCGAGTGCCGTAATTTTCTCCCCCTGATGGTTGTCAATGAACCGAGCGCAAAGCTCCATCGCTGCGCGATAGCTCGTCATCTGCCTCACCGCCTTTATCTGAAGTATAACAAAGACAATGCGCTTTGTCTTTTCCGGTCTTGCTGAAATTTCACTCCGGTTACACAAAAAAGTTGCGATGTATGCTCATTACTGTTGACAAACGCCGAATCATGTGCAAGAATATGCATAGTCCGCTAGGCTTTTTCAAGGTTGAGCCGCGACTTCGATGATTACTGCGGGCGGCGCGCCGCCCGTGCAAGAAAACTGAATGGGAATTTGTCGCCGCAGCCGTAAAGGCCCTCAGGGGTCAGGCGCGGCGTAGATGGAACGGGGTTTTAAGCCCCTCGTCACCGGCGCTGTGAGCGTGAGGCCGTACCGAAGCATCGGAAGGATGCGTGGACGAAAGTCAGCCACTTTTGGGTATCTTGTTGCCCTCTGGGAAGGTAGGATACGGACGCAGGAAATGCGGCATGTATTTCCATAACGCGAGTCAGAAGACTTACATTTTCCTGCGTTTACCGTTTCGGCCGTAAGCCGGCGGGGTTGAGCACATAAATAGCGCTTGTGCCGATTTCTTTTTACGGAAATCGGCACTTTTTTATTTGATAATCCCTTTTTTAAGGACGCCGGGGGCGGTCTTCACCTCAGCCGCCCTCGGCGCCGCAAAACCGAATATGGACCGACCGAACAACGGAGGTTTGACGGAGGGTTAAGGCCCGAACCGCAAGCCTCCGTTGTTTTTCTTAAGTGTCAAAAAATCAAATCAGCATAGGGGAGTGATGAAAAGTGGGAATCAGAGGACCGGGTCCGCCCAAGCGGGCAGAAACGCCCGAAAAGTATCATAGGAACAAAACCTTCGAAATCCGTTGCGGCATGTATTTCAAGCAAAGCATGTTCAAACAGCGAAGGAAAAATATAAAAAAATAAGGAGACGTGAAATGAAAGCATTGAAGTTTAAAAAACCGTTAGCAATATTTCTGGCGCTTGTCATGATATTTGGTTTACTGCCTTTATCGGTATTCGCCGGAGGCACAGATCCTGAAATCGGCGTGCTTCCGGATTGCGACGGGGTTAATCTCGGAAAAGACGTGTCTAACGACTGCGACGCATATCTCAATACCGTTCCGGCAGGTACGGAAAAGGTCGTACTGAAAGCGACATCAGGCAGAATTCAAGGGTATTGCAATTATTCTGGCGATGTCGGCAATTCAGAATTCTTCAACGCCAGCCTGGAACTGAGCCTGTCGAGCGATTATCGGATAGACCAGAGCACGAATATCCTTAACGCTCTCGGCTCGGCCGTAAGCGCCAAGCTGGATACCAGCAAGCCGCTCTACGCCGTTCAGGTGTTTAACCCGGATTATAGCAGCAGATATACCGTTATAATTCAGGTCGGGGCGACACAGCAGCAGAAGGCCGAGGCCAAGGTCCAAAGCCTGTCCGTAAAAAACGCGGCCGGGACAGCGAACGCCAGCCCTATCGAAGCCGGGACCGACTATCAGGTTCAGGTGTCGGTAAAAAACACCGGAACGTATAAGATCAGCCCGAGCGTCAGCCTCTTGGAGGTCAGGCAGACGGAAAAGGGGATAGGCTCGCAGACGCTTGCCGATCTCGAAATCGGAGCGACAAAGACAGCGTCCATCTCCTGGCGTCCGACGGAAAAAGGGGAGTGCTCGCTCAAAGCAGTGGTCGGCGCGGAAATCGAAGGGGTCCAAACCCAGCTTGACTCGTTCTCCGCCTCGGTCTACGTTGTAACTCCATCTACGCTTGTTTTTGACGTGACGCCTTCCGATGCGACGGTTTTCCTCAAGGACAGCTCGGGCAACCGCATATGGCCGAACGAAAGCGGAATATACAGCGTGCTTACCGGAAGCGAGTATTCGTATACGGTCTCGAAAAGCGGCTACGCGGCGAAAAGCGGCAAGGTGACCGGAGGTACGGACACCTCGGTTAAGCTTACGCTTACCCCGATTTCAAATACGCTTCCCGAATATACTGGCGACTGGACGAACTTCCGCGGCAACAGCTGGAACATGGGCTTTACATCGGCTGAAACGCCTGTAAGCGCGTCGGAGGCTTATCTCAAATGGGCGAAAAAGGGCGGCGTGAACTACACCTCCTCCGTTACGCCGCCTATTATACTGAACGGATGCCTGTACGCGGCGGGAAGCAAGAATGTATATAAAATCGACATGAACACCGGAGAAACGCTTGCCACCAGCGAAAATCTTGCCGGAAACCTCGGATTTGCGCTTAACCCGATAACATACGGAGGCGGCATGCTGTTTGTCCCGATAGGGGACGGGCAAATCCAGGCTCTTAACGCCGGAACGCTTGAGAGCCTGTGGGTAAGCGAAAAGGTGGGCGGACAGACGCTTTGCCCGATAACATACCATAACGGCTACATCTATTCCGGAACCTGGAACTACGAAGACAGGGACGGAACATACTTCTGCATCTCCGCAACGGATGAGGACACAAGTCAAAAAAATGAAACAAAGAGCTGCACATGGACGCTTAAGCATAAGGGCGGCTTTTATTGGGCGGGCGCTTACGCTACCGACAACTATGTGATATTCGGCTCAGACGACGGCAGCGCCCAGGGAAATTACACCGAAACCGCCATACTTTACAGCGTCAATCCGACCACCGGGGCGATCATAGATACCATCACCGGAATAAAGGGGGATATCCGCTCCACGGTATCGGCCGTGGTGGACGGCGGCAAGACCACGATCTATTTCACGACAAAGGGCGGCGTGTTCGGACAGGTCGAGGTCGCGACCGACGGCAAGCTGAAGAAGGATACATACAAGACCTTCAATCTCGGCGGAATGAGCACCGGCACCCCGATTGTGTACGGGGGCGTTGCCTTCATCGGGGTTTGCGGAACAAGCCAGTTTTCACCCACAGGACACAGCTATAAGATCATTGACGTAAGCACAATGACGCTGATAACGAGCGTGGACACCATCCCGGGCTACGTCCAAACCAGCGCGCTTTTGTCCACGGCGTACCTCCAAAGCACAGGGAAGCTTTATGTTTACCTTACCTACAATTACACCCCCGGCGGCATTTATATGCTTGAGTACGACGTGAATACAAAGACCGCCGTCGGTTCTCTGCTGTTTGACCCAACCGGCACGAGCTATGCGCAGTACTGCATCTGCAGCCTGGTCTGCGACAGCAACGGAACGATATACTATAAGAACGACTCGGGCTATCTGATGGCCGTAAGCAGAAACAGGGCGTATCTTACTTCGCTGTCAAGCGATAAAGGCACTTTCAAAAAAGCGTTTTCACCAAATACCAGCCAATATGAGCTTGTTGTGCCCGCGGGCACGCAAAGCGTCACCCTCAGCTTCGAGGCGATCGGCAATTCAACGGTCCAGGTAAACGGCGCCGGCGCAAGCGGCGGCAGCGCTGCCGTTTCGCTTACCAACGGCTCGGGCTCCGCGTCAATAAGCGTTACAAACGGCTCGGACACAAGGACATATTCGGTATCCGTAAGAGAAATCCAAAGCAACGCGGCGCTTTCGGAACTCCTGGTAAGCATAGTAAACTATTATTCCAAAGAAAACGAAGACATACTCGGCTTGTCCCCGGATTTTGCTCCCGATACATACAGCTACTCGGCGGATCCTTACGACAAGAGCTTCCTGAATGTCTGGCCGAGCGCAGCCGACCCTAACGCCTCGGTGGAGCTTACCGCGGTTTCAAACGTCGAGGACTTTAACGAAGGAGAAGCTATCCCCGTAACAGCCACGAACAAGGGACACAACCGCTACGCCGTGTACTTCGCGGACGAAAAAACCACAGCCGTCGTAAACATAAAGGTGACCGCGGAGGACGGCGTCACGGTAAAGAATTATCAGCTGACGCTGAACAAGAAGAAGGACTTTACGTCCCCCGTAATAGAAAAGGTTTATGTTTCAAAGACAAAGGGCGTTTATGTCAGGGCTAAGGACGACAATTTGCTGCATAATAAGGCTTACAGCTTCGACGGCGGCACCACATGGCAAAGCTCGCCCTCCTGCTCGGGCTTATCCGGCGACAGCGTCTCCGGACACACGATCTGCGTGCGCGACGCCTCGGGAAACACGACATATTACGAGCCTGACGTCGATCTTAGCAAAGCCTCGGATATTGCCGTTACCGTCGGCGCGTATGATTATACGGCGAAAGCCGCGGGCCTTGCCGGCGCTTCCGAAACCGGCGTCATCATGAACTACACATTCAACACCGCATTCGGCTCAAGCGCAAATGAGGTCATCGCCAAGGCCTTCGCCGACAAGGGCGTTACGGCGGAAGGCGTCGAGTCGGGGTATGTATCAAAAATCAACGGCCTCGGCGCGGGCGAAGGCTACTCCGGCTGGTGCATGGCTTACAACAATGACGACTATGCGAATCTTGGCCTGAACAAGATAAGCATTTTTGACGGAGATACGATACGTTTTGATTACACCTGTAATTTTGATAAGGAAACCGACGATATCGGCAACGGGTGGTTCGGATTGCCGATCATCACAAAGTTTGAGCTTGCGGGACAAATCGTAACATTGAGCAAATCCGGCAGCTACGATGAGTCATATAATTATGTTGCCAAATATTACATTTCCGGAAATCAGGGAAAAATGGTGCCGATTTCCGGTTCGGGCACAGCCTCCAGCCCGTTCACCATCCCGGTAACTGTCGCGTCCGGTACAGATATCAGCAGCCTGACGGCCAAATACGAAACGAGCCTGAATGAGCACTATCGCATCGTATCGGGGCTTGATCAGAATCAGGACTATACCAACGGCCTTACATTCTCTCTGTCCAGCCTCGGCGGAAAACACGTGGCATACTACAAGGTTGTTGTCACAAAGGGCTCTGAAGCTACCAATCCGCAGAATGATGACATCAAAGTTAAGTTCCGTTTGATCGGGGCCACAAAATCAACGAGCGATATAGACCTTTCAACCGGAGGCTACAACGGCTCCGAATATATAACCTGGATAAAAACGACGAAGTTTACCTTGAGCAAAAACAGCACAGTATACGATCTATTCACTCAGGCCTTGTCCATGTACGGGCTTGCAAGCGTCGGCGCCGACAGCAACTACGTCAGAACGATCAGCGCGCCCGCCGTATGCGGAGGCTATGAGCTTTCGGAATTCACAAACGGCAGGTATTCCGGCTGGATGTATACGGTAAACGGCAAACATCCGGCATATGGCCTGAAGGAATGGAAGCTTGAGGATGGGGATACGGTCATCTGGCACTATGTCAATGATTATCGGCATGAAGTTGAAGACTGGTTTGACGACCCGGATTATCCCGCCCTGGGAGACGGCACTTACTGGAACAAATGGCTTAAGGCGGACGATAAGGACCCTGTCTCCAGCTCTTCTTCTGGCACACAGACCAGAACGGAGTCGGGAACGACGGTCACTCCGTCGGGAAAGGCTTCAAACGGCAAGGCAGCCTTGGCGGTCAGCCAAAGCGACATAGCCGCCGCGGTTTCCAGCGCAAGGACAAACGGCAGCGGCGAAATCGTGATCGCACCTAAGATAGAAGGCTCGGCAAGAGAGGTCAGCGTGGAGCTGCCCAAGACCTCGCTGTCTTCCGTAGCTTCGGACACGAACGCATCCCTGAGGGTTGAGACCCCGGCCGGCACAATAAGCCTCCCGAACGCGGCGCTTGATTCGATAGCGTCGCAGGCGGCGGGCGGCACGGTTACGGTAAGCCTGGGGACGGTCGAAGCGACAAAACTGACTTCCGAGCAGCAGAAGGCGGTCGGGACAAGCACCGTCTATGACATATCCGTGCTCAGCGGCAGCAGCAAAATCACCGAATTCGGCGGAAGCGAGCTGACCATTTCGCTGCCCTATACCCTGAAGGAGGGCGAAAGCGCATCGGGCGTCACGGTCTGGTACATGGACGCCTCGGGCACTCTCCAGCAGATGACGGCCACGTATGACAAGGACACGGGGCTCGCGACCTTCACGACTACGCACCTTTCGTATTACCTTGTCGGCTACGCGGCGGCATATGTAAATCCCTTTACGGACGTCAAGGATTCCGACTGGTTCTTCGGCGCAGTGAAGTACGTATCCCAGAAGAGCGTCATGGGCGGAACCTCGGCGACGAGCTTTGATCCTGACGCTAATATGACCCGCGCGATGGTCGTCACGGTGCTTTACCGCCTTGAGGGCAAGCCGGAGACGCTCGGGAACGGCAGCTTCACGGACGTGGAGGCCGGGCAGTGGTACACGGACGCCGTAAAGTGGGCGAGCGCATACGGAATTGTCGGCGGATACGGCGGCGGACTCTTCGGTACTAACGACAGCGTGACGCGCGAGCAGCTCGCTTCTATACTCTACAACTACGCAAAGTATAAGGGGTATTCCGTGACGGGCACGAGCGAACTTTCGGGTTACACCGACGCGTCGGCGATCAGCGCGTGGGCGGTCTACGCGATGAAGTGGGCAAACGCGGAGGGGCTCATAGGCGGCACGACCGCGACGACGCTCGAAAGCTCAGGCACCGCGACTCGCGCTCAGGTGGCGACGATACTGATGAGGTTCATGGAAAAGTTCGCAAAATAAACGTTCAGAGCAGTTTTTATATCAAATGCCCGCGCATTCTCGTAAAGCGAGAATGCGCGGGCCAGCCTGTCAAAGAACGGCGGTTTTCAGCTTACGAAAACCGCGGTTCTTTGCGTATAACAGGCAAAAATAAGCCAAATCCGAGAAAACAAAGGGCTATTTGAGACCCAAATGGCCAGCTTTTTGAGATTCATGGCAGCAT
>JAJUHC010000024.1 GCA_029268065.1 Clostridiales bacterium | reverse complement strand
TTTTTCCGGCGGCGTGTACGCCGGAAAAATACATTATCCCGCGCAATTGTGCGCGACCGGGGGTATCGAGCCGTGAGGCTCGTATCCAGGGGGTATTGGATACCCCCTGGAAGCGTGTCGAAAGACTTTTTCGACACGCTCGCCGGCCCTTAAGCCGGATAAGGGCTTAAGGGCCGGCGAGCGACCTTGCGGTCTTAAGAGAGAAGAGGGGAAATTGGTTTATATCTGCAGCAGCGATGTGTATTCGCGCATATCAGAAACCTTTTCTATATTAAGTGCGAGCTCGATAATCTTATCGGCGGTTGCCTTAGGCAGCTTGCCGAAGGCGTTGAACTGGTCCATGAACTTGCCGATGATGAACTCTCGTGTGGGATAGGTATGCATCGAGGTTGCGGGCTCCGTATGTTCAAAGACCTTGCCGTCCTTCATGATTACGCGCACACGCATCCCTGGAATCCGCGGCTCGCCTTCCTTAATCTTGTACACTCCCATTGTGGCGTTCTGAGCGAGCTCAATAAGATCAGGATGCTCCAGAATAGACTTGGTCTGCACATATTCCACCTTGACGGTTCCGTAATACAGCGCGCAGCAGGCCTGGAAACGATAAGCGAAGAGGGCGTTGATCTGATTCGGATAGGTGAAGGGATCGGAATAGTAGTTGTAGTTTGTGAGCTCCGAACGCTCGACCTCGACCTGCTTTATGTCGGATACATTGTACCTGTCCGTAAACATTGCGCGGACCTTCTGCGCGGCTATTGTCGCGGGCGTGTTCGGTATGCCGCCAGGGAAGACCTTGAAGCTCTCCTCGGTGAAATACACCTTTCCGAGGTCGGAAACGGCCCTTTCGTAGTTCGGGGGCATTTCGCCCTTGGTATCTCTCACCGCGAGTCCCCAGTGTCCGAAGTAGGGGTCGGCAAGTCCTGTCCAGCCGCCCTTGGCGAGCTCGCAGGACATGATTCCGCAGCGCGCGCTTTCGCCGTTGTGGTATTTGAATTCCTGGGAATAGTCAAAGTAGCTGTTCGCGGGGTCCGTGCTGTTTGTTGCGGCGTAGGAAAGCGCCGCCTTCGTCCTTTCGGCGTCCAGCTTGTAGTAGCGTGCCGCCTCAGCGGCCGCGGCGGTCGATACGAGGAGCATGTCGAAGGGCCAGCGGTTTATGAAGGTGTAGAGTATGCGCCCCGTGAGATCCTCGGCGGCGACGTTGTTTGTTATGAGCTCCTCGCCGCTTGCGCCGTACATGTCGGCAAGCGTCAGGCCGAGAGGGATAAGGGTTTCACCCAGGTGGGAGGCTATCCTGTCCTCAAATACATGCATGAACATGTTGCCGTAGTCGTTTGAGCGGGCGACGATGCAGTTTATCATAGCCGCGTTGTTTACCGGCGCGCGGAAGCCCTTCAGAAACACGGGCGCTTCCTCTGCGCCTCCCCAGCGCCTTAAAAGGTCCGTCAAAACCTTGTTGTCCTCGACGATAGCGCCGCCGAAAATGCAGCCGGTGATGTCAAGGAGGCGGTCCTTGAAGCATTTTACGTTCCATTCGCTGAGATTTTCGTATTTTGTATTTACCAGATTCTCGCAGATCATCTCGGTCAGCCTGGGTGTTTTGAGATTTTCGTCCATTTATGCTCCTCCTTCGTTCTATAATACTTAAAGAATATCATATTCAACCTATTTTTTCCTGCTTTTTATCTGATCAAGGGGGATTTCCTTAACCAGCAGCGCTGAGATAACGGAAATGAGAGTAACTGCGGCCGCAACAAAGAAAACTGCGGACAATGAAGATTTGAGAGCGCCTCTAACGGCGTCCACGGTAGTTTTGAATAGCGCGGTATTGTTGCCGAAGGAGGTCTGGAGAGCCTTCATCGAAGCCGCGTTGACGAGCACTCTTGCGCTCGAAATGGAATTGATCTGCGAAGGACTCAGCTGGTTTGCGATTGCGGCGGTGTTGCTTGTGATAGCGCCTGCATACACTCCGTTCAAAACCGAGCCGAGAAGGGCGGGGGCGACCGCGTTGCCCATTGCCGTCACGAAGTTCAAAGTTCCCGTGCCGGCTCCAAAGTCCTCGGGCTCGATCTGCGCCAGAGCGGCGAGGGGATTGATGGACGGCATGTAGCTGCCGCCGCAGACATTGCGGACAATTAAAGCCGCGACTATAAAGGCCGCCGGAGTCGTAACGGGCATGAAGCCAAAGAAAAGATTCACTACGATGAACATTGATGGCGCGAGAACAAGCAGCCATTTGTAGCGCTTTGTCTTATCCATGAGCCAGCCGGCGACAACGCCGACAAAGATGCCTACTATGTTTGACGGCATGGTCATTGCCGAGTACAGGGTTGCCGACAGTCCCTGCACGCCTTGGACAAAAAGCGGGAGGTAGGTTCCGACGGCGCTCATGGAGCCGGCTGAGAAAAACGAAACCAGGCAGGAGAAGATAAAGCTGCGGTTTTTGAGAAGACGGACGCTGATTATCGCGTATTCGGGATTCTTCTTCTCATACATGTAGGCAAGGATAAAGAAAACCACTGCGGCGGCAAGCATGACAATGATTGCCGGGCTGTTCCAGGGATACATCGAGCCGCCCCAGGAAAGCGCGAGAAGGAAGGGAATAACGGCGCAGGCGAGAAGCAGGGTGCCGATCCAGTCGATTTTTGGCTTTTTTTCCGATGCCTTTGACCTCGGAACAAGCAGCACTACCGTGACTATCGCGATTATGTAAACCGCAGTGGTCATATAGAAAACGAATCTCCATGACAGCATTGCTGTGATCTGGGAAGAAATTATCGGCATTAATATCGCCGTCAGGGAATAGAGCACCATGATGTATCCGCCGTATTTTCCGCGTTTCTCCGGATCGAAAAGCTCTGCAAGAAGGGCAAAGTAGGTGCCCTGCATCCCGCCTCCGCCGATGCCGCAGACCGCAAAGCCGACGATGAATACATAGATGTTGGGAGCGAGTGCCGAGAACAGGTCACCGATTACCATTATTCCGAGAAGAGTGGCGAGAACCTTCTTTTTGCCAAAGAGGTCGGAAAGCTTGCCCCAAAGCGGGGCTGATATGGCGGCGGTAAGCATAAACATCATCGACGCCCACGAGTAATAAGCCATTCCGTCAAGGTCGGCCGCAATGATGGGCAATATAGCCGAGGCCTTTGTCCTCGTAAACCAGTAAGCAAGGGAGGACACCAGGACCGCTATTGCCGCTATGGCGTTGCTTCTTTGATTAACTGCTTTTTCTTCATTCATACTTTAGTAGCTCCTTTGTATCTAAGAGAGTTTTGGTTTACAGGGTGAGACTCTCCATGAGCTCGTCGATATTCTCAAGGTCCTCGAGATTCCATATGAGATCTATGGACTTGTCGATCTTATTGTCGGGCAGGATGTAGGACGCGCAGGTGCGGTACATATCCACGAAATCTTCGTCGGAGAAGGGGAGCTTTCCGTTGTTCGTACCCTTGGAATACATTTGCTCCTGAACGAAGGTCTGACCTCTGGCGTCGACCTCGACCCTTGCGTGCCATGAGCCGGGGTATTCCTTTGCGTATTTGTCAAAATCGGGATCGACCCCGACCACGACCTTTTTCATGATTTCACGAACCAGCGGATCGCTGAGCGCCTTCTTATCCTGCCAGGCGGGACCGGATTTGTAGCCCATGAGCATCAGGGCGACGCAGTAAGGCGTGCTGAACTGCAGGTCTATCTGGTTTGTCACCATGTGCTGATCCGGATGCGCCACGAATTTTTTTGAATAGCAGCGGACCTCATTTATCTCCTGAGGCGAGAAATGGTACTTTTCCTGAAGCTGCTCGAAAGCGTCGAGCGAAGAGTGTATGTATGTGCAGCACGGATAGGGCTTGTAGTGGTAGTTCGGGAAAAGCCAGGTTTCGCCGAGTCCCTTTATGACCTTTTCGGGGTCCCACACGTCCTCGCGGCAGTAGATTCTCGGGAAGCCGTATTCGCCGTCGAGCGTGTATGCGTTGCCGGTATAGCCTAGCTCGGCAAGCTGCGCCGCCTGGACGCTGCCCTGCGCCATCCACGAGGTCGGGCAGTACTTGATCATTGACTTGGGATTCGTGGCTTCCCAGTCGCGGCATATGGGAAGTGAGCAGAAATACGCCGCGATACCCATGGCTTCGCGGATTTTCGCCTCGTCAAGCCCCATAAGCAGGGCGTTGCCGACCGCGGCGCCTATTATATGCTCGTTGCTGTTGCCGAAAACGTCGGGTGTCTTGCCGTATTTGGAGATGGATACGCCCATAATCGAGAGGAGCACATTGCTGAGTCTTTTGGAAATTTCCTGGCTGACGGTGAGAGCCGCGAGAAAATCCCTGCCGCTTGACTTCCTTGCTTCGGCTGTCGCCGTGACTGCCGGAAATACTATGGGAGGAATGTGCGCGACGGCGTCCATGTCGAGACCGTTCATAAGCTCTGAATTGGCGAAGGCCGCGACTGCCGCTGAGCACTTTCCTCCGACTCCCAGTATGGAAGACTCGGGCACTCCCCCCATTTTATGAGCCAGCTCTATTCCGATTTTGCCCTTGTCGGACGCAAGTCCGCCCAGGGCTATGCCGATGTGATTGAGAAAAGCGCGCTTGGTTTCGTGCAGAATTTCGTTCGGTATTTTGTCGAAGCTGAATTCTGACGCGAACCTTGTGAAGGCATCGGTTACGTTAGGCTTCATGTTATCTCTCCTGTCATTATTATTTTTTGCCGGCGATCAACTTTGATTTCAGCTTGTTATAATTATATGCCGACGTCCACGAGCAGAAAAGTAACAATATATACACGAAACTGTAACCGTATTTCAACATAAGAAGCATAAGAAAGCGAAGTATATAAAAAGATTTGCATCGGGCTGTTGGTTTGCGGTAAGATAAAGAGCGTGGCACAGCATCCGGGAATCGGGCACATACCGGCGCAAGCGCCCGCTTGGGGGCGCGCGCTTATTAAGCCGCGGCGTCTCGGACTCAGAACCTTTGTTTTTCTGGAGGGCGCAGATATGACTATTTTGCAGATGCAGTATTTCAAAGCGGTTTGCATTCACGGGAGCGTTACTCGCGCGGCCGAGGAGCTGTTCGTGTCACGTCCCGCGATTTCGCGGCTTTTGAGCGAACTGGAGCGGGAACTCGGCGTTACGCTTTTCTGGCGGTCTTCAACCGGGCTGGCGCTCACCGAGGCGGGGAAGATTTTTTATGAGAACTGCTGCGATATACTGAACCGTATAGAAGCGCTTGAAAAGCGTATGTTTGAAATCTGCCAGATCAAGGACGACTATATAGTAAGAGTCGGGCTGACCCCGGCGACGGGTATAATCATATTCCCGCAGTTTTACAGGAGCTTTTACGCGGCGCACCCCGATATCAAGCTGAAGGTGGTAGAGTACGGTAATGAGCGCTCGCGGCAGATGCTTGCCGAGGGCGAAATTGACGCGATGTTTACCTCGGACCTCGCGTGGGACAGCAAGCTCTGCGGATGCCATTACCTGTTTGACACCGAGCTTGTGTTCTGCGTGTCAAAAGACCACCACCTGGCGAAAAAGAGCTATGTTACCGTTTGTGACATCAAAAACGAGCCGCTGATTTATATGGAAAAGAACATGCAGCGCGAGGGGGAGATGGCGGAGCTTTTTGCTTCGCACGGTCTGGTGCCTCAGGTGATCATGAGAACGGCTCAGATAAGCCTGATCAAACGCCTGGTAACCGACGGCTCAGCCTGCGCGGTGCAGATCAAGGATGCTATTAATGACGGTGAAAATATCATAGGAATACCGTTTCAGCCGAAGATACCGATAAAAATCGGTATAAAATGGAACCTGTCCGCCGAGAAAAATAAGAAGTTTAATACCTTTCTCGAATATGTGAAACGATATGAGTTTGTAAAGTGAATTTTAAGCTGCGCGGACGGCGTTTTCATGCAGTTCGGGCAGCGTCTGCGGACGGCATATGCCGTCCGCAGATTTTTAATTCCCGCATTAATAATTTTCAGGTTTATTGACTTTGAATCCCGACTAAGCTATCATGAATACGTGGCTTGCTATATGCCTCAGGTACCGGAATTTTGAATTTGCTTTATGAAAAGGGTGGAAAAATAATGGCTGGCTTCAAAGATCTCGACTCGCTTCTTGATTCCTTTGTCAAAAACGGTCCCGCAGGCTGCGGCTGCGCCCTCGCTAAAAACGGCAGGACAATATATGAAAACTATTTCGGATATGCCGACCTTGAAACAAAAAAGCCGATGACCGAAGAAAACATTTTCAGGCTCTGGTCGATGACCAAGGTGATTGTCTGCACGGCGGCGCTCATTCTTTTCGAGCGTGGGAAATACCTTCTGGACGACCCGATTTACGAGTTTTTTCCGGAATACAGATACATGAGCAGGGTGCGCGTCAATTCGCACGGTGTAGTCGACATCCTCCCGGTGCAAAACCCGATGCTTGTAAAGCACGCCTTTTCCATGGCGGTCGGAATGCCGTATCCGGGCGGCAGCGGTTATACGGCGAATGAAATGAAGATTATTAAGGACAGACTTAACGCCCTCCCCGAAAAATATACCCTCCGCACGGAAATCAGGGAAATGTCCAGGGTTCCGATTGCCTTCGAGCCCGGTACCCGCTGGATGTACGGCTACGGGCACGAGCTCGTCGCGGGGCTCATCGAAGCCGTTTCGGGCATGACGGTAGGAGAATTCCTCAAAAGGGAGATTTTCGAACCGCTCGGCATGGAGAGCACCGGGTACCGGTACAGGGGCGATCTCAGAAGCAAAATGGCGTCCTTCTATCTGCGCGGCGACGACGGGACTCTTACAAAAGCGCAGGGGCACTTCGACGGGGACCACGAGCCTGACGCGATTTACGAGGGCGGCGGCGCGGGACTTTTTTCAAGCGTCCGGGATTACCTCAGGTTTACGCAGATGCTCGCAAACGGCGGAGAGCTCGACGGCGTGAGGATAATAGGCAGGAAGACCATAGACCTGATGAGAAGAAACCAATTGAACGACGAGCAGCTCGCCGATTTCAATTCCACGACGCCTTATCTCTCGGGCTACGGCTACGGGCTGGGCGTGCGCACGCTCATGGACCCAGCCGGGGGCAACATAAACGGAACGGTCGGCGAATTCGGCTGGACCGGCTTCATGGGCACATATACGCTTATGGATCCCAGCGAGGGCTTTTCGCTCGTCTACATGCAGCAGATGAGCCCGAACATGGAAAGGTATTATCACCACAGGCTGAGGGCGGCGGCTTACGGCTGTCTTTAAACGAAAGCACGGTTTCGGAGGCGACGATTCCGCGCCGGTAACCGCTTTGGGGCGCATGAGAAGGCGTTTTTGCCGACAATAAATGGCTAAGATATTTTTAAGTAAAAATACTTTACATATTTTATGTGTTAATCAATTGAATTCAAAGGGCTTTGGACGGGATGCACAGCATCACGACAAGTGAAATCTATTTACAGATTTCAGACAAAGCCGGCAGTAAAAAACGGAACAATTTCTTAAAAAGGAGGCCATATACAAGGTGAAATTGTCTTTTAAGGAGCTCCAGACGCCGGGCCTTATTCGCTCCGTATACGTTGCAACCGCGGACGGCGAGCCGGACAGGATGCTTAAAACCTCGGCGATAACGGTTTTGCGCGAGGGAGCCGACGAGGCTTCGGTCCTTGAAATCATTAAAACCGGCGATTTGGAGAGGCTTATCGACGAGCAGCAGATAATTATGGTTTTTCCGAATCCCGTCGGGAGCGGTTGGAACTATAAGCTCGAAGAAAACCTTCCGAATGACGCAAAATTTATATCGGCGCTCAACGAGTCGCTGAATTCCGGCTTTTATACCGACAAGTTCCGGGCGATACACGACGTGCATTATCTCCTTGGATTCGGTTCGGGGGCTTCCATGGTAAATACGCTTGCAGCCGTGTATCCCACGCCGCTGCTCGCAGCCGCGGTGTGCACCGTAGGGGGAGAGATGGCGGACGTAGCGCTCAAAAGGGCGTCGAATTCGCCCGTACCGGCCCTTATTATAGGCGGAGACGGGAAGGCAATCGACTATTTTATCGCCGCAAACGGCGCGAAACCCACACAAGTGAAAAACCTTTACGCCTGCGGACACAATCCCTTGCAGAAGGTTATGGTCTCGGACGCAAGATGTATGACCGACGAGCTTTGCGCCATAATGTGGAAGGAATTTTTCAAGGGGATAAGGCGCACAAATACATCCCCCTGCGGAGACGTTGACAGAAGGATAATTCCCGAGGAATGCGGCTTTATACGGCATGTCGGCGATACCAGGCTCGGCGACAACGGCGGAATAAGCCACGACTGGCTCGAACATGTCCCCGAGAGCGTGAAGCGGGAGCCGTCGAGGAAGGTGCCGCTTCTCATATTCAGCCACGGCATGTCGGATAACCCCATGATAGCGGCGGACATGATAAAAATGCACGAAATAGGGGAGCGAGAGGGCTTTATAACGGTTTATCCGTTCTCCTCCGACCGCTATAAATGGAACATAAACATGTCGAAAAGCGTTTACAGCGACGTAGACTACTATTTGGCGCTTATCGATTATTTGAAGAAAACCTATCCGATCGACGAAACGAGGATATATCTCTCCGGCTTTTCAAACGGCGCCGGTATGGCCATGACCTTTGCGCTTGCGCATCCGGAGCTTATAGCCGCCATCTGCCCCGTGGACAGCACCTTCCCGTATGTGAACATGAAGCTTTTCGGCGGAGCGAGACCGGAGCCATTTCTGACCGAGGTCTTAAGGCCGGGTGAGGAGCCGAAAAGGCCGGTGATGCCCAAGGAGGACCCTGTGGTGAATATGGCGCCTCTGAACGCCGCTCTCGAGAGGCAGAAGGAGAAAGCCTGTCTTATGCCGGTCATGTACTTTTACGGGACGAGGGAGATGGAATACCCGATCCGCCCGGGTAACAACCAGAATCTCCAGTATGACTTCTGGAAAAGATTCAACGGCATACCCGTGAAGGAAGCCGTTGAGGGACTTTCGCCCGACGCTGTCGGAGTAGCGGGAGACGAGGTGAGGGAGCTTTTCCCGTCGGCGGAGCATCCCGAGCACAGATACACGCATCATATATTCTATACCGGCGACGGAAAGGATTATTATAATCTCCTCCTGATGCACGGCAAAGCGCACGAGGTGCACCCGGCCGAGCGCGAATTGGGGTGGTCCTTCGTATCAAGGTTCAGCCGCAATCCCGACGGGAGTCTTGTCGACAGGGGGCAGGGAAGGCGGCGGTAGCTTTGCCGGAGCGCTCTGCCAGAGCGGAATCTGCTGTTTATCGCTTTAATAAGCTGTTTTCAAATCACAAATCAATTAAAAGGGAATAAACACGATACAGAAGGGAATAAAAAAATGGGAATAATGCGTTTTAACTATCGAAGCCAGGCTATCGGCCGCTACATAGACATCTCGGTCGTATATCCTACCGACAATCTGAGCTATTTTGATCCCGCCCTGGAAAAGAAGCACCCTGTGGCGGCTCCGGAGAAGCTGCAGTACAAGCGTGGCATGAAGTTCCAGACCGTTTATCTGATACACGGCGGCGGCGACGACGATTCGCTCGTTTACCGCTACACGAACGCAGAGTATTTCGCGCAGAGGAACTGCGTCATGCTTGTAACGCCGGACATCGCTAACAGCTTCGGCATCAACACGAACTACGAGGTGGAGTATTCGACATTCCTGAACGAGGAGCTTCCGCTTGTTATACAGACGCTCTTTGCGTCCTCGCCCAAGAGGGAGGACAATTTCATCGTAGGCTACGCAATGGGCGGAAACGCCGCCTTCGGCAACGCGCTGATGTATCCTCAGAATTACTGCACCTGCGTCGATATGTCGGGCGGCATAGGGCTTACCGTCAATATGCAGACATTGAAGGACGAACTCAACAGCGACCATTTCAAAAACGACTTTAAGCTTTACGGCGCAAGCTTCGGCAGGCCGGAGGACCTCGACGGCTCGCGCCACGATATGTATGCCCTAGCAAAAAAGCAGCTTGAAAAGGGTATAGAGCTGCCGAAGTTCTACTTCATCGCCGGCAGCGAGGAGGGATTCATCCGTGACCGCTGCAAGGCCGACGCGGTCACTATGAAAGCGCTCGGCTTTGACGCGACGTACATCGAGGCCGAGGGCTACAAGCACGACTTCGTCATGTGGGATAAATACCTTCAGACGGTGTTTGATGAGATACTGCCGCTTAAGAGGAAGCCGATATATCCGGACTGAAAGAAAATAAAATGGGGCTGTTGCAAAACAAATTTGCGATAGCAAATTGCACAAAAAAAGCGGCCCTGCAAACAAAAAATGCGCTTTGAAATGGCTTTTAAGGCCAAATCAAGGCGCATTTTTGTACATTATTTTCCGACCTGGGCGTTTTGCAGCAGCCCCTTTTTTATGGTTTTCACCTGAATCTGACCCATGAGCCGTCCTCGGACCACTCGAATTTCGCGCCGAGACCCGCTCCAGCTGTCTGTCTAATTATAAAGTCCAGGACTTCCTCGCCGCCGTTCGAGCGCGGCTTGATATGCGGCACGGCTTCGGAGTCGATAAGCGCCGGTATAAAGCCGAAATCAACCACTCCGTCCTCGGAAACGATGATCTTGGCTATCATCGTGTTCAGCGAGTCCCTGTCCCAGGGATAGTAATCGGTTTCATAATGCCCGCCGCCGCGCCCCTCCGCTTCCCTGACCTTGAGATAGGCGAGCATTTCGGGAACATTGTTGCGCCCCGCAGTCATGGCGTATGTGACGGTAACAAAGTTCCCAAGACCGTGGAAAACCGGTTTGCCCTTGTAGACCTCCACGCCCTTCAGCCGGTGATGGTGGTGCCCGATTATTATGTCTGCTCCTGCGTCTATCGCGGCATAGCATAATGGGCGCTCGTAGGTGTCGAGCTTGGGAGTCGAGCCGCCGTTGCCCTTGTGGAAGGCCACGGCGACTATATTGACCTTCTTGCGCAGCTCCTCGACTTCGCTCTGCAGCTGCTCCAGCGCTTCGGGAAATATGAACGTGTAGGTCTTTGACGGAGCCCCGGGCATTTCTCTCGGTGAGTAGTAATAGGTTTGGACATCGATATAGCTGCAGCCGGCCTTCTGCGACATGGCCCAGCCGAGCTTCGGACCCGTTAGGTTGTATGAGAGAACGCCTATGCTAATGCCGTCCTTTTCGATTATGGCGGGAGCCTTTGCCTCGTCTATGTTCGCCCCGCCCCCGCAGGGGGCTATGCCGAGCTCGCGCAGTTCGTTCACGGTATCGATAACGCCGAAGGGGCCGCAGTCGTAAAGATGGTTTCCCGCCACGGAACAGATTTTGAAGCCGGGGTCGACGAGGGCTTTGAGATGCTCGGGATTAGAGGGCGGAGCCTGGATGTCGATCGAGGAGGGCAGAGAGCGGTTCGTATGCGGAGTCTCGATATGGCCGATGAGCACGTCTGCGCTCCTTAAAACTCCGCGGCTCGCGGCAAAATACTTCTCCATTGGTCCCGGCTCGTCGAGAATGAGATCGCCTACCGCGAAAATGCTTAATTCCTTTCTCATTTAAACACATCCTTTAGACGGAGAAGGAGAACAATCGGCGTTCTCCTTCTCGACCTCTTTTACTATACTGAACTTGCCGTAAAGGAAACTATAATTTGTTGATTTCCTTTACGAAGTGGCAGGCAACCTGGTGGTTGCCGCCGATATCCTGAAGCTTGGGGCAGGAGCTAAAGCACTCCTCCCTGGCGTACAGGCAGCGCGGGGCAAAACGGCAGTTGTCCTTGGGGTTTATGGGCGAGGTCAGCTCTCCCTTGAGTATTATCCTTTCCCTGCGGTTTTTGAGCGAGGGTACGGGAATCGCCGAAAGCAGAGCCTGGGTGTAGGGGTGCAGGGTCTTGTTGAAAAGCTCCTTTGTTTCGCACTGCTCGATGACCTGTCCGAGGTACATGACGCAAATTTTGTTTGAAATGTGCTTTACGACGGAGAGGTTGTGGGTGATAAACATGTAGGAGAGCCCGCGCTCCTTCTGGAGGTCCTGAAGAAGGTTCAGTATCTGAGCCTGGATGAGTACGTCGAGAGCCGAAACGGGCTCGTCGCAGACTATGAGCTTGGGGTTGAGCGCGAGCGCACGCGCCACCCCTATCCTCTGCCTGCGCCCCCCGTCAAGCTCGTGCGGGTATGTTTCGACGTAGCGCCTCGCAAGACCGACGGTGTCCATCAGCTCAAGCACGCGCTTTTCAAGGTCCGCGGAGTTTTTGAACACCTTGTAGATGCGGAGCGGCTCCGCTATCTGCTGGCTTACGCTCATTCTGGGGTTTAAGGACGACATCGGGTCCTGGAATATCATCTGCATCTGGGGACGCAGCGCGGTGAATTCTCTGTTGTCGATTACGGTGATATCCTTGCCCTCAAAGTTGATTTCGCCTGAGGTGGGGTTAATAAGCCTCAGAACGGTTTTTCCCAGTGTCGATTTCCCGCAGCCTGATTCGCCGACTATTCCGAGCGTTTCACCGTAATTCAGGTCGAAGGACACGTCGTCGACCGCGTGGAGCGTGCCGCTAGATACGGGATAGTACTTTTTCAGGTTCCTTACCTTAAGTATTTCGCTCATTTCGACGCCTCCTTTTCTCCTGCGGTGCCTGACGTTACTTCCCAGTCGGAAGGAGCGAAGTGGTAGCATCTCACGAAATGCCCCGGCTCAAGCTCAAAAAGCGGGGGGTCCTTGGGAATGCATTTGTCGCACTTTGCGTTGCATCGTTCACGGAAGCTGCAGTCAGGGGGCAGAGCCATGGGATCGCTCATGAGCCCGGGTATGGACTCGAGGCGCTCGACGTCCTTGTCGAGGCTGGGCAGGGCGTTGAAAAGCGCCTTCGTGTAGGGGTGGCTCGGGTTGTTGAAGATATGCTCTATGGTTCCGTACTCGACCATCTGTCCCGCGTAAACAACGCCGCACTTGTCGCAGATGTCAGCGACGACGCCGAGGTCGTGCGTTATCATGAGAAGCGCCGTGTTAAACTTTTGCTTGAGCCCGTTCATGAGCTGCAGTACCTGCGCCTGGATCGTAACGTCGAGCGCCGTGGTCGGCTCGTCCGCGATAAGCACGCGCGGGTTGCAGGCGAGGGCTATGGCGATTACTATGCGCTGCTTCATGCCACCCGAAAATTCGTGCGGATAATTCTTGTAGCGCTCGGCGGAGATGCCGACAAGCTCCATCATTTCCATTGCCCTTTTTACGGCCTCGGCCTTGGAAACCTTGTTGTGAAGGCTGATGACCTCGGCTATCTGCTCGCCGACAGGCAAAACGGGGTTTAACGCCGACATCGGGTCCTGAAATATCATGCTGATGTCGTTGCCGCGGAGCTTCCGCATCATTCTGTCATTTTGGCGCTGCCTGAACCTGCTTCTGGAGGTCTCGACGATGTTTTTTCCGTCCAGAAGGATCTCGCCGCTGATGACATGCCCCGCGGGCCTGGGAAGGAGCCCCATAATGGTCAGGGCGATGGTGGTTTTTCCCGCTCCGGTCTCGCCGACAAGGCCTACGGTCTCGCCGGCGCCTATCGAAAAGCTGATGTCGTTTACGGCTTCGGCCACTCCGTCGTCGGTCTCGTAGTGCACGATAAGGTTTTTTACTTCCAATACTTTATCACTCATATTGCTTCTCCTCATTTAAGACGCGGGTCAAGCGCATCGCGCAGCCCGTCTCCAAAGAGGTTGAGGGCAAGCACTGTAATCATTATCATAAGACCGGGGAAGTAGAGGGTATATGGAGCTGTTCGGAGGAGGGCCTTGCTGGAGGACAGCATGGAGCCCCATTCGGGAGTCGGCGGCGTAATTCCGAGACCGATGTAGCTCATGGACGAAACGGTCAGGATGGCCGTCGCCACGCTGAAGGTGAAGGCGGTAAGTATGGGACCCATGGCGTTAGGGAGCATATATTTAAGGAGCTGCCTCGTGCTGCTCGCGCCTATCGCGCGCGCGGACTCGATATAATCGTTGCTTTTGACCGTAAGTATCGCTGCGCGAATGACGCGCGACCTTGCCGGCATGGTGCTGAGAGAAATCGCGAGGACAAGATTGACAATGCCGTTTCCGAGGGAAGCCGCGATGGCGATCGCAAACAGCAGTGGGGGTATCGACTGGAAAATGTCCATGAAGCGCATGATGACATTGTCTACCCTGCCGCCCTTGAAGGCCGCGATCGAAGCGAGAACCCCGCCCAGTGCGAAGGCGATGACCGTGCATATCAGGCCGACCGGGAAGGATATCTGCGTGCCGTAGATGATGCGGCTGAAGATATCGCGTCCGAATTCGTCAGTGCCCATGATGTGCTCGGAGGAGGGGGGCTGAAGCCTGCGGGTCAGCACCTGGTTGTCTATGCCCTCCGGGGCGATGAACGGAGCAAAAACCGCGATCAGCACTAAAATTATCAGGATAACAAGTCCCGCAATCGCGAGCTTGTTGCGCCGGAGGCGCTTCCAGGCCTCGCGTCCGGGCGAGGACTTCTGCACCTTTCCCTTAAGCCTTGCTTTTTTCTTGTCGATAGCCGCCATGGCGGGAGTATATAATTTTGCCATCATGCCACCTGCAGCTTTCTTCCGGCTTTCTTCCGGCCTCTCGCCCTGAATTCGGACTTAAGGCGCGGGTCGATCGCGGCGTAGAGAAGGTCCATTATGAGCATGATTATGCTGAAAGCGATCGCGAGCAGTATGATTCCGCCCTGCACCGCCGGCCAGTCCCTGGAGTTGATGGCGTCCAGCATGTACTTGCCGACGCCAGCGACGGAGAAGATATTTTCCGCTATAACGGCGCCGCCGAGCGAAATGCCCACCACGTTGCCGACGTTGGCCACAATCGGGATAAGCGCGTTGCGGAGGCCGTGCTTGATGATCACGGTGGCTTCCTTCTGCCCCTTCGCCCTCGCGGTCCTGATGTAATCCTGCTGTATGACTTCCAGCATGCTCGCGCGGGTGGTACGGGCAAAGTTGCCCATGTTGCCGACGCCTATCATCAGAACGGGCAGCACCCAGCCCTTGACGCTGCTGATACCGCTCGCCGGCAGCCATCTGAGATTGACGGCAAACAGAAGCAGGGTCAGAAGAGCGAACCAGAATTGCGGTATGGATACACCGATAAGAGAGAGGGCCATAGAGAGGTTATCTATCCATGAATATCGCTTGACCGCTGATATAATGCCCAATGGTACCGACAGTAACAGAGCGACTATTACCGAAGCGATTGTGAGCTTTAGTGTCACGGGGAAACGATCCAGAATTTCCGTTTTAACCGGCTGATTGGAGGTATAGGAGTTGCCGAGGTCGCCCTTTGTCACTATTTTAATGACATAGTTCGCAAACCTGACATAGACGGGGTCGTTGAGGCCGAGCTTTTCGCGCATTGCTTCCTTGGCTTCGGCTGAAGCGTCAGCGCCGACAAGGGTAGTAACCGGATCCCCCGGCGTGACAACGGACAGGACGAACACGATGCAGAGAACCCCGATGACCACCGGAATCATCCACAGCAAGCGCTTGACTATATATCTAAGCATATGTTTGGCTCCTTAAAAAGTGAATGCATTCCATCTTCTAAAACGGTATGCTATTCCCGTTAACCTCCCGGGGAGCAAAGGCTCCCCGAGAGGCTGACAATTTCTGCGAGGAAGTGGGAAAAGCGGCTATTTGCGTGAAGCCTTGGAGAGGTTGATGTCGGCGAAGGGCGTCAGAGAGATGCCCGTCAGGTTTGCGTCCGCGACGAGCACACGGTTCTGCGAGCCGAGCGTAAGAGCCGGCACGTTGGAGTTTATCGTCGCCTGAAGCTGCTTCATGATCTCGTTTCTGGCCTTGTCGTCCATTGTGGCCTTGGCCTTATCGAGGAGAGCGTAGAACTGGTCTCCGCCCTTCCAGCCGCTGCCGCCGTTGGCCGACTTAAAGGTGAGCCTGCCATCGAAGAATATGAGCGTTGCAAAGGGATCCGGGTTAGACGGTGCCGCAAGATACATGTCGAAGTTGCCTGACGCCGCGTCGTTATAGAATACGGTGGAAGCTGTAGGCTGAAGCGTGACCTTGATGTTCAGCTGATTGAGCTGGTTCTGGATGAGCTGAGCGAGCGAGGTGAATATCGCGTTTTCCATATACTTGAGCGTGAAGCTGAAGCCGTTCGGATATTTGGATTCGGCGAGAAGCTTCTTTGCGGCGGCGAGGTCATAATGGTAGTAGTTCGTGTAGGAGGAGTCGGGCTTCGCGTAGGCGGGGCTGAGGTTTGCAAGGACGCTGTCCGTCACATAGCCGTATTCACCCATGGAAACCTTGGCGTTCTGGCTGTAGTCGAGCGCAAGAGCTATCGCCTGGCGGACCTTGACGTCGGAGAATATATCCTTGGTGGTGTTGAAGAAGGCCATGTTGAGGTTCTTGGTTTTGAAATTCTGGACCTGGAACTTTTTGTTTGAGGCTATCGTCTTTATCTGGTTCAGGTCCGGGTCAAGCACGATGTTCACGTCGCCGGATTCGAGGTTTATCATACGGGCGGAAGCATCTGTGATTATGCGGAACTCGATGGTGTCAAAGAAAGGCTTTCCGCCCCAGTAGTTTTCATTCCTCGCGAGAACAACCTTGGCGCCCTGATCCCAGCTTACAAACTTGTAGGGACCTGTGCCGGAGCTGGGCTTCTGGGTCTGACTGTCAAGTCCGCCGGCTTTCTTCACGGCGGCCTCGCTGACTATTCCCATGGCGTTGTTGGCGATGGTGTAGAAGAGGTAGGGGTCGGGGGTCTTGGTAGCGAGGATTATGGTGTAATCGTCAACCACCTTGCAGTCCTCAAGCTTGAATCGGGCGTAGTAGTTGTCAAGCTTGCCGGAATTGACGCCGGTCGTGACCGTGTAGAGGACGTCGCTGGCTTTTATGGGCGAGCCGTCATGCGCTTTTACGTCATTGCGAAGGGTAAATTTGACGTGCGTGCTGTCGATCTGCTCCCATTTCGTCGCGATGCTGGGCTTGAAGCTATCGGTTTCGCTGTCGTAATTTACCAGAGTGTCATACAAAAGATGGCCGAGGGGACCGTTGACGCTGACGTTCGAGACGGTCAGGTGGTTGAGGCTGGTGGGGTTACCCTTGTGCGCTACCGTGAGCTTCTGTGCAGCGGGTTTTGCAGATGCCGCGGGCGTAGGCGTCGACGCCGTCTGATTGGAGCAGGCGGCCGTTGCGAGAAGAAGGATTGCTGCTAACACGATTGCAAGGATCTTTTTCATTCAGATTCTCTCTCCTTTATAAGATTATTAATAAAACAGGATGATACATACCCGCCGGGAATTAAAACTCATAAAAGGGACTTGCGAGGTGCGCAGAGCAGGACCTGTCTTGCTTTCCGCTTTACTATATCGCCTTTGTGCTTTTAAGCTCGCTTATTTCCGCGTCCGTAAGACCCAGAACTTCCTGATACACCTTTTTGTTGCCGCTTCCGAGATCCGGGGAAACCTTGTATTCCACATGGTTTTCGGAGAGGCGGGGCGCAAAGCCGGGGAGCTTCAGCCTGCCGTGATCCTTGTGTTCCACCTCTACTATCATGCCGCGCTCAAGATACTGCGGGTCGTTTGTTATATCGCCGACATCCAGGAGGGCGCCTGCGGGAATATCCTGCTTCGCGAGTATGTCCATCGCTTCCTGCTTCGTGTGCTTTGACGTCCAGTCTGATATTATTGCGTCGAGCTCTTCCCGGTATACATAACGGCTGCGGGGCGTTTTGAAGCGCTCGTCCTCAAGCAGGTCCTCGCGGCCCATAACCCTGCAGAGATTGTCAAACTGCTTGCTGCCGGGATGGCGCGAGCAGTAAATATGCACATAGTCGTTGATTCCGAAGGGCTTGCAGGGATAAGTATTGGAGGGCGCGACGGGCTCCAGCGGCATTCCGTTCCCGACGCGGACCGGCGGCTTGCCGGTGTCGTAATAGGGCTCCCAGCCGGAACGGGAAAGGCCTATTATGAAATCCTGCATTGCGACGTCCACCCTCTGGCCCACGCCCTGGGTGTTGCGCTGGTAAAGAGCCGCGATGATCCCCATCGCGCAGGTGATTCCGCTGCCGGAGTCCGCGACGCTTACGCCGGCCTTTATCGGCATATCGGGAAGCCCCGTGGCCGCGACGAGCCCGCCCGTATGGGTGGCTATGGGGTCAAAAGCCGGGTAATCGGCGTAGGGGCTTTCAAGCGCGAAGCCCTTGATCGAGGCATAAATGATTTTCGGGTTTATTTTCTTGCATTCCTCGTAGCTGAGGCCGAGGCGGTCCATGGAGCCCGGACCCATGTTCTCAACCATGACGTCGACCTTTTCGACGAGACGCTTCATAAGCTTGATGCCTTCCGGCGACTTGAGGTTGCAGGTGATGGACTCCTTGTTCATATTCATGATGAGAAAACCGACGGAGTCGATGTTCGGCTTCTCGACGGAGTGGCGTCCAAGCTCCCCTACCACAGGGCGCTCGACCTTCCAGACCTCGGCGCCGAGCCATGCCAGAGTCTCGGTGCAGACCGTGCCGGATTCAAACTGCGTAAAATCAAGCACCCTTACTCCAGTAAGAGGACCAATTCCCATTATTTTTTACCTCCCATAATAATTCTGGTTTCTATAAAATCCTCAACAAGGCCGGTCATGGTATCGCGGTTCCATTTTCTTGCGTCCACGGGGTCGGCCTTGAATATAAGAACGGGGATACCGGCGTCTTCAAGGGTTTTTTTGACAAAGTACGAGCCTTCGAGCGCCTGCATGCAGTTTTCAGGAACCATGTAGACGACGCCGTCGATTTTGTTGTGCTTAGCCTCGTGCAGGAACCAGTTGGCGTTCCAGGGCGGCATATGCAGGAAGTCCTCCATTCCGATATAGCGGGCGGCGAGAGCGCGGAGAGGGTCGGCTTCGACGTTGTTTCTGATGTAGGCGTCGGCGCCCATGGCAAGGTACATGCTCCACATGAAAACGGCTCCGTACTTCTCCTCGAAGTTCTGATAGAAGGCGAAGTCGTGCCACAGACCGCGTCCGAGCCACATGAGGCGGAGCCTCTCGTTGGGAACGGCGCTGCGCTTCTGGTCCGTGAAGGCCTTTATTTCCTCGTAAAGGCTCCTCGCGTGGTCGGCCGCCCACCTTGTTCCGCGCTGCCACTGGGCCTGCATTACCGCGTTTATGGTATCGACCACTGTTACGGGCGCGGGCTTGGTTTCCGCGATAAGGTCCCTTGTTTTTTTATACCAGCTCTCCTGCTCGTTTATGAGGTTCATTACCTCGACCAGCTTGTTTATATCGAACATTTTGCCGGTTTTCGCTTCAAGAAAGCTTATGAGAGCCTTCAGCTCCTCAACGGCGAAATCGAGCCTGTCGGCGTCGTAAAGCTCCTCCCAGTTGTCCGGGGCAAGCTCCCACCAGTTCGGTGGAACCCTGCGGGGCTGGGTGTTTTCCATTACATAAAGCTCCGAACCGTGGTTTTTGGCGAAGAGCTCGAAGATCTTGCTCTGGCAGTCGCAGGTCAGCCTCGTTATGGCTATCGTGGGATCTGGGAGCCCGCCCCAGGGACCGCTGACCTTGTCGTCAGGGTCCAGGCTTTCGGCGAAAGCCGTGGCGCAGTATGAGCAGAGATCGTCGCGGTAGCCCTGCTCGTTCAGAAGGCCGTAATACTTGGTAGCCATGCGCTTTGCGGCGCAGATGGCAGCCCACCACTGGTTGACGACAAAGGGTATATCCATCGCCCGAAGTATCTCCATCGGAACGTCCGCGTTGAGATAGCCGAAATCCTCGCCGTTCCCGACACGGGCCTTCAGACCGGCAAACCATTCCTTCTGATAAGCGCCGGCCACCGCGGTAGCATTGAGCGATTTTCTGGCGCGCACCGGTTCGGCGTTGCTTTTATTATCGTTGTTCATTATGCATCATCCCTTCAACGATTCAATAAATGTCTTCAAACCGGATTCCAGCGCGCTATTTTTGGATACAGGATAAGACATTTTCGTAAACGCGCGGGTCTTGATCCCCCGGGCGGCGAGAGATTTCCTCTGGGAGGGCATATCCCAGGAGGCTGCCTCCTCAAAAGCGTTCATATAAAATATCACGGCCTCGGCGCCGCAGGCGTCAACCTCTCTGTCGAGGGCCTCCACGCGCTGGGATACAAAAGCCTTCTTTGAGCTGAATTCGCGCATCATGTACCGGTCCACCACGGCGCGGACGGGTGAATAGCCCATGTTGCAGTCGCGGTCTGCAAAGCGTTCTCCCCAGTCGTGGTCCTCTCCCACGATTACGGCGCCCTCCTTCTCGATGAGTTCGTAAAGCTCGGTGTTTTCCTGGGCGCTGCCGGTGAGGAAGATGCGGGCGCCGCAGATTTCGGGCCATCTTTTCGCGTCTTCGGCGAGCTGCCTCACAAGCACGGCGTGCTCCTTCCTGTCCATGAAAAATGCCGACCCGATTATTACCAGCGCTTCCGAACCCGTAACGCGGGGCTTATCCGCCCGACGCAGCTTCATGACCTCTCGTATTGCCATCCTGTCCTCGTTGCATATGGAGGCCGCCTCCGCAAAATCACTGTCCGTAATTTTCCTTCCGGACCACTCCTCGAGCTTTTCCCAGAACAGCCTTAGCGTGAATTCGTTTCTGGTCTGGTGGATGAGCCTGCGGGTGAAAAGCCAGTCGATGAACTCCAGTTCGGGAACGGGCTTTTCGGGCTCCGCACGCTTGATTTCCTTTAAATACAAGTAAATTCTTATTAGCGTGTCCGTGGAATTTGAAATTGCCAGAAAGTCTATTTCCCTGTTCAGCGCTCCGTCGGTCAGCTTCTCAAACTGCATACGGACCACGGGGTCGAAAGAATACTCCAAATACCTGTCCGCCTCGACAAGGTGGCTGCATTCGCCTGCGTAGATGCGGTAAGGGAACATGCCGGCGGCCATTACAAGCTCGTCGGGCACGTCGCAGCCGAGTTCCCCGACCACCTTGCCGCCGTTTTTGCGAAACATGCGGGCGGCTTTTTCGCGATTGGAGTAGTATTCAAAAAGGTGGCGGAAGGCATTATTTTCCCTGGCGCATACTCGAATACTCAAAACTTCACTTCCTCTGATAAAAATATACCGAACGCACGGGCTGTTAATAGTTCTGTAATAAGTATAAATGCAATATGCATAATAATCACCGTATATAGTGAACATTATTTTCCGTTTGCGATATATGCACTATGCACGGACGCTCAAAGGCGCAATCATCCGAAATATTGCTTGGGGTCAGGGAAATTGGTACCGGATAGACATGTTATTATGAAATCGTATAATTAATTTGTGCATTCTCAACATGTTTTTGTGAATGGTTATAAAACTTGAAATTATCGCTTCACAAAGAAATAGCAGATGATATAATGCACTATGCCATATCGATGTGGAGGGGACATTATGCTGTCTGTTCCTGTTTTGATCCAGCCGCTGAAGAACCATATAAAGCGTTCAAGCGTCTCAAACCAGTCTCTGGAACTTGTCGAGAGCATATTGCTGCTGGATGAGGATACCCCGCTGACGCCGAAGCATGTGTATATCGGCACTCCCGAAAACGTGGCCAGGGCCGTGACGCGCGTTTCTCTGGGGCACACCGTTACCTTCATGAGCGCGGGCGACTGCGAGGAGCTTGCCGCGATAGAGCCGAAACCTGACGTCAATCTGTTCGTTGCGTCTCTGAGTCTCATTTCCTTGTTTAATATTGCGCAGCAGCAGCTTACGAAATATCTGAAATGGATGAAGGAGCTCAGGGATATAGTCACTTCCGACAAAGGTATGCAAAAGCTTGCGGAAAAGGGCTATGAAATGCTTCAAACGCCCGTGACAATCCTGAACATGGGCTTCAAGGTGCTTGGCGGCTGCGTTCCCGAAGGCTTTAACGATCCCATACTGCACGAAATGAAGAGGAACGGGTTTTTGTCGTACAACAGCGTTCTGGCGCTTATCAGCGAGGAAACGCATAATATGTCGTTTGCGCCGCAAATAGAGTATGTTTCGCAGCGCACCGGAAACAGAATAATAATCAGGCGCATTTACTATAACGGAAATCTTATCGCGCGCGTGTTGGTCACCCTGTCCGGAGCCGCCGAGAACGAATACTATTCGCTTCTGTCAGCAGACCTTGCGGAGCACCTTCAGCAGTACTTTTTGAGCAGCAAGGCCAGCCAATACATGACAAATACCGAAATTGGAGCTTTTATTTCGGATTTGATAGAGCTGAGGCTCACGGATCCCGATGAGCTTCAGCACAGGCTCAAGCTTATTCCGGCGATGACCGTTGAAAAGTATTACCATACTATGGTCATGTCCTTTGAGGAGAGGACAAGGGCGATACCGTGGAACTATGTGATAAGCCAGCTTGAGCAGATATTTCCCAACAGCTGCATAACGGTATATAAAAACGAGATCATTATCCTGGCGAAAAAGCAGAAGCATAACGCAGACCCCGAATATGACAGACCAAAGCTCATTGAGCTGCTAAAGCTGTACGACGCGTTTTTAGCGATAGGAAATTATTCTAAATTTCTGACCTCGCTCCGCCCGATTTATCTTCAGACAAAGGAAACCATACGTCTCGGAAAGATCTTCAGGAAAAACCCGCAGGAGAGGATTTTCCAGTACGAGGATTACAGCGTGTATCATACGATAGATCTTTGTTCGGACGTGAACGAGTTCCATGCCGGCAACCTCATATATCTCTGCCATCCCGCGCTTATTTCCATAGAGAGGTATGACAAAAAATACGGCACAAATCTGAGGGAAACGCTCTACGTCTATCTGACCAACGACTGCAACACAGTCAAGGCGGCAAAGCTCATGTATGTCCACAGAAATACGATGTACTACAAGATAAACAAGATTGAGGAGCTTATAGGCCAGAGTCTGGAGAACGGCAAGCTCAAGGAGAGGCTGCTTTTTTCCTTCCATGTCCTCGAATATGCGGAGAAGTACAAAAACGAGGATCCCCTGGTGCTTAAACGGCACTTTGAAGACCCCGTTTATGAGTGATCGCAAAGGCCCGCGTGCTCAAAAAAGCACACGGGCCTTTGCGCTGTCAAAGAACTTTGAGATATCAGCGATGAAATAGCGTGAATTAATAACTTTCGCGCACATAACGCCTGAAAAGGGGGCTGCTTCCCGATCGAAACAGCCCCCTTGCGCTTGATTATTGCTGCGGACATGCCGTGCGCCCGGCCTGAAAGGGCGCTATTAAACCCTGAAAAGCAGGTCTGCGTATACGGGCACAGGCCACAGGTCAGCCGGCATGAGAGGCTCGGTCCGGTCTATCACCTCACGCAGCGAAGCCATTGCGGGGATGACCTTCTCGCGGTAGCAGAGCGCCGTCTCAAAGGCGTCCTTGCCATTTACCGCTTTTACGGCCGCCTTGAGGGCCTCAAGCTGCGTGTACATGAGATCGGCCTCCGCGTTAATCTTGTCGAGGCAGGTCTTGGCGGTCTTGCTGCCGGCGCCGGAGGCGATGCTTGAAAGCTTGAGCGCGTAGCTCAGAACGGAGGGGAGAAGCTGCCTCTCGGTGATGTCTACGAGGGTCAGAGCCTCGATGTTGATGGTCTTTGAATAGTTCTCGAGCAGGATCTCATATCGGGACTCGATTTCCTTCTCGTCAAGGACGCCCATTTCCTCAAGGACAGACATGTTCTTTTTGCTCTTAAGCTCCCTGATGGCGAGCACGGTGTTGCCGATGTTCGGAAGGCCGCGCTTTTCCGCTTCCTTAACCCACTCGTCGGTGTAGTTGTTGCCGTTGAATATGACCTTCTTGTGCTTGGCAAGGTATTCCTTGACCAGCGCGAGCGCGGCCGGCCTGAAGGATTTGGCTTTTTCCAGCACGTCGGCGGTTTCGGAGAGGGTTTTCGCTACTATTGTATTGAGCACGAAGCAGGGCTCGGCTACGTTCGCGGCGGAGCCGCACATACGGAACTCAAACTTGTTTCCGGTAAAAGCAAAGGGCGAGGTTCTGTTCCTGTCGGTGGCGTCGTGAGTTATGACGGGCAGCGACGGAACGCCGAGATTTGTTTTCAGGCGGCCTGCGTCCTTGTATGTATCGCCGCTTACGAAGGCGTCGATAACGCTCTCAAGCTCCTCGCCGACGAACATGGAAATGATGGCGGGGGGAGCCTCGTTGGCGCCGAGCCTGTGATCGTTGCCCGCGCTCGCGACCGAGAGCCTGAGCAGGGAGGCGTATTCGTCGACGGCCTTGACTACGGAGGCCAGGAACACGAGGAAGAGGAGGTTCTCGGCGGGCTTCGTGCCCGGATCAAGCAGATTTATGCCGTCGTCTGTGGCCATCGACCAGTTGAGGTGTTTGCCGCTCCCGTTTACGCCGGCGAAGGGCTTTTCGTGCAGCAGGCAGGTGAGCCCGTGCTTTTCCGCTATCTTTTTCATAAGCTCCATAACGAGGAGGTTGTGGTCGGCCGCCATACTGGCGGGATCGAATATGATGGCGAGCTCGTGCTGGGCGGGAGCGACCTCGTTGTGCTTTGTCTTTGCGGTGATGCCGAGCCTCCAGAGCTCCCTGTCGAGATCCTGCATATAGGCGGATATCTTTGTCCTGAGAGCCCCAAAATACTGGTCCTCAAGCTCCTGCCCCTTGGGAGGCATCGCACCGAAGAGCGTGCGGCCGGTGAGCATGAGGTCAAGCCTCTTCTCAAAAAGCTCGCTGTTTACTATGAAGTACTCCTGCTCGGGGCCGACTGTCGCGATGACCCTCTTGCTGGTCTTGTTGCCGCTGGCTCTGAGTATCCTGAGAGCCTGCTTGCTCAGGACCTCGACGCTCCTGAGGAGGGGGGCTTTTTTGTCCAGTATCTCGCCCGTATATGAATAGAAGGCGGTGGGGATGCAGAGAGTGCCCTCCTTGACGAAGGCGGGGGAGGTGCAGTCCCAGCAGGTGTAGCCTCTGGCCTTTGCCGTTTCGCGGAGTCCGCCGGAAGGGAAGGAAGAGGCGTCGGGCTCGCCCTTAATGAGCTCCTTGCCCGAGAATTCAAGGATAACGGTGCCGTTGCTTTTTGGGGAAATGAAGGCGTCGTGCTTTTCTGCGGTAATGCCGGTCATCGGCTGGAACCAGTGGGTATAGTGCGTCGCGCCCTTGCTGACCGCCCAGGCCTTCATGGCGGAGGCGACCTCGTCCGCGATGCTGGCGTCGAGCGGAGCGCCCGATTCTATCGTCTCGTTGAGAATTTTGAAGGCCCTTTTTGAAAGGCTCTGCTCCATTACGGACTTGTTGAAAACATATTCTCCGAATATTTCTTCGACTGCGAACTTCTTCTCACAACTCATCTTTTTTTACCTCCTGAAAAAATAATAAGGCGCACCGACTCGACATCGGAACGCCTTTGTTTCGACCATGCTATTTTTTATAAATACGCTTCGGCAGGGAACATTGCCAAGCCACGAAGCCTCAGACCGAGCGCCGCGATATCGACGCCGGCGGACTTAAAACAAAAATACGCTCTGGCAGTTTAGCCAAAAAACATATTCAGATTTAAGCTAAAATTGCCTGCTTCACGCTGCGCTTCTGATGAAACTAATAATATACGATAAATTTGAAAAATGCAATAAAAATTTGATGAAATTCGAAAATTGGGCCGTGTTTTTCTTCCGAAGGCTTGTTTTTAGGGCCTGTCAGCCGTTTTTGAGCCCGTTTTTTTGACCAAAACGCAAAAATGCGGGTTTTCGAGAGCAGAAGACAATGCCTTCTTGACAAGCGCAGGGCCTTATCCGCCGAACGGCGGATAAGGCCCATTTGCCTCGCTGATTATGACGGATGATGCGACGACCTCAAGTCAATTCTCGGTCGCGATTATGACGCGCACCCTGCCGCCCGCGCTGTAATTGAAATTGTCGTAGTAGCCGGTGAGTGTATACTTGTTCAAATCCGAAACGGCGCTGATGTTGGTAAGATTGTAGTTCGTTCCCGAGTTTATATAGACCTGCACGTCCTCGGCGAGCCTGTACTGAGCGCTGCCGCTAAGCGCGTAGAGGGATGTGAGCGAATCGATGTTGATGCTGCCAAGGTTTCTTATCGACTCTATGGAGCCGTTGCCGTAGTAGCGGAAGATGGCTCCCGACGCTCCCACGCCGCCCTTGATAAGGGTGGTGCTTCCGGCGGTTCCCTTTATGATATAGCTCAGACCGTCCGAAGTGCTTTTTGTGATCACTCCGTAGCTGTGAATGTCACCCGTCGCGTCGTTGAGAATGAGATACCTTATTTTGCCGCTTGCATCCAGCTCGTAATAGCGTACGTCGTCGCTGTTGAGCAGCGCTCCGGCTATTCGTGAGGTATAAATTACCTTATAGGCGCCCTTGCTGTTAGTATCCATGATCTCAACGTTTCCTGCGAAGGAATAATCCCCAAGCTTCGTTCCGTCGCTGCTTACAAAGCCCCTGAGACCCTTTTCGCTGAGGTTCGAGACGCTGACGCTGCTGCCGGTCATCGTTATGCTTACTATCGTTCCAACCGTGTTGGAGCCGGAGAACTGGCGCGTTACGCCGTCAGTGCAGGCGACCTTGACGTTGTTTTCGGAAATCACGCTGCCGTTGCTGTCGGTATAGCTCGCCTGCGCGGAGGATATGACCACGCCGATGTATGTGGAGGTCGAAGTCGGGATATCAGTGGTTCCGGCCGAAAGCACGTCCACGACGCTTCCGTCCATGCCAAGGAGGAGGGTGACCGTGTCGCCTATCGAGAAGCCGCCCATCGAGGAGAGCTTGTAGGCCGCGCCCGAGGTGCCTATCGTGTAGCTGTTTCCGGCGACCGTAACCGACGTCGGGGATACCCGGCTCGGCGACGCCGCGGTGTAGGTGCCGATGACCCTGTTGTTATATATCCAGACCGTCCTCATGTTGGCGTTGTAGTAATAGACGTCATAGGGAGAGGCGGAGGAGAGGTCGGACGGCGAGCCGTTCTTATAGACCGAGATGTTGGAGGTGGTGAAGGGTATTTTGGCCGCTATGCCCGAGCCTGAGTCAAGCACGAAGGGGCCCTTCATATTCGCGGCGACGAGTGACGAGAAGTCAAGCTCGCCGGAGCTGTTTATCGTGTAGCCGAGGGACTTGCCGTAGACCACCCCGCTCTTGTTCGAAACCGTCATGAGGTTGTAGAAGATGGTCATGCAGTCGTTTCGGGTCACCAGCTCACCCTGGCCCCTCGAAAGGTTCTGGTTGAGGCCGAGAGCGTTGAACTTGGAAAGCTGGGCATAGGGGAAGGTGCCGACGACGTCGGAGGAGGTGTAGCCCAAAAGGCGCAGAAGCGCGGTAGCGGTTTCCTCAAGCGCGATGTTGTTGTCGGGGCGGAAGCTGCCGTCGGAGTAGCCGACGAACCATCCGTTGTTTACGGCGACCTTTATGTATTCGACGGCCCAGTGCCCCTGCTTCACATCCTTGAACAAAGATACTCCGGAGCCTTTTCCGACGCTGTCCTTGTAGGCCGAGGCCGCGACCATCATCTTGGCGAATTCGGCTCTGGTGACATAGCTTCCGAGATTCATGTTGCCGTTTTCGTCGCCCACGATAATTCCGAGCGCCCTGATGGTCTGCTCAACGGTTTCCCGGCTCGTGCTTCCCGCAGCCACGGCCGCGGGAGCCGCGGAAACAAGCGAAAATACGATTGCAAATGAGAGAAGCGCGGATACTATCTTTTTCATATGTTTACCCCTTATTCATTACGAAGTGCGTCGATGGGATTAAGCGCGGCGGCCTTTTTCGCGGGGAGGTAGCCGAACACTATGCCTATGCCCGCCGAGATGCCGAAGGCCATGAGGGCGGAGCTTGCCGTCGGCGAAACGGGAAGGTTGGTCTGGAGCGCCGACTTGATAAAGCTCGTCGCGATGCCGGAAAGAATGTAGCCAAGGGCTATTCCTATAAATCCGCCTATACCGCTCGTGGTGGCGGCCTCTATCACGAACTGCGTAAGAATGTATCTTTCTTTCGCGCCGAGAGCTTTCCTGATGCCTATTTCCTTTGTCCTCTCCGTTACCGAGACCAGCATGATGTTCATGATGCCTATGCCGCCGACGACCAGTGAGATGCCGGCGATTATGGAGAGCACCATGACCATGATATTGACCATGCTCGTGAAGGTGTTGAGTATCTCGCCCATGCTCCTGACCATGTAATAGTTGGAGTTGGCGAAGATTTCGTAAAGCGCGTCGTTCATTATCTTTATGGCGGCGGAGCTGTCGTCAACGGAGGGGATTTCAACCACATAGTTGGTTATTGTGCCGGTGGAGGAAAGGCGCGCCGCGGTGGTGTAGGGAACGAATATGTAGTCGTCCGTGGTGCTCGAGGCGTTGTCGGCCTGCTTGCTGTTGACGCCGATTATCTCAAAGTACGCCCCGCCGATCTTGATGGTCTTGCCGAGGGCGTTGTTGGCAAAGTAGTTCTCGGCGATATAGCTTCCCACCACGCAGACATAGCTGCGATCCAGAATGTCGCTGTACTGCAGTCCGCGGCCGCTTGCGATGGTGTAGGATTTTATCTTGAAATAGTCCTCGCTCACGCCGATCGATGTTGTGGTGGAGGAGGTTTCGTTGCCGATCTTCACCGTTCCCGTCATCCTCACGGAGGGGGAAAGCCGCAAAAGGTATTTTGGGTTTTTCGCGACCAGCTCGTACATTTGCTCTACGGTCATCTTGCGCGACGACGAGCCGCGCCCCGTTATCATGACGTTTATCGTATTGGTTCCGAGGCTCTTGAAGCTGTCCGCCATATAGATCTTCACGCCGTTGCCGAGTCCGATTATCAGGATTACGGCGGTGACGCCTATGATGATGCCGAGCATCGTCAGCAGCGCGCGCAGTTTACTTGCGAGAATGTTTTTTATTGAAAGCTCAACTGACTCAAGCAGACTCATTTTCCGCGCTCCCTTCTGTCGGCTCGGCATGGACGAGCTTTTCCTTGTCCGTCGGACCGTCGTAAACGACGTGCCCGTCCTCCAGGCGAATAATCCTCTCCGCGGTCGCGGCGATGGAGTTGTCGTGCGTTATGAGCACGATGGTACGGCCGGACTTGTGCAGCCGCTGGAAAAGCGCGAGGACCTCGCGCCCCGTCTTTGAGTCGAGTGCGCCCGTGGGCTCGTCAGCAAGCAGGATGGCTGGGTTTCCAACTAGAGCGCGCGCCACGGAAACGCGCTGCTGCTGTCCGCCTGAAAGCTGGTTCGGATAATGCTTGAGCTTTTCGCCGAGGCCGACGTTTGAGAGCTCTTCTATGGCCCTCCTGCGCCTGTCCGACTTTGAAGCTCCCGCGTACATCAGAGGCACCTCGACGTTTTCGACGACTGTCAGCTTGGGCAGCAGATTGTATTGCTGGAAGATGAAGCCGATCATCTGGTTCCTTATTTCCGAAAGCTCGTTTTTGTTCATTTCGCCGACGTTGCGCCCGTTTATGAGGTACAGTCCGTCGGTCGGGACGTCGAGGCAGCCGATTATGTTCATGCAGGTAGATTTTCCGGAGCCGGACTGACCGACAATGGCAACAAACTCGCCCTTCATTATTTTGAAGGAAATAAGATCCACGGCTTTAACGATTGTATCGCCCATTACATAGTGCTTTGAGACCTCGCGGAATTCAATAAGTGCTTCTTCCATCGCTTATCTGGCCCCCGTGCTGCCTGAGGATCCGCTTGTCGTGCTGCGTGAAGATCCGCTGGAGGATCCGCTGGAGGAGGATCCGCTGGAGGAGGATCTAGACTGGGACTGCTGCTGCTGTTGGGGAGGCTGCTGCGGCCCGAACAGGCCAAAGCTGGTTGTCCCGGAGGTGGGCTTCGTGTAAGCTATGACGTCGCTTTCCTTCAGTCCGCTCTTTATTTCTATGTAGGTCCCGTCGCTGAGGCCGGTGGTTACCGTGGCGTATTCAAAGCCCTCGGGCGTGCTTCCGGAGGTTACGCTTATCGCCTGGCCCGGAGTAGCCGTGGCTCCCTCGGATTTTACGAGAACACGTCCGCCGCGGGCGACCGCATTAACGGGAACCGCAAGTACGTTCTCGCTCTGGTTGACGATTATCTTCGCGTTGACGTTCATGCTCGGAAGAAGCGAGCCGAAGTCGTCTATCTGGATGGTGACGGGATAGGTCGTCACGCCGCTTGTAGTGGTTCCGACCGTGCTGACCTTAGTAACCTTGCCGGTAAAGGTTTTGCCGGAAATGGCGTCGGCGGTTATGGTGGCGGTCTGCCCGACCTTGACGTTCGGTATATCGAGCTCGTCGACGTTCATCGTAACCTGCAGGTATGAGAGGTCGTATACCACGCAGAGCTTGAGCCCCGTTTCGTAGAGGTTGTCGCCCTGCTTATAGTTTTTCAGGACCACCGTGCCGTCGATAGGGGAGGTGATGTTGTAGTTTTTGAGCTTTGTGCTGTTGTTCTCCAGAGCGAGCTGCGCGTCGTTGACGGAATTGGCCGCGCTCTGGAGCTCGTTTGACAGCGTGTCGCTCGTAAGCGTCACAATCGTCTGGTTTTTTGAAACGCGGCTGCCCTCGGGCGAGTTTATTTTGGAAACCGTTCCTGCTACGAGCGCCGTGACGGTCGTCGTGTTCTTGTACGCGAAGGTGGCGCTTGAGCAGCCGGCCGCGTCGCCTATCGTGGCCGTCGCGGTCTGGGTGTTGGATATTGCGCCGGGGTTTGTCACGTCAATGGTTACGTTGCGGGCCATTATGTTTCCCGTAAGTATGGTGTCGGTAGCCGCGACCTTGTATACGGTCCCCTTCAGCTTTTCAAAGGAGCCGTCAAGCGTCACCTCAACCGGCTGGCCGACGTAAAATTTGACCGCGTCGTCGGAGGGGAAGGGAACGACGAGCGTCATCGTCTCGCTGTCCACGACCGTCGCGATGGTCTGACCCGCTTTGACATCGTCGCCGACCTCGACGGCGATATTGGTCACTTTGCCCGCCACCGTGGTCTTTACGTTCAGGTTGTCCATGTTCTTGAGCTTGGTCTGGTACGAGGTCTGTGCGTTGGCCAGAGTGATCTGGGCGCGGTTGATGGTCGAAGCCATATCCGTGCTGTCGATGGCGAAGAGCAGGTCGCCCTTTTTCACCTTGTCGCCTTCCTTTATGGGCGCGTTGAGCACCTCGCCTGTTACGAGCGTGGTCACGGTATATGAGGCGGCGGGCTGAAGGGTGCCGCTTCCGCTCAGCGTCTGGGTAATGCTCCTGCGCTCGACCCCGACGGCCGTATAGCTTGTCGTTGTGGTTTTCTTGCTGCCGGATACATTTTTAAACACAAAAAATGCGGCGACGACAACAACAACCGCAATAATAACGATCCTCCGCTTTGAGAGCTTTTTCTTTTTCTTTTGGCTCTGCGGCGATTTGCTGTCGGATGCGGCTGCCGCCGCGGGATCCTTGTTTTCCTTTTTTCCCGGGATGCGAAGATTAATCATTGTACTGTGCCAACCCTTTCTGTCTGTGGAGTCTGAGAAAGCCGCTTTAGTGACAGGCTTTGCGCTGAATTGAGACGCTGAAAAAATTTAACCTGAAGCATGATACATGGGGTATATATTACTACCAGGACTAATAATTTACAATCGGTTATTGTTAAATAAATTGTAAATTAATTATGACAAGTATCATATTTTCAATGAGGTCAGGGCCTCCCGGGGACAATACCAATAATATCGCAGTTGAGAACATTTTTCCATAGAAAATTTTGCATATATACACATTCCAAGAAGTTCCATATAAGCGATATCAGAGAGGCATCTGCCATTTTGTGCATATAGACGCTTCCAATTTGATTCGAAGTATGGTAAGCTTTCAAGAAAGGAGGCTTAATCATGGCTGACATTGAAAAAACTATGAAGAACCTTGAAGGTCACGGCTTTGAAACCAAGTTTTTTAATACGGGCAGTGAGGCGGCGGATTATGTATCGTCTCAGCTTTCTGGAGCCACGGTAGGCTTCGGGGGCAGCAAGACCGTGGAGTCCCTGGGGCTTTTTGAGCGCCTCGGCGAAAACAATACCGTATACTGGCACTGGAAGCAGGAGCCGGTGCCCGCGCGCAAAAACGCGGCCTCGGCTGACGTGTATATATGCAGCGCCAACGCCGTATCCGAGACAGGGGAGATAGTAAATATCGACGGCGCTGGAAACCGCGTCGCGGCCACGCTTTTCGGCAAGAAAAAGGTATACATCATAATCGGAACCAATAAAATAACCGAGAGCCTCGACAAAGCCGTGTGGCGCGCAAGGAACATTGCCTCTCCGCTCAATGCGAGGCGCTTCGGCAAGAAGACGCCCTGCGTGACAGGGGAGCTCAGGTGCTACGACTGTTCAAGCCCGGAGCGTATCTGCAACGGACTCGTCGTGCTCTGGAGAAACATGACTATGCAGAAAACCGAGGTCGTCATCATAGGAGAAGAACTGGGGTATTGATGATTTATGAGAGAGCCGAACCCTGAACACATGAGGGCCGTTCTGGATTTTTTGGGACGCTGCAACTATTTTGGGCTTCTCGGGCTGAAGGTCGTCGATATAGGGCCGGGGTACAGCCGTGTTGAGATGGACCTCGAGCCTAAGCATCAAAACCCCTTCGGCGGCGTGCACGGGGGAGTCTACGCGACGCTTATCGACTGCGCCGCGTTCTGGTCGGTTTACTGTGACCTCGCCGAGGATGCCGGGCTGATAACGCTTGACCTCAAGGTGGACTACCTTGCCGCGATCAGGCAGGGCAGAGCCCTCGTGGAGGGCAGGAGGATCAAGGCCGGAAGGACCGTCTGCCTTTCCGAGGCCTCGGTAACCGACTTAAGCGGCAGACTGCTCGCCCACGGCTCCTCAAAGCAGCTCGTTACGCAGGGACTGCAATCCGTAAAGACTTCCGCGGGGGCGCTGGGAATTATCCTGCCTCCCAAGTTTAAAGAAGCCTGATGCTGTATTATTGTATTGAGCAATTAATACAATAATACAAATTGAGCCGTTTGTCAATAGCTGGGCACAAAGTTTCATAGATTTGCAAGCAAAATAACCCTGAGATCATTTTTGCAATCTCAGGGTTATCGCTTTTATAAACAGTCACTTGCTTTGCAGGCTTGAGGAAAGGTAGCGCACATGCTCCGTCAGCTCGGCCTCAAGGTCGTAGCTTCCGCCCGAGCTGTACCAGCTGAGCATATAGCCCCGAAGCACCACAAGGTACATATGGGTTATCCTCTTTGAGGAAAGCGCCCTTGTGGCCTCGCCCTTTTCCTGCCAGTATTCGATCAGCTTGTTAAGGATGTTTATTATTCCTCTTGATTCAGAAATATAGTTTTTGTTATTGGGACTCAGCATTGCGAGTACAACGGTCCTGCACATTTTGAGACCGCTTTCCGCGATATACGTCGCGTAGTACTCAGCAAACTGGCACATGGAATCCAAGAAGCTGTCGCACTTGTAAATTTCCTCCTCGAGGCTGGCAAAGTAATCGTCTATGGGGTACAGAATCTGGTCGAGCAGGCTGTCCTTGCCCTCAAAATAATGGTAAAATGTGCCTTTTGCTATGCCCGTGGCGTTGCAGATATCGTCAACAGTGATGCTGTCAAAGTCTGAATTCTTCATAAACTCTCTGACTGCCAGGGCGATCTCCTTTCGCCTCCGCTCTTTTCTCTCCGGTATTGTCATGTATATCCCCCTCGTAAATTAACTATTTTTTATTTCAAAATATTAATTTTTTTATTAATATTTTATTTATATTGCACATTTCCAAACAAAATAATAGTCGATGCTACCAATAGACATATCTCGAGTTATAGTTTAGAATTCAATTAGACCATCGGTCTATTCTCGCGGTCTGATTTTCTGCTTTTTCCCGCATTGCCGACTGCCATTATAATATATTTATTTTTCTTTGTAAAATGTTATTGTAAATTTCGATAAAAACTGTTATTTTTATAATTAAAGGAGTGGTCTTGTGTTCAGTATAGCTGAGAAAACCAGGCGTTTTGAAGCTGCTGACAAAATGGTCAGGGAAGAGGGCCTCAGGGGCCTGTTCATTGTGGGCAACGGCGTTGTCGGCGTGAGGGCTTACGGCTGCTATCGTTATTTTGTGGACAATAGGATTTATTACCACATGCAGTTCTTTATTAAGGCCCCCGGGGAAGAGCCCACGGTATGCGTTGGCTCGCCTACGCACTCGCAGGCGCTCAGCGAAAGAGGCTACACGGACGTCAGAGTCGTGGGAGACAACCTCATAGAGGCGGCGGTTTCCATTCTGCGCGAGAAGGGGATAACGAGCGGGAAGCTCGGCGTTTCCCTGGAGATGCTGCCTTCGGGATGGTATTTGAAGCTCAAAAAGGAGTTCCCTGAGCTGGAGCTTGTGGACGTGACCGAAAAGATTTTCATCATAAGGGCCACGAGGAGCAAGGAGGAGGTAGCTCTCTACCGTAAGTGCTCCGAAATCGCGGACCTCGGCTACAAGGCGGTTTGCGAGGCCACGAAGCCCGGCATGGCGGAGCACGAGCTCTGGGCCGTTCTGGATTACACCATGAAGAAATACGGCGCCGAGGAGACCTTTACGCTGGTCGGCTCCGGGCGCTTCTCCTTCAAGGACAACAAGCTGGGCTGCCTTCAGTTCTCAAGCGCTCCGACAAGGATAATACAGAAGGGCGACAACGTCGCCTTTGAGATTACTCCGAGATACCAGGGCTACTGGACGCAGATCGTTCGCACCGTCTGCGTCGGAGAACCAAACGAAGACGCGAAATTTCTGCACGGGCTAATCTGCAAAACGATTGAGGAGACGGTTAAGCTCTTGAAGCCCGGCATTCCCCTTAAGGACGTAATCAGCTTTATGTGGGATTACATAAAAAAGGCAGGATACATTCCGGCTCTGCCCTGCGGGCACGTCTGTGCCGTGGATCTTAACGAAGGCAGGGTCGATCCGGGCAGCGACGTCATTCTGACTGACGGAATGGCGGTCATAATTCATCCCACCATCCTTGCGCCCGGCCTTGAAACCAGTATTTTCTGGGGCGAGACATATCTTGTCACGCCGGAAGGCGGAGAGTGCCTTATGCACACCAGCAAGGAGCTGCTGATAGTTTAATTGAAAGGAGCGACCGAAAATGTTCAGTGAGGCCGAAAGAGCCAGGCGGTTTAAAGCCGCTGATGAAATGATGAAGAAAGAGGGGCTTTCCGCCCTTGTTATACTGGGCAACGGAGCCGTCGGAACAAATTCCTACGGGGCGTTCCGCTACCTTGTGGACAACAGGACCTTTTATTATATCCAGATTGCCATATTCGCGCCCGGCAAAGAGCCGGTTTCTCTCGCGAGCACCATTATATCCCAGCTGGAATTCATAAACAAGTCATTTGTAAGGAACTGCCGGATCGCGCCGGATCCCATTAAGGGCATAATAGACGTCTTAAACGAGGTAGGCGCGACCTCGGGCAGGGTCGGCACCATACTCGACATTCTTCCCACCTCGTGGCTGCTGCCCCTTCAGAAGGCCTTCCCGCAGATAGAGTGGGTGGACGTGGCTGAACCGATTTTTGAAATCAGGCAGACGCACAGCGAGGAGGAGGTCGCGACCTTCAGAAAATGCGCGGAGCTTGCGGACATCGGCTACAAAGCGGTTCTAGCCACAATAAAGCCCGGCATGACCGAGCAGGAGGCCGTCGCCGAGCTGGAATACGCCACGCTTAACAGCGGCGGCGAGTACAACTTCACGCTTATTTCCTCGGGCAGGTACGGAATACGCGAAAACAGGCTTCCCTTCATTCACGCCGCCACAATGTTCGATAAGGTCATCGAAAAGGGAGACAGTGTGGCTATGGAGATAACCCCGCGCTGCAACGGCTACTGGACGCAGCTTGTCCGTACCGTAAGCATCGGGGAGCAGAACCCCGAGCTTTCCGAGATGCACGGCATCGTGACGGGGGCGATAAAGGATGTTCTTCCCGAGCTCAGGCCCGGCAGTCCCATAAGCGCAATACCCAAGAGGATAAAGAAGTTTGCGGAGAGCAGGGGCTATGTTTCTGGGGCGAACTGCGGGCACATCTGCGGCTGCGACCTGAACGAGGAACGGCTTGAAATCACAAACGAAAGGATACTCCTGCCGGGTATGGCGGTTATAATCCACCCGACCATCACGGCTCCGGGCTTCTCAAACAGCATTTTCTGGGGCGAAACCTATCTTATCACCGAGAAGGGCTGCGAAAGATTGATGAAAACAGGCGACGAGCTGGCGGTAGTATAGCCGGCGCGGCGCGTGTTCATTGATTTTCGTCCTTATATATGTTACCCGAGTAACGAAGGGGGGTGCTTGCGACAGCGGTCTTTGTCAAAAGAGGTCTTTGTGTGTGCAATACCGGAAAGAGGCTTTTTGTACTTACAGAATTGGCTCTGAAGCGCACATGATGCCCAAGGATTTTCAAAGGCTTTTTCCAAAAAGGAGGATAATTTTATGGCGTCGCTCAGCTACAAAGAGAACACCCTGCTTGCATACCGGCATAAGGAACCCGAATATCTTCCTCTCGCATCGGACATGGACACATGCGCCCCGAAGGGAATGGATTTCATCTGCGAGAACACCTGCGTTCCCGGAACGGCTCTGGACTGGTTCGGTCAGAGCTGGACCTTTGAGCCGAACATCGGCGCCCCGAATCCGACTCCCGGAGTGCACCTCGTTCCCGATATCACGGAGTGGAAGGAGAGAATGAAGTTTCCGGACTTCAGCAAGATGGACTGGGAGGGGTACGCCGCGAGGGACACGGCCAAATGGGACAGGGACAGGCGCTTGTCCCGCGTTATCGTCGGCTTTGGTCTGTGGGAGAGAATGTTCTGCGTGATGGATTTCAGAGACGCGCTTATGGCGCTGCTCGAAGAGCCGGAGGCCTGCTACGATTTCTTCGGCGCGGTCGCCGACCATAAGATCCGCCTGCATGACTATCTCATCAGGTACTATAAGCCCGACGTTTTGGTGATGCATGACGACTATGGCTCGGGAGCGGGTCTGTTCATGTCTCCCGAAACATGGCGCGAGCTTATCAAGCCTCATCTTCAGAGGGTGATTGACGCGGTAACCTCGAAGGGCGTCATATATGAGCACCACTGCTGCGGGTACTTTGCGCCGCTGGTCGGAGAGATTGCCGACATGGGCTGCTCCGCGTCGAATACCATGCATGTTTCAAACAAGCCCGCGGAGCTCAAGAAGGAAGTCGGACACAAGATGTGCTTCGTGGGGGGCTTTGACACCCAGTACATGGATAAGCCGAGCACCACCGAGGATGAGATACGGGCCTCGATCAGGAAGACCTGCGACGAGCTGGCTCCCGGAGGCAGCTTCATAGTGGCGGCCGGACTCAAAACCGCCTCCCGCAACTCGATTGTTGTCGACGAGCTCAACAGGATAAGCTCAAGCTACTACACCTGTGCGCGCCCGGCCGATTCATCGGACCGCTCGATGGCGTTTCCCCCGTCCTCAAGATCGTAACAGGATTACCTCATGATTCAACAGGCATTTCCCTATCGTTTTCAGGCAGAAAAACATAATAACTGAGAGGAGATCAATGATGACTACAAAACGCACCGGTTTGACAAAAACAATCCGCTATTTCTACGGTATTGGCGACTTTGCTTTTGCTCTCATGACCAACGTAAGCGTTTATTACAGCACCTACTTCCTTACTGACGTCGCAAAGGTCGGACTCGCCAGCGCCACCTTCATCACCGGAGTCTCGGCTTTGGTCGACTCCTTCACCGCGTGGATATACGGAGCTATCATGAACTCGGTCAAGCCGTTGAAGTGGGGACGTTACCGCTCCTGGCTGATCATAATGGCGCCGATAATTCCCTTCCTGTTCTTCTTCCAATATGTCGTTGTAACGGGTTCTCCCGCTTTCGTCACAGCTTATTACTTCATACTCATGCTGATGGGACGTTTCTCGCAGAACTTCGGCTATGTCGCGAACGTCACAATGATAAACATAGTCGCGAAGACTCCCGACGAGAAGGTCGTGATGGCGTCCAACCGTTCGACATACAACAACGCCTCGAAGTTCGCATGGTCATACATCGGTGTACCCTTCCTTGCGTTCCTTACCGCAAAGTTCACGCCAAAATATTCCTACGCGATACTCTCCTGCCTGCTCTCCTGCCTCATGATAATTACCTATTACGGGCACTTCAAAATGTTTGAAGGCTATGAGGACACGGGCGCAGAGGAAATGGCGAATCAGGTCAAGGCAAAGCGCGCTAAGACCAGCCCCATGGACCTTGTAAAGGGACTTATCCTCAACCCCCCGCTTCTTATCCTCCTTGTAGCCGACTTCGGCAAGTGGTGCTTCAACTTCGTCGTTGCCGGTACCGTCGTTTACTACTTCAAGTACGTTGCCAACAATATGCCCGCGCAGGCCTGGTATACTCTCATAATCGCGTTCTGCTCGGTCATAGGCGCGTACTTCAGCCGTCAGATCGGTAAAGCGCTCGGCGGAAAGATGACTCTTGTCATAGGCTTCCTGTTCATGGCCGCCTGCCTCTTCGTAGCGAGGTTGGTACACACCCAGATGTGGCCCGTCATCATACTCATTTCCGCCGCTCAGCTCGGATACGGCGTAACCTATTCCGTATCCTCCGCCATGTATGCGGACACCGCTGTTTACAACGAGTGGAAAACCGGAAAGAACGCGTCCGGCTGGATTATGGGTCTTACCAATATTCCGCTTAAGGCCGGCTCTACCATAAGGACCTTCATCATCGCGGCTGCCCTTGCTTCCGGCGGATTCAACGCAAAGCTGACGCCGGCTCAGGCGCCTCTCGCTATGAAGGAAGCTATCAGCACGGCCTTGATGGTCATTCCGGGACTCATCCTTGTCGCCGCCGCCCTCATCCTTCTTTTCGGCTATAAGCTTACAAAGCCCAAACTCGAGGAGATGCAGAAGGAAATCGACGAGAGGAAGGCTGCGGAGGAAGCCGCCAGCGCTTAACAAACAAAGAGCGATAGAAGAATATGCTGTTGAATCTTATTTGATTATTATATCGATGCTGTTCAGCCCTGAGCGAAAAGCGCTCAGGGCTGATTCTCACGAAAGGGCCCGGCTTGTGCCGGGCCCTTTCGTGAGCGTGTCGAAAAAGTGTTTCGACACGCTTCAAGGGGGTATCCAATACCCCCTTGATACGCGGCTTGCGCCGCGAAACCCCCGGTCGCGCACGATTTGCGCGGGTTAATGTATTTTTCCGGCGTACACGCCGCCGGAAAAAATGGGTGGCGGATATACAATACAAGTGCAACACAAAAAAGAAGTGACTCAAAGCTCATGATCCTTTAAACTGGTGTTTGTGGACAACTCAGAAAGGAAATGAAGCAATGAGTCACTACAAACATCTTAGCATAGAAGAGCGAGAA
>JAJUHC010000023.1 GCA_029268065.1 Clostridiales bacterium | reverse complement strand
CTATTTCCCACAGCATCGCCATGTCTGTCGTCGTGCTGAATTTAAGGAAAATTCAGCATGCCCTCTTGCAGGCGCTGCTCAATTGGCTTTCGGCGAGAGGCTTTGTGAGAAATTTCGCGTTTATTCAGTAGACATTAAATAAAAGTATTTTATGTATTGAAAAAATACGGAATAAGTAGTAAAATACATTGGCTCATGCAGGAGCATCCGAGCGATTAAGGTAAAAACTTTTATTTTCCCGGGAGATGTGCTGGCAGAATGGACGCTGACCGAATACCCGCGCAAAAAAGCTTTAAAACTAATACCGAATTTGATATGTTTTCCTGCCGTTGATTTCTGAGAATTTTTTTGTCAGCCGCGGCAGTTGTTCTGCTGCGGTTTTTTTGCTTTTGCGCAAATACGCGCTTTACTTTGCGGCGCCCCGCTGTTTCGTATAAACGCTTTTGGCGCAGAATATATTGGCGCATTACAGCAAGCGACGCAGCGTATTATTGTCGGACAGGCATTTTGGTATGCACCGCCGGGGGCTCATCGAAATAATCTGTAAGGGAAGAAAAGACGCTTATTACAGAGAGGCTGAGCGCGTCGTCGCAGGTCCCCGGCGCCCGGTACGGTTTGTATTTAAAAATGTCTTATTCCTTAAGGAAAAGGAGGGTTGAAGATGCATCTGGTATCAATGTATTATTTCAGTCAGGTGGTCGGCAAAAAAGTACGCGACTCAAACGGCGGCCTTGTCGGTAAACTGAAGGACCTTATTGCGGACATGGAATATTCGCGTCCGAAGGTCATCGCCGCGCTCCTCGAAATAAACGGCGAACAGAGGACCGTCGATATAGACTGCATTACGGTTTCAAAGCCCGGAAACAGGCTTGTAATCGCATGCGAAGGCTTGAAGCCGTTTTCGGTCGAGGGGCTTAACACCATGCGGCTCGGTGAAAACGTGCTTGACAGGCAGATAGTCGATGTCAACGTGCGCAAGCTTGTGCGCGTCAACGATATCAGGCTCGCGGTGATGGCAAACGGCACATATGTCATAGCCACCGATGTGGGCACGGAGGGCTTTCTGCGCAGACTCGGAGTGGAAGGGATGATCTCCGCGCTTCTCAAACCCTTCGGAACTGCCGTTCCGAGCCATCTTATCCTGTGGGACGACGTCGAGGCTATTAATTTCGGCCATGCCGGGATCAAGCTGAAAAAGGAAAACTCAAGCCTCAACAAGCTTCACCCTTCGGATCTGGCGGATATACTCGAGGATATGGACCGCAACACAAGACTTCAGGTCTTCAGCGCCCTGGACAGCGAGAAGGCCGCCGACGTGCTCGAGGAAATGGACAGCGACGCCAGAGAGAACCTGCTTGAGAGCATGCCTACCGAAATGATGGCGGATCTGCTCGAAACCATGCCGGCCGACGAGGTCGCCGATATTCTTGACGACGTCAGCGAAGAAAAGGCCGAAGAGCTGCTCAACGAGATGGAAAACGAGGCCTCAAACGAAGTAAGAGAGCTTATGGAATATGAGGACAACGAGGTCGGCAGCCTTATGACCACCGACTACGTTTCCTTCAAAGACCACTACACGGTTGAGGAGACCCTTAATATCCTCCGTGAAACAAAGCCGGAAAGCGACACGATATACTATCTCTATATAGTCAACGACGAGGGAAAGCTCGAGGCGACCGTGTCGCTGCGTGATATCGTCGTGGCAAGACCGGAAACAAAGCTGCGCGATATCATGAAAACGGACATTGTTTACGTTCGAGATATCGATAAGATAGACTCAATAAACGATATCGTAGCGAGGTATAACCTCCTGGCGGTGCCGGTAACGGATGAAGATAAGTCGATGCTCGGCATGGTCATTATAAACGATATTATTTACAATCTGCTCAAGTCCAGAAGAAAGAGGATTTAGGGCGCAGGCTTTGTCGTGACTCGAGCTGTGCGCCGGCGGCTCTCGCGAAGGCGTTTAGTATAAAAGGGGCGTCCCGAAGCTTCGGGACGCCCGTTTTTTGTATTTTTTACATTCTTATATTACCACAAATCGGGAGAAAATTCAAGTCTTGTAATGACTGCGATTAAGGCATATTCTTGAGCCGGAGGTGGGCATATGGGGAACAGTTTTGAACTGGGCATGGCGGAGCTTGAGAAAAGCCTGACGATTTCGGAGCTGAGAGAGTGCAACGATTTTACTGTGAATTACGGCCTGTACCTGTCGGATACACAGATACGGGAGCTCGCGGCAAGAAGATTCGAGGCGCTGAGGAATACCGGACGCGTTGAATTCAAAAAAGGGATATTGAAAAAGCTGATAGCGGAATTTTGTGATTCTCCTTATATTACGCAGGACAATTACGAGGAAACGATTATCGAGCTTCAGGACTCGTTTTACTATTTCAAAAACGAATCGCAGGATCGGATACCGGACGACGAGCTTATCTCGTTTATGAAACGCAGCTTTGACGGACGGTGTCAGGGCTCGCTCGAGTATCTGAGCGGGACCACGCTGGAGGAGCTTTGCCGAAATACCAGGTACGGTCTTGAAACTGACGGGGACGATTTATTTTAGGAGGTATAATGGAAGAAAAATGCACGGCCTTTTCGGCGCCAATCTTAAGCGGCGGCGGGGAAGTCCTTCCTCAGTGGGAAATTTACGAAGCTTATAACCGGATTCTATGCCTTCTTCCCGAGCAGGTTGAAAGATATACCATGGGCGACAGCAGCTCCGTGCCGGTAGAGCTGGCGGAGGAGCTTCTCAAATCCGTTTGCTTCACGTTCAGGGTGCTATTGAAATCCGGCGGCGCAAGCTTGTCAGATCTGAAATACGGGGATATTGACGAGGCGTTCAGAACGGGAAGAGCCGCGATTGAAAGGGAGCTTGATAAAGGACGGGCGCTGTACAAAAGAGCGCTCGAGAGCGCGCCCGCGGTCCAAAATATTTCATATGCGGACACTCTGCGCAACCTCGGACGATTTTTTGAAAAGTATGACAGTCGTTTTTTCGCCCACGAAATTCCTTGCAGCATTGACTATCAGCTTTGCCATAACCTGCCGGACGGGCTTATCGGGGTGGAATATATAAACGAATATCTGCGCCGTATAATAATAGAGAATGACTTCTGCGGGCGTTTTAATGCGGGAAACATTGGGAAAGTCCTGCGGTCGTTCAGTCCCCATTACAAAGAACTCCTTGTAAACCTTTACGAGCCTTTGGCGGTAAACGCATGCGGTCTGGCTGTTGTGAAAGGCGATATCCGGGCGCTTTCGGTAAGCGAAAAGGACCGGTCTGAGCTTTATAATGAATTCAGGGGCCTGCCGAGGGACTGCGCCGTTCAAAAGCTCCTGTCCGCGGCCCGGAGAGTATGCGCGGAACTGAATATCACTGAGCGCGAGGAGGTTTTCTACCTGGAAGAGACGGCCCGAAATCTATATCCCAGGCTTGCTGTCGCCGTCGCATCCGGCGGCCTCGCCGGCGTATTCACCGGCGAAGGCTGAAACTTTTGGAACCGAAGGTGAAAAGACCCCCCAGAATATGCGTAAAGCGGAGCTGCTTTACACCGTCAGGCTTGCCGGCTTCGCAAACATAGGTTGTGCGGTTATGAGTAAAGAACTGTGAATTTATGTTTAAAAAGCGCTTTGGCTGTGTGGCCAAAGCGCTTAATATCGAAAAATCCGGGGGATTTCATTTTTTCTTTTTCTTAAAGAAACCCTTTTCTTCAAGGCCGCCGAATTCCATGAGCAGCTCCTTTTGCTCCCTGGTCAGGTTGCGCGGCGTTTCCACGACAACCGTAACAAACTGGTCGCCCCTCCCCAATCCGCCGAGGTTCGGTATGCCCTTGCCCTTGAGACGGAAGACCGTGCCGGTCTGCGTGCCTTCGGGGATTGAGTACTTGACCTTTCCGTCAAGCGTCGGAACCTCAAGCTCCGCTCCGAGCGCGGCCTGAACAAAGCTTATGGGTATCTCGCAGAGCACGCTGGTGCCGTCTCGCTCGAAAAGCGCATGGGCTCTTATGTTTACGGATATCAGAAGGTCGCCGGGGGGACCTCCGTTGAAGCCCGCATGTCCCTGACCGCGCATGGACACGGCCTGACCGTTGTCTATCCCCGCGGGTATTTTCACCTTAATGGTCTTCTGACGTTTGACCTTTCCCTTACCTTTGCAGGTCTTGCAGGGCTGATGTATTATTTTGCCGGTGCCGCCGCATCTCTGGCAGGGGGCGGACGAGGATATCATGCCAAGCACAGTCCTCTGCTGCGTGCGCACGGTGCCGGTGCCGTTGCACTGGGAGCACAGCTCCGGGGTGGTGCCGGGTTCGGCGCCTGTGGCCCCGCAATCCGGACAGTCCTCGATTCTGCCTACCGAAACGTCCTTCTCGCAGCCAAAAGCAGCCTCCTCGAAGGACAAGGTTACGCTTACGCGGATGTTGTCGCCCTTTTGGGGGGCGGTCCTGCTTCTGCCCCCGCCCGCATTTCCGAAAATCGAATCAAATATGCTGCCGAAATCGAAGCCCATATCGCCGAAGTCCCCAAAGCCGGGGCCCGCGCCAAAGTTGGGATCGACGCCCGCGTGCCCGTACTGGTCGTAGCGGGCCTTCTTATCCTTGTCGGAAAGCACCTCGTAGGCCTCGTTTATCTCCTTGAACCGCGCCTCCGCTCCCTTGTCGTTCGGGTGCAGGTCGGGGTGATTTTCCTTAGCCAGCTTCCGGAACGCCTTTTTTATTTCCTCGTCGGAGGCGTTTTTGCTTAGCCCGAGCACCTCGTAATAATCTCGTTTATTTTGGTCTGCCATCGATATGTCTCCTCAATGCCGCATTTTTCCCGCACATAAGGCCAGGGATGATTGAATGCTTCGATTACTCGCTCACGTTAATTATATCGGACATAAAAGCAAATAGCTAAAGGCGGAAATGCCCTTGACAAAACGAGGTTTTGCGGGCGATTTCCGCCCGCAAAGCCTTGCTTCACGCGCCCGCGCGGGAAAACGCGGGTCTATTTCTTGTCGTCGTCAACTACCTCGTAATCGGCGTCGTAATACTGCCCGCCCTGCTGACCGGAGCCGCCTGCGCCCGGATCGTATCCCGCGCCGCCCTGAGCCTGCCCGCCGGCCTGGGAATAGAGCTTTTCGCTGACCGCGTAAAACGCCTTCTGCAGTTCATCCGCGGCGCTTTTGATGCTTGCGGTGTCGGTGCCGGAAAGCGCCGTCTTGACCTTGGAAATAGCGTCCTCTATCGTTTTCCTGTCGTCGGCGCTTATTTTGTCGCCCATATCGGCGAGGGTTTTCTCGGACTGGTAAACCATCTGGTCCGCGTGGTTGCGGGTGTCCACCTCTTCCTTGCGCTTCTTGTCCTCGGCCGCGTATTTTTCGGCCTCGCGCACGGCTTTTTCGATATCCTCCTTGCTGAGGTTCGTGGAGGAGGTTATGGTGATATGCTGTTCCTTGCCGGTTCCGAGATCCTTTGCCGAAACATTCACAATGCCGTTGGCGTCAATGTCGAAGGTTACCTCGATCTGCGGCACTCCGCGGCGCGCGGGCGCGATGCCGTCGAGATGGAAACGACCGAGCGACTTGTTCTGAGCCGCCATCTCGCGCTCGCCCTGGAGCACGTTGACCTCGACCGAGGTCTGGTTGTCCGCTGCCGTCGAGAAAACCTGGCTCTTTTTCGTCGGTATGGTGGTGTTGCGCTCAATGAGCTTTGTGAAAACTCCTCCGAGCGTCTCGATGCCCAGCGACAGGGGGGTTACATCGAGAAGCAGGATGCCTTCAACGTCGCCGCCAAGTACGCCGCCCTGGATGGCCGCACCCACCGCTACGCATTCGTCGGGGTTTATGCCGCGGAAGGGGTCCTTCCCGATGAGCTTCTTTACCGCCTCCTGAACCGCCGGAATACGCGTGGAGCCGCCTACCAGAAGGACTTTGGAGAGCTGGCCGGCGGAGAGGCCGCTGTCGGAGAGCGCCTGATTTACAGGTCCGATCGTCTTTTCGACAAGATGGCTCGTGAGCTCGTTGAACTTCGCCCTGGTGAGCGTGATGTCGAGGTGCTTCGGGCCGGAGGCGTCCGCCGTTATATAGGGAAGGTTTATATTCGTGGACATGACGCCCGAAAGCTCTATCTTTGCTTTTTCGGCGGCCTCGCGAAGCCTCTGCATGGCTACGCGGTCCGTAGAAAGATCCACGCCGTTCGAGTTTTTGAACTCGCTGAGCAGATATTTTACGACGCACTCGTCAAAATCGTCGCCGCCGAGACGGTTGTTGCCCGCGGTGGCGAGAACCTCGATGACTCCGTCGCCTATTTCAAGCACGGATACGTCAAAGGTGCCGCCGCCGAGATCGTAGACCATTATCTTCTGCTCGGACTCCTTGTCAAGACCGTATGCGAGGGCCGCCGCCGTCGGCTCGTTGATGATGCGCTTTACGTCAAGGCCAGCTATCCGCCCCGCGTCCTTTGTGGCCTGGCGCTGGCTGTCGGTAAAGTAAGCCGGGACGGTGATGACCGCCTCCGTAACCTTTGTCCCGAGATAGGCCTCGGCGTCCGCCTTCAGCTTCTGAAGGATCATTGCCGATATTTCCTGCGGGGTGTAGCGCTTGTCGTCGACGGTGACCTTGTAATCGCTGCCCATCTCGCGCTTTATCGAGATTACGGTCCTGTCGGGGTTCGTGATGGCCTGGCGCTTTGCGACATGACCCACCATGCGCTCGCCCGTTTTCGAGAAAGCAACCACCGACGGGGTGGTCCTGTTGCCTTCAGCGTTAGGTATTACTACCGGCTCGCCGCCTTCCATGACGGCGACGCAGGAGTTGGTCGTACCCAAATCTATTCCGATAATTTTTCCCATATTATTTTATCCTCCCATATAGATGAATGTGTGATATCGTTGTGTTATAGTGTGTTATATTTCAGTTGGCCACCTTGACCATAGAGAACCTGATAACCTTTTCGCCCACCGTAAATCCTGCCTGGAATTCCTCGACTATGACGGATTCGCCCAGTGAGTCGTCCTCAACATGGACAACGGCGTTGTGCAGCGAGGGGTCGAACCTTTCGCCTACGGCCGGGATTTTTTTGATGCCGAGCTTATCAAAAGCCTCCACAACCTGATTCATTATCATTTCCACGCCCTTGTAAAAGGCTTCGTCCGCACAGGGGATGGCCAGCGCGCGGCACAAATTGTCGTATATCGGCAGAATCCTTGTAATGGTATCCGCCTTTACATCGGAGAAGATGGCCTCCCGCTCCTTCTGACTCCTTTTGCGGTAGTTGTCGTACTCCGCGGCCAGCCTCAGGTAGCGTTCCTTCTCCGCGGCGAGCTCTGCCCTCAAGGCCTCGGCGGGGTCGGGCTGCATTTCAAACTCAGGATTTTCGGCGTCTCCCTCGGCCTTCGCCGCGCCGTTAACCTCGTCTTTGCCCGACGCCTCGTTGAATTCGTGTTCTTTCTTTTTAGACATGGATTCCTGCTCCTTATCAGTTATTCATCTGCGGATTTTTCGTTTCCGAGAACCGGCAAGTGATTTTCCTTGCCATCGACAAGCGCCTTCATGCCCTTGGCTATATACGAAAGGCTGGCCGCAACCTTGGCGTAGTCCATACGTGTCGGACCCACGACGCCGAGAAGCCCCTCCACGCCGGCTCCAAGCTCATATTTTGCGACCACGACACTGGAGTCCTTGAGCTCCTCGGCCACGTTTTCCGAGCCTATCAGTATTTTCACGTCGGAATTATCCTCGGGAACCGGCAGGCGAAAAACGTTTTCGCTTTCGGAAAGGTAATTCATAAGCCTGTGCGCCTTTTCCCAGTCGCGGTATTCCGGATGCTCGAGTATGTGCGAGGCGCCGGCGACAAAAGCTTTTTTGTTCTCCGTTTCGCTCAGCGCCCGTATCGCAAAGCTGGCAATCGACGCCGATATCCCGTATATGTCCCCCGTCGCCCTTTCCACGGATGAAATGAGGGTGGAGTCCATCTCGCTCTCCGGGCAGTTCGTGAAGTTGGCGTTGAAAACGGCTCCGAGCTTCAGCAGAAAGCCCTCGTCAAGGGGCCTTGTGAGGTTCATAAGCCTGTTTTTCACCGTGCTGTTCGACAGCATCAGAACGACTATGAGAGTCCTGGGATCGACCTGTATAAAGTCGAAGCGCCTTACGGTAACCGGGGTGTTCACGGCGGCAAGCGCGTAGGCCGGATAATTCGTAAGCTCGGACACGAGCCTTCCGGCGTCGGAAATGGCCTTGTCGAGCTGCTCCATCCTTATTTTGAGCGATTTATTGATCTCCTCGGTCTCGGATATCGTCAGCATATGGCTCCGCATAAGCTCGTTTACATAAATCCGGTAGCCGAGGGAGGTCGGTATGCGCCCAGCCGAGGTATGAGGCTGTTCAAGGAGCCCGAGGCTCGTCATTTCGGCCATCTCGTTTCTGATGGTGGCGGAGGAAAGCCCCAGCCCCTCGCTTATCGCGCGGGAACCGACGGGCTCCGCCGTTTCAATATAATTTTCCACTATCGATTTAAGTATCTGCTTTTTGCGCTCGCTTATATTCATGGCTTCACCCCTCACCTGGCACTCGCGTCATATGGGCTGCTAGCACTCTTACGTCGAGAGTGCTAAGCATAATTTAGCATCGGTTTTGCGTATTGTCAATAGAAAGGCTATGAATTTATTGTAAACACACATGCTTTTTACACTAAATAAAGAAGGAATTTATGTCTTCCGCAGGGCGATTCCGGATTATGTTACAGTTGTGTTACAGTTGCCCCGGAACTGTTGACAGAGGGGGCGCGGGGGAGGTATATTTGACCTGCAAGGCGCAGTGCCTTGGTTTTTCCGGTACAGGTATAATCATCCGCGGGATGTTTATACATAAGAATGATCGAAAGATCAAAATTTTATTAGGAGGAAAACGCATGAAGAACCTTAAGAGAACCCTTTCCCTGGTTCTGGCCGTCGCTCTTTGCTTCAGCCTGCTCGCCGTTGGCGCCAGCGCTAGAGTCTACAAAGACGAATCGTCCGTAACCTACAAAGAAGCGGTTCAGTGGCTCTCCACCTTGGGTGTACTTAACGGCGAGAAAAACGACGACGGTACATACAATCTGAGACCCACAGATCCCATCACCCGCGCAGAATTTGCAAAGCTCGTCTGCTTCGTCCTCAACGGCGGAACAGAGCCCTCCCTCGCCGCTTCCGGCGTGACCAGCTTCACGGATACGAAGGGCCACTGGGCGGCTAGCTACATCGAGTTCCTCGTAAGCCTCGGATACATCTCCGGCTACGGCGACGGAACCTTCGGCCCGAACGACACGATCACCGGCCAGCAGGCTGCGAAGATCCTGCTCACGGTTCTCGGCTACAACGCACAGTACGAAGGACTTGTAGGCCCCAACTGGGCGTTCAAGACCGACGCTCTTGCGAACACCAACGGCCTCTACAACAAGCTTGTCAAGTTCACGACCTCCAACCTCCTTAAGAGAGAGGAAGCCGCTCAGATCATCTGGAACGCCACCCTCGCTTATGTCGTTTCCTATGACACGGCCGGCACGGTCGGCAACAAGGTTGTCCGCAGCACGACTCAGACCCCGCTCACCATTTACTTCAACGTCGTTCTTAAGGAAGGCCTCCTTGTCAAGAACGCCTACGGCGACATCTCCACTGTAGGCGGAGTGCCGGCGACCGACGGCGTAGTGACCATCAAGGAGTTCAACTCCGACGGCACACTCGGCGCCACCATCACCTTCGATAAGGACAACACCACGGGCGCCATGCTCGGTCAGTCCGTAAGATTCGCTTATCAGACCAGCGCCGTTGCCGGCGCAAGCAAGAAGACCCTTGTCGGCGACATCGTGGTAACCGATTACAGCAAGTCCTACACGACCACAGCGGGCGGCAAGATCAAGGATTCCACCACCGGCATGACCCTTGACACGGATCTCACCGTGACCAATATCACTCCCGGAGCTCTTGACGGCTACTCCAACAGAACAAATACCTATTATACGAACTACAAGACAAAGATAGTTGCTAACTACAGCCTCGTAAGCAACGATGATCACAGCAATACCGGTACGACAGCCGGCAACTCCTCGGCATACAGGTATCAGCTCCTTCTTAAGGACACCGCCAACAACTACAACTACTTCAGCGCAGGCACCGGCTGGGTAACCCAGTTCATCGACTACAACGGCGACGGCACCTGCGACTACATCAAGTACTTCACCTCCAAGCCCTACAAGGTAACCAACACCACCAGCAGCACGGTTACCCTGAAGGATCTCACAAACGGCTCCACGATTTCCACCTATGACGCCTCAAAGGCCGTAAACCTCGAGGACGGCAGCAAGGCCACCCTCAAGATAGGCGACATCATCCTCGCCTTCATCGATCCGAACGGCAAGATCTATGTTGAGAAGTCCTCCTCCTTCACCGGCACCGTCGGCGGAGTCAAGGCGTCACAGATAGGACCCAACGTTTCCTACACGGTAACCGTTGACGGCACGGCTTACAAGCTCCACGACGCTTCCTACAACCTTGACGGCTGCGGCCTCGCCGCCGAAGGAAAGGTTGACGGATCCGGCTCCGTCGGACTCAACACCCAGGCCACCTTCTACAAGGATCAGTACAACAACATCTTCTACATCGACGAGACTACAGTCGCCGCGCTGAACATCAAGTTCGGTCTGGTCACCTTTGTTGACAGCTACAGCTTCTCGGCGAAGGGCCAGTACGTCGAAATGGTCAAGGACGACGGCACCAAGGTTTCGGCTCTCGTAAAGCAGATCGTAACAAAGCCGAGCTCGAGCTTCGTAACCACCAATATCGACGCCAACAGCTCCACCCAGCTTGCCGCTGCGGGCATCGGAGCTAACACAATGATCGCCTACACGACGGCTTCGGACGGCTCGCTGAAGGTTTACAGGATGCCGAGCGTCTCCGCTTACGCACCCGCTTCCGGCACCGTTCTCAACATTGACAACGACGCCGCGAAGATCGGTCTCACGAGCGGCGGACCCAACCCCTACGCAAGCTACTTCACCTCCGCCGACACAGTGTTCGTTGACGTGACCAACAACCTCGGCTTCACCGGCTGGGCGAACACCCCCGACGTGCAGTTCAACAGCGGATCCAGTATGTATGTTGTAACCCAGAGCGACGCCTACAACGCTCAGTCCGCTCTTAACGGCGGCTCGCAGAGCGGCTCCTCCTACTATGTCGTAGCCCTGTTCTATGCTGGCGGCGACGCCCAGAACTCCGGCAAGGACATCTACTTCTACATCCCGACAGTCGGCAGCAAGACCCAGTACTACAACAGCAACAACGACCTAGTCAACACCTTCACAGCCTTTGTCAACGGAGTGTCCAAGTCCATAGACATCCTTAACAGCGCCTACTCAAGCTATGTGAACAAGACGCTTTACAAGGTAAAGAGCTTTGACTCCGACGGCAAGACCGTGAAGACCCTCACAAAGGTCGTCGATATGTTCAACACTTCGTCGAGAACGACAACGCTCACAACGCGCGTTGCCTACATCGACAAGAGCTCCATAACCCTTAAGACCGTTATCGACGATACGAAGGACATCGACCTCGTTTCCAACTACACCGTAGTTGCGACCTACCTCCTCAACTCCTCCACGGTCTACATGGATCTGACCGCGGCTTCCGGACAGGAGTTCATGGATCGCGAAGCGGTTCTCCAGAACTACACCGTATACGTGGTTGCGGACAGCGACAACGTTGCTCTCCAGGTCTACATCGCCAACAAGGCGACCAGCGGACCGAACACCGGATTCACTCCCAACCCCTAAGCTTTAGCTTAGAGCGGTAAGAGCGATCTGACGCATAAGATTCGAAGCGCCCGGCTTTTGCCGGGCGCTTCCTTTCACATTTTAGGCGGAGCTTGAAAAAATCCGCCGCGTCATATATAATAGCTGTCAGCTTGCGGATACGAAGAGGGTGGATGCGGCGTGCTTTATTCATACGGATACGACTCGCCTTTCGGCAGAATTTGCATTACCGCCGACGAAGGGCACATTAAATGCATAAGCTTCGGGGAAGAGCCCGAGGTCCCCCGGCGGGAGGCGGCGCTGATTAAGCGCGCATACGCCGAGCTCCGCGAGTATTATGACGGGAGGCGCAGGAGCTTTGACTTGCCGCTCGCTCCAGAGGGTACGGGCTTCCAAAAAGCGGTGTGGCAGGCGCTTTGCGAGATACCCTACGGTGAAACCCGTTCCTACGGCCAGGTCGCGGAGTCGATAGGCAAGCCCGATGCGGCGAGGGCGGTGGGGCAGGCCTGCAACAGGAACCCGATAGCCGTGATGATTCCCTGTCACAGAGTCATCGGGAAAAACGCTGAGCTTTCAGGCTACGCCGCGGGACTCAGCGTCAAAAAAGGACTGCTTGATTTGGAAAGGCGCGCGGCCATGTGCTTTGAATACGGCGAGCGTGAGATAGAGTACTTGAAATCGAGGGACGAAAGAATGAGCCGGCTCATCGAAAAGGTCGGCTTTCCAAGGTACGAGGTCATTCCCGACCTTTTTGCCGCGCTTGCCTACAACATCATGGGCCAGCAGATATCTATGAAAGCCGTAGAGACGGTCTGGCGCCGGATGAACGATAAGTTCGGCGAAATTACGCCCGAAAAGCTGCTTTCCGTACCCCTTGAGGAGCTTCAGGGCGTAGGGATGTCCATGCGGAAGGCTTCGTATATACGCGACGCGGCTGAAAAAATCAAAAGCGGCGAGTTGGATGCCGAGGCTTTGAAAAGCATGTCTGATGAGGTGGTCTGCGAGCGGCTTTCAAGGCTCCGCGGGATAGGCAGGTGGACCGCCGAGATGCTGATGATATTCTCCATGCGGCGCCCCGACATTCTGAGCTTCGACGACCTCGGGATACGAAGGGCGATAACGAGGCTCTACGGCCTTGAAAAGCTCGACAGGGAGGACTTTGAAAAGTACCGCCGTCTTTTCAGCCCTTACGGAACCGTCGCCTCCTTTTACCTCTGGGCGCTCAACGACATGAAGGAAGGTTTTTGAATTGGGTCAGTTTTTGGAAATGCTTATGGTGCTCTGCTTCGGCGCATCCTGGCCGTTCTCGGTCGTAAAATCATACCGCTCCGGGACCGCCAAGGGCAAGAGCCTGCTTTTCATCTCTCTTATTTGGATTGGCTATGTCTTCGGCATGGCGGGAAAGATTATAACCCACAATATAACCTATGTTTTTGTGTTCTACATAGTAAACCTCATAATGGTTTCCTGCGACATAGCCTTGTACTTCCGCAACAGAAGGCTTGATAAGGAAAGAACCCAGGCATAGGATTTGAACGAAGCATTTATGAGAATAAAAAGGCAGACGGTGCTGTTTCCGTCTGCCTTTATTGCGTTTATTGCGTATTAATCCAGCTCAAACATTCCCGTGTAAAGCTGATAGTACTTGCCGCGCTCGGCAATCAGGGAATCGTGGTCGCCGCGCTCTATGATTTCGCCGTTTTCCATGACCATGATGGCCTTCGCGTTGCGTACCGTCGAGAGCCTGTGCGCTATTACGAAAACGGTCCTGCCCTCCATCAGCTTGTTCATGCCGCTCTCGATAAGCGCTTCCGTTCTGGTGTCGATTGAGCTTGTGGCCTCATCAAGTATGAGGACGGGGGGCGCCGCGACTGCGGCTCTTGCAATGGCTATGAGCTGGCGCTGCCCCTGGCTGAGGTTTGCGCCGTCGCCGGTAAGCATCGTGTCGTAGCCGTGCGGCAAATGCGATATGAAAAAGTCGGCATTCGCAATCTTTGCGGCGCGCAGCACTTCCTCGTCGGTCGCGTCAAGCTTGCCGTACCTGATGTTATCCTTCACCGTGCCGGTAAAGAGGTGCGTATCCTGCAAAACCATCGCCAGGCTGCGCCGCAGATCGTCCTTCCTGATGTTTTTGATCGGAATCCCGTCGTACAGAATTTCTCCCTGGTCAATGTCGTAGAAACGGTTCAGAAGATTCGTTATCGTGGTTTTACCGGCCCCCGTCGAGCCGACCAGCGCTATCTTTTGGCCGGGCTTTGCAAAGAGCGAGATGTTGTTTATCACTATTTTATCCGGTGAATAGCCGAAAGTCACATTGTTGAAGCGCACGTCGCCTTTTACCTGCGTATAGACATATGTGCCGTCCCCGACGGGGCTTTTCCACGCCCAAACGCCTGTCTTCCTCGAGGTTTCTTTGAGCGTCCCGTCCGGCGAGACCTCGACGTTTACCAAGGTAACAAAGCCGTCATCCTCCTCAGCCGGGAGGTCCAGCATTTCAAAAATTCTTTCCGCTCCCGCAAGCGCCCCGAGAAGCGTGTTGAACTGCTGCGAAATCATCGTTATAGGATGCGAGAACGACCGTGTGTATTGCAGGAAGGATGCGATAGTGCCTATGTCCGTGTAGCCGAGCAATACGAGCCAGGCACCCGTGGCGGCCGTAATCGCATAGTTCACATACGCTAGATTGCCCATTATGGGCATCAGTATCCCGGAAAAGGTCTGCGCGCTGCAGGCGCTGCTGCGCAGGTTCTCGTTCAGCTTCTCAAATTCCTCAATGGTCTCTTCCTCATGGCAGAAAACCTTTATGACCTTTTGCCCGGAAATCATCTCCTCAATGTAACCGTTAATTTTACCGAGGTCGCGCTGCTGCTTTGAAAAGAATTTGGCACTTTGTCCCCCGATTTTTTTAATCGTCAGAGTCATAATGATTATCATGACGACCACAAGAACGGTGAGCAGAGGACTCAGAATAAGCATCATAACGAAAACGCCGCAGACGGTGAAAAGCGATGTTGTCAGCTGGGAAATACCGCGCCCCAGAGCCTCCCTGAGCGTATCGGTGTCGTTGGTGTAAAGGCTCATAAGCTCGCCGTGCGTGTGCGTGTCGTAATGCCTCATTGGCAGGTCCTGCATATGCCTGAACATATCGATTCGGATGTTGCGCATGGTGCCGGTAGAAACGATCAGCATCAGCCGGTTGTATACGTAAGTTGAAACGACTCCGACCGCGTAAACGGCTCCCATAATGAAAAGGGTTCTAATAAGGCTGGAAAAATCGGGGGATTTATGACCGATGTATTTTGTGAGGTCATTGATGATCGGCTTGAGGAAGTAGGTTCCCGCAACCCCGGCAAGTGAGCTCAGCGCCGTCGTAATCAGAATAAGCACGAGGTGCAGCTTGTAGGGACCGAAGTACTTCAGAAGACGGATCAGGGTCTTTCGGAGGTTTTTGGGCTTTTCAAGGCTCCTGTGACCCGGGCCTCCCCTTGGCCCCATAGGCCTGTTGAGAGGAGCAGACCTGATTGGAACTGAATTTGAGCCGGACATTTACGCGACCCCCTTCTGCTGAGATTCATAGACCTCTTTATATATGCGATTGGTATTGAGCAGTTCCTCGTGAGTGCCGACGGCGTCGATCTTGCCGTCCTCCAGAACTATAATTTTGTCGGCGTCTATTACGGAGGCGATGCGCTGAGCGATAATGATCTTTGTGACGTCCCTGTGGCTGCCGCGCAGAGCCTGGCGTATCGACTGATCGGTCGCGGTGTCCACCGCGCTGGTGCTGTCGTCAAGTATAAGTATCTTGGGGCTTTTCAGCAGCGCTCGCGCTATGCAGAGGCGCTGCTTCTGGCCGCCGGACACGTTAACGCCGCCCTGCCCGAGGTCCGTATCGTATCCGTTGGGGAAGGAGGACACAAATCCGTGGGCCGCTGCAACCTTGCAGGCCTCGACTATTTCATCTTCGGAGGCGTCCTTGTCGCCCCAGCGAAGATTGTCGCGGATTGTGCCCGAGAAAAGCTCGTTCTTTTGCAGAACCATGGCCACCGCGTCCCTAAGGGTTTTCAGCTTGTATTTTTTTACGTCGTGCCCGCCTACAATAAGCCTGCCCGAGTATACGTCGTAAAGTCTTGGAATAAGCTGCACAAGCGTTGTCTTTGCGGAGCCCGTGCCGCCGATGATGCCCACAGTTTCGCCGCTTTTAATTGCGAGACTGATGTTTTCAAGCGTCAGGTTATTTCCGTCCTTCGCGTAGCTGAAGGAAACGTTCTCAAAGACGATGGAGCCGTCCTGGGGGAGCAGTTCCGGGTCTGCTTCATCGTCGTTTATGTCGGGGATTTCGTCCAGCACCTCAGAAATACGGGTCAGGGATGCCTTGGACATGACGAGCATAACGAAGGACATGGAGATCATCATAAGCGACATGAGTATCTGAGAGGTATAGCTTATGAAGGACATAAGGTCTCCGGTGAGCATATTTCCGGAAACAATCTGCTTTCCGCCCAGCCAGGAGACGGCTATCATGCAGGTATACATTGCAAGCTGCATGCAGGGCATGTTCAGAATCAGGAGCTTTTCCGCCCTCCTTTGGGCGTCCTGAAGCTCGGTCGCAGAGAATTCAAACTTCTCGTTTTCGTAGTCGCGCCTTACAAAGGACTTTACTACCCTGATAGCGATGAGGTTTTCTTGAAGATCGGAGTTCATTTTGTCGGTCTTGCCGAGCATAACGAGGAAACGCGGAAAGGCCTTAATTATTATAAAAGCAAGAACCAAGGCCAGGATAGGCACCGCCACCAGGAATACCACCGAAAGCGACGCGTTTATTCTGACGGCCATCGCGGAGGTGAGTATCAGCAGGGCGGGAGCGCGGACCGCTATGCGAAGAACGGTCATGGCCGCCATCTGCGCGGAGGTGATGTCGGTGGTGAGCCTTGTAATGAGCGATGCGGTACTGAACTTGTCAATATTTGCGAATGAGAAGTCCTGTATCTTATTGAATATCTTCGTCCGCAAACCGCTCGCAAACCCGGTCGAGGCGAGAGCCGTGAATCTGCCGGATATGGCCCCGAAAGCCATGGCGAGGCACGCAAGCAATATCATGATCAGGCCCTGTCTTATTATGTAGGGCAGGCCTCCTCCGCCGTTTATCCCGACATTTATGATTTTTGCCATGACAAGAGGTATCAGCACGTCGAGCGCAACCTCCATGATTACCGAAAAAGGCGCAAGTATCGCGTAGATTTTGTATTTCCCCAAACAAGGGAGCAGCTTTTTTAACATTTTCTTCTTCCCTTCTTTTGCTTGTGCAGTTCCTGTATAAGACTGGAAAAATCGTCGTTTTCAAAGGAAAAGTTTTTAATAATACGCTCCAGAATATCATACAAAAATATGCGTTCATCCTCGTTTATGCCATCGAATATCTTTTCGTCAAAAAGGTCGAGATCCCGGCGGCAGCATTCCAGGGTTTCCATCCCCTTTTCCGTGACCGTGAGGATGTTGCATCGCCTGTTTTCGTTGTCCTCGCTCTTTTTCAGCATCCCGGCTTTTTGAAGACGTTTCGTGGACAGAGCTATCGAAGCCGGAGAAACGTCAAGCTTCTCCGCTATGTCGTTTTGCGTGCAGCCCTCGTTGTTTATGATGTGCTCGAGAATTCGGAGCTGGCCAAAATGCAGCCCTCTCGATCCGAACACGCGCCCCATGGATACGCGCCTCATCATGGCAACACGGTCAATGCTCTTTCCGAGATCCGTTAAGGATATTTGCACAAAACCCCTCCTTTCAGATAAGCGCTTAATAATTAAGCGGTTAATATATTGCATAATAACGCATTCAAATAGTCGTGTCAATAGATTTTTTTTGAATTTTCCGTTAAGCCATAGCGTTTGGAACAAGAGGATTGATCTCCGGCAAAATACTTTGGGAGAAGCCCGCGGTCGGCCGCGGGCTTCTCCCAAAGTTCAGCGCTGCAAATTCGGTTTGCTAAATGATTAAAATCAGACCGATTACGGCGAGGCAGCCGCCGATAATATTTGTTATGGTCAGCCTCTCGTTAAGAAGAATAACCGAGCACAGTATGGTTACCAAGGGGGAGCAGGCCATAATCAGCATTACGATTGAGGCGGAACCGTGCTTCAGCGCCGAAAAATAAGCTAGATCGCCAATGAGCATCGCAAAAACCGCTTCAAAAATCAGAAACAGCAGCGTTTTTGGGGATACTGACTTCAGCTCCGGGAGATATCCGGCAATAAAAAGCCAGACGAGCAGTACCGCTGCGGTAAAAAAGGTCCTGACGGACAAGCCCACGACGGGGCTTAAGCCCCGAAGGCCGACCTTTGCGAAAATAGGCGCTATGCCCCAGCAGACCATACCGATGAGAGCTAGAATATAAAACATAAGCTTGACCCCTTTTCTCCTTATTTCTATGTCCAAACGCCCGTGTTTAGAATTTATTTTTGGGGACGGGAGACAATAAGAAAAAAGAAAACGGGAGTGCGGAATTTGAAAAAGAAGTTGTTAACCTTATTTTTATGCATGTCCGTCTGCTTTTCGGCGGTCGTTTATATACCCGCCGCGGCTGAAGCCGTGGATGCGGGACTTGACCCGTTTATGAGGGAGAGCCTCCTCTCCGGACCCGTAAGTGAGCTGCCGTGGGACAAGGAAGAGGATTTTCTGGCTGCGAAGGAGCAAAACGGCTGCCCGGTTTTGCTGGGTGCGTACAGAACCGTGCTTCATGATCCGCTGCCCGGCGAGGAGCACAACGTGCATCTCGCGGCAAGCTATGTTTCCGGCACAGTTCTTGAGCCGGGAGAGCTATTTTCTCAGAACAGGAAGGCCGGGCCGTACACGACTGAAAGGGGCTTCAGCGAAGGCCCGACATACCACGGAACGACGCTGGCCAAAACCATAGGCGGGGGAGTGTGCAAGGTTTCGTCCACTCTTTTCAACGTCGCGGTTTTGTCCGACCTCGAAATAGCAGAAAGGCATACGCACAGCATGCCCGTGCCCTATGTGCCTTACGGGCAGGACGCTACGGTGAGCTACGGAGCAAAGGATTTCAGGTTCAGAAACAATACGGGGGGAAGGGTCCTGATTATGGCCCGAGGCATCGGAAACGAGCTGTTCATAGCGTTTTACGGCAAAACCGCCCCTCCGGAGATCAAATGGAGCCATGAGGTGCTAAAAGTGGAAAAAGCACCTACGCTCCTCAAAAAGAATGCCTTACTTCCTCCCGGCACGGAAAAAATCGTTCACGAGGGAATGGACGGCGGAGAAATCAGATCATGGATAACCCTGACTTATCCGGACGGGACGAGCAGGACGAAGGATTTTGGGAAAAGCTGTTACAGACCGCTTCCGTTCATCAAAGAAGTATCAGGGTAAAAATCAGGGCTGAACAGTCCCTTTACACTGCCGCGGTTCAGGCCCGCAGCCGCGAGGCAAAGTAATCTTATAACTTTACGTGAAAAGGCCGGCCCAAAAGGGCCGGCCGAGCTTGTAGACAAATATGAATTTAAAAATGATATAACATCAAAAAAACATTTTTCCGGCGGCGTGTACGCCGGAAAAATACGTTATCCCGCGCAATTGTGCGCGACCGGGGGTATCGCGGCTTCAGCCGCGTATCAAGGGGGTATTGGATACCCCCTTGAAGCGTGTCGAAACACTTTTTCGACACGCCACGGCCGGCCCAAAAGGGCCGGCCGAGCTTGTAGACAAACATGAATTTAAAAATGATCTCTAGCCTCCGAGGTAGGCTTTTCTTACCTCGTCGCTCTGCGAGAGTTCTTCTCCCGTTCCTGAAAGGGTTATTTCGCCGGTTTCAAGTACATAGGCTCTGTTCGCGATTTCGAGGGCTTTTCCCGCGTTCTGCTCAACAAGCAGTATTGTTGTTCCGGCGCGGTTTAACGACTCGATAATCTCAAAAATCTGCTCGACAATCAACGGGGCAAGACCCATGGAGGGCTCGTCAAGCATGAGAAGCTTGGGCTTGCTCATCAGAGCGCGACCCATAGCAAGCATCTGCTGCTCACCGCCGGAGAGAGTGCCGGCAATCTGCTTGCTCCTTTCCTTCAGCCTGGGGAAAAGCTTGAAGATATTCTCAAGCTCCGCGTCTGAAACCGTTTTTTGAGTATAAGCGCCCATTTCGAGGTTTTCAAGCACGGTCATCTGCAGGAAGATCCTGCGCCCCTCGGGTACCTGAGCGAGGCCGTCCCTTACTATCCTGTGCGCCTCGGTTTTCTTTATGTCCTTGCCGTCGAAAACAATGCTTCCGGTCTTGGATCTTAAAAGCCCAGACATGGTTTTGAGGACGGTCGATTTCCCCGCGCCGTTAGCCCCGATAAGGGCGACTATCTCGCCGGACTTTACCTCAAAGGAAAGATCCTTTATGGCGTGGATAGGACCGTAATAAACATTTATACTATTGACTTCAAGCATTTGCGTTACCCTTTTTCCCGAGATAAGCCTCAATGACGTTCGGGTCGGACTTTATCTCATCGGGAGTTCCTTTCGCTATGATCCTGCCGTAGTTCAAAACGGCGATACCCTCGCAGATGCCCATTACAAGATTCATATCGTGTTCGATTAGGAGTATCGAAATCTGGAACATATCGCGTATCTTTCTTATATTCTCCATCAGCTCTCCGGTTTCCGACGGGTTCATTCCCGCGGCCGGCTCGTCAAGGAGCAGGAGAGTGGGATTGGTCGCGAGCGCACGAACGATTTCAAGCCTTCTCTGCGCGCCGTAGGGAAGGCTGCCCGCCTGCTTTTCCGCCATGTCGGCCATGTCGAAAATCGAAAGCAGGTCGAGAGCGCGCTCGCGCGCGACCTTTTCCGCCCTCCAAAAGCTAGGCAGTCTTATAATCGCCTCGGCAAGGCTGTAACGTATTTCGTTATGCAGTCCTATCAGAACATTATCCATGACGCTCAGGTCCTTAAAAAGGCGGATGTTCTGGAAGGTGCGTGCGATTCCGGCCCTGTTCGCCTGCGCAATCGTAAGATCCTTGGTGTCCTTGCCAAGCAGGAGCATTTTCCCCCGCGTAGGCTGGTAAACCTTTGTAAGGAGATTGAAGACCGTGGTCTTTCCGGCGCCGTTAGGGCCTATCAGGCCCGCAATCTCGGTGCGGCCGAGTGTAAAATTGAAGTTATCGACTGCGGTGAGGCCGCCAAAATCTATGCCGAGTCCTATGCACTCTATCGCCGGAGTCTTGTCCTTATCCCGTTCGGGTATTATCGCCTGATTTATATCCTTCATTAGCGCCTACCCTCTTTTCCCTTGCGCAAATGCGACGATATTTTATCTCCGCACTTTCCGATAATCCTGGAAAGCGAGAAGTCATAGGTTCCCATAAGGCCCGAAGGCTTAAAGATCATAACTATGATCAGGAGCAGGGAATAGGCGACCATTCTGTATTCCGAGAAGGAACGGAGAAGCTCCGGCAGCACCGTGAGAGCGGTCGCCGAGATTACGGAGCCGATCATGGAGCCCATACCGCCCAGCACCACCATAACCAGTATCTCGATAGACTTCATAAAAGCGAAGCCGGAGGGGTTCAGAATGCCCACATAGCCCGCATAGAGAGAGCCGGCCATGCCGGCGAAGAAGGCCGACATGACAAAGGCCATTGTCTTGTAATAGGTTGTATTTACACCGCAGGACTCCGCCGCTATTTCGTTTTCGCGGATGGACAGCACGGCCCTTCCGTGCTTTGACTTTATGGTGGTATGTATTATAATCAATACGATGGAAACGCATATGAAGGCGTTGGTAACGGTTGTAGTTTTGGGAATATTTTTAAGGCTGGAGGCTCCGTAGGTAAAATTGAAGCCGAGGACGCTGTCTATATTCAGCAGCACGACCCTTATTATTTCACCGAAACCGAGGGTGATGATCGCAAGGTAATCGCCTCTTAACCTCAGGGCCGGAATTCCGATTATAAAGCCAAAGACGGCGGCGACCAAACCGCCCAGTATCAGGCCTATCGGGAAAGCCACAAAGTTCGGAAGAGGCGTCGCTTTCATGAATATGGCGGATGCGTAAGCCCCTACGGCCATGAAACCAGCGTGGCCCAGCGGAAGCTGGCCGAGGAAGCCGGTCGCAAGGTTAAGAGAAACCGCAAGAATTATGTTTATCGCGATAAGCATAAGGATTTTTACATAGTAGCTTGAAAAGATCCCAGAAGCTATCAGCGAATTCAATATACCAAGAAAAACAAAAAACAGCAAGGCGTTTATCGCGTAGGCCAGAAGCCTTGGAATACCCTTTTTGTTCTTAACCATTCAGGCTTCTCTCCTTATACCTTTTCATTCATTTTTCTGCCCATGATGCCTGTCGGTTTCACGATGAGCACGATTATTAGTATCCCGAAGACTACGCCGTCCTTCCAGACCGAAAGCCCGGCGGCGGAGACAAGCGCCTCAAGCAATCCGATCGCAAAACCGCCGATCATAGCTCCGGGTATGGAGCCGATTCCGCCCAGCACCGCCGCAACAAAGGCTTTAAGTCCGAGCATTGAACCCATTGTCGGCGAAGCCTGGGGATAGGCACAGCTGTAAAGCACGGCGGCGATTCCGGCAAGGGCAGAACCGACGGCGAAGGTAAATGAAATCGTGCGGTTGATGTTTATGCCCATAAGCCTCGCCGAGTCCATGTCCTCGGATACGGCACGCATGGCCTTGCCCATCTTTGTCTTTTGAACGAGAAGCGTTAAAAGCAGCATGGTAATGACGGAAACTATGATCGTGACGACGGATACAAAGCTTATGTGCGCGCTTCCAATCTCGATATTCGTTCCCTTAATTATCGTCGGCATGGGCTTCGATCCGGCACCCATAACGAGCTGGGCTGCGTTTTCCAGGAAAAAGGAAACTCCGATGGCGGTGATAAGCAGGGACAGACGCGGCGATTTTCTCAAGGGTGCGTAGGCGACCTTTTCTATCGCCACCCCCAGAAGAGTGCAGCCTGCTACGGCAGCGACAGCCCCAATCGCAGGGGGAAGGGCAAGAAAGCTCATCAAAATCCAGACTATGTAAGCTCCGACCATTATAATATCGCCGTGGGCGAAGTTTAAAAGCATGATTATGCCGTACACCATGCTGTATCCCAGTGCAACCAGGGCGTAGACAGAGCCAGACTGAAGCCCGTTGAATATCTGGCTGACTATGGTTGAAAAGACGGACATGTTTTTCAATCCTTTCGTAGAAAGTAAAACGTAAAGCGTAAATCTTAAAACATTATAACAGCAGCATGGGCGCCATAACAACAAAAAATTTAGAATATGAAGAATTTAGCTCTATTTTAGGGAGAATTCAAAAAAAATAAAAAATGCCGAGGAAAGCGGAGCTAAGTCCGCTTTCCCAGCATGTTTCGGCGTTATAGATCAGAATACTTCCGAGAACTTTTCGGCTCCGCCCTGGAGCTTGATGATGACGGCGTTCTTAATGGGATTGTTATACTCGTCAAACTTATACTTTCCGCCAAGGCCGACGGAGGTGGTGTTCTTCATACCGTCGATTATAGCCTGCTTGTACTCGGCGGAACCAACCTTGAGATTCTTGGACTCGGCAGCCTTGATGGCGTCAAGAAGGACTATCGCGGCGTCATAGCCCTGCGCGGAGAACATGTTCGGGGTCTCGTTCGGGTACTTTGCCTTGAAATCCGCTTCAAACTTCTTTATTTCATCAGTTGATCCGGGGGCGTATGAGGAGCAGAATATGCTTCCTTCGAGGTCGGCGGCCGAAGCGTACTTGTAGACGTTGGCCCATCCGTCGCCGCCCATGAATACGGACTTGATGCCGAGCTGACGGGCCTGCGTGACTATCATGCCGTCGTCCTCATAGTAGTTCGGGCAGAAGATAACGTCGGGGTTCTTTGCCTTGATGTTCGTGAGCTGGCTCTTGAAGTCCTTGTCGCCCTTGGAATAGGCGGTTTCTGCTACCACTGTGATGCCGTTCGCCTTGGCCTTCGCTATGAAAGCATTCTTAAGGCCTACGGCGTAATCGTTGCCGGTCTCAAAGATAATCGCGGCTGTTTTTGCATTCAGCTTCTGAGAGGCGTAATCCGCCATCTTCTGGCCCTGGAACGGGTCAATATAGCAGGTGCGGAAAACGTTTTTATATACGAGCTTTTTGTCGGCGTTGTAGGTTACGCCCGCGTCTGTGGCGGAAGCGGTGATCATAGGCATGTTGGTCGGGTTGGCTTCCCCGACAACAGCAGCGGTCGCACCGGAAAGAACAGAGCCCAGGAGGGCCGTGATGCCGTTTCCTACCAGGCGGTTATACGCGTTGACGGCCTCCGTGGGGTCGCCCTTGTCGTCATAAATGATATACTCGATCTTCTTTCCGTTGATTCCGCCCGCCGCGTTGACCTTATCGATATAAAGCTGCGCGCCGTGGATGACCGCGTTGCCGTACTGGGCATAGTCGCCGCTGGTGCAGCCGAGGACTCCTATTTTAATTGTTCCGGTTCCGCCCTGGGGAGCTGCGGAAGTGGCGGGTTGGGTGGAAGCGGGCGTCTTTGAGCCGCAGCCCGCAAACAGGCTGAGCACAAAAACCAGCACTAAAGCGACACTAATGAACTTTTTCATACTATTCCTCCTGTTGATTGTCGATATTTTCATGACAAAAGATTTTGCGGCGCCGGCAGGGAAAAACTGTATATTATTCTCAAACCGGACAACTAAATAATAGTAATTTTAGCTTATTCAAAAAGAAATATCAAGCTAATTGTTAACTATTTATTAAAAAATATTTTAAAATTCGGTCTGTAATATATGGATAGAGAGAGCTGCGTAAATATCCGTGCGTCAATTGAGGACTCCGCCTTTGAGAAGGGAGGAAGCAGCGCGCCGCCTCCCGGACGCACAAAAGGCCGCTGCCGGGATGCACCCGAAAGCGGCCTTCCATGCAGTCTGTAAGTCCCGCCGATTGCGGGACCTTTGTCCTTTCCTAAACGAGGGCGCCCAGCAGCAGTATTTCCTCGTTCTCGTTGTATATTTCGGGAAACTGCGAGGAGGGAATTGGATTTACCCCGAGCCCAACCTCTATGGTAAAGCCCGGCTCCCTGAAATCCTGTATGAACCAGTCCTTGTATCCCGCGTATGACGCCTCGTACGGATTCTCCGATATGGCATAACCGCTGACTCTCGAAAAAAGCTCTGCTATCGCGGTCGATTCGGGAGGCTCGAGGTTGTTGAAGGTGTAGTATATTACCTCGCCCTGCGTGTGATAGGAAATCGTCAGGGCGAACTTCTGCTTTCGTGTAAAATCCGCCATCGAAGCGGACTCCGGCTCGGATAAGGGCGCCTCCCCGCCGTAATCCCTCGGACCGGGCCCCGTTATGCCCTGCGCAATCTCATCCTCTTTTTCCTTTTCCCATTCGGCGGGATAGTTTAAATTTAAATCGACGCCGCGGATATTCGCCTTCCAGACCTTCGGAAGCGGCAAACCGGTTTTGTTGAGCTTTGCGGCCTCGGCGTAAGCCGGGTCGGGGTAGTTGGGCCAGTAATTCACCAGATCGACTCCGTCGGGATTGACCATTGGTATTATGTATATGCTGCTGCGGTTCCAGATATCGGCGGTCCGGTAGCCGCGGAGGCTCCCGCCAGCCGAATATGCTCTCGAGAAGTTTTCGATGAACTTCATTAAAACCGGCGTGGTTATACTCTCGTTCGCATGATGCGAGGCGTTGTAGGACACCACGTTCGGTCCCCTCCCGAGCCTGATGTAAAAGAGGTTTTTACCCATAACGCTTTTCCCTATGCTGCCGACGGACAGGAAGGGATATCTTGCCCGAAGTCCGCGGATCTGGCGATCAAGAATCTCATAAGTGTAGTCTATGTCGGTGTACACGACGTCCAGACCGTAAGGTACGGTAAGCCGCTGACCTATGGAAAGACGCTTTGGATCCACCCCGGGGTTCGCGGTCAGTATTGCGTTCTGCGTCGTGTAAAACTTCTTCGCTATCTTATATATCGTGTCGCCCTGCCGGACCGTATAAGTGGCGTACCCGACAATCAGACGCTCCATGATGCGCCAGGTTTCCGGACCCACTATTCCGTCCGGCGTTAAACCGTAATCCCTCTGGAAGCTCATCACAGCTTCCCGAGTAAGATTTCCGAACTGACCGTCAACCGGCCCGGGATCGTATCCCAGTCTTCTCAGAAGGCTCTGAATCAATTTCACATTCGGACCCGTCGAGCCTAAAAGCAGTGTTTCCATTTGCCGCTCCTTTCACAAGACGGTTTGCGCCGCCTTAATTCTTAGTATCATTATATTTTGCGGCAATGGATGTGACATAAAAAAGGCGCCTTCAGGGCGTCTTTTTTGATTTAAGATGATCATCGCAAATAAAAAACCTTAAAATGTTCTTAAAGAAGCCTCTTTTCTCCGCGCATGGGACCGCGTCGGCTGTCACGATATCGCACTTCGCGAGCACAGACCCGTCAAGGAGGTACGTCACTCCTCCGACCTTCTGGTTTGCGTCAACAGGGGCGCTTATGCTCTCCGGCAGTTCAATCAGGGTTTGGACCCGTTTGAGTTCCTCGGCGCTCAGGGCCGCCTCAGCCGTTTCGGGAACGAAACAGCGCAGCGTTTCCGATGTGCCGCCGGAAACGCTTACATAGAGCTCGCCCTCAGGAGCTTTAAGCGGCAGCCGCTTCAAAGTATTAAAGCCGTAATCCAAAAGCGTCCTGTGGTCGCCCCAGTCGTCCCATCCGTTCAGTGTCGCGGCCACAAGGCGGACGCCGTTTCGCTCGGCGCAGGTAACGAGGCACCTGCCGCTTTTTTTTGTGTAACCGGTTTTTATTCCGACAGCTCCGTCATAGGTTTTTAACAGCTCGTTATGATTGCGCAGCAGACGGCCGTCCCTTATGCCGTTGTAGGGTACGCGCTTTACATAAGTAGAGGCAATTTCCTGAAAATCCTTGTTTTTCATGGCGGCTGCGCCCAGTCTCGCGAGATCGAGCGCCGTTGTGTAATGAGATTTGCCGTCAAGCCCGGAAGGCGTGTCAAAATGAGTTTCGGAAAGCCCAAGCTCTGCCGCGCGGGCGTTCATCAGCTCGACGAATTTGGGTATGGAGCCGCACATAAGATAGGCTATGACGTTCGCGGCGTCGTTTCCGGACACGAGCAGCAGTCCGTACGTTATCTCGCGCAAGGTAAGCCTTTCCCCGGCGACAAGGCCCATCGAGGAGCCCTCAACGATAATGGCCTCGGCGGGAACCGTAAATTCCGTATCAAGCTTTCCCGACTCGCAGGCAAGCAGGCCGGTCATTATTTTGGTGGTTGAGGCCATCGGAAGCCTCGCGTGCACATTCTGGCCTTTGATAAGGCGTCCGGTGTCCGCTTCGACCAGGGCGCATCCCTTCGCCGAGAGCGCGTGCGCGCCGAAGCAAAGCGACAGGAACAGGGCCGCGGTGAGAAATGAGATGCCTAGTTTTTTTAGCAAGAGCAACACCGCCGTAAATAAGTCTCACAATAGATTGTTTTCAATTGGGTTTTTCATTATTAATGCAATTTTTGAGGAAGCAGAAAAAAGCTGGCAAGGAAGAGGAACAATGTTTCAAACTACTATTATATTCTTCGGGGGAAAAAAATATGAATGAAAAAATCAATGAAGAGAGCATGGCGGCGCGGCTCATAAAGGCTCAGCGTGATATCGACGCGCTTAAGCCGCAGCGGAGCGAAAACCGCCGGCAGCAGGAGAAAAGCTGCGGAGGCTGTTCCGGAAGGTGCTTTTGCGTTTCCGAAGCGGAGTATGCGCTGATTTTAGACTATTTAACAAGAAATTTGAGCGAGGACGAGGTGTTTGGGATAATAAGCAAAGCAAGGGCGCAGTGGGAGAGCGTCCAAACGCACTGTCCGGCGGTTGCCGAAATGCTTGAGGGAATAATCACCCTTGAGGAGCTCCTGAAAATGGACGAAATCACGCTGCCATTCCCCTGTGTGTTTTACTCCGAAGGCGACGGCGGGTGCCTGGTTTACGAGGTGAGGCCGCTTGTTTGCAGGGCCTATGGCATCGGCTGCCTCGAGGAAACAGAGAGAGGCATCTTCGGCAAAATGTTTTCCGGCCGCGTGAGTTCCGGCTGCCCGCCCGACTTTTATAAAAAGCTGTTGAGCTTCCTTTTCTTCGGAAACGCAAAGGGCGGATGCGTGATAATAAGGAGACCCGCGCCTCTGTTTTACTACTTCAATATAGTTTTTAGAAATACTGACCCGGGGCAATTGCCGGAAATAGAATTTTGCCGCGACCTTTTGTACCTGAGCGAGAAGGACTATATAAACAAGCTCGTCGAAACCTGCAAAGAGCGATAACATTAATGAGCTAAAAGCTGAAGGCCGCATGCGGGAGATTCACGCATGCGGCCCGTTGCTATTCTTTTAAGCACCCGCCGCTTCCTCGATAAGCTCGCTTATCAGCCCGGGGTCGGAGAGAGCCGCAAGGTCCCCGAAGTTTTCGTATTCTCCGGATGAAATCTTTCTCAAAACGCGTCTCATTATCTTGCCGCTTCGCGTTTTCGGCAGCTCTCTGACAATATGGATCCTATCGGGGCAGGCAATGGGCCCTATTATGCCTCGCACCCTCTGCCGTATTTGATCTTTCAGCTCCTGATCCGCTTTGACGCCGCTCCTTACGATAACGTAGGCGCATACGGCCTCGCCCTTTATCTCGTGCGGGAAGCCTACGACCGCCGCCTCGGCGACAGAAGGGTGATTTACTATTGCACTTTCGATCTCCGCCGTGCTCAATCGGTGTCCGGAGACGTTGAGGACGTCGTCGACCCTGCCAAGCAGCCAGAGGTAGCCGTCCTCGTCCGCGGCGGCGCCGTCGCCCGTGAAGTATTTGCCGGGATAGGCGGTGAGATAGTTTTGCTTGAAACGCCCCGGCTCGCCAAATACGCCACTCATCAGTCCGGGCCAGGGCTCCTCGATTACAAGCTGTCCTGCGCCTCCGGGCTCGCACTCCCTGCCGTCTCTGTCGACGACCGCTGGCTTTATCCCGAAAAAGGGCAGCGCGGCGGAGCCCGGCTTCGCGGGAATGGCGCCCGGCAGCGGGGCGACGATTATGCCGCCCGTCTCAGTCTGCCAGTAGGTATCCACGACCGCGCAGCGCTCCCTTCCCACGACCCTGTAATACCACATCCATACGTCGGGATTTATCGGCTCGCCTACCGAACCGAGTATCCGGAGGCTTCCGAGGTCGTGCCTGTATACCCAATCCTCGCTCTCCCTCATCAGGCTGCGTATGACGGTCGGCGCAGTGTAGAAAATACTGACCCTGAATTTCTCGGCGACCTGCCAGAAGCGGTCGGGTCTCGGGTAATTCGGCAGCCCCTCGAACATAAGCGTCGTGCCGCCGAGCAGGAGAGGCCCGTATAAAACGTAAGAGTGCCCCGTTATCCAGCCGATATCCGCCGTGCACCAGAATATGTCGTCGTCACGGATATCGAAAACATACCTTGTTGTAAGCGCCGCGTATACAAGATAGCCGCCGGTGGAGTGCACTACGCCCTTGGGCTTTCCGGTGCTGCCGGAGGTATAGAGAATGAAAAGAGGATCGCAGGAATCCATCTCCTCCGGCAGACAGACGGAAAAAATGTCGGCTTGGCGCATCTCCTCGTGCCACCAACTGTCGCGCCCTCCGATAAGGCCGGCCGGCGCTCCCGTATGGCGCACGACAATGCAGGATTCGACCTCGGGACAGCTCTCGAGCGCCCTGTCGGCATATTCCTTCAAAGGAATAAGCTCGCCCCGCCTTTTGCCAGCGTCCGCAGTTATAAGCAGCTTTGATCCGGAGTCCCTTATCCTCTCGCCAAGGCTTTCCGCACTGAAACCGCCGAATACGACGTTATGAACCGCCCCTATGCGCGCGCATGCAAGCATCGCTACGGCGGCTTCGGGTATGAGCGGCAGGTAAATAGTTACCCTGTCGCCCCTGCGGACGCCGTGTTTTTTGAGGACGTTGGCAAATCTGCAGACCTGAATATAAAGCTCGTAATACGTCAGCGTACGGGTATCGTTTTCGTCCTCGCCCTGCCAGATTATGGCCGCCTTGTCCCTGCGCCAGGTCGCGGCATGCCTGTCTGCACAGTTATATGAAGCATTCAGCCTGCCTCCCTCATACCATGAATGGTCGCCGTTTTCAAGACCGCCGCCCAGGACCTTATGAAAGGGCTTCATCCAGTCCACAAGCCTAGACTGGAGCGCCCAAAATACCGTAGGATAGTTTATTGAAAGCTCGTAAAGCTCCCTGTAATGCCCGTAATCCCTTATTTGTGCACGCTCCTGGACTCTCTTCGGCGGAAAAACAATTCTTTGCTCTTCAGACGCGGAGATCGACACCGCAGAGGATGCTGAAGCTTTTGCATATGTCATAATAAAGTCCCCCCGAATATCACTTTGTTACAACATAGCCGTTTTCCGCCGCTTTTGGAACAAATTTTCCGCAAGCCGGAGAAAAACCGCGCCTCAGGCAAAAAACAGGGGTTAAACTGCAAATCAGCTTTAATCTCCAAGGCGCTAAACGCTCGGACGTAAAAAACGACCGTTTGAGGGCTGAAAGAGGCAGAAGCGCCGCTCATAAAGGCAGTCGGAGGCGGGAGGGGAAAAATAAACACAAAATAAAAAGAGCGCACTTGCGATGCGCTCTTGAAACGGCTCGGTCCCGCGCCGCTATTTTACCGCGGCAGGCTGTTCACAATATCCCCAGAGAGTTTGCTCCCTGGTATAAAACACCAAAGCCCTGTCCTGCATATTCGCTTCCCTGACGTAATTATCCGCGTCTTCCTTATGAAGAAAAACCCTGTCTATAAATGTCACGTCATTTACATCGATGCCCATGACGACATAAACTTTCATACTAGCACCCTCCCTTAAGAAATATTCTGTGGTATTGTATTAAGTATAATCCGGGAGCGCTGAAAAATAAATGTGTTTACCGCCGATTGGTTAAAATCGCCGCTCTCATGTCAAAAACGGGGGGCGAATGGTAGTGAGGCGGTAAATCAAGGCCGCTTGGAGAGCAAAATGCCGGCCCTTTACCTGCCAAGGAGCTTTCTGAGCTTTTTTGACTGGTTGCGGCTTACGGGAACCTCGCTCTTGTCCTTGTCCTCCATAACGAGAATGCTGGTTCCGTTAAAAAAGGGAAGGATCTCCTTGACCTTGTGGATATTTACGATATAGCTCCTGTGCGCGCGGAAAAAATTCTTGCCGTTCAGCTTGGCTTCAAGCTCCTTGAGCGTAAATCTGGTCAGCATCTCCTCGTCATAGGTTTTAATGAAAACCAGATCTCTTTTCACAAAGGCGAAATAGATCTTTTCCACGTCGACAAGCACCATCCGGTCCCTGGATTCGGCTATTATGCGGCTTATGTCCATCGAATCCTTATCCGTCGGCAAGGGCGCCGGTCTGGAAGGCGACAGGGACGTTTTTTCCGCCGCTTTGTGCTGCAGCTTGTCAATAGCCTGCTTGAGACGGGCCTTTGAAATCGGCTTCAGGACATAGTCCACGGCGTTGACGGAAAAAGCTTCGAGCGCATAATTTTCATAAGCGGTGGTGAATATGACCTCCGGTCTTCTCGGAAGCTGCTGGAGCTTCCCCGCAAGCTCGACTCCGTTTATGCCGGGAAGGTTAATGTCTAGAAACAGGACGTCGTATTCAAGCGCCTGCACGAGCTTCAGAGCCTCCGTGGCGCTTGCCGCCTCGCCGACTATTTCGATGTTGCTGAACTGCTCAAGCAGAAAACGCAGCTCCTGCCTTGCGAGGTATTCGTCGTCAACTATCAGCGCTCTCAGATTCACAATCATTGCCCCTTGCGTCTTCAGAATGTTTGGGAATAATAAACTTGATTTCGGTGCCCCTGCCCGGGGTGCTTTCTATCCTAAGGCCGTACTTTTCTCCGTATATCATTTTGAGGCGCTCGTTGACATTGCTCATCCCGACTCCGGAGCCGGTGCCGAAGCCGGGCTCAAGCACGCGCGGCAGGATTTCGGGGTCGATACCCACGCCGTCGTCGGCCACCGAGAGCTCAATTTCGTCATCGCCCAGCTTGCGGACGGAAATTCTGACGACGCCGCTGCCCTCCTTGGGTGTTATGCCATGCCTTATGGCGTTCTCGATGAGCGGCTGCAGTGAGAGTACCGGAATAACCTGCTCCATCAGCTCCGAATCCACGCACTGGATGATATTGAGCTTTTCCCTGAAACGCGCCTTTTCTAGTATGAGGTAGTTTCGTATAAACTTCAGTTCGTCGCTTATAGTCACGAAACGGCCCTTTTCCCTCAGCGAGTACCTGAAGTATGAGGCGAACCTGTACATAAGGTCCCTCGCAAGGTCGGGATTTGTGCGTATAAGTACGCCTATGGTATTTAGCGTATTGAACAGAAAATGTGGGTTTATCTGCGCCTGGAGCGCGTCGAGCTTTGCTTCGACCGCGAGGTGGGAATGGTAATCTATCTCCGCAAGCTCTATCTGCATGCTTAAAAGCTCGGCCATTCCCTGGGCAAGCTTGACAAAGGAGTCGGGAACATAGCCTCTCTGCGTCTGATAAAGCTTTACGGTGCCCGCTATCTGCCCTTTGTATTTCAGGGGCGCTATTACGGCGGACTCAAGGGGGCAGCTGCAGCCCTTTTTAGTGCACTGGAACTCGCTTTTGTATCTGAGTATCCGAAGCTGGCCGGTTTTTATCACGTCGAGCGTGGCCTGCGTCACGATGGGGCCGCCCGGCGGATGCTGTTCGCAGCCTATGCCGAGATACGCGAGCACGTTTTCCGTGTCCGTTATCGCTACGGCGGAAACGCCGCTTATTTCCATAATTATCTCCGCCACCTTTGCAGCGGTGGCCTGATTAAGCCCGGTCCGCAAAAAGGGAAGGGCCTTGTTCGCGATCTCCATCGCCGGAGTGAATATCCTGTCGTATGTATTGAGGCTCGTATAGAGCTTGGTCTGCTTGTAATTAAAAAGCAGCACCGTGAAAACATAGGACAGGGCGCAGACGGCTGAAAACTCTGCCCAGAGCTGAGGGCTCAAAAACGAAAGCAATCCCAACACCGCCATATGCCACAAAAGCAGCACATAGGTGGTCTGGGACTTTGATATTTGCTTCAGTCTCTGTCTTAAGACTTCTTTATTCATGTTCCGCTACTTTCTCAACGCGTCCAATATTTTACATAAAATTATACTCCGTTTACGGTCATACGCAACATTTTCCCGACAAGCTGCCGAAATACCGCGCCGAACGGCATAAAATTCAAAACACACGGACGGAGACCACGAGGCGGCCCTTTCTGGTTTCCCGCGAGACGCCCTCGTAAATAAAGCGCCCGAAGCCCCTTACGGAAATAATTCCGCCGACTTTGGGAGAACAGCTCGGGTTTTCTGCGAGACGGCTGTCGACAAACACCTTTTTCTGAGCGATGAGCTGCTGGCTGTCGCCGCGGGAGAGCCTGTATACGGCGGCGACGAGGGAGTCGAGGCGCTCGGACGCGACGTTGACTCCGACGGGCTCCGGCAGTTCGGCGACAAGGTCGGGAGCTTCCTCAGTACGACAATCCACCGGAGTGTTCCTGACCTTTTTCAGGTTTTCAGCGATATAAGCCGCGACCGATTCAAGACAGAACAAGAAGGCGCGGCTTTCCCTTACAACTATGTCCCCGAGGACGTTCCTCTTAATGCCCAGAGCGATGACGGAGCCGAGAAAGTCCCTGTGGCCGAGGGCTTCGGCAAACTTCTGAGAAAGAGGGGAGATTTCTATGCAGGCGATGGGAGGGAGCTCGGCGTAGCCGCAGAGCTCCTCGCTCCCGAAGCAGGCGACCCTGCGCTCCGCCGTTTCATAACCGCCATGGAGCGTAAAGGGAGCAGAGCCTTTGCCGAAAACCATGCGGCACAGCGTATCCTGCTCCGACACGGTCAAAAAATCCGAATAAACATAGCATCCGCGGCTGAAGGCCCTGCCCGCCAATTCGGAAAAGCGATTTTTAAGCAGCTGGTCGGACTCATTCATTGAGTGCTCTCCGTAATGAAGGTTTGCCGTTATTTTACCATATACCGGCCGCCTGCGCAACTCGTATATTGCTTCCAGAAGACGCGGAAGGGACGCAAGGGCAGTAATTCAACTGTTGTATGCTTCGCGGCTCAGCGCGTAAACGTATTCAAAGAGCTTAGCGGGCGAAGCGCTGGGACGAAGCGCTGCCTGGACGCCTCCCGTTTTGCCGCATTTCTCAATAAACGCCTTCGCCGCCGCGTAGCAGGCTTCATCGCTCGCGTCGGCGGGCAGGTCGGCGGGATTTATCGCCATGATAAGCCTGTTGCCGTACCTTTCACGGAGGGCGAACTTGTCGTTCATATCCTGCCCGCTCCAGGAATCCATGCCGGCTTCTATCATGAGGGGGACGAGACGCTCCACCTTGCCGCAGCAGTGAAAGTCAAAGTAAATGTCCTTGGAGTGCATGTAATCGACGATCCTCTTTATGTAGGGGAAGATCATTTCCTTGCAGGTATCGTAGGAGAAGAAGGAGTCTCTCTGGGAGCCCCAGTCGTCGTGGAAGCACAGAACCTCGACATTAAAGTACTTCTTGCAGTTGTCGATCATTTTTTCGTAGATCCCGCAGAGGTAATTAAAGAGGCGGTGAACCCCTTCCTTCTGCTCGTCGTCGATGAGCGCCATGGCGGCGTATTGAAAGTCCATAAAGGAAATAAGCCTTTCAAAAAAGCCGGTGAGAATAGTTGTTTTTGTGATAAGAGTCGGATCGTATTTTTCCTTTAACTGAGCGCCGGCGCCCTCCCAGTCCCAGGAATCCACGTCGGGAAGCGTAACGCATTCCTCCCATCGGTTGATATCCACGACTGTCGGCGCGCCGGGTCTCACAATACCGCCCTTGACGGCGGGAACGTACACCCACTCTATGCCGAAGATGTCCTTGCCCTCCTTTTCGGTGCGGCAGACGTGATCTGGAAATATTTCGGTGTTGACAGGATTAATTTCGCCCATGGCGAAGGGCATCCAGACGGGAACCTCCCTCCGATAAAGCGCAAGCGTGTTTTCGCGCGGTGCGACAGGGGTGTTGAATCTGACTATTTTTCCGCCCATGACATTGTAAGCGCCGATGACTTTGAGCTCTTCCTGCGGATTGAATTTTACCCTATCCATAATACACCTCTTACATTAAAAAAATTCATTTTTGGAATCTGTTTTTAATTATATAAAGATATTATGGAAAGTCAACGCTTAACATGCTTTATATTGTTAAGTTTATGAATTATCAATAAGAAACAAGGAGAAATATTGTATAAATAAAGGGTGAAAAATCAGGGCACATAATGAGCGATAATCATCTTTACCATGTGGTCGCCTATAATAAAATCGTAATAGAAGTTTTTATAATCCGGATGATCCTTTTCCAAGTATCTTAAATCTACGCCGCCTTCGGTGCAGTAAGTTCCCAGGGAGGTGTAATCGGGACCGACAAGCGGCGCAAAGACGGGATATTCCGCGGGATAAGTGACCGTCTGATTTGAATCTTCAATGTGAAAGCCTTTTTCGCTGCCGTCCGCTACATATTTCATCACACGGATGCTTACTCCGCTAAGCTTCCCGTTTTCCGTCTTGAAGCCGTCAATCTTGCCGAAGATTTTTATGCCTCCCAGTTCCAGATAGCGGTTTGCGATGGACTGTATGTCGACGGAAGTAACCCCGCCGCCCGTAAATTTTAAGCTGCCTTTAATTTTTTTCATTATGCCCTGGTCGGCCTTCTTCTTGTATAAGACAATCTCCGCGTTCTGGTTAGAGGTTGAAGAACTATAATCGTTCATTATGTACTCCCGCAGCGCGCTGTCGTCGCTCGCAAGCGTTTCGCTGCGATAGGGGATCAGAGTGATCCGCCCCGCCACATCGCCGTCAGAAAGGATATCCCAGGCAAGGATTTTTTCTTTTGAAGCCCTTAAATCCCATTCTCCTGGAATTTCGACGGTAAAGAAAATGCATCCCATTACCTTGTAGCCCTCGTTTTCCGGCACCGGGGTTTTTGTGCCCAGAAGCTTGAAGCTCTTAAATATCTCTTGCTTTTTGCTGCTCATATCAATATAATCGTCACTCAGCTCCTTGTCCTCCTGCATGGGATACTGAACATCAGAGGGCTTGCGCGCGTAGTAGGTATATCCGTTTCCGCTGAGCAAAAAAGTTACGGGTACGGGGGAAGCCAGCGACAGGTCCTCACGGCTTATCAGCTCGCCCACGCGCCGCTCGATTGAGAAAAGACGGCCCATGCCCTTGAACTTCGTATGTTCATACAGCTTTTTCGTGTACACGGTTACCCCGCTCTTTGTTTCCTGTACGACATACCTGTCCTTCCAGTCAGCGGGAAACGCAAGCGAAAAGCCGAGGTTTTCATTTTCGTATACGATTGGCCCGGAATTGTCAGCTCCAGAGCTTGCGGCGGGCGGGGCAGCCGGCGTCATGACGGCCCCGGGCGTCTGCGCGGCGGAGGGCGTCTTCTGGCAGGAGGCGAAAAGAAGCGAAAGGCTGAGCGTGAGCGCAACGACCGTGATTATCCATAACGCGGATTTGATAACGGGTATGGCTTTCGCTTCGGGCTTACCGTTTTCTTGCAGCATACTTTAACCACCTTTTATTGCTATGCTATCTATTATACAGCATTTATTGGAAAACACAACTGCCTAAAGAAGCTGCGCTCCGAGCTCTTGCGGGTTTAAGGCATAGGTATTATAAAGCCCGCTTTGCTATACACTATTAAGATTAAGGTAATCCCGAAGCTTTGCGCTGCTCCTGACGTCGCGCCCTGCATAGACCGCGCCGCCCTCTCTTACCTTGAAGCTCCATTTTACGAGAGAAATATTTCCGCCTTCTATTTCTATCGCTGAAATATAGTCGCGGTTTACGCAGCTTCCGTCGTTGAAATACAGTCCCTTGCCGGGCGCCGGGAACACGGCCCTGTGCGTGTGCCCCGCGATGAGCATGACGTTTTTGTCTTTTGCCCATTTCATCAGGGCCCTTTCCACGGCGGTTTTTTTCCGCGGGTTTTTAGAGGCGCTTGTAGGGTCCTTCACGCCGAGGGATTCGAGCCGCCGCCAAAGGTTGCGGACAAGAAACCTTGAGAGCCTCCATAGCCTTGAGTTTAAAAAATCTGCCTGGTGCCCGTGCGTGAGGAAGATCCTGCTTCCAAGGTAGTTGAGGATAAGGCCCTCGGGAAAGCCGATACGGGGAAAAAGACGGCTGAATTCTTTGTTTGAGAGAAGTGGATTGCCGTTGCCCCCGGGAATTCTCTTTACCATGTCGTGATTTCCGTAAATGAGGTAAAGCCTTCCTTCCAAATGAAACCGCGCCATGACGCGGAAGATATCCCCGTATTCGGACATGATTTCGGCAAAGCCGCCATTCTCCCAAAGCTCGTCGCCGTCCCCCAGCTCTATGTAGGTAAAGCCCTTTCTGTCGTAATCATCCAGAGCGGCTAGAAAGAGGTTCCGGTTCCCCGCAAAGGTGTCCGCCCAGCTGCCGTCTCCCCTGTGGCAGTCGCTCATTATGACTATTCTGCTCCTGTCGCCGACAGATATTTCTTCAGCCGACTCATACGCTCTTGACATCCGGTCCGACGAGGACATTTTATTTCACCTCACGCTTTTTCAGCAGCTTAAGAGGCTTCCCCATATCAAAGATGCTTTTGTAAAGCCATGAGGACCTCTGTCTTATCATTTCGGCGGCCTCATAAATGTCCGCAGAGTTGTTTGTCAGCTTCCTGTACACTTTGCAGAGCAGGCTGTTCCGCCACTGCGAGAGGCGGCTCGTCAGCTTTGCATAAAGCCTGGGCTGCGGGGAGCGCGGCGTGGAAAGCGTGAAGAACACGCTGTTGCCGATAATTTTGAAATCAGTTTCCTTATATCCAAGCCCGGCAAGCCCGGCTTCAAAGGCTGAGAGCATTTCCCTGTCCTTAAGTGTCACTGCTATGTCCATAGAGAGCTCTTGGGGCTCGGAAAATTCGCCCAGGATGAAGCCCGTCAGCCACCAGTGACGGGCGCTCCTTTTGAAGAGGACGCGATTATTCTTTCTGAGCGCCAGAGCCATTGGCAGCAGATTCTTGTCGTCCGCGCATTTGTAGAACATGTCCTCGGGGCTTTCCGAGGCGGTTTTATCCGCATAGTATACGCCTATTTCGCAGCCGGTGGTCATTCCGTACTGCCCCTTCCAAAACTCGATCAGCCACCGCCTGCCGCCATATTCAAAGCGGACGGGCTCGCAGTCGAAAACAAGCCCCAGAGGAGCGGACGCCTTATCGTAAAGGCTGCAATAGCCGTAATCTCTCTGCCATGCGTCCATGCGGGAAAAGAAAATATGCTGTTTCGGATCGTATTCATATCCGGCCTCTTTTATAGCCTTATCCAAATCGAGTTCAGGAGTCTGCGAAAAATAGCCTTTGAACAATAGGGCAAACCCCCCAAAGCCCAAAAGCGCCATGAATGCCAATAATATGACAACGCCGCCGCTCATAAGAATTATACCTTCCCTTGCCTATATACTTCATACTATTCGCGGCCGGGCAAAAACGCCAAAAGGAGAGATTATGTACGGGCTGCATACTCGAAAAAGTCGGACATATACTCTGTATCGGAAGGAAGTGAGGGAATGAGCGCGCAAAAGCCCGTACCGACAGACAAGACCGTGTTCAGATGGATGCTCGGGGCCGTCCCGCTTATGTTTTTTCTCGGGAGCATTACGCATTTTTTATACGACTGGTCCGGAGGCAGCCCGATAGTTGGGATATTCTGCCCCGTGAACGAAAGCGTCTGGGAGCATCTGAAGATGGCGTTCTGGGTTCCTCTTTTCTGGTGGACAATCAAATATTTCAGGATTTCAAAAAGATACGACGTTTCCGCGGCGAAATGGTTTTTTTCATGTGCCGTCTCGCTTTACACCTCGCTTATCTTCATCACCTCGTTTTATTATACCTATACCGGAGCGTTTGGAGTGGAAATACTCATTATTGACATATTTTCGCTGTTTCTCGGCATAACGGTCGCGCAGCTGACGGCATTTCATATCTACAAGCACGCGAAAATAAGGGGAGGCTCCCTGCGCTTTTCGGTAATCGCGATAGCGCTGCTTGCCGCGGCGTTTACGGCGTTCACCTTCGCTCCGCCGCATATTCCGCTTTTTATAGATACGAATACGGGAATGTACGGCAGGCCGTAGAAAAAACCCTTCCAGAGGCAGTTTTTTGCTCCTTGGAATATCGTAACGATTTATTTTATAAAACATAAGATAAATTGACCTATTATATTTCAGGAGTGTGAAAAAATGATAATTCATATCGTATCTCCGGGCGAGAGCGTTTACGGCATTTCGAGAGAATACGGAGTGCCGCCGCAGGAAATTATCGAGGCGAACGCGCTTGTAAATCCCGAGCTGCTTGTCACCGGTCAGGCCCTTGTAATCCCGGGAGACCTCTCGGAATACATTGTTTCGCGGGGCGACTCGATGTACTCGATCGCGCGAAAGCACGGCCTCAGCCTGAATGAACTTCTGAGCGCGAATCCCAGGATAAAGGATCCTTCGAATATACGGGAGGGGCAGACGGTTATCATACCGAGAGCGGACGAGAAGCTCGGAACCATATATGTAAACGGCTATGTGCTGCACGGGATAAGGACGCCCGTGCTTCAAAGCGTTTTGCCTTACCTTACATATCTCAGCATATTCAGCTATCAGGTAAACGCCGACGGGAGCCTCCCTCAGATAGACGATGAAGCGCTTATTCAGGCGGCACGCGACGCGGGAGTAGCTCCCATGATGGTTATCACAAACCTCAAGGAGGGCGAGGGCTTCAGCAGCGACCTTGCGCATACCATACTGACGGATGAACAGGTCCAAAACACGCTGCTTGACAACGTAACTAGGGCTTTAGAGGAGAAAAGCTACTTCGGGCTGGACATCGACTTCGAATATATCTATCCCTACGACAGGGAAAACTATAACAATTTCTTAAGAAAGGCATCGGCGAGGCTGCGTCCTCTCGGCTATACGATTTCTACCGCTCTCGCGCCCAAGCTGAGCGCCGACCAGCAGGGAATCCTGTATGAGGCGCATGATTACCCCGTCCACGGCGCGCTTGTCGACCATGTGATCCTGATGACATATGAATGGGGCTATACATCGGTACATTTATCATATAGG
>JAJUHC010000022.1 GCA_029268065.1 Clostridiales bacterium | reverse complement strand
TCTTGAGAGGGAAGTCACGGGGCTTCCCCTCAAGCCCGCCGAGATTTCCGCCGCCGCTTTTTCTCCGCCTCATCCCTCCCGCCCGTTGCATAAGCGGGGACATCCTTGAATATACTGTCCACAGGAAGTTGCCTTTGAAAGGATGGTAAGAGTGGAGGAGCTGTGGACAAATAACTCAATTGAGCTTATCGGCACTCTGGGCGGTATGCCGGAGTTTTCTCACAAAAGCCGTACTGACGAATATTATGTGTTCCCGTTGGAGGTGGAGCGCCTTTCGGGCACTACCGACAGGATTAATGTCGTCGTCAGCGCGGATATCATGAGAAAAACCGAGCTTAGCGAAGGAACGAAAATATATGTCAAGGGCGACGTTCGCTCGTTTAACAATAAAAGCGGAACGGGCAGCAAGCTTGTAATAACCGTGCTTGCCCACGAGATACGCTTTACCGACGAGGAGGACAGAAACAATGTCACGCTCGTCGGTACGCTATGCAAAAAGCCTAATTTCAGAAAGACGCCTATGGGCCGCGAAATATGCGACATGATGCTCGCTGTGAACAGGCGTTACGAGCGCTCCGATTATCTGCCGTGCATAGCTTGGGGACAGACCGCCGCGGAAACCAGCGAATGGTCTGTTGGAACCACCGTAAAGCTCGAGGGACGACTTCAGAGCCGAAACTACATAAAGGTGGAAAACGGCGTGGGAATAGAAAAGACGGCCTACGAGGTTTCGATCATTTCAGCAGAGAAGGTATGAAACGGCTTTCCGGGTGTCTTTTAAAGAAGAGAAACAAGGGGCACAGCTTAGGCAGGCTGTGCCCCTTGTTTTACTGATTTCGCTCCCCATAAGACCCGTTTTTGTGCAGCATCTTTTCATATACTTCTATGTTTTCATAAAATGCGACATCAAGCGCATATTTCTTTGAGCTTACAACCGCCGCGGTTCCGAGAGCCTGGGAGAGTCCCGGCTCCCTGAAGATTCGCGATACGGCGTTTGCGAGCGCTTCCGGAGCCCCGACAGGGTAGAGAAGACCGTTCACGCCGTCCTCAATAAGGTCTGTATGCCCTCGGATATTGCTGGCAACGACGGGAAGAGCACACATCTGAGCCTCGACAACGTTAAATGGAAGCCCTTCGCTCCTCGAGGTGCTGATTGAAATATCGCAGGCCCTGTATATTTCATCCATATTCGGGCACCAGCCCATAAACCTTATATTCTGCCGAATACCCAGACGATCGGCCTCGGCTTTTACCTCTTTTTCAAGAACGCCCGTGCCGCAGAGCAGCAGCAGCGTGTTCGGAAAATCCGTTGCGATTGCCCTCATGGCTTTAAGCAGCTCGATGTGGTTCTTGCGCTTTGAAAATTCGGCTGCATAAACCATGACAAAGGCGTCCGAAGGAATATTCAAGGTTTCCCTCGCTTTTCGCCTTTCATCCGCCGAGGCGGGGAAAAAGCGCCGGGAATCAACTCCCATTCCCGACACCTTTGCCGAGAGTCCGCCCTTTTTTACCAGTTTGCGGGCGGTGGCGGCGTCTTCATCGTTCATGGTTATTATGCAGTCGGTGATGCCCTTGAGAAGCAGCTCGGGCAGGTAATAAACAGCCTTCCTTGCAATTCCGCAGCCATTCCAAAAAAGGTACCCGTGAACCGTGCAGACGACGGCGCTCGTTCCCTTGCCCGCCAGCAGCAGAGCTACGCGCCCAATCGCGCCGGCAAGCGACGCGTGCGTAAACACAAGGTCAAAGCGATTGTCGCGCATGACCTTTCGAAGCATCCGTACCGCAGTGATATTTTTCGGGGAAAGAAAATGCTTTGCCATTGGAATCGCGTGCGTGCGATATGCGCATTTAAGACGTTCGGGATCCGGCACGGCCACATGCACATCTATGCCTTTTTCGCTGAAATAACTGAGATAGGGCAGGTGGAAATTGTTGATATGCGATGCTGTCGAAGCGCAAATCAGCACCTTTGGCATTTTACGCTCTCCTTTGGATGTAGTCAGTGCGTGCTGCGGCGGCTCTGCGGCTCCGGCTCGTCGTTTATTGCCAAAAGCGGCTCGCCTTCCTCGGAGACTTCCGTGCCGCGGCCCGGTTTCTTTGCCTCTACTCCCTCCGCGTATTCCTTTGTGAACACTATTCTGACGGTCTCGATAATAATTTTGATGTCCAGAAAGAAGGAATAGTTCTGAATGTATGTAAGGTCCAGCTTTATGCGCTCCTCCGGGGCTGTATTGTATTTCCCGAGGACGTGCGCAAGCCCGGTGATGCCTGCCCTGACCTTGGTGCGGTACTGGTATTCGGGAAGCGTTTCCATGTAGAGGTTAATAAAATGCTCCCTTTCGGGTCTCGGACCGACAAGCGACATATCTCCGATAAGGACGTTCCAGAACTGCGGAATCTCGTCCAGCCGCGACTGCCTCAGCCACTTCCCGCATTTTGTTATCCGCGGATCATCCTTCAGCGCGAGCGTGGGTCCCGTATACTTTTCGGCGTCAGGTATCATGGTCCTGAATTTGTAAAGGTTGAATATTCTTCCGCCCCGCGTTACTCTTTTCTGCGAAAAAATCGCCTTTCCGCCGTCCCTTCTCACGATGAGAGCGATCACAAGCATGACGGGGCTGAGAAAAAGCAGCGCCAGGAAGGAGAATATTATGTCAAAAGCCCTTTTTATGACGCGCTGATTCATGGTAAGCCCCATGGACTTCGCCTTATAGGTCATGAGGTCGTCAAACTGGACAAGGCCCGCGTTGTTTACGATAAGCTCAAATATATCCGGTACTATTATTAGCTCCTTTTGTTCCTCCCAGCATTTAAGAGCTATCTCGTTTTTGACTTCGGAGGGGGGCTGTACGAGTATTACGGACTCAAAACGTGACAGCGCCGAAAAAAAGTTATTCGTTTGGTATGAGAGCACGGCGTCTATACGGTTCGTATGGGAGTGCCTGTTTATTTTTGTCCCGATTTCCCTTCCGCGCTCATAGTCGTCGCATACAACCGCTGTTGACAGCGGGGGATTTGCCCTGAGCCACAGATTGTGAAAGAGCAGTATCCAAACACCCATGCTCATGCACTCTAAAATGAAGATGATGGAGAGGGTGGTTATCTGGACGTAATAGAGAACGTCGAAAAACGGCAGGGCCATCATGAAAAGATTTATCATGACAATGGACGAAAACATGGAAAAGGCCATTTGATGAACCCTGCGCGACAGATCGAAAGCATTGTTGAAATACATGATGACGAGAGTGAAAATGATAAACCACGGCAGGCTCTGGCGGAAATTTACCCTGTCGGGCAAAGCCCAGAGCCCCTGCTCCACATATGTGCCGCCGATAAACGAAGCTGTCATCAGTAGTACAGCGCAAATTTCGGGCAGGCCGAACAAGTTATGCGATTTCAGTGAGGTTACCTTTTTCAAGCCGATCTCCTTTAAGCCGCCTTCTCAAGAGTAAAGTAAACGCCGTCGCCGTACTGGCTGGTTTTGACAATCAAATCCTTAAGCTTTGCGTCGAGGGAGAATATGCGGGTCACAAAGCAGCCCTTAGAGGCATCGTACACAGCGTCGAAGCGTTCCCCGCCAAGGAGCACATCCACCGCCGAGCCTTCTTTCGCGTAAACCTTTAAGGTGTAGACGCCGTTTGGCTGAATAATGGTATTCAGCTTCCACTCTATGCTTTGTCCGGAGAGCTTGCCGATATAGTCGTTTGCCCCGTCGTGATTCAGGTCACAGCTCACCCTCGAATCCGCCACTATCTGCCTGCTGCCGTTTTTCGCGGCGGAGGCGGCCTGCATATAGAGGAACTGCGCGTACTTCGGCGTAATCTCCTTCGGCAGAGTGCCGTTCAGCTCCGAAAGATATGCGCCCAGCCTCAGAGTGGACTCGTTCAGCTTATCGATATTAAGGTTTTTCCCCGCCGCGGTATTCAGGTAATAGTCGTAAATGGTGAATATATTGTCCCAGACGTCGGGATCGACCCGCTTTTTGTGTATATAGCTTTCTGCAGTTTTTACGCCCTTTTCAAAATCGGGCTTGCTCTTGAGCATATAGTAGTAAGCAAGAAGGTACTCTGAATCGGCGCTGAGCTCACGGCTTTCAAGCTTTGCCAGGTATTCCCTAGCCTGCGCGGGAGGGACGCTGAGCTCTTTGGTATTCACGAGGTAGGAGAGCATATAGTCGTTTCCGTTAAATGGGTCGTAAACCGCCGCGCGCTCCAGGGCTTGAAGGGTAACCTTGCTCGAGGTAATGTTCACGGCGTACAATCTTCCGAAGGCCAGAATTAAGGCGGCCGCCGAGACGAGGGGCACCAGCGCCCTGATTGAAACGTTAAATGGTCTTCCTCCCTTTATTTTCTCTTCATAAGTCGAGGACGTGAGAGCAAAAAACGCAGCGGCAGAGAGCTTGTAGGCAGTCATGGAAAAATCGACCTCAAGCATAGAATGAAGGAAAATGAAAACCGTGCTCCCAAACAGGAAGGGAAGAAGTGGTGAAGCCTCGCTCCTTCTTCGCGCCCTTATAAGCGCGCGGAATATAAATATTGTAAGAAGGACAAAGAGCGCCAGGCCCAAAATTCCTCCGTCCACGAAGCTTTGTATGTATTCGTTATGCGTATGCTTGGTCTGATACTTGTAGTCAACCACGCTGAAAATGCCGCCCTCGAACGCCCCGCCGCCAAGTCCGATTAAAGGCGATTTTAAGCCGAGCCTGATTCCGTCCCTGAAAAACACGAAGCGCTGAATCGCGTTGTCGTTTACCCAGATGCCCTGCATTCTGTTTACCATAAACTCGGGAATCAGAAGATAGCGCAGGGAAAGCAGCCGCGCAGAGTCCGCTCCCGTCACCCTGACGCTCTCAAGCTTGACGTCGGAGTTTGCCGTGAAATGGAAGAAAACCGCGGCGGAAGACGAGGGAACAGTGAATTCCAGCGGCTCGCCAGAGCGCAGGGTCGCCGACACAAGCGAGGTTTTTTCCTTCAGCGCCGCCTCCGTGTAGCTCATGGAGTCTATTGACACGTTAACGGACGAATCGGCCTTCGGGTTGTCCAGCTTCAGCTCGATCTTGTACGCACCGGGCTTTAATGCCTCGGCCCGGCGGAAGGTCCCGCCCTTCGAAAGGGAATACGAGCCTCGGAGCGACAGGGAAAGCGCCGCGATTATGACAACGGCGGCGACGACCGCTACGATCTTTATCCTGCCGTTTTTTACCTTTAACACGGGGAGCTTCAGGGGCTTAAGATATATGTATATCAGCGCGAACACGGCGCTGATTACTAGAACCGAAAGCAGCGGCGTCAGCCCCTTCCGGCGCAGCGCAAAAACGGCTGCGGCGCCGATAAGCGATACAAGCAGACAATATAAGTTTGTAAAAAGCGCGGCGCCGCGTTCATCTTTGCTTTTAAAGAGAATAATGGCAGCAAGAGCGGGAATGTACGAAAGCATTGCGCCCATGCTGAAACACAGGACGAACGTTGTGCCGCAGATTATGGCAAGACCCATTGAAAGCGCGTCTTTTTTAAGGCGGGAACCCGCCCTTCCTATGTCCCACAGGGCCGAGAAGGTCGCAAGAAGGGCTATGGGGGCGAATACGTTCGGGTTTCCGATGACAGTAATGACACGCGTATTTGTTTCAAAAATTGCAAAATTATCCGGAAGCTTCGACGAGGTTATTTTCGCGAGATTTTCGAACAGGGCGATGAGGTATCTGGAGGTCGCAAGCTCTATGCTGATCAGCGAAACGAGGGCGACGCAGACGGAAAAAGCGCCGAGGAACAGACTGACGCTCCTGTCAGAGCGCAGAAAGCACATGAAGAGCGACGCAAATACAAAAAAGCCGCCGATATTGAGAAAAAACTGCTGCAGCGCGAACTTGGAATAGGAGCCGTAAAACAGCCCCGCGAAAAACAGAAGGCAATGCGCCAGTATGATCAGAAATACCGGGGTTATTCTATTGAACAGAAGCGTTCTGTTTGTTCTGGACAAAAAAGAAACGACGAAAATTAAAGCGGCTCCTAACGCGAAAACAAGGTGAATTTCGTATCTGAGACCCCATTCCTGTATGACCAGCATTACAACCAGCAGCAATCCCAAGGCTATCGGCTCCCAGGGAAAGACATTGCCCTGATAAACGGATGCCGTACCGGCCTGAGACGGGGTTTTCAAAGGATTTCCCTGCGTTTTTTGAGTCGATTTCTGCTTGATTTCCGGTTTCCTTTTTGATGACATCTGCCGATTCCCCCTGAGTCGCGAATTATTACCATAAAAATACATTCTAACCGCATAATTATATATCATTTTGTCGCAAAATGCAAGACAGCCGCACTCTTAAACCTATATTTTACAGACAACATGTTCAAAACGCTTGAAAAAAATGTAAAATCACAGCTTTATGCTTAATTCCGTTCATCGGAGTAAAAGATATAAATGAAAACTATGGCGACGGAAAAGACCTTGGAATTGCCTTCAAGAAAGCACATAATTTACTTGAATATAAGCTTTTTTTGCGGCAAAGCTATAAAAGGGAGACCCCCAATATATAAAACTAATTTATATTCAAGGAGTTAATTGAAGATGGCAAGAAACAATCAGGCTCTTGTTCCCAACGCGCGTGCAGCTTTGGATAAATTCAAGATGGAGGCCGCAAGCCAGGTCGGCGTAAGCCTCAAGCAGGGATATAACGGCGACCTCACATCCAAGCAGGCTGGCAGCATCGGCGGCCAGATGGTAAAAAAGATGATTGAGAGCTACGAAAACGGCCTCAAGTAAGCATTGTGAAACAGTCATTAACCGGACGGCACCGAAAGGCGCCGTCCGGTCAGCTTGTCACGGAGGCACGCCTGGAAGGCGCTTTTTGGCATAACGGAAAAGCAAGGGTGCGGCGTCAGAGCTTAGGACAGACGGCATGATCCACAAAAAATCAATCGTTCGGCTGATTCGGACGGTTGATTTTTTGTTCGTTAAACTGAGGTAAAAAATCAGAAAAAATAATAAATTATATAACAGGACATGTCATTGTCGTGTTTTGGTGGTATACTTAAGGACGAGGGGGAGATGAAGTGCAAACAGGCCGGCTATTTGAGATTATATACTTGCTGATCAATAAGAAGAAAATGTCGGCACAGGAACTTGCCGAGCATTTTGAGGTTTCAAAGCGAACGATTCTTCGAGATATCGACGCCCTGACAGCGGCAGGAATCCCTGTATATACCGCGCAAGGCAAGGGCGGCGGCATTTCGATTATGGACAGCTTTCTATTGAACAAAGCCGTTCTCAGCGAAGATGACAAAAATCAGATCCTCTTTGCGCTTCAAGGCCTGTCAGCCACGAACACCGTTGACACAAAGCGCGTTTTGAACAAGCTGCAGAATCTTTTCGACAGGACGAATGCAAACTGGATTGAAGTTGATTTTTCCCGCTGGGGCAGCGGCGATTCGGATAAGCGCAAGTTTGAAATCCTGAAAAATGCCATCTTGGGGAAACGCGCGATTTCTTTCCGTTATGTCAGTTCATATGGTGAAGAAAGTGAACGCAAAGTGCATCCGCTTAAGCTGATATTCAAGTCAAAAGCATGGTACCTGCAAGCGTTCTGCACCGTCAGGCAGGATTATAGGATATTCAAGATAAACCGCATATTGGATGTAAGCATGACAAATGAAAGCTTTGACGAAAGCAGCTATTCTCCTCCGCCCATCGAGGTCCCGCAAGCGGAATCGGATTCGCTCATAGCGCTCACCATCGCTTTATCGCCGAAGGCTGCCTATCGAGCCTATGATGAATTTGATGAAGGCTGCATTGAAAAATGCGACAACGGCTGGCTTCGCGTAACGGCAAGACTGCCGGAGGATAACTGGCTGTACGGCTTTTTAAGATCATTGGGCAAAGATGTTTGCATCATCAGCCCGGAGCATTTGAAGGAAAAAATTCAGCAGGAAATTATAACATGACACAATGTTGTCATCTTATAATGTTATACTTAAAAAAGGAGTTGATGAGAATGGAATGGGCAGGGCTTTTTGGCGCGGACAAGCGGCCGAGTGAGACGCAGATCGCCGAATACATAGCGACACCGTTATGGGCGAGCCTGAATGATTTTTTGCGTGAAAACTATGGCGTACAGCCAAGCTATGAATACAGCGGATGCAGCGCTCAGCCGGGGTGGAATGTAAAATATAAGAAAGGGGGGCGTTCGCTTTGCACTCTCTATCCGATGTCCGGTTTTTTTATCGCGCTGGTCACCGTAGGCTCTAAGGAGGAAGCTGAAGCGGAGCTTCTTGCGCCGACCTTTACAAATCATGTGCAAGAGCTGATGAGAACCGCGGCCAGGGTGATGGGGGCGCGCTGGCTGATGATCCATGTAACAGACGAACAGGTGCTCGATGATGTCAGGCGCCTTGTCCGGATACGACATAAAATAAGAGGAGTGAAATAGCATGCCGAGACCGGCAACAAAAACAGATTTAATTGCTGCCTCAAACGAGCGGTTTGATAAAATGTGGGCTCTCATCGGAAGCATGACGGAAGATGAGCTGAGCATGCCTTTAGAATTTGGCGACGACCCAAAGGATAAGGGGGCCCACTGGAAGCGTGATAAGAATCTGCGCGATATCCTTATCCATTTGTACGAGTGGCATCAGCTCTTGCTGAATTGGGTTACATCAAATCAGAGTGGCAATCATATTCCTTTTCTGCCCGAGCCGTACAACTGGAAAACATACGGCGACATGAACATGGTGTTTTGGAAGAAGCATCAATCCACACCGTATGAGGCTGCAAAGAAAATGCTGCTGCAAAGCCATAAGGATGTTCTTGCGCTCATCGAAGGCTTTTCCAATGAGGAGCTGTTTGAGAAACAGCATTTTAAGTGGAGCGGCACAACCAGTATCGGCAGCTATTGTGTCAGCGCGACGAGCAGCCACTATGACTGGGCGATCGACAAGATAAAGCGGCAGACAAAAAAGCTGCGTTCCCCCGCATGAAATGGAATGCGTCTCAAAGATAGCCTGCGGAGGCAAAAGGCTTTACTCAATTATTCTCTCATTCGTCAGGCATTGATTCAACCCTCATATATTTCCCTTGCTCCGCTGATTGCGTCGCCGACGGTGCTCTCGATGTAACTGATCGCCGCCGCCACATCCCTCTCCTCAATGGCCCGAAGCAGTTTATCCGCGGCTGAGTAGACTGCTTCGAGGCCATATTTGCGTCCGTAGCGTTCCCAGAGACTCAGGACTGGCGCCCGGAAGGAACAGTAAATCAGCGGCAGCAGGGTGTTGCCGCTGATAAGGGCGAGCTCGTGATAAAACTCGAATACCGCAGCGGCGGCCTTAACCGTGTTTTCGCATCCCGCAAGCTCCTTCAGATGGCCTTTCAGGGTGTTCAGCTCATCCTCGGTGAGCTTGGGAATCACGAGCTGCGCCGCCAGGCGGTCCAAGACCATTTTTATTTCGAGTATCGAACGCACCTCCTCCCGCCTGAGCTGTCCCCGGTTGTAATTCATAATGGACAGCAGGGTTTCGACAGTTCCGTTCCTCCGGTAATCGGCGATGAATACCCCTACGCGGGGCTTCACGGTGAGAAAGCCTTTGCGCGCAAGCTCCGTTATCCCGCCGTTGACGACGGCGCGGCTCACCTGCATGGATTCGGCCAGTTCACGCTCCGACGGCAGGCGGGAGCCTATGGGGAGCGCTCCGGACAAAATCCTGGCCTCGACTTCGTTTATAAAAAGCTCCTTGAGGGTCGGTGCGCTCAGCTTTGAAAATTCCATTTCATTCATTCCCTTTGAATTGATATTGGTATAACCACATACCAGATTTATTATATAGGTTATTACTATAAAAATCAAGCATAAAAATTGTATTGAATTACGAATAATTGCGCTTTTGCTTGACACTTTATGTAATAGATGATAAATTTTTATTGATATAAACACATTCATTGTGGTATAACCAGAGCGTGGAATGATAACATGCGGATATCGGACTGTCGTAAACGTCGTGCCGCAAGTATAAGGAGAGGCTGTATTGAAATGGATTCGTTTAAAGTGTTGGAAATCAAGGAAAGCGTTTTCGCCGACAATGACCGTGAGGCGGAGCGGCTTCGGGAAGCGCTGCGCCGCAAAAAAGTCTTTTTGCTTAATCTGATGGCATCTCCGGGAGCGGGGAAAACCACGCTGCTGACCAGGACCATAGAGACGCTCGGAAACGAAATGCGCATCGGCGTCATGGAGGCCGATATCGATTCAGACGTCGACGCGAAAACGATCTCGAAAACCGGCGCAAAGGTGATTCAGCTCCACACCGGAGGTATGTGCCACCTTGACGCGGAGATGACCAAGCAGGGGCTCGAAGGCTTGGGAACCGACGACATGGACCTCGTCATCCTCGAAAATGTGGGCAATCTGGTCTGTCCCGCGGAGTTCGATACCGGCGCGTCCAGAAACGCAATGATTTTGAGCGTACCCGAAGGAGACGACAAGCCGCTGAAGTATCCGCTGATGTTCTCGGTTTCGGACGTGCTGATTATTAATAAAATAGACGCGGCGGGGATATTCGACTTTGATTTTGAGGCCTGCGCGCAGCGTGCGAGAAAGATTAATCCGGACATCAGAATTATACCTGTCTCGGCTAAAACCGGAGAGGGGATAGGCGAATGGGCAGATTGGCTGCGCGCGTCGGTGCGTCAGTGGCGCGGCGAATAGCGTTTTTTATAATCAGATTTAAACGAAGGGGGCAACGATATGGCAGTTAAGAAAAAGGTCCTGGAATTTGCCAACAAGGTGAGCAATAAAAAGCCGGGCTCAAAGGGTGCGTTTACGGAGAAGGATCCGGAATACAAAATTCTGGAGCCGGTGGTTACTGACGAGATGGCGGAGGTTGCGCTTTGCCTTGATTTCAGGGTGCCCAAAAGCGCCGAGGAGGTGTCAAAGCTCTGCGGAAAGCCTCTGGAGCTTACTACCCGCCTGCTGATGGAGCTTGCCGACGCCGGCGTCTGCTTTGTCAACACAAAGGAGGGCGTGGACAAGTTCTGGTACGATACCTGGGTGCCGGGGATCATGGAAATGATGACCAACAACCTTGCGAATGTGCGAAAGTATCCCCAGATCGCGGAGGCGTTTGAGGAATACGGACGTGTTCGCGGCGCGAAAACAGCCGGCATGCTTCCCGTGGGGGTTGGGCTTATGCGCGTCATTCCGATTGAGAGCGCAATTGACGGTGAATCGCGCAGGGCTTCCTATGAGGAGGTTTCAAAATATTTGAACGACAACACCGTTTTCTCCGTTTCGGACTGCGCCTGCCGCACCGTTCGCGAGGCCATGGGGGAGGGCTGCGGGCATCTGAAGGAGGATATGTGCATCCAGATGGGTCACGCGGCCGAATACTACATCCGTACTGGCCGAGGCAGGGCAATCACCAGGGATGAAGCCTTTGAAATCATACATAGAGCCGAGGAGAACGGTCTGATTCACCAGATTCCAAATCTGGACGGCTCCGGCAAGACCCACGCTATATGCAACTGCTGCGGATGCTCATGCCTGTCGCTTCGCACGGCCGAGATGTTTCTCAACGTTGATATGGTGCGCTCAAATTATGTGGCGCAGGTTGACAAGGACAAGTGCGTCGCCTGCGGCGAATGTGTGGAGCATTGTCCGGTAAACGCCGCGCGCCTGGGGCAGAAGATCTGCTCAAGCAAGCCGGTGGTAGAGGATATTACGACTACGGTTACCCCGCGCGATACCGAATGGACGCCGGACAAGTGGAACGCGGATTACAGGTTTAACCGAAAGGACGTTGTTGAAACCGGCACAAGCCCCTGCAAGACCGAGTGCCCGGCCCATATAGGCATTCAGGGCTACATTAAGCTTGCGTCACAGGGACGATATACCGAGGCGCTGGAGCTGATTAAAAAGAATAACCCGTTCCCCGCAGTGTGCGGGCGAATCTGCCCCCACGGCTGCGAATCCGCCTGTACGCGGGGGAACATAGACGAGCCCGTGGCGATTGACGATATCAAAAAGTTCATCGCGGAGCAGGATTTGAATTCTCAGCATCGCTACATACCCAAAATACGTCACGATTACGGCAAAAAAATAGCCGTGATAGGGGCGGGGCCTTCAGGACTTTCCTGCGCATACTATCTGGCCTCAGAGGGCTACCGGGTTACCGTGTTCGAAAAGCAGCAGAAGCCCGGCGGAATGCTCATGCTCGGAATTCCCGCGTTCAGACTTGAAAAGGACGTGGTGAAAGCCGAGATAGAGATACTCCGTAAAATCGGCGTCGAAATCAAAACCGGTATCGAGGTTGGAAGGGACCTGACTCTGGACGAGCTGCGCTCGCAGGGCTATGAGGCCTTTTACCTCGCGGTTGGGGCGCAGTCGGGCCGCCGCATAGGAATCCCGGGCGAGGACGCGGAGGGCGTGGATACCGGAGTCGATTTTCTGAGACGCATCAACCTGGGTGAGAAGCTGCGGCTTTCTGGCGCCGTTGTTGTCATAGGAGGCGGAAACGTGGCTATCGACGTGGCGCGCGCGGCCGCCCGCGTGAGCGACGGAGCTCTGGTTTCCATGTACTGTCTTGAGAGCCGCGGCGAAATGCCGGCCCTTAAGGAGGAGATTGCGGAGGCCGAGGAGGAGGCGATCTCAATCCAAAACGGATGGGGACCGGTCAGAATCATTACTGAAAACGGCAAGGTTGCGGGCGTGGAGTTCAAAAGGTGTCTTTCCGTATACGATGAACAAAAACGTTTTATGCCCGTTTATGACGAGCAAGAAACGATAACGGTGCCGGCAGAAAACGTGCTTCTCAGCGTGGGGCAGGCCATCGAATGGGGAGAGCTGCTTCGCGGGAGCGCCGTTGAGCTGAACCGCAATAACACCGCAAAGGCCGACCCTGTGACCCTGCAGACCGCGCAGCCGGACATATTCGTCGGAGGCGACGCATATACCGGACCAAAATTCGCGATCGACGCCATCGCGCAGGGCAAGGAGGCGGCTATATCCATACACCGCTTTGTGCAGCCAGGCCAAAGCCTGCTTATAGGACGCGACAGACGCGAGTACAAAGCTCTGGACAAAAGCGCTGTTCTGTTCGACGGCTATGACAGGATGGCCCGGCAAAAGCCCGCCGAGACGGCGCACAATGCCGGGAAGGAATTCCGCGATGTTCGAGGCTGCTTCACTGAGGAACAGCTGAAGAAGGAAACCGAGCGCTGCCTCGGCTGCGGCGCCACGATCGTGGATCAGTACCTGTGCGTCGGCTGCGGTCAATGCACTACAAAGTGCAAGTTTGACGCAATCCGCCTTGAGCGGCGCTATAACGGCGAGGGCGTTAGCTACGAAAAGCTGAAGCCTGTTGTAATCAAGCACGTTCTAAAGCGCAAGGTGAAGATGACGACTAAGAAAATCAGGGAGTCCATTGGCGGCGGCAGGGCAAAATGAGCTTCTGACGCCGGAAACGGAAAGGGGAGAGCGGATGCACGAGCTTGGGATAATGTTCCATGTGGTAAAGAAGGTGGAGGCGATTGTCCGCGAGAACGGGCTCGCCGAGGTTGAGGCTATCGTGCTTCAAATCGGAGAGTTGTCTCCTGTGGTGCCGCAGTACATCGTGGCCTGCTATCCCGCCGCTGTCGACGGTACGATTTTGCAGAACACGAGGCTGGAAATCGAGACGCTGCCTGCAAACGCGAGATGCGGGCGCTGCGGCAAGGTATACAATCTTATCGAGCGGCGCAAAATATGCCCTTCCTGCGGCTCGGAAGAGTTCGAATTGCTCTGCGGGCGCGAGTTCAACATAAAGGAAATCCGCGCCTGCTAGCAACAGACGGAATATCAAGCAAACCAGCCATGCCGGGGTCCCTGCCCGGGTATGGCTGGCTTTTTATTGTTCTTTGCCGGTTGCAGGATATGAGGCCCAGCCGTACAATCGGGGCGCGGAAGTGTCCTTCCCTCAATTCTGCAATTTTTTCTTAGAAGGACGACGCTTTTTTAATATGCTTTTTTTCTCCGGCTCGGCCGATCGACGCCAACTCCGGCGCATCGCTCGTTTTTCGTCAAACCGAGGCGTCCGCTCCGGGCTTGCATTGCACAGCAATATATTCTTTCCAAGCTATTAACATACAAAAATGTCAAAGCAAACTTAAAATTCGTGTATTTTTACAAAAAATAAAAAAAGTATTGTTGAATATGCACACAAAAAAACACTTTGCGTAGCAATTATGTCACACCCTGCCCGGATTCAGTTCTTTACGCACGCCATCAGGCAAGTTATATTGTACTTAAACCGACGCGCAGGAAGGCAGATGCTCCGGGATAAACGGAAAAGAACTTCCTGCGGCATACATTTTTTTAAGGGGGATATCAACATTATGCCTGATACCGTTGCCTCGAAAAAGAATAACGTGAAGTACTACATTTTCACGTTTATATCTTTATTCCTCATGTTCTTTTTCGGACAGGTTGTGAAGCCGTTTGCCGGAATCAAACCGGCTGGGGTGAGCATCCTCGGCATTTTCTTCGGCGTGCTTGTCGCCACCATCTATACCAACGAAACCTTCTGGCCCGCGGTTATGGGCCTCTTCGCCATGGTTACGACAAACTACATGGCGGGTCCGGCGCTCTTATCCAACTGGTTCGGCAACACCACCATTCAGCAGATCATCTGGGTAATGGCGCTTACCGGAGCGGTTACGGAGTCCGGCGCCGTAAACGTTCTGGGCAGGAAGATGCTCAGGATTAAGGCTCTTCAGGGGCATCCCATGCGTCTTATCATCACGCTTTTTCTCACCGTGCTTGCCTGCTCCGCGCTGGTCAGCAGCCCGACCACCATGCTCCTGCTCTGGTATCCGATTCTGGACGGCATCTGCGATATGTGCGACATTAAAGAGGACAGCGACCTTAAGCGCGAGCTTTTGCTCGGAATCTACCTCGCGACAATGGGCGCTTACATACTGCCGTTCAAGGGCGTACATCTTTCCTCGATTGCGATCATCAGCGGCATCATGAAGAGCAGCGGACTGGTCTTCAACGACGCCGCCTACCTTATAACCGCCACCCTTGTTGTCGTCGCCCTCGTTATTGTTTACGCGCTCTTTATCCCCCTGGTATGGAAAACCGACCTTGCTCCGCTCAAGGAGTATGACGTAAGAAAAATGGGGCTTAAGGACTCGGATTTCAAGCTCACGGGAAGGCAGAAAACCCTGCTGGGCTTTATGATCTTCGGCATTGTATTCCTGCTTATCAGCATGTTCCTTCCGGCAAAATCCGACCTGACGACCTTATACAACAGGGTCGGCACCATTTGGATATGGATATTGCTTTTCGGCGTCCTCAGCATGATGCGTGACAAGGATGGCAAACCCTTCATCGACGGCGTAAAGCTTCTCCAGTCCAGAACCATGTGGGGCATCATCGCGGTAGCTGGCTGCTTTACAATCTGCGGAGCGGCCATCGCGTCCGACGATCTCGGGATTAAAGCCGCAATCGCCACTGCTCTCGGACCTGTCCTTAAGAACGCAAGCTGGCCTATGCTTGTATTCCTGTGCGTAGCGGTTTCCACCATATTTACAAACTTTACGAACGGTATGCCGGTCAGCTTTACGATTAACGCCATTTGTATCCCGATAGCCGTCACACTGCAAAAGAGCGGAGGCGGAAACGCTACGATTCTCGGAGTTGCGACCATCCTCTCGGGCATGTGCGCCTTCCTTACGAACGGGGCTATCGCCTATGCTCCCATAATGCTGGGACGCAAAGAAATGACTCAGAAGTTTATATGGACCAAGGGCGTTGTTACGAACATCATCTTTATCGTGCTGGCCAGTCTTATCTGCATTGTTTTCGGATACATTTTCAAGTGATGTCCCGCAGCAACTCTCCAAGTAAATAAAAGAAGAAGTAGTAACTGAACGGGCTGCGGCAAAACGGAAGATTGCCGCAGCCCGTAACCGTAAGGAGAGTCCGCGAAAATACCTTCCCGCCGCCCGATGACGGCTAAGGCGCCCTCCGCCCGGATGAGCGGTTTGAGAGCGGAGGATGCTCCATTATCTTCGAATATCCGAAAGAACAAAGCCGAAGCGCACGCTTTCGCATACGCTTCGGCCCTGTTCTTCGGGCTTTTTTGCCAGAGCCCGTTTTTATGGAGGAAGATGAAACGCCAGCCTCTTCTTTTGGCAACCATTGTTTCAGATTATAGTTTATTTTTTCCTTCCGTGTCCGCCGATACCTCGCAAAAGCACGTCTGCGCATTTCCGCAGCTTGAGTCCGCGGCCTCGCACATAATGCTCTCAAGCCCCCGCAGGCCGCCCCGCTGGCTGCGCACGGCGGCAAAGGCGGCCCAGAGAGGCGCTCCGAGGCAGATATCGCCGGCCTTGAACCAGAACCATACATCGCTCAGCGCAACGTCCGCTTCCCCAAGCGTCAGCTCCGAAGCATAATCACTGTCCGTCCAGTCTGCCAAGCCAAATGCGCCGTCGAGATTAGCACTGCCGCTGTGCTCCGGCAGCGCTCCGGCTTTCTCGCCGTACCTGTCGTCTGAACTGTTCGCGGCCGCGAGTAGCCTGATTATGGTGTCTGTCTTTGCTACGACGAAGTACATGCCGCCTGCGTACACTCCGCCCATTTCAGGCTCGTTTTCATCCGCCAAACCGCCTTTTTCGGGTATGACCCTGCTCATATCAAGCAGCGCGTACTGAAAAAGCGGGGATTCCAGGCGTTTTGAAAAAACCGCAAGGTCGCTGACAAGCGCGGGGCTCCCGAACGCTTCCCAGAGCTCTTCCATGTTGTGGCTGGGCGCGGTTCCGGCTCCGCCGGCATACGCCGCGCACATCTGCTCCGCCGTAAGGCCCCGTATGTACCTCGAACCCGATCTCCTGTACCTGATATTCATCCTGTTCAAGGACTCGGCATACGCTCTGTTTGAGCGTATTATTGTCGTGATGTTCAATATAAGACTGAACAGGAAAAATACCATAAGAATTATGATTTTTACCATACCGCACCCTCTGCCTCTATTTGTGTTTCTGATTACTATTTCGACATAATTTTTAAAAATTGTAGCTCGTAAATAAAAAAATATATATATTTTTGTTCGAGCGCGTTTGAGCAAATGTATGAAATATATGCAATATTTGAGCGGGGCATCCATTTGGAGGCTCCGCTCAAGGGTTCTGCAAGTATGCTTTTCAGTCCCGGAGCAGCAATTCCTCGCAGATTTTCTGAATATGTATCTCGGTAGTATCTATGACGGGCACGGAGACGTCGCCCGGCTTTATCATAAGCGGTATCTCGGTGCAGCCGAGAAGAAGGGCGTCGGCTCGGTAACGCGCAATATACTTTTCGGCGATGAATATCATTCTTTTCCTGTCTTCGGGTATCACTATGCCGTTTTCGAGGTTCGGGTAAATTATATCTCCCAAGATCTCTATATCCTCTTCGCATGGAAGCACCCAGTCAAGTCCCCTTTGGGTAAGTGCTTTGCCGTAAAGCCCGTTTTTCATAGTGAACTTCGTCGCAAAAATAAGAACCCTCTTGCAGCCTTCCTTCACTATCTGATCGCAGGCGGCATCTACGATGCTGACAAGCGGTACCGGCGAACGGTCTTTTATCATATCCCAAACGATGTGGGGAGAATTGGAGGCTATCGCGGCAAAGGACGCGCCCGCGTTCCTGAGGTTCGTTATGCTTGCAAGGAGCAAAGACGCGACCCTGTCATAGTCCTCTCTTTCGATTGTGCCGACCAGCTCGCCCATATTCATGCTGTCAATAACTATCTCAGGGTACTGGTCGCTGCCATTTTCCTTTCTGTATCTCTCAACTATCTCTCTGTAATAGCCGATCGTCGATGCCGGACCAAGCCCGCCCACAATTCCAAGCTTTTTCATATTCCCCCGCCTTTACATAATTTAAAATAATACAAGCGTACAACCGCATACAATTTTGTATATTGTACCATCTATGTTCATATATGTAAATTCATTTTTTTTTGGCTTGTCTTGCCTTTTGGGAGGACTTATAATACTTTTAACGTCAAGCGAAAGGTCGGTTTGTATGTCATACGAGACTCTGAAAGAAATGATTGATAAAAGCGGCAACATCGTATTCTTCGGCGGCGCGGGAGTGTCCACCGAAAGCAATATACCTGATTTCCGAAGCGAAAGCGGGCTTTACGCCGCAAAAACTAAATACGGCTTTTCACCAGAGGAGCTTTTGAGCCACAGCTTTTTTGTAAACAGGCCGGAGCTGTTCTACGACTACTACAAAAACTTCATGATTTACAGGGACGCGGCGCCAAACTCTGCGCATGTCGCCCTCGCAGAGCTTGAAAGGCGAGGAAAGCTCCGCGCGGTCGTCACGCAGAACATAGACGGGCTGCATCAGGCGGCCGGAAGCGTTAACGTGCTGGAGCTGCACGGCTCCGTACACAGAAACTTCTGCGTCGGCTGCAGGCGCTTCTTCGGCCTTGACTTTGTAATCAATTCCGAAGGCGTGCCGAAATGCCCTGAATGCGGGGAAATCATAAAGCCGGACGTAGTGCTTTATGAGGAACCCCTCGATTCGGAGGTCTTTGAGGCGGCGATAAGGTACATCAGAGAAGCGGACATGCTGATAATCGGAGGAACCTCTCTCGTCGTTTATCCTGCAGCGGGCCTTATCAGGTATTACAGGGGAAGCAAGCTGGCGCTCATCAACAAGTCGCCGACTCAGTATGATTCGAGCGCCGACCTGCTTATTTCGGGAAGCGTGGGCAAGGCGCTCTCCGAGGCTGTTTTCGGCAGCCGCTAGGGCTGCGCTTCCGTCGTCTCTTCCGTATTTAAAATGCCGCAAAATGTTTTTTAATTTTACAGAGATATTACAATTATATTTCGACATAATATTGACTAATCGGATTAATGCGCCTATAATTAGACGGACGTCAGACAATTTGGAAATTTTGTAAATTCACCGCGTTTTACTAAGGAGATAATATTATAATGATATATGTTACGGCGTTTGTGCTTTCGTTGGGGATAATGCTTCTCGTTACCCCCGGACTCAGGAAACTGGCTTTCAGGATAGACTACACGGAAAAGCCCAAGACAGACGACAGAAAAATTCATAAGGAGCCCAAGCCCTACTTAGCCGGTATCGGTATATTCTGCACCTTCTGGATCTGCTATTTTATTACAATCAAGGATTTTTCAGTAAGGACTTTGATGATATTATTAAGCTCCGCTATCGTTTTCGGAGTCGGAATGCTTGACGACTGGTTTAAAATCAAGGGAAACGACTTGAGGGCGCTTCCGAAATTTATAGTACAGCTTTCAGCCTGCGTGCTGGTTTTCTCGGCGGGGGTCAGGTTTTTGGGCTTCACCAATATATTTAACGGCGAATACATCTCGTTCCCATTCTGGCTCCAGTTCGTTCTTTCGGTTACCTGGCTTTTCGGCGTTACGACAGTCATTAACTTTATGGACGGCATGGACGGACTGGCGGGCGGGCTCGCCTGCATATCCTCCACCACGCTTTTCATCGTAGCAGTCGCCAAGGGCAGCCAGTATTCGGCGCTAATGGGCATCATCCTTGTCGGCATCTGCCTCGGCTACCTGAAATACAACAGCTTTCCCGCCAAAATACTTATGGGCGACGCGGGCGCAACCTTTCTCGGCTTCATGCTTGGGCTTATATCGCTTGACGGAGCCTTCAAGCAGGCTACCGTGCTTTCCGTCTTGGTTCCCGTGCTTGCCCTCGGGCTGCCTATCTTCGACAACATTTTTGTTGTCCTGCGCAGGATAAAGGAGGGCACTCCCGTTTACGTAGGGGACACAAAGCAGGTTCATTACAGGCTGCTTGCCAAGGGCTTCACACAGAAGCAGGTGGTCTATGTGCTTTATCTCGTCAGCCTCTGCCTGAACCTCTGTGCAATAATAGTTTTCATGATTTAGTATACCATTCTTCCGCGGTGATTCACGAGGGCGTTTGCGCCCTCTGAGCGTGTCGAAAGAGTGTTTCGACACGCTTCAAGGGGGTATCCAATACCCCCTTGATACGCGGCTGAAGCCGCGATACCCCCGGTCGCGATTCCCAGGCGACTGGTCGCCTGGGAGCCCTTGTATTTTTATTTGCGGTCGGCACGCACATGTCGCGCCGACCTGCGGCGCATTTGCGCCGTCCCGTCTGCAACGGGTCCCAGCGCGGGATAATGTATTTTTCCGGCGTACACGCCGCCGGAAAAATGTTTTTTGATGTTATATAATTTTTAAATTCATGTTTGTCTACAGTCTGCGAGGGCGTTTGCGCCCTCTTCTTTTTTTGCTCTGCCGAGCTTTGAATTAAACATTTACATTTTTCAGTTTATATGATAAATTTCTAATGTGAATTATAAATACAACCCTGATCCCAAGGAGGAAAATCGATGGAAAATCGCGAAACAACGGCGGCGGATACCTCCGCGGAAAAGCGCTGCTCCATTTGCGGCGCGCATGACGACTCGGCTTGCGAGTTCGAGTTTTATTACGGAAACAAAACAAGGGATGTGAAGACCTCCAAGGTGGACCCGTCCGCTCATAAGGTGAAGGGAAGCTTTAAGGGGCCTATCTGCCATCGCTGCTATAATAGAAATCATTATTTGGTCATCTTTGCCGGCGTTTTCGGCATCATCGCCCTCCTTGCGGGCAGCCTTTACTTGCAGTTCCGATTCCAGATGGACGGATACCCCATTGCGCTCTCGTTTTTCTACATTCTTGCCGGAATCGGCGTTTATCAGAACTACAAGATAATCAAAAAATACAAGACGGGCGTCATTGACGGGCTCGTAGCCGACGACGGCGCGAAGCAGCTTATCAAGGAGAAAAGGGACGGCCTGGCTTCCGAGGGCTACGATACCTTCTGGACTCCTGACGAGTACAGGCAGATGCAGAGAAAGCTGCATCCTCAGCCGGAGCAGCAGTCAGAATAGACTGGAGGCAAAAGGGGCTTTTCCCGACATGCCGTATTAAATACGGGAACAATAACATTGAATCAATAGGCTTTAGAAAAGGGACTATCTCAGCTCTATGAGACAGTCCCTTATTGCATATATTTCAAAAAACAGATATTTCGTTGTAATTACAACAGACGATACGCAGCGCGGTATGCTAAGCTCGGAGCATAGCAATAATAATTTTATAAATGGAGGTAGGATTACATGATAGAAACTGTTTTCAGGCTTTCCAGGACTGACGAAAATGCCATAGAAAAGGTCGTTTTCGACGAAAACATCAATTACATCCATCTGGTATTCAACAAGGGCGACGGATTGCCGGAGCACAACTCAAATTCAAACGTATATATGACCGTCTTGAGAGGCACGCTCTCAATAGGACTCGGCGATCAGGAGATACATGAGTACGGAGCGGGTACGCTCCTGAAAATACCCTTTGACACCAGGATGAACGTCAAAAACCTGCACCCCGATACGCTTGAAATAATCATAGTTAAGGCCCCTGCGCCGAAAAACTGAAGCAAAATTATTAGTAATTTTATATACAGGAGGAATATCAAATGAGTATGTTCTGTTATCAGTGTCAGGAAGCGGCTAAAGGCAAGGGCTGCGAAATCCGGGGAGTCTGCGGAAAAAGCGAGGAAACAGCAAAGCTCCAGGATCTCCTTGTCTACACGGTAAAAGGCATTTCCGAGATTGTAACCAAGAAAGGCATCGATGTAAACACTCTCGGCGCAACAAACGGAGAAGTCCTTTCAAGCCTTTTCATGACCATTACAAACGCAAACTTTGACGACGACGCGCTTGAAAGCCAAATCAGAAAGATGCAGGCCGCGAGGGACGCTATTTTGAGAGGAGCGCCTTCCGAGGGCCTCGGCGACGCGGCGACCTACAAGGCGGACAGGAGGGAAGCGATGCTTGAAAAGGCGGCCTCCGTAGGAGTCAAGGCGACTGAGAATGAGGACATAAGATCTCTCCGCGAGCTTATCACCTACGGAGTCAAGGGTATGGCGGCCTACGCGGAGCACGCGAGGAACCTGGGCAAGGAGGATCCCGAAATATATGCCTTTATCTATAAGGCCATGGCTGCGACGCTTGACTCGAGCCTCACTGCCGACGCGCTCGTCGCGCTCACGCTCGAAACCGGAAAATACGGAGTGAATGTCATGGCGCTGCTCGACGAGGCGAACACCTCGAGGTTCGGAAACCCCGAAATCACGAAGGTCAGCATAGGAGTCAGGAAAAACCCCTCCATACTCATATCGGGTCATGACCTGACGGACCTGGAGCAGCTTCTTGAGCAGACTAAAGGCACGGGAGTAGACGTATACACCCACGGCGAAATGCTTCCGGCGCACTACTATCCTGCCTTCAAGAAGTATGACAACTTCGCCGGCAACTACGGCAACTCATGGTGGAAGCAGCTAACTGAATTCGAGTCCTTCCGCGGTCCGATACTCTTTACCACAAACTGCATCGTTCCCCCGAGGAGCGAGGAGGTCAAAAGCCGCATATTCACCACAGGCTCCGCAGGCTTTCCGGGCTGCAGGCATATCTCCGCGGACGCGAACGGAAAGAAGGACTTCAGCGAGGTAATCGCACTCGCCAAGACACTGCCCGCGCCCGATGAAATAGAAAGGGGAGAGATAGTCGGAGGCTTTGCGCACAGCCAGGTGATGGCGGTTGCCGACAAGGTCGTCGACGCAGTAAAATCCGGAGCCATCAGAAAGTTCTTCGTCATGGCGGGCTGCGACGGGCGCATGAATTCGAGGGAGTACTACACCGAATTTGCCGAGAAGCTCCCTAAGGATACGGTTATCCTCACGGCGGGCTGCGCCAAGTACCGCTACAACAAGCTTAATCTGGGCGACATCGGCGGTATTCCCAGAGTCCTCGACGCGGGCCAGTGCAACGACTCCTATTCGCTCGCCGTAATCGCTCTGAAGCTCAAGGAGGTCTTCGGGCTCGACGATATCAACAAGCTGCCAATAGCCTACAACATCGCCTGGTATGAGCAGAAGGCCTGCATAGTCCTCCTCGCCCTCCTCTATCTCGGAGTCAAAAATATCCACCTCGGCCCCACACTGCCAGCCTTCCTTTCTCCAAACGTCGCCAAGGTGCTTGTTGAAACCTTCGGCATAGGCGGCATCGGAAGCGCTGAGGACGACATCAAAATGTTCATGGCCTGAGCCATAATAATCGGAAATGTCCAAAACCGCCCGCCGGTACGCATAATACCGGCGGGACATATTATATCTACCCAATACTTGAAAAGGCTCGAGGCGCCTCGTGGTGAAAACAGGAGGGCTTGCCGCCTTTTAAGTCCGATTTTGACGTATCATGACGCATGGTTTTCCATATATTGGTGATTTCGTCACGGTAATTTTTTCCGGATTGTATATAATGTAATCACAAAACACTTATTAAAACGGAGAGGAGCCGGAAGCATGGATACTGTAACCATCACAAAGGATAATTTTATAGACGAGGTGCTGAATTCGCCCAAGCCTGTTCTGCTGGATTTTTGGGCGTCCTGGTGCCTGCCCTGCCGCATCGCAGCGTCCATAGTTGAGGAAATAGCGGCGGAAAATCCCGAAGCAAAGGTCGGAAAGGTAAACGTGGACGAGGAGCGTGAGCTTGTAGAAGCCTTCAACATCATGGCGATGCCGACCTTTGTGGTTCTGAAAGACGGCAAGGTGGTTTCGGCCTTTTCAGGCGTAAAGCCAAAGGCCTATATGCTTGATATGCTCGGGATAGGTTAATACATAAAAATCAGGGCGAAGCCCGGGCACGTTATCGGTGTGCGGCTTCACCCTCACATAATGCAATGAGGCCATGCGCTTGAAATCTTCCTTTGGGTATGGTATTATTTGCAGCGGCGCTTATGAAACACTTAGGGCCTGGCTGCAATTCATCTCTCGAATCCGGGTAAAATATATATTACGGACTTACCTTTTGCCCCATGCTCTGACTTACGGAGGATTTTAGCGTGACTTTAAAGCAGATCGAATATTTTCAAATGGTGTGCAAATGCGGCAACATCTCCAATGCCGCAAAGGAGCTTTTTGTATCACGATCCGTTGTTTCCCGTGCTCTTTCAGAGCTGGAGGACGAATTCGAAACACAGATTTTCACGCGCACGCAGACAGGCGTGGAATTGACGGAAAGCGGAAAAATCCTCGCACGCCTGTTTGATGAGTTCGTTGCGTGTTATTCCACAACGAAGGAGTGGATTAGAAAGGCGGAAGAAAACGCCAATTCCGCTGTTCTGCGCCTCGGCGTAACACCGACCAACGCATACCAAGTCAATAAGCTGTATTTAAACCCTTTTACGGAAAAATATCCGGAGGTTCAGCTTTATATTGACGAGTACAGCGCCTACGACGCATGGAGCCTCATTTCAAGGGGCGAAGTCGACGCGTTTTTCACGCCTGCCCGCTCGCAGGGTCTGGAGATGGTTGACAGCATCGCTCTCTACCAGACGGGGATAGTGCTCGGAATGGCCTCCGGCGACCCGATAGCCGAAAAGGATACGCTGAGCGTTTATGATTTGGTGGATCTTCCCTTGGCCTGTTTGAAGGCGCCCATGCCTCTTGAAGGAATGCTTGAATCCGGTTTCGGGGCCTTCGGAAAAAAGCCGAAGGTCGTGCTTCGGACCACCGACAAGAAGCTGCTGAGGGATATGACGCTGAAGGGCGCGGTATACGCCATTTTGCCGAGCGATATGATAAAATCATGGACCGGCATCGTCGGGGTACCCATTCAGTTCTTTTTCAGCAGCACACACCGTATGTTATGGAGCAAGGCTCTTCCCCATAAAGCCGCTTTGGACGCGTTCATAGACTATATGCGGCAGTTTGAGCTTAAATGATCAAACGGGGCGGCAATGCAAAAAGCCGCCGCTGATCAGGGAATCCGCATGAAGCCATGAAATAACCGCCTGCGAGTGAAGCGGGCGTATTCGCGTGGCACGGGGTCATGGGGGATATTCTCACGGAGCGCCGTTATTGAAACGCTGTCTGCTTTCCCCAACCCGTGCACACAAAAAGCAGGACCGAGAGCGTGCTTTCGCAGCCGCTTCGGTCCTGCTTTCTCGTGCTGTTTTGCCGCATACCCCCTGTTTCTCACAAGAAAAAGGGAGAAATGAAAAGGATAAGGGAAAGGGTGACAATAAAGGCGACAGTGGCGATGGAGACAACGTTCTGCGTCTTGGAATTAACATACTCGCCCATTATGTTCTTGTCGTTCACGAGGATTACCATAAATGTCAGAATAATCGGCGACAGGATGCCCGCTATCTGCTGAGTGACCAGTATTATGCGCATGAGGGAAAGTCCGGGGAGCAGGATAAGCGCCGCGCCTGCGATGATTATGCCGGTATATATCGCAAAAAAGGCCGGAGCCTCGTGGTATTTCCTGTCTATGCCGCTTTCCCAGCCGAAGGCCTCGCATATCGCGTAGGAGGTTGAGAGCGGTATTACGGAAGCGGCAAGCACGGAAGCTCCGAAAAGCCCGGCCCCGAAAAGGATGTAGGCGTACTGCCCCGCAAGCGGCTTCAGCGCTATCGCGGCGTCCTTCGCGGAGCTTATGTCTATGCCCGCCTTATAGAGCGTCGCCGCAGTGCAAACAATGATAAAGAAGGAAACTGAGTCGCCCCAGAATGCGCCGATATACACGTCCAGCTTCTCGTATTTGTACTCGTCTATGTTCAGGTTCTTGTCCACGATCGCGGACTGGAGGTAAAACTGCATATAGGGCGTGATGGTAGTACCTATAAGACCGATAAAGGTAAGGAGAAAGCCAGTTTCGAGGGATATCGAGGGCGTTACCATGCTCCTGAAGACCTCGCCCCAGTCCGGCTCCACCATGAAGGCCGAAATAATATAGCCGAAGAACACAAAGGTGAAAAGCATAAACACCTTTTCGACCTTATCGTAAGAGCCCTTGGTGACAAGAAACCAGATGGCGACCGAAACCACCGGCACCGAGATATACTTGCTCACCCCGAAAAGCTCCATGCTGGCTGCAATTCCGGCAAAGTCGCCGAGTATGACGCCGAAGTTGGCCGCAAGCAGGACCAGCATTGCGAAAAATGTCCACTTTACGCCGAATTTTTCGCGGATGAGATCTGAAAGCCCCTTGCCGGTGACGACTGCCATCCTCGCGTTCATTTCCTGAACCACCGCTAGGCTGAAGGTTATGATAAGCAGACCCCAGAGCATTTTGTAGCCGTAGGAGGCTCCGACCGAGGCGTAGGTGGCTATTCCGCCGGCGTCGTTTCCAGCGTTTACGGTGATCAGTCCGGGTCCGATTATGGTCAAAAAATAGAAAAAATTGCGAAGTCTTTTGGATTTTATGTTTTTCATGTTTCCGCGTCCCGTCATTGTATTGATGAAGAGGCCGAGCCGCGCCCTCCAATTTCTCCAGACAATTATACAGCAATTTTTTATTATGTCAAAAGATTTAAAGCCAAAAGCAGGCAAAAAAATCTTGATGCCCGGAAACGGCGGAAAAAGGCCGCAGTGCGCATAAAAAAGCGCGGAGCGGCTCCGAAAGTCTGAGATGCTTTACCGGAAATAGCCCAAAATCAGCTCGAAGGCGAGTCTTAGGCCCGGCAGAAGGCTTTCCGTCTTAACGTATTCCTCCCTCGTATGAGCGCCCCCGCCGTCGTAGCAGCCGACGCTGACCGCGGGAATGCCCTTGGAAAGGGGAATGTTGCAGTCGGTGGAGCCGGAAACCGCCTCCGGCTCAAGGCCGTAGTGCTTTTTCACGGCCTTAGCCGCCCTGTCGGTCAGAGCGTGAAGCCTTTTCTTGTCCACGCCGCCCATACAGGGCCGTTCCCCAAGAAGCTCGACGCTCAGCTTAGCGCCATTTGCGCGGAAGGAATCCGCCACGCTGCGAAAGCTCCTTTCCATGCTTTCCATGGAAGCGGAGTCGTCGGAGCGGTATTCGTACAGCATTTCGGCATGCTGAGCTATCGAGTTTACGGAGGTGCCGCCGCGCAGCTCTCCCACGTTGAAGGTCGTTTTTCCGCCGGCAGGCACTTTTATTCTATATAGCTCGCATATAAGCGACGATATTTCGGCGATCGCGCTGGCGTTGCCGAAGTTCCAGTAGGAATGTCCGCCTTCGGTACGGATTTCCACCTTGTAGCGCCTCGAGCCGACGGATCTGTTTACGATATTCCGGCAGGTTCCGTCAAAGGAAATGAGCTCTATTATTCTGTCCCCGTAATCCCTGAATATTTTGCGGCAGCCCCTGAGATTCCCGAGCCCCTCTTCGCCGGAGTTTATTACGATTAGCATTCCGAAGGCATCCGGCTTCAGCTTCTTCTCCGCTATGTATTTTGCCGCCATTAAAAGCGCGGCTACGTTTGCCGTGTCGTCGCCTATGCCGGGACACCTGACGAGCCCGTCGCCGACCGTGAGGGGCAGCTCCTCGGTGTCCGGAAATACTATGTCGCTGTGCGCCATGAACACGACGAGCGGGCGGTCCTTTGTGCAGCCGACGGGGTAAACGACGTTCAGCTCGAAGTCAATGTATACGCCCTCGGCGCCCTGCCTTTCGAGCCACTCCTTGCAGAAAACAGCCCTTTTTTCCTCGTGATTGGAGGGGGCCGGTATCCTGGCGAGCGCCGTCAGAAGCTCAAAAGCCTCGTCCCTGTTACGGTTTATATATTCGATTATTTCCTCTGAAAGCTCCATAGCAAAATCTCCCGTTATTAAGCAGGGCGCCAGTGGGGTGCCCTGCTCTGAATTTATCTTTTTTTGTCGAATACGGATGCGACGTCCTTGAGCCTCCTGCTTATCTCGATGTGCTGCGGGCAGTGCTCCTCGCACTGTCTGCACTCGATACAGTCAGATGCCCTGCCGAAGTCGCGCGCGAGACCCGCGTAATACATCGTGTGGTTCGGAAAGAGACCGAACTGCTTCTGGTTGTTGTAGAGAGAAAAATACTTGGGTATGGGTATGCTTTTCGGGCAGCCGTCGACGCAATAATTGCAGGCGGTGCAGGGAATGTCTATGCTTTCATTGATTATCGACGCCGCCTTTTTGATGATTTCGCGCTCCTCGCCGTCTAAAGGCTTGAAATTGCCCATATAGCCTGCGTTGTCCCTAAGCTGCTCAAGGCTTGACATTCCGCTGAGCACCACCATAACGTTTTTGAGCGAGGCCGCGAAGCGCAAGGCCCAGGAAGCTGCGCTCATACCCGGAGCATGAGTCCTGAAAAGCTTTTCGGCATCCTCCGGCACGTTGGCGAGAGCGCCGCCCTTTACGGGCTCCATGACCATGACGGGCTTTTTATGCTTCACCGCGACCTCGTAGCATCTGCCCGACTCTATGCTTGCGTTGTCCCAGTCGATATAGTTAATCTGGAGAAGGACGTATTCCATCTCGGGGTGCTCGGTGAAGATCCTGTCCAGCACCTCAGCCTTATCGTGGAAGGAAAGGCCGATATGCTTCGCCTTGCCCTCGGCCTTGAGCTTTTTCATAAACTCGAAGCCGCCGAGAGCGACGGTTTTCTCATAGCTTCCCATCCCAAGCGCGTGCAGCAGGTAATAATCAAAGTAATCGACGCCGCAGCGGGAAAGCTGCTCGTCGAAAAGCCGCTGGTAATCCGAAGCTTCCCTGACCATGAAGGTAGGCATCTTGTCGGTTATGGTGTAAGCGCTTCTGGGGTGCCTTTCGGCGACGGCCTTCCTGAACGCAACCTCGCTCATTCCGCCGTGGTAGGGGTAGGCGGTGTCAAAATATGTGAAGCCGTTTTCAAGGAAATAGTCCGCCATCTTGTTGAACGCGTCCTGGTCGACGCTTTTCGCGTCCGCGCCGTCGGTCAGCGGCAGGCGCATGAGTCCGAAGCCAAGCTTTTTCATCGTTCCTCTCCTTTGAAGTATTTAGCATATTGGCTTTATTCTATCATCACTTTAAAATCCAATCAAGCTGATACGAATATATTTGTCAAAACACGAGAGCAGATGCTATAATGTAGAAAAAAATGGCGAAAGGAACAACGGACTTGAACTCTTTAAGCGAACTGAATCTGCGGCTTGAGTCGCTCGTCATATTCCGCAATATTCTGAAGGATGAGGTATTAAGGCTCTTGCAGCCTCTTTTATTACTTGAGGGCAAGAAGGGGAGCGCGGAGAAGGGAATCTCAGCATACGCCGAACTCGTCTCGGCGCTGTTTAAGGAAAACGAGAACCTCAGCGAATATATATTGGACAGGGTGCTATCCGACGAAAACATGTACGTCCTGAGACTGGCAGATGGTCAAAAGCCCTCCGAAACACTTGAAAAATGCCTGGCGAGCGAGCTAGAAACGCTGGAGGCCCTCTCCGCGCTGAAGTCGGGAAGGCTTAAGTCGTCCCTTGGGCTGGGGCGCTTCCTGCCTGACTGGGAAAACAGCGAAATAGACTTCGCGGCGGCTTACAGAGAGAGGATGAGCAGTCTGAGCCGCAAGGGCTTCGGCATATTTTCAAAGCACCTGATGTTCACACTCGGCGACGGTGATGTAACCCCTGTGATGACCCCCGACCGCGTGAGAATGTCAGACCTTGTGGGCTACGAAAGGGAAAGGGAGGCAGTGGCAAGCAATACGCTGGCGCTCCTTGGCGGAAAGCCTGCGGCCAACGCGCTCCTTTATGGAGACGCCGGGACAGGCAAGTCCTCCACCGTAAAGGCGATAGTCAACGAATACGGAGACATGGGGCTCCGGCTCGTAGAGGTGAGGAAGAATCAGCTCCTTGAGATACCCGGGCTGGTTGAAAGTCTCGGCAGGAACCCCCTTAAATTCATAATCTTCATCGACGACATCTCATTTTCGAAGGAGAACGAGCAGATAGGCGCGCTGAAAGCGGTGCTCGAAGGCTCGGTATCCTCAAGAACACAGAACGTCGCGATATACGCGACGAGCAACAGAAGACACATCGTAAACGAGAGGTTTTCGGACAGGCAGGGCGACGAGATACACGAAAACGAGACCATACAGGAGCAGGTCTCCCTCTCGGACAGATTCGGGCTGCAGGTTTACTTCTCCAAGCCGGATACGGAAAAGTACCTTGAAATTGTGAAGGGAATAATAAGCCGCTACGGAATTGAATGCGACGAGAGAGAGCTGAAGATTAAGGCGGAAGCATATGCCACCCTTCGCGGAGGGAGGTCCCCGCGCGTTGCGAGGCAGTTCGCCGAGCTTTTAAGATGCGGCGGCATATTAAATTAAAGCGGGAGGGGTATGGAATGCACGAAAGGGCCGACGAGCTGATAAAAAAGTTTATGTTTGATTTTCCGCCGGTCGCAATCAAGTTCTACAAAGAAAAGCCGGAGGGGGTAAAAAGAATCGAAAAGCGCCTCCCCTTATGCAAATTCGTAAAGGAAGCGCAGTTTGCGGAGGAAAAGTTCTATGTCGATGCAAAAAACGACGCCTGCTTCGGAAAAATGTCTCTCGGGATGATAAGAAAACCTCCGTCCGGAGTCGCCGCGCTTGCAGGGATAATGGGCGCCGGATACGGAATCTACGGCTCTCCCATGGCATGCAAAAAACTCTACGAAAATCTACCCTCGCTAGAGCCGGGCACGGTGAATTACATCGTGTTCTGCCGCTGCGGACTCTGTGATTTTGAACCCGACCTCGTATTTTTCTTCTGCGACGCGAGGCAGGCGGACATAATTATGAGAGCCTCCTGCTACCTCACGGGCGACATATGGGAAACAAGGTCCGCTCCGGTCGTAAACTGCGCGTGGATGTACGCCTACCCGATATTGAGCGGCAAGGTAAACTATATGCTCACCTCCATGTCGCAGGATCTGAAGGTGAGAAAGGCATACCCCGGTAACCTGGTTATGATAGCCGTGCCGCGACAGAAGCTCGACGAGGTCATGCAGGCGCTCGAGATCATGCCATGGGTCACGCTCCCGCTCCGGAAGGATAAGGCAAGCATCGACAATATGCAGTTCAGACGCAGGTTCTTTATAAAAATGGGCCAGCTTTTCGGCAGCGACTTCGATCCCCATAAGGATAAATAATAAGTCAGGGGCGCATCTGCGCCCCTCGGAGCGTGCCGAAAAGGTCTTTCGGCACGCTCGTACCCGAGCATGTGCCCGAGTCCATGCATGAAACAAGCAATGCCTATTTCGCGTTTGTTTCCGCGTTATAGTAAATCATTTTCACTTCGTCCTTTGAAATCAGCTTTGAAAGTATGAGGGCGATTATTATTATGCCTGGAATATCGACGGCGAGCCTTGTCAGGGCGAATTTTGAGCCGAGCGCCGACATCTCGAATAGGAACATCGGAATTTTCGTCGTCGACCATGCTCCGATGAATATAAGGATATTGGTAAACTTCACGCCCTTTTTCATGAAAACCGCCGAAATCGGGAACGCGCCGTATAAGGGACCGGCAGCCGCCGAGCCGAGTATAATGGCGAGCGCTACGCCCTTCAGACCTGAACCCTCGCCCATATACTTTATCATTATCTCGCGGGGTACCCAGACGTCGAGAAGCCCGAGAAGGACAAAGACGGGCGGAATGACAAAGATCATTTCCTTAAAGGAGCTTAGGGCGACGCCGAAGGCTTTCACGCCGGTGTCCCTGCTGAAGACTGTCAGCAGCGACATAGCGATTACGGTAATGATAAAGGCGCGGTATCTCTTTAAAACCGCTTTCATTTCAGCCCACCGCCAATCTTATTACAAAAGCCACAACAAATGAAAAAAGGAACGCCAGCAGGTTTCGCATGATCGTGAGCTTTCTGCCGAAGTACTTAATTTCTACCGGCATGGTGACGACGCCCACCATCATTAGAGAGGATACGAAGGCGCCTATCTGCATATAGCCCGCGCCGCCGTTGAGCAGCATCGCTGCGAGAGGGAAAGCGACAAAGCCGGGAATAAGAGTAATCGCGCCGACAAGGCCCGAGAGTATCACGCCTGGCCAGCCGGAATCGGCGCCGATTATTCTGGAAATCAGCTGCGGGTTCAAAACAGCGAGCATGAGCCCCACAAGCAGCAAGACAACGAGAAACTGCGGCAGTATGTTCTCAAAGGATTTCCAGGCCTTCATAAGCGCCGTTTTGGTCTTATTCCTGTCCTTTATAAAGGAAACAATAAGGAGAATTAATGTCACGCCGTATAAGATATAGTTGCTCAAGCTTTATGCCCTCCCGAATTCACATGATTCCTGCAGCGCCCGTGACCGCGCCCCTCGCCGGCGGCGACGCCGCCGTGACCGGCTTGCCGGACTTCAAGGACACGGTTCTCATCGTCTTTTCGGGCGCGGCACGCATTATGGTGCTTTTTTACGCAGCCCTCGTCCTCGGGGACGCAGGGCTCGCTTTGTATTGACGCAAGCTCCTCGACGTATGCCGCGAGCGCCCTCAGGGCGTCCCTGTCCACCTCGTAGTGCATGAAGTAGCCGTGCTTTTCGCCGCTTATAAGCCCCGCTTCGCGCAGCACCTTCAGATGCTGTGATACCGCGGCCTCGGTCAGCCCGAGGCGCTTTGCGAGAGCCCCGACGCAGTGCTTGCGCCGCAGAAGGAGCTTAACAAGCTCAAGCCTCGTATCGTCGGCCATCGCTCTCAAAACAGCTTCGTTGTTATTCATAACCCACGCTCCATTTTAATTAAGAATACGCTTAATTAAAATAGCATAAGCGTTTAATTGAGTCAATGCTGAAATAAAAAGTCTTTTTGGCGCCGATACAGTATCACGGCGACCACAGTATTGAAAAATGTGGCAGGGGATGAGAGTGTCGAAAAAGTGTTTCGACAGGCTGAAGCAAACGCTCCCGAAAAACGGGAGCGTTTGCTTGCTTTATGGCTATATTGGGGGGTGCGTTTTGGATTATGCTATTCAGCGGCGTAGTTGACCTTCGTCCTCGCGCTTTCGCTTTTTCCTATTTCGGTGCAGCTTACATAAACGCTGCCTGCCGAGGCTCCAAGCTGCGCGACGCTTATCGTTACTGTTCCCTCTTCGGATGCGGTGGCGGAGCCGAGAAGGGTGCCCCCGGTCAAAAGGTCGTAGACCTGAATAACGCTGCCGGCGGATAGACCGGTGACCGTTATCGTATCGGCGGTACCCGTGGCGTTGTTTGCAACAGCCACGCTGGAAAGACTTACTTCGCTTGACTGGGATTCGGCGGCGTAATCCGCCTCGGTCCTAGCGCTCTCCGTTTTGCCGTCGCGGGTGACGGAGATATAAAGCTTGCCCGCGGCCGTGCCGAGCTGGGGTATCGAGATGGTGACGGATGTGCTTCCGGAATTCACGGCCGAATAGCCGAGACAGGTGGTGGCGGTAGTTGAGCTGTACACCTTTACGAGATCCGTGGGATTGAGGTCAGAAACGGTTATAGTATCGGCAATTGAAACGTTGTTTACTATGCTGATGCTGCCCGCGTACGGAGCTGCGGACTGGCTTTCGCCGGAATAGATGATCTCGGTGGTCTTGCTTTCATATTTGCCCTTGGTCTTTACGCTTACGAATACGCTGCCCGACGCCGAGCCGAGATCCGATATCGTAACCGTGGCGCTAGTGCTTCCGGACAGGACCGTTGCCTTTCCGAGAACGGTTCCTTCCGAGTTGTAAACCTTTACAACGTCTCCAACGGAGAGATTGTATACGGTAACCGTATCCGAGGTGCCGGAGGCGTTATTCACGATGTATATATCGCCTTCGTCCGGGGCGTCGGTGGTTTTTTCCGCAAGGTAGCTCACCTTGGTGAGGGAGCTTTCGGCAAGACCGCTATTCGTGACTGATACATACACATAGCCTGAGGTCGTGGAGAGCTGCGACACGGTGATGGTAACCGATGAAGCGCCCGAGCTTACCGACGCGGTGCCGATAAGAGTACTTCCGGTCGCATCGCTGTATACGTTGACCAAATCGCCGGAGCTGAGGTTTGCGACAGTGATTGTATCAGAGATTCCGGCGTTATTGACCACCGTGACGCTTGAGGCGAGCGGAGCCGTCGATTCGGCGGCGTATTCTATTTCGGTCCTAGCGCTTTCGGTTTTGCCTGAGGTGGTGACGCTGACGTAAATGCTGCCGGAGGATGTTCCGAGCTGGGAAATGGATATTGTCGTCGTGAGGTCTCCCGTAGCTGTCGCCGTCGCGATGTAGTCGACGCCGGAGGAGGTTTTGTAGATTTTGACAATGTCGCCATTCGCAAGGCCGGTTATGCTTATGGTATCCGAGGCCCCCGAATTGTTTACAATCTTGACGTTTCCGCTGTTGAGGGCTTCGGAAGCGCTTTCGGCCTCATAGTCCACCTTCGTTCTGGCGCTTTCCGTTTTGCCTGTGGTGGTAGCCGTGATATATACCGAGCCTGCGGCGGCGCCAAGCTGGTCAACGGTAATGGTTACCGAGGTGCCGCTCGAGGTGGCGGTGCCGAGAAGGGTTCCGTTGGTTTCGGAGTCGTACACGTTAATGATCGTGCCGGAGTTCAGATTCTTTATGGTAAGCTTGTCCGAAAGGTCGGCGTTGTTGACGATCGTAACGTCGGAAGCCGAGGGGGCAGTGGAAACGGACTGGGAGGAATAGCTGACGGCTGTCCTTGCGCTTTCGGACTTTTTGGAGTTGGTTACAGTCACATAAATCGTGCCGCCCGAGGCGCTGAGCCCGGAAAGTGAGATCGTTACGGAAGTTCCGTAGGCGGATACGGTTCCGGTGCCGAGAAGCTCTCCGCCTGTTGAGGCGTTGTAAATATTCACCGTGTCGTTATTTGCAAGCCCTTTTACCGTGACCGTACTCTTTGTGTTGTAATTGTTGACGACGGTAACGTTATCCGCGGAGGGAGCTGCCGACTGGGGTTCTTCGGAGTAAGATACCGCTGTCCTCGCGCTTTCCGCGGCGCTGGCGCTCGTTACGGATACATATACGATTCCGGCGGCGCTGCCGAGCTGGGGAACGGTAATCGTTATTGAAGAGCTTGAGGAAGCTACCGTGCCGGAGCCCCATGTATTCGAGCCGGTTGCGGTTTTGTATACCGTCACGATATCGCCCGCGTTGAGCCCGATAAGCGTTATGGTATCGGACGCGCCTGCGTAATTTTCAATCGTTACATTTCCGGCTTCCGGCGCAGTTGAAACGGGCTCCGCATCATACGAAACCTCCGTAACTTCGCTCTCCTGGAGGTTCTTGCTTGTCTTGGTGACATAAACTTTACCAGACGCGGTGCCGAGCTGTTCGACGGTTATCGAGGCTGTCGAGGCGGTGCTTGAGACTGTCACCGTCCCGAGCAGGCTGCCGCCGGCGGCTTTGTCATAAACCTTGATCACGTCGCCGTACGTAAGCCCGGATACGACTATCGTATCGGAGGATTTATAGTTGTTTGTAACGCTGACAGCGCTTTCGCTGAGCGCGTTTGTCTGCGCTTCGGCGGAATAGGAGACCTTGGTCAGAGCGCTTTCCAGGGAATCCGTGCTCGTGACCGAAACATAGATTTCACCCGCTGTTGAGCCGAGCTGAGCTATGGATACGGTGGCATAGGTTGCACCACCCTCGACGCTCGCGCTGCCGAGAGTCGCCGTTTTTGCGGCCGTCCTGTATACGTTCACCGTATCGCCGGACGCAAGACCGGAAACGTACACCGTATCGGCGGTTCCGGATGCGTTATTCGTTACCTTGATATTGTCCGCAAGGGGAGCCGACGAAGCGGCTTCGGCGGCGTACGGGGCTTCGGTTACCGCGCTTTCGGTCTTTCCCTTGCTCGTGACGGTCAAAAATACGCTTCCCGAGGCGGTGCCAAGCTGCTGCACCGATATCGTGACTGTGCCGGACGCGTCTGAGGTGGCGGTTCCCAGAAGGTCGCCCTGGACAGCCTTGTTGTAAACCTTAACGACATCGTTTTCGGAAAGACCGGAAACGCTCACGGAGTCGCTTTTGCCCGATACGTTGTTTACTATCACTATTTTGCTGAGGCTGAGAGCGTCCGAGGAGCCCTCGGCGCTGTAAGAAACCTCCGTGCAGCCGCTTTCAGTCGACTTTTCGCTGGTCACGGTGACATAGACCTTGCCGGCGGCCGTACCCAGCTGCGTTATGGAAACGGTGGCGTACGCTGTGCCCGGGGCAACGGTGGCCGTACCCAGTGCGGTGCCCTTTTTCGACGACGAGTATACGCTGACTACGTCGCCTTCCAGAAGCCCAGTGACATATACCGTATCCGCGGTGCCTGCCGCGTTGTTCGTCACCGTGATGTTGCCGGCGTCCGGAGCCGCCGATGACGCTTCCGCGTCATATTCGACCTCGGTCCTTGCGCTTTCGGCTTTGCCGGTGCTTGTTACCGTTACGAATACGGAGCCGGTCGTGGTTCCAAGCTGGGTAATGCTTATGGTGAGTGTGGTGCCGGTAGCGGTGGCCTTACCCAGAACCGTGCCGGAGGAATTGTACACCCTTACGACATCGTCCTTTGTAAGCCCGGACACATAGACGGTGTCATCGGTGCCTGAGGGGTTGTTTGTAACGAGTATGCTGCTGGTGCTCGGGGCTGTGGAGCCCGACTCGGCTTCATATACCGCTTCCACCCTCGGGCTTTCGTTCATGGAGCTGCTGGTTACGGATATAAAGACGCTCCCTGAAGAGGTGCCGAGCTGGGATATGGAGACCGTAGCTTCGCTGCCCGTCGCGGTGACCTTGCCGAGCAGGCTTCCGCCTGAGGCGGAGTTGTAAACCTTTACGACGTCTCCGGAATACACGTTTCGTACGGTAACAGTGTCCGCCGTTCCCTGGGGATTGTTAGTCACGGTTATATTGTAACTGCTCGGCGAGGCGGAAGTAATTTCGGCGCTGTAAGACACCGCGACCCGGCTGCTCTCGAGCGTGCCGCTGCCCTTGCGCGAGACGTACACCGTGCCGGCGGAGCTGCCTAGCTGGGATACCTTTACGGTTGCTTCCAGGGTAGAGGCGCTCGCCGTCGCCTTTCCGAGCAGGGTTCCGCCGGAGGCCGCGTTATAGACCTTTATCTGGTCGTTTTCGTCCAAACCGCTTACGCATATCGTGTCGGCGGTTCCCTTGGGGTTGTTTGTGATATTTATCAGACTGAGTTCCGGGGCGGAGGCGGTTTTTTCCGCGCTATAAGAAACCTCTGTTCTGGCGCTCTCAATGTAGCCGCTGCCGGTCACGGAAACAAAAACGCTTCCGGCGGCGGAGCCGAGCTGGGATATTGAGATCGTAACGTCGCTGCCAGTGGAAGCGACGGTCTTCTTGCCCAGAAGCTTCCCGTTTGAGGCCGCGTTATAGACCTTTACGGTGTCCTTGGGGCTGAGCCCTGTAACATACACCGTGTCCGCCGTGCCGACGGCATTGTTCGTGACCGTGATGCAGTCCGCCGGGGGTGCGTCGGACTGCGGCTCCGCGTCGAAGCTAACCTCGGTCTTGGCGCTTTCGTTGCAGCCGCTGTTCGTGACCGTGAGGTATATCACTCCGGCCGCGCTGCCGAGCTGCGATATCTTTATCGTAATCTCGCTGTCGGATGCGGCAACGGTTTTTCTCGTAAGGAGTTTTCCCGAAGCGTTGTAGACCTTTACTATGTCCTTGGGGGTAAGTCCGTATATGTAAATGGAGTCATATGTGCCCTTGGCGTTGTTTGTGACCGTTACGGAGTCGGCCGGAATCGCTTCGGATTCGGGCTCGGCGCCGTAATCCACTGACGTTTTGGCGCTTTCCGTGCAGCCGCTGCTCGTGACGGATACCAAAATGCTTCCCGCTACTGTGCCGAGCTGGGAGATTTTGATCGTTATCTCGCTGCTCGAGGAGGAAACGGTCCCCTGGGCTAGCTGCTTTCCGGATGCGTTGTAAATCCTTACCACATCCTTGGGAGCAAGCCCGTAAATGTACACCGTGTCGCTGCTGCCGGCCGCATTGTTCTTGACCGTTATGCTGCCTGGATCCGGCGCTGCGGATTCGGAAGCCGCCCTGGCTGCGAGAACAAAACCTGATGGTTCAGCTAAGCATAGCAGAAATGAAACCGTCAGGATTCCTGAAAACAGCCGTCTGAATGCTCTCGGAATAATCTTCAAAAAAATCACCCTATCCTTTATTTTTATAAACACCGCTCAAGCGAGCGATTATCAATACGGAAAGCGGGGAATATGCTCGTTTGGGAAAGTCATGCCGTTAAAAGCACAAAAAAACAACCGCAAAAGCAGCAGTTGTCGACAACATGCGCCGTTCCGGAAAATGGAACGCGCAGCAAGGCAACTGGCTGCCATAGGATAAACCCTTAGGCCCTCTAGCTTTGTGCCCCTGCCTTTCGACAGGTTTACCAAATATTAGTAATATAAAAATGTACATGAAATATACTAGGCAAAATAAAAGACAACCGCAAAACCAGCAGTTGTCGACAACATGCGCCGTTCCGAAAAAGGAACGCGCAGCAAGGCAACTGGCTGCCATAGGATGAACCCTTAGGCCCTTTAGCTTTGTGCCCCTGCCTTTCGACAGGTTTACCAAGTATATCATTGTTCGCGGAAAAAGGCGTTCTTGTATAGTGTAGTAATTTGTCTGTTGTACAGACAATATAGCATTATATATATTATTTTGTCAATACGATTTTTAAAATATTTACAAATTGTAATACAAATTGCGCCGCCGCATACAACTTTGCTTTGCTAAGGGGGTTTATCCGCGACCTTAGGGCAGAACAAAGAATATAATAATTTGTCGAAATATTGTAAAATATGTCACTTCATTTTCGGGCTTGTTGTACGATAACATTAATATAGGAAAAAGGCGATCGACATTTCGGCCTAAAATGTCGATCGCAATACGGCAAATGAAAAGGTGGACGGTACATGAGTATAAGAAAAACGATTGTCGTTTTTGCTTCGGTCTTTTCGACTTATATGGCTGCCGCGGTTGCCGGTTCTGTCTTTTTCACTCAGCTTGCGGCGCTGGTTTGCGAGCTTATAGCCATAGTAACCATACTTTTATCGATATTTAAATCCGAAAATAAGAGGTACAGGGTTAATTTTGTGCTTATCGGCGTTGCGGTGCTGACCTGGACGATTGCCGACACGCTCTGGGCATATTATACCCCGGCGTTCCGGCTTCGACCTTCGGAAAACGCTCTGATTTCGGCCTTCTACTTTATTTCGACCTTTACGATATTCGTTAACATTATAATATATTCAATTTACAGGTTCCGCAGGTGGAGCGGCGTTCAGCTGCTCACGGACGCGTTCTGCATTACCTTCGCCGTGCTCTGGATCGTATGGGTGCTGTGCTTCGAAAAGCGGCCGGACAGGCTGGCTTCGCTTTTGGGGCGCGGGGCGTTTCAGGTCGCGAACATAGCTACGGACCTGGCTCAAATCATTCTGGTTTCCATACTGTCAATCTCCGCAAGGAAGGGCAGACTGCCGTCGTTCCTTCGCGTAGTAATGACGGTTGCCTTTGTTTATTCGCTTGTTAACCTAATTCATTACTACCTGTACCTGAGAGGACTATACATTCCTCATGCCCTCATAGAGGCGGCATATATCGCTTCGGCGCTTGGAATAGCGCTCGGAACCAAGATGTATTATTCCTGCATTCAGAATGAATGCAATACAGGCGGGGAGCCTTACTCCAACACGGAATACCGGGGAAAGAGCTTCATTTTGCTTCTGGCGCCGTTGGCGGTTCTGATTTTCAAAGGCTTTTCGCCGATGGATATCGCCCCCCTTATACTTGCCGCCGTGTTCCACCGCACTTTCAGCGAGTATATTCAGACCGCGGTCAAAAATAAGGAGCTGCTGGAACGCGAAAAGGATCTGAATCAGGCGCTGGAGCAGAAGATATCGGAAAGAATGCGCGACCTTGAGGAGAAGAACAGCGAGCTTATCCTGAAAAACGAGGAACTTAAGTATATTTCCGAGCACGACCAGCTTACAGGGCTGTATAACAGGGATTACTTTATTAAGAAGCTCGAGGAAAAAATATGCGGGCTCAAAAACGGCGATAAAATCGTGCTGATATTCTGGAACGTGGATCGTCTTAAAGGCATCAATGATACCTACGGACATTCGATTGGCGACCGTGTGCTTGTGGTACTCGCCGAACGGGTCATGAATATCAAGGACGAATCGGCGCTGCTTTCACGACTCGGCGGAGACGAGTTTGCCATCGCCGTCGAGGGGGACTTTAATGACAGTGATTATGATGAGATGGCAAAGAAGATAATGTCGATATGCGAGGAGCCGGTACGGATAGGGCAGTATTCCTTCGAAGTCTCCATAAGCGTAGGAATGTCGGTTTATCCGTACTGCGCATCCGGAGCGGAGATGCTGCTGAAAAACGCGGACATCGCGATGCACTACGCCAAGGAATGGGGCTGCGGCAATAAGGTTTCCTTTTACAGGGACATAAATTCCGCGGTCAGGCGCAGGGACAAAATAAGCACATTCCTGAAAAATGCGGATTACGACAGGGAGTTCTATCTGCACTATCAGCCCCAGTTTACGATTGCCGACTGGCGGGTCGTCGGCGCGGAGGCCCTGCTGCGCTGGGACTGCCCGCAGCTGGGGCGCATTTCACCCTCAGAGTTTATCCCAATAGCGGAAGAGGAAAACCTCATTATCCCGATAGGAAACTGGGTTATTGAAAACGCAATAAGGCAAGTCGCATCCTGGAACAATTCCTTCGGCACGAACCTCAAAATGGGCATAAACATATCTCCGAAGCAGATAAACCAAACCGACTTTCTGGATACCATAAAAGCCTCGATCAGGGACAACAACGCCTTCGGGGGATGGATAGACATCGAGATAACGGAAGGAGTGGCTCTGGACGACGGGGCGAGGACTCTGAAGATGAAGGAGTTTTTCAGCAGCGAGGGAATATCCCTGTCACTTGACGACTTCGGCACCGGCTACTCCTCTCTGGGGTATCTCAATATGCTCGTGTTTGACAAAATAAAGATAGCCAAGCCCCTGACAGACAAGCTGACGACAGACGTCTCAAGCGTGAAAATAGTTTCCTCTATAATTACGCTCGCACGCTCGCTCGGCGTGGCGACCATTTGCGAGGGCGTGGAAACCAAAGAACAGTTCGATATTCTGTGCGAGCTGGGCTGCGACCAGGTGCAGGGGTATTATTTTGGAAAACCTATGACGCCCCAGGGCTTTCTTCATTCCTTCATCATGAGGGATTATCAAAAGCGCGCAAACCGCTGCTTAGGCGCCCAGACGACGGGAATGTTGAGATAAAGCTTATGACAAGGCCGCATATTTAATCTTCCGCATTGTCCTCCGCGCCGCGATCTTAAAGGCAGGGGACAAAAAAACGCCGGAGCGCGAGCGCTTCCGGCAAGTTCTGACCGGCGCCTTGAGCGGCGGCTTCGCTTTTGCTCCTGCGGTTTCGGAAAAAATAAGAGGAAAAGGGAAAAGAGTCACAAGGGGCGGACGAGCCTCTTACAGCTAAAACCACGACTTTTATAAAGGCACTGCGGCGGGCGCGAGCCCGCCGTGCCTCACTGTTGCGGCAGTCTGAACTCCTTATCCGCCGGCGAGTTGATAACAAGCCTTTCGCCTGTCATCGGGTGATTGAGTTCGAGCAGGCTCGCGTGGAGTCCGAGCCTCTTCAGGGGGCTGCCGTGAGCTCCGTACTTTTTGTCGCCGACGACAGGATGCCCCAGTTCGCTCAAATGGACGCGGATCTGATTCTTGCGCCCGGTTTCTATAAGGACGCGCAAAAGAGAATAGCTGCCGTTTTCACCTATTACCTCGTAATTCGTTATCGCTCTTTTTCCACGCCCGGACTTTGACGAAAACACGAGGTGAGTGCGGGTTTCATCAAGCAGCGTGTCACAGCGCCCTTTCTTCTTTTCAAAAACGCCCTCGCAGACTGCAAGGTACTCCCGCTTGATTCCGTCATCCCACGAGCTTTGGAGCTTGTCCCGAAGCTCGGACGATTTTGCAAACAGAAGGACGCCGGAAGTATCGCGGTCAAGCCTGTGAACGACGTAAAGAGGCGTGATTCCGCTGTCGCGAAGGACTCTAACGGCGGTTTTTTCCTTTTCCGTGTCTGTCGCGACCGTCAGAAGCCCGGCGGGCTTGTTGACCGCCAGAAGAAAATTGTCCTCGTACAGCACCTTAAGCGGGGACTTAGCGGCGCTTTTTTGAGTCAGGGCGATCTTCACCGTCTGCCCGGGCCTTACGGGGAAATCAAACCTCGTTGTTTCCGTCCCGTCGACTGAAATAAGCCCGTGCACAAGATAGGATTTAAGCTTTCCCTTGGGAACGGAGCAAAGCTCGTTTCGAACTACGTCGAGAAGCCCGCCGTTTTCCTTTGACTCAAAAACTATGTCTTTTTTCATTTTCCCGTCTATTTTCCCTTTCCTGATATTACTGACAGCTTTATTCGGGCATATTTTCGCTTTTTAATAAAGAATTATGCGCGCAGGCGTGCCTGGTGGGAGTACGACAGAATCCGCTTGTCCAAAGCGGCGCAGATTGGTATAATATAGCCGACAAATTTATGGAGGAAAAGGCGTATAACATGTACGACGAGCTTACAGAGGTTGACATCCGGAAAATGCAGGAGGAAATCGATTACAGGGTAAAGGTCCTCCGCCCGCAGATTATCGAGGACGTGAAAACGGCCAGAGCCTTCGGTGACCTGAGCGAAAATTTTGAATACAAGGCCGCGAAGCAGGAGAAAAACAAAAACGACAGCCGCATAAGGTATCTTGAGAGAATGATAAGCACGGCGAAGGTCATCAAGACGGATTCAAAGCAAAACGAGGTGGGCCTTTTTGACACGGTTGAAATCTTCTTTGAGGAGGATGACGAGACGCAGAAGATAAGACTTGTAACAACTCTCCGTCAAGATGCCGCAAAAGGCCTTATCAGCAAGGAATCGCCTCTGGGGAAGGCTCTTTTGGGACGCAGGGCAGGCGACAGGGTTCTGGTCGAGGTGAACAAGGATTACAGCTACCATGTCGTGATACGCAGCGTCGAAAAGGGCACGGACGACGATAGCCTGCCCATAAGAGGATATTGAATATACTGAAGCACGGCCCGGGGCCGTGCTTTAGCGTGTCGAAAAAGTATTTCGACACGCTTCAAGGGGGCATCCAATGCCCCCTTGATACGCGGCTGAAGCCGCGATACCCCCGGTCGCGATTCCCAGGCGACCAGTCGCCCGGGAGCCCTTGTATTTTTATTTGCGGTCGGCACGCACATGTCGCGCCGACCTGCGGCGCATTTGCGCCGTCCCGTCTGCGACGGGTCCCTGCGCGGGATAATGTATTTTTCCGGCGTACACGCCGCCGGAAAAATGGTTTTTCGATATTATATATTATATGTTTGTCTAAAAGCTGAAGCACGGCCCGGGGCCGTGCTTCCTTTACCTGTTAGAACGGCAGGTTCATTCCGCCGGTCAGCTTCGACATATTCTTTGCCGATTCCTCATCGGCTTTGCGCACGGCCTCGTTAACCGCAGCGACTATTAGGTCCTGGAGCATCTCGACGTCCTCGGGGTCAACCGCGTCAGGCTCGATTTTAACGGAAATAAGCTCCTTTTTGCCGTTTACGGTGGCAGTCACAACGCCGCCGCCGGAGGTGGCGGAATATTCCTTCAGCTCCAGCTCTTCCTGCATCTTCAGCATTTCCTGCTGCATCTTTTGAGCCTGCTTTATCATATTCATATTCATTCCGCCGCCGCCGAAGCCGCCTCCGTAGCCGCCGCCTCTGAATGCGCCCTTTGCCATAACCGCATCTCCTTACTTGAATGTAATTATATCGTTGAATCTGCTGAGGGAGTCCAGCTTGTCCGCACGCGGATTCCGGGTGTTCTGCGCATCCGTAACTACGAGCTTTACCTTCCGCCCCAGCGCTTCCTCGGCAGCGCTCTTTATCGCAGCCGTAATCTCCGCTTTGTTTATTGTGCTCGCGGCCAGAGGATTTTTCGCCCAAATCGTGATCGTGTCGCCGTCCACGCTGCCCTCCGCATGGACAGCTTCGCCGATGAACATGTAATCCATCATATCCAGCCTCGGCTGAAGAACCTTTAGCACAGCGTCCCAGCCGCCAGAAAGAGCCGTGGCGGGGCCTGTTTCAGCCTCGGTATCCGCAAAGCGCTCCGGCTCAGACTCGGGTACTTCGGGGAGCTCTATTCGAGCTTCAGGTTCACGTTCCGGAAGCTTTTCGGTCCTCGGCGCTTCGGGCGCCGCAGGCTTCGGGGGGGCGATTGCGGACTCCGTCCGGATATCCGCCGCATCCGCGCCGCAAAGGCGCATGAGGCAAAGCTCGGCGGCTATTCTGCGGCTTCCGCCTTTGTTTATGTCGGTCAGAGCCGACTGTACGGTTTCCAAAGCCGCCATGAGACGCTTCGCGGGCAGCCTTGACGCGTATTCCTTCAGCATCGCCGAGTCATAGCCTCCGCTTTGGAGGTTCCAGCTTCCGTTTGGAGCGATTTTTGTTATAAGTATGTCCCTCTGCAGCGTTGAGAGCTCCTCTAGAACGGAGGCGACGTCCTTACCCTCACAGTAGAGCCTGTCCAGTATCGAGAGCGCGGAAGCGGAATCCCCGCTCAGCGTCGCCGCCAGCAGATTTTCAGTTTCAGTCCTCCCCGCGAGCCCGATCGACTCCAGAACGTGCTCGGCGCTGATTTCGTCTCTCGACGAGCACTGATCGAGGAGAGAAATGCCGTCTCTCATCGAGCCGTCGGCAAGGCGGGCGAGAAGCTCGGCCGCCTCAGGTTCGAGCCTGAGGTTTTCTGCGGAGGCGATTTTTTTGAGTCTTTCGGAAATGACCGGCGGTGGCAGCCTTCGGAAGGAATAACGCTGGCACCTTGAGAGCACGGTGGCCGGAACCTTGTGGAGCTCCGTGGTCGCGAGTATGAACATGAGGTGCTCCGGCGGTTCCTCCATTATCTTGAGGAGCGCGTTGAACGCGTCCTTTGAGAGCATGTGCACCTCGTCGATTATATAGACCCTCTTTCTGACAGTGCCGGGCGTATAGAACGCGTCGTCGCGCAGGGCGCGCATATCGGAAACACCGTTATTCGAGGCCGCGTCCATTTCGATGACGTCGAGTATGCTGCCGTTTTCTATTCCGACGCAGGAGGGACATTTGTTGCATGGGTTTCCGTTTTCCGGCCTTTCGCAGTTGACGGCGCGGGCGAAGATTTTGGCACAGGTAGTCTTTCCGGTGCCTCTCGTGCCCGTAAAAAGATAAGCGTGGGTAAGCCTCTCCAAAACGATTTGACGTTTCAGCGTTTCAACCACGCTATCCTGTCCGACCACGTCGTCAAACGTCCTCGGCCTCCATTTTCTGTATAATGCCTGATACAAGCAGCTTTACCCACCTTTCCGCCTTTTGGCGCAGGGCAGGGCCGCACACCCGCCTTTGGCAATTATGATATGCCCGTTACCCCCGCAGCCAGCTCGGAAACGGCTGCCTCGCGGCACACGGAAGCTCCCGTTTAATGCTGCTAGGTTCCCCTCCTGACATGGTTCACGGGTTTCCGTTGCGCAAGACCGTCTCTTCATCGCCGCTTACGAAGGTCAGGCGGCACATCACAAAGCCGGGGGCGGGAAATCATCTCTGCTATAGCGGATTGCAGATACAGGGCACCGCTGACTCCCCGACCAGTGCGGCCC
>JAJUHC010000021.1 GCA_029268065.1 Clostridiales bacterium | reverse complement strand
TTTTTCCGGCGGCGTGTACGCCGGAAAAATACATTATCCCGCGCAATTGTGCGCGACCGGGGGTATCGCGGCTTCAGCCGCGTATCCAGGGGGTATTGGATACCCCCTGGAAGCGTGTCGAAAGACTTTTTCGACACGCTCAGGGCGGCTAAAGCCGCCCTGAAAACTATGCAGCGGTTTTCCTGTTTACACGTGCGTCGGTCAGAGCATTTCCGACACTACCCCGGCGCACCTGGGGCAGAGCTCAGGATACCTTTCGTCCGCGCCGACGCTTCCGTGATGCGTCCAGCATCTCGCACACTTTTCGGTCTCGTCGGCTTCCACCTTTACCGTCAAGCCTTCAAACTCCGTGCATTTCAAGCCTTCGCCTTCTCCGTACTCCACGCCGGCCTTTGACACGATGAAAATACCGGCAAGGTCGAGGTCCGCTAAACTTTCAAAAGCTTCCCTTGCCTCGGCGCCCACATAAAGCGTAAGCTTCGCGTCGAGCGATTTTCCTATGATTTTTTCCGCCCTCGCCTTTTCGAGCGCGCGCAGCACGTCGGCTCTCAGTCTGAAAACGCTCTCCCAGCGCTTTGTTTCTTCTTCCGAAAGCTCGTACTCCACGCTTGCGGACGGCATGTCGTTCAGCAGCACGCTTTCCCTTTCCGCCGATTTGTCGTGGGGCATGCTGCGCCAGATCTCCTCGGAAGTAAACGCGAGTATCGGGGCCAGCATCCTCACAAGCGCGTCGAGAATCCGGTACATAGCTGTCTGCGCGCTGCGGCGGAGGTACCCGTCACGCGATTCGCAGTAGAGCCTGTCCTTGATGATATCAAGGTACTGGTTCGACATATCTATAACGCAGAAGTTGTGAATGGCATGGTATATCGGGTGGTACTCGTAGTTTTCATACGAGTCCCTGACCTTTTCAACGAGGATATTGAGACGCATGAGTGCCCAGCGGTCGATATCGCACAGGTCCTCAAGCGGCACCTGATCGTCAGGATCAAAGCCGTCAAGGTTACCGAGTATGAAACGCGCCGTATTCCTTATCTTAAGGTAAATTTCCGAAAGCTGCTTGAATAATTCCTTTGAAATGCGGACGTCCTGGTGGTAGTCGGAGGAGGATACCCAGAGGCGCAGAAGGTCGGCGCCGTAATCCTTTATCACTTCCTCCGGAGCAATGGCGTTGCCGAGGGATTTATGCATGGCTCTGCCCTCGCCGTCAACAGTCCAGCCGTGCGTTATCACTGTTTTGTACGGCGCTTTGCTGTTTACGGCGATGCTTGTCAGCATCGAGGACTGGAACCAGCCTCTGTACTGGTCGCCGCCCTCAAGGTAGACGTCCGCCGGGTAATGAAGATCCGGCCGCACCTTGCACACGGCGGCGTGTGTCGAACCCGAGTCGAACCAGCCGTCGAGCGTGTCGGTTTCCTTTGTAAAGGTCTTTGCACCACAGTGAGGACAGGTAAAATCCTTCCCCAAAATATTGACAGGGTCTTCCTCAAACCACGCGTTTGAGCCCTTTTCGGTGAACAGCTTCGCCACAAGGTCTATTGATTTCGGAGTGCAGACGGGCTTTTTGCAGGTTTCGCAATAAAAGACGGGGATGGGCAGCCCCCAGTTTCTCTGTCTGGAGATGCACCAGTCGCTGCGCTCCCTTATCATCGCCACCATGCGTTCATAGCCCCATTCGGGGAGCCATTCTATGTCCTCGCAGGATTTTACGGCAGCCTCCTTTATCGAGTCGACGGAAGCAAACCACTGCTCGGTGGCACGGTATATTATCGGGTGCTTGCAGCGCCAGCAGTGCGGATAAGAGTGGACTATCCTTTCAGAAGCCAAAAGCAGGCCCTTGGCCTTCAGGTCCTCGAGTATCGTTTCGTTTGCCTTTTCGTAGTGCTGCCCCTCGTACGGTCCGGCTTCAGCCGTCAAAACGCCGCGGTCGTTTACGGGCACGGTGATGCCTACCTCCGGGTACTTCCTGCACACGTTGAAGTCGTCTATGCCGAAGCCGGGAGCCGTGTGGACGCAGCCGGTGCCGGCGTCGAGCGTTACATGGTCGCCGAGTATTACGACGGAGTTCCGGTTTAAAAACGGGTGCGCAGCCTTAATATATTCCAGGTCGGCGCCCTTTATCTTTGCAAGCACCTCAAAGCTCTCGAGCTTCGCGGCCTTCGCGACCGATTCCGCAAGCTCCGCCGCCACGATGTAGACTTCGCCGCTTTCAACCTTCATCAGCGCGTATTCGAGGTTCGGATTTAAGCATATCGCAAGGTTTCCGGGCAGCGTCCAGGTGGTGGTCGTCCAGATAACGAAGTACATTTTGTCGAGGGGCGCGTACTTTGAAAGCAGCCCCTTGTCGTCGACGAGCGGGAATTTGACGTAAATTGATGTGCAGGGATCCTCCGCGTACTCTATCTCAGCCTCGGCGAGCGCAGTCTCGTCGTGCGGGCACCAGTACACGGGCTTCAGGCCCTTGTATATATAGCCTTTTCTGTACATCTCGCCGAAGACCCTGACCTCGACGCCCTCAAAGGCCGGATCCATAGTGAGATACGGATTCTCCCAGTCCCCGATAACGCCGAGGCGCTTGAACTGGTTCATCTGCCTCCCGACGAAGTCGGAAGCGAAGTCGCGGCAGGCGTTCCTAAACTCCGTGACCGACATATTCTTGCGGTCGAGCTTGTTTTTCTTAATTATTGCGCTCTCTATCGGCATGCCGTGGTTGTCCCAGCCCGGAACATAAGGCGACTTGAAGCCCGACATATTCTTGTAGCGCACGATAATGTCCTTCAGAACCTTGTTCATCGCCGTGCCGATGTGTATGTCGCCGTTTGAGAAGGGAGGGCCGTCGTGCAGCACGAACAGCGGCTTCCCGGCGTTGTGCCGCATGAGTTTTTTATAGATTCCCGCTTCTTCGAATCCCTTCAGCATCTCGGGCTCCCTTGCAGGAAGCCCCGCGCGCATCGGAAAATCCGTCTGCGGCAGATTCAGCGTTTTGTTGTAATCCTGAGGCATCTTCTCTTTTCCCCTTTGCTATAAAGCAAACGGAGGGCTTTTGCCCACCGCCCGCTTTCTGTGCTCTTATTTTATTATTCTTCGTTATCGTAATTATTGCCGAATTTCAGTTCGCCGAAACCGGACTTCGGGCTCTTTTCCGCGGGCTCCTCGTCGTCCTCCCAGCCCTCTGGCAGCTTCGGCTTCGCCGCCTTGGCCTGGGCTGTCTTTATGTCCTCCTGCAAGGAACCGTAGACCCTCGTCGCGGAGTCTTCAAGCTCCCTCGCCGCCTCCGCCGCCTTTTCAGCCTTCGGCGCCGGGGCGGGCTTCTCCTCCGTCATCTCCGACTCGTTCAGCTCTCCCAGCTTCTGGAGGAAGTTTACATGCTTTTTGCAGAGGCTCATGGACATGTCTACAAATTCGGCCGTGACCTTCTGCGCCGCTTTCAGCTTGCGCTCCTCGTCCTCGACCTGCTTCTGCACCGCCGAAATCTTGGATGATATGCCGGACTCCGTCGTGCGGAGCATGGAATCGGCTTTTTTCTTCGCCTCCTCCACCATCTCGTCCGCCATTTTTTTGGCGGAGAGGAGGGCCATCCGCATCGCGTCCTCGGTATTTCGGTACTCCTCGACCTTTTCCACGAGAACCTTGAGCTTGCTCTTCAGTATCGCGTTCTCTTTGAAAAGAGCCTCGTAATCCTCAGCCACCTTATCTATAAAGTCCTCGACCCCTCCCATGTCGTAGCCGCCGAAAACGGCCTTGGCAAAGGTCATGTCCTTTATTTCCTGGGGAGTCAACATATATCCTCATCCCTTCGTTTATTTCTAGAAATAGAGACCGTTGTTCTCAAGCTCGTCTATAAGGTCACCCATAATATCGACGTTGTAGGGCGTAATTATATATGTGCTTACCGCCACCTTCTTGATCTTGCCGTCCTGCGCGTAGGTCACCCCGCTGAGAAAATCGAGGAGCCGCCTTGCGACGTCCTTGTTCGTTGACTCGAGGTTCAGCACCACCGTGCGCTTTTCCCGGAGGTGATCCGCTATCTCCGCCGCGTTCTCAAAACGCTCGGGCTTGACCAGTATCACCTGAAGCTGCGTGGTGGCGTGTATGTTGACGACCTTGTTCTTGCGGTCCGGCTTCTCGTCAAAGTCGTATGCCGAGCGGGAAACCGCTGAGGGTGTCCTCGCCGCCGACTGCGCCTGGCTTCTTGAAGCCTGCGGTGTCGGGCTCTGCGGAATGGGTATCTTTTCGGACGCGCGAGGGCTGTAATCCTCGTCGTCGTCAAATTCGTCGTCCTCGTCATCGTAAGGCTTGGTCAGTTTTTTCAGTTCGTCAAAAAGTCCCATGCTTTTTTGTCCTTTCGCTTATATAAGAGGTCTGATCAACCGCCCGCTAACGCAGCGGCTGCCTGGGACCGAATATGGCTGTTCCGAGGCGGATCATGTTTGATCCCGACAGTATTGCGTCCTCATAATCGCCGCTCATTCCCATCGACAGTATTTCCATGCTGATATTATCATATTTTTTCGCCTTTATGTCAATAAAAAGCTTGTTCATTTGGTCAAAATATCGCCTGTTACCGTTCGGCGAGGCCGCTATCGGAGGAATAGCCATAAGCCCACGGACGCTAACGGAGGGTCTGCCTTCGCATATTTCCAGAAGCTCCTCCAGCTTTTCCGGGTCCACGCCGCTCTTTGCTTCCTCGCCGCCTATATTCACCTCTATCAGTATGTTCTGGATTATCCCGAGAGCTTCCGCCCTCAAAGCTATCAGATTTACAAGCTCGGCGGAATCCACGGACTGGATGAGCGAAACCTCGCCTACGAGCTGCTTCACCTTGTTGCGCTGAAGATGCCCTATGAAGTGCAGCCGCGCGCCCTCGTAAGCTCCCAGCGGCTTTTTCTCCAGCAGCTCCTGAACGCGGTTTTCTCCGCAGTCCCTTATGCCCGCCAAAATGGCTTCCCGTATTTTTTCCGGAGGGTTCGTTTTCGTCGCGGCGACCAGGGTTATTTCCGAGCCGTTCCGCCCGGCGCGCTTCGCAGCCTCGTCTATTTCAAGCAGTATTTTCCTTACGTTGTGAGCGATGTCCATCCTATTACCTCGCAAAACATGCATGAATAGTGATTTATTTCACCATTTTCCCGTTGTAAAGGTCCTTTGTTGTCGTTATGACCTGGTCTCCGGCCCTCAGCGGGCTTGAGGCGCCGGTGCTTTCGACTATATAGTAATCCTCAGCTTCATAAAGTATTTTCACAAACTTCTGCTCGGCGTAAACGCCCGAAAGGGTATATACGCTGCTCTTCCCCTCGCTGTTCAGGCACATCGCGGCCTTGGGCACCCTTACGCCCGAATACTCCCTGCATATTATCTGCACCGTCTGCATCCTGACCGAAAGCATCGAATCTATATTAAGATTTGACGAGAAAATCACCGCACACTGTCCGTCCTGAGCGTTGCCTATGCTTTCCACATCCATCTCGATGACCGAGCCGAGATAGCGTCCGAAAACCATGGAGGCTTTTTCTCCCCGGACGAGGCGTCCCGCGTCCTCCGCTTTTATCAGCGCCGCGTAATACCAGCGCGCTCCGGACACGAGCTTTCCCAGAGCGCCCTGTTCGGGACTCCTCTTTTCCGCAAGCAGCGCCTTCAGACCCTCTGCGGTAATGGATTTTATGCTGTCCGCCGTGACGGATTCAAAGCCGTCAAGGCTGGCGGAAAACAGCCCGGACGCTGGCGCTATTATCTTGTTTGTGGATACGGCATTACCCAGGGCGGCCCTCTGCTGGCGCAGCGACGAAAGCTGCGCCTGAAGATTGCCGCCCCCCGAATTTTTGATCATAATATTGGCCTGAAGGTTCGTCGAGATGCCTGAGACGCTCGAAAGCGAGCGCTTTTGCGTCGCTATGGCGAGCTTGAATATATTCTCCCTTATATTTTCGTCCAGAACCTTCATGTTGGCCGTATCCGCCCCGGAATTGGCGACGCTTTCGAGATTACGGATTTTCGTGTCCAGCGCTTCCGCTTGGCGGACCTTTGCAAGTGCCGCCTCGCTTCCGTAGACTCCCGCGATAACGCCGCCGGCGCTCACCTTTTCGCCCTCGGACACGGTCACCTCGACAGCGGCAAATCCGCCGCTTCCGACAACAGTCTCGTTGCGTACGACCATGCCCGTCGCCTTGAAGCCCTCCTGCACCGTCATATTCACCGCGAGCACGCTTTTGAAGGGGTTCGTCAGCGAATGTATAACTGAAAAAGCAAAATAGCAAACAAAAGCGGCAAATATCAGCGCTATCGCAAGTCTCGTGATGAAATCCGTTTTCTTCATAGCTCGTCCCCTGTGCGGGGCGTTCCTGCCCCCTTATGTAGGTTCCCCGAAAAGCGGTACGTTTTTCGAGGGAATTATCGTGGAAATGGCGTGCTTGTAAATAAAGTTCTGCTTGCCTTCCGCTTCCAGCACGACGGTAAAGCTGTCAAAGCTCATGAGCCTGCCCCGAAGCTGAAAGCCGTTTGTCAAAAACACCGTAAGAACCTGCTTTTCCCGCCTGGCCTGATTCAAAAATGTGTCCTGTAAATTAGCGCCGTTTGCCATAATATCCGTCTTCCTTTCTGTATTTATGACAGGATATCGTCCTGTCTACGCGGATATTATACCATATTTTTCCATAAGGCTTGTCGAACGCTGTACCGCAAACTCAAAATCAGGCTCTTTTTTCCAATAAATCCACTCGACCTCCGGATCACGCCTCAGCCAGGAGAGCTGGCGCTTCGCGTAGCGCCTCGATTCCTGTTTAATAATCGAAACGGCCTCTTTTACGCTGTATTTTCCCTCTATCGCCGCCGCAAGCTCCTTATAGCCTATCGCCTGCATGGCGGTAGAGCGGGGCGGCAGGCCTTTTTCAATGAGCGACCGGACCTCCGCCTCCAGCCCGCGCTCCATCATTTCGTCAACGCGCCGGTCTATCCGACGGTAAAGGTCGGCCCTGTCTTCAAAGCTGAGCGCTATTTTCAGCGCGTCATAGCGCCTGGGAAGCGTTCTGGATTCTTTGTCGTGCTCCGAGATTGTTTTTCCGCTGAGATAAAATACCTCAAGAGCCCTTACGATACGCTTTTTGTCGTTAAAGTGAAGGCGCGCCGCCGTTTCGGGGTCCTTTTCGGCCAGAACGCGAAGCAGAGCCTCGCCGCCCTCGGAGTCGTACCTTGCGGAAAGCTCCCGCCTTATCTCTTCGCCGCCTTCCGCCGGAGCGAACACCCTGCCCGAAACAAGGGATTCTATATACAGTCCTGTTCCGCCGACCAGAAAAACCTTTTTCCCGCGTTCAAGCAATCCGTCGATACATTCGGAGGCCATTTCGACATAGCGGGACACCGAGAAGGACTCAAATGGCGAGATTACTCCCAGCATGTGATGAGGGATCCCTTCGGTCTCCTCCTCCGCAGGCTTCGCCGTGCCAATATCCATTCCGGAATAAAGCTGCATGGAATCCGCCGACACGACCTCGCCTCCGGTCCGGCGGCTCAGAAGAACGCCGAGCCTTGTTTTCCCCGTCGCGGTGGGTCCGGTTATCACAACTATTTTGGGGGGCATTTGATTCTCCTTTCAGTAACAGAAAGAAAAATAAAGGCTGCGCCGTATAATCCGGAGCTTAATTTTTTAAGCTGTTCAGCGGCGCCGGTATCCTGCCGCCCCTTAAAATAAACTCGGCGCTTGAGGACGGGTGGACGGGCATTATCGGCGCCTTTCCCAAAAGCCCGCCGAAGTCGACGCTCTCTCCCACGCCCTTGCCCGGCACGGGTATTATGCGAACCGCCGTGGTCTTATTGTTTATGACGCCTATCGCCGCCTCATCCGCGATTATCGCCGATAGGGTCTCGGCGCTCGTATCGCCCGGAACGGCAATCATATCGAGACCTACCGAGCACACGCAGGTCATCGCCTCGAGCTTTTCGAGCGAAAGCAGCCCTCTTTCCGCGGCCCTTATCATTCCTGCGTCCTCGCTGACCGGTATAAACGCGCCCGAAAGCCCTCCCACATGGGATGAGGCCATGACGCCGCCCTTCTTGACCGCGTCGTTCAAAAGCGCGAGCGCCGCGGTCGTTCCGTGCGTGCCGACGCTCTCAAGCCCCATTTCCTCTAGGATGTCCGCAACGCTGTCGCCTATTTCCGGAGTCGGGGCAAGGGACAGATCAACCACGCCGAAGGGGACGCCAAGCCTTTTGGAGGCCTCCTGCGCCACAAGCTGTCCCATTCTCGTTATCCTGAACGCGGTCTTTTTTATGGTTTCCGCAACGTCGTCAAAGGGCAGCCCCCTGCATGCCGAAATGGCATGGTGGACGACGCCGGGACCGCTTACGCCTACATTAATGACGCACTCCGGCTCGCCTTCGCCGTGGAACGCTCCCGCCATGAAGGGGTTATCCTCCACGGCGTTTGCGAATACGACAAGCTTTGCGCAGCCGAGACCGCCGTCGGTAGCCGTCAGCATCGCAGTCTCCTTGATTACCCTGCCCATTTCCGCCACCGCGTCCATATTTATGCCCGCCCGGGTGGTTGCGACGTTTACACTGGAGCATACGCGCTCCGTGAGCGAAAGCGCCTCCGGAATCGAGCGGATAAGCTTTATATCGCCTTTTGTGAACCCCTTGTGGACCAAAGCGGAATAGCCGCCAAGGAAGTTTACGCCTACCTCTTTCGCGGCTTTGTCGAGGACGGAAGCTATCGGGACATAGTCCTCCGCCTCGCAGCTGTCCGCGATAAGAGCAATCGGCGTCACGGAGATCCTCTTATTGACGATTGGAATGCCGAATTCCTTTTCTATCTGCTCTCCCGTAACCACAAGGCTTTCGGCGCACTTTGTAATTTTGTCGTATATCTTCCCGCAGCAGACGCCGATATCGGGATGCGCGCAGTCCCTGAGGGAAATGCCCATCGTTATCGTGCGAATGTCAAGATGCTGCTGGTCTATCATTTCTATGGTCTGCAATATTTCTCCGGACGTTATCATTTAAGGGCCCCCTAAATTCTGTGCATTGCGTTGAAAATGTCCTCGCGCTGAATGCGTATTGACAGACCGAGCTCTCTGCCCGCATCGTTCAAAAGGGTCGATAGCTGGTCAAACGCCACGCCCTCCTTAAGCATGTCGACGAGCATAATCATCGTGAAATATTCCTGCATTACCGTCTGACTGATATCGAGCACGTTGACCCTGTTTTTTGCGAGGATGGCGCAGACGTCGGCTATGATACCCACTCTGTCCTTGCCGATGACCGTTACTATTGCTCTCATTTACTCTCTTTCCTTTCAGTCCACCGAAAATCTAAGCTCATCGAGCGTCAGCCCGAATGCGGGCATAAAATTCTCCATAAAATACTTTACCTCGGGGAGGTCTATCTTTTCTATCGCTTCCTTAGTCTGCTTCTCCGCGAGCAGGAACTCCTTGTTCCCCGCCTTAAGCTCCTCAACGCATTTTATATAGGCCGCCAGCTTGTCCGCTGCTTTGACTACGGAGCGCAGCTCGGCCGAAAGCCCGCTTTCAAAGAGAGGCTCGTAGGAAGCCCGGATATTTGCGGGAAGCATTCCGAGAAGCTTCCTTTCGGCTACCTCCTCGACCTTTTTGTACGCGGACATGATTTCCGGGTTATAATATTTGACGGGCGTCGGAAGATCCCCCGTCAGGATCTCGGAAACATCGTGGAAAAGCGCCGCGGCCGCCGCCGCGTTAGGGTCTATGTCCCCTCCGAAAACATCGCGCCGGACGACGGCGAGAGCGTGCGCTATGACGGCGACCATATGCGAGTGCTCCTGCACGTTCTCGTTGTAGCTGCCGCGCATAAGACCCCACCTGCCAATATAGCGCATCCTTGAAATCAAGGCGAAAAAGCCGCTGTTTTGCATAGGCGCACCCCCTTGGTTTTAAGAGCTATTCTAGCACGAAAAGGCTTCAAAGTAAATACTGTAAAAAATACTTTGGATATTCGTAATTGCGTATTGACATTTGACGAATTTCAAGATATCATATTAATAATCATATTGGTTTTTTGTGGGAGGTGCTTTCTGATGCTTAAGTCTCTCTGCATATTCGGCGATTCGGTCTGCAAGGGTGTCGTGCTCGACGAGAGCCGGAACAGATACTCGTTTCTTAAGGAGAGCTTCGCAAATTCCTTCGCCGCCGCCACCGGCATCGCCGTCGACAACTTTTCAAAATTCGGCTGCACGGCAAGGAAGGGGCTTGAGATTGTCTTAAAACACTCGGACAGGCTTTCTGATTATGATTTTGTTGTCCTCGAATTCGGAGGAAACGACTGCAACTTCGACTGGAGCAAGATTGCCGAGGCACCCGACGACTTTCACAATCCCGACACGCCAATCAGCCAATTCGTCGAAAATTATAAGCATATCATAGAGAGCATTCGCAAAAACGGCGGCCGCCCCGTGATGATCAACCTCCCGCCGCTTGTGCCGGAGAAGTTTTTCAGGTGGGTTTCCAGGGGCATAAACGCCGACAACATACTGAAATGGCTGAAGGACGTAGATTTTATCTACAAGTGGCAGGCAAATTACAATAACGCCGTCGGCAGGATCGCGAGGAAGACAAAAACGCCGCTCATCGACATCCGCAGCAGCTTTTTGAAGTCTCCTGATTACAAGAAGCTGATCTGCGAGGACGGAATGCACCCGAACTCCGAGGGGCACAGGCTGATATGCGATACAGTTCTGCGATACGCGAACAAAAAGGGCGTCATGGCTTAATCGGCTTTTATAACGAACAAAACGGGAGAGGTATTAATGCCTTCCCGTTTTTTGCGTTATTTTCCGGCGTTCTGGCTCAGATAAGCGTTTATGAAGCCGTCCAGGTCGCCGTCCATGACCGCGTTGATGTTGCCGGACTCGAAATTCGTCCTGTGGTCTTTTGCCAGCGTATAGGGCATGAACACATACGACCTTATCTGACTTCCCCATTCTATTTTCTGCTGTACGCCCTTGATGTCCTCGATTTTTTCGTAGTGCTCGCGCTCCTTTATCTCGGCAAGCTTCGACCGGAGCATTTTCATGGCAGTTTCCCTGTTCTGATGCTGGCTGCGCTCGACCTGGCAGGATACTATTATGCCCGTCGGGATATGGGTAATGCGTATGGCGGACTCGGTTTTGTTGACATGCTGCCCCCCGGCACCGCTCGAGCGGTATGTATCGACCTTAAGGTCCTCGGGGCGTATTTCTATCTCGGAATCGTCCGTGATTTCCGGCATGACCTCGACGGCGGCAAAGGATGTGTGCCGCCTCCCTGATGCGTCAAACGGAGAAATGCGCACCAGACGGTGCACCCCGGACTCGCTCTTTAGATATCCGTAGGCGTTTTCCCCCTCTATGCTGATGACGGCGCTCTTTATCCCCGCCTCGTCTCCGTCAAGAAAATCGAGTATTTTATATTTGAAGCCGTGGCGCTCAGCCCACCTCGTGTACATGCGGTAAAGCATCTGCGCCCAGTCCTGCGCCTCCGTCCCTCCCGCTCCAGCATGAAAGGACATGATGGCGTTGCAGCCGTCATACTCGCCGGAAAGCAGCGTTGAAAGACGCGCGGACTCAAGGTCCGCCTCAAACCTGTCGTACTCCTCGGTAAGCTCCGGCAGCAGGCTCTCGTCGTCTTCCTCGATGGCCATTTCGCACAGCGTTGCAAGATCCCTGTACCTCGCGTTTATCCTGGAAAAAAAATCGCACCTTGATTTAAGCTGCTTTATTTGCTTTAAAACCTTCTGCGAGCTCTCAAGGTCGTTCCAGAAGCCGTCCGCTGAGCTCTGTTCCTCAAGTCTTTCGATCTCGGCCCTTGCCTCGTCGGTTTTCAGCGCCGCGCCGAGCGTTTCCAGCGTGGGCTTCAAGGCGATTATTTTTTGTTTGTATTCTTCAAATTCAAGCATACACGCTTCTCTTTCGTTTTTGATTTTTTATCTGGTGCTGGGACAGGTTTTCGAATCGTCGCCATAGATCAGGTCGTCTATATCCCCGCCCAAGCGGTTCCGGAAATACAGTATGTGTTTCATAGAATCCCCCGTTTCATAGTCGATATACTATCATTATATGACCGGGGGTGAAGCTCTGCTACTGCTTAAGCTTTCCGCCTTTCGAGCCGCCGCCGAAGTTTTCGAGTATGTTCGTATCGAAGCTGTAATTTATATCCTCGCTCTCGCGCTTGCGCTTTAAGGCGAGAGAAACCATCCTGTCCAGCAGCTCCGGATATTTCACGCCTGCGGGCTCCCAGAGGTAAAAGGACAACGAGCCGGGGATGGTGTTTATTTCGTTGACCCACAGCTTGCCTTCTTCCGTGTCCAGCAGGAAGTCTATTCTCGCCACTCCGCTGCAGCCGAGAGCCTTGAAGGTTCTCACGGCGAGCGTCCTGACTTCCTCGCGCATTTCGGGCGATATGGGCGCCGGAAGAAGCCGTTTCTGCCCGCCCATACCCTTTCCGCCGCCGGACTTGCCGCCGCCGGCATATTTGTCCTCGTAGCTGAGGATTTCGTCGGTGTTGATCGGCTCCTCACATTCGGAAGCTTCGGCGTTCTCATAATCTCCCAGCACGGAGCAGTTGATTTCCCGGAGGCTGGTAACGGCGTTTTCAGCCAGCACAGTCATTGCGAAGTCGAAGGCGTAGTCTACGGCCTCAGCAAGCCCCGCGCGGTCGCGCCCGATTTTTATTCCCACGCTGGAGCCGAGGTTGACGGGTTTTATTATTATCGGATAGCGGAGCATTCCCTCGAGCTCGGCTACGACCTCCTCCCTTTTCCTGTGCCAGCGCTTTATGTCGAAACGGACGCAGGGCAGGACCGGCAGCCCGTTATCCTTCAATACGGCTTTCATAATGTACTTATCCATCCCTACCGCCGAGGAAAGCACGTCGCAGCCGGCGTACGGAACCCCGAGCATATGGAGATAGCCCTGAAGAGTGCCGTCCTCGACGTTCGTGCCGTGTACCGCCGGGAAGGCGACATCAATGGTATCGTAGACGTTATTTCCAAACCTTTTTGGCGGCTGCCGGTTCAGCGTCAGCCGTCCGTTTTCGCCGACGGGCAGCACCCGGACGCTTCGGGCTATAAGCGATTTAATGTCCCTGTACGCTTCTATTTTGCCGACGTCCTCTCCGCAGTACATATTGCCGTCCTTCGCTATATATATGGGGACTACGTCGTACTTTTCCCTGTCAAAGGAGTTTATCGCCTGTATCCCCGTGATTACGGAGACCTCGTGCTCCACGCTTTTCCCGCCGAACATTACTCCAACCTTGATTTTCATGATTTTTCCTTTCCCGCCTTAATAATTATCGGGCAGATCGTTTTCAAGCAATACGACCTTCCTCTGGTACGTATTGATTGTCCCGACGGCCGCAAGAGCATCGTTTATCGTCGGAACGACGATAATCTTCCCTTCTCCGTATCCGGACGAAGCAAGCCCTTCCCTTATCGGTCTTGTCTGCCTTTCTCCGACAAGCACGGCATAGTCGCAGACCTCGGCCGCCTGCCTGCCGAATTCATAATTCAGCTCATACTGCTTTTCGCCCAGCTCTATCATGCCGGGGGTTACGAGAATCTTTACCCCCTCAAATTCGCTCAGGACATCGAGCGCCGCCTTCGCTCCCGATGGATTTGAGTTGTAGGCGTCGTCTATTATCAGATTATTGCCGTTTTTGATAAGCTGCAGACGGTGAGGCACGCTCTCAAGCCTCCGCACCTGCATGACTATGTCCTCCATCGGGACGCCGAGGGTATCTGCGACAGCAACGGCTCCGGCGATATTCAGCACGTTATGCCGTCCTATAAGCCTGGTCGTAAAGGTATACTCCTTTCCGTCCCTGCCCGTCATTTTAAACTCGCTGCCCTGCTCGGAAACCTTAATATCCCGCGCCCGGTAATCCGCCTCGCTTTCAATGCCGTAGCTGACCCTTTCGACCATCACCTTCTGTCCCGCTATGTATTCGTTGTCGGTGTTGAGAAATATTATTCCGTCAAGCGGCAGGGCTTTTTCAAGCTCGAACTTGGTGGCGATTACGTTTTCTATGCTGCGAAAGGTTTCAAGGTGCTGCGGACCTATGGAGGTTATCACGCCCATTTTGGGCCTGACTATGTCGCAAATCTCCTTTATCTCGCCGACGCCCTTCGCGCCCATTTCGCAGACGAATATCTCATGGGTCGGGCGCAGCTGCTCCCTTACGGTACGGACTACCCCGAGCGTCGTATTGTAGCTCTCGGGCGTGACAAGCACCTCGAACCTCGCAGAGAGAATCTTCCCGAGATAGAACTTTACGCTCGTCTTGCCGTAGCTTCCCGTGACGCCGATCACCTTGAGACGCGGCATTTCCCTGATAATGCGCTCCGCGTCACTTATGAAGCCGTCGTTTATACGTTTTTCCCTCGATTTGTTCAGCAGGTTTGCGAGCATCACGGAATAAGGCGGGAACAGAAGCAGAACAGCGGCGTAAAGCGAGGTCGGGACGGGGTTTGCGAAGGCAAACCAGGAAACTGCGCCTATTATTATAAATGCAACGTAAAATGCCGAAATGGTCATCAGCATGCGCTTTACGCGCCCGGTATAGACGAGCGGCTTCTTGGCCTTTTTGGGCCGGTCGACAAAAAACAGAGCTCCGAACAGGAAAAATGAAATAATCAGCCCGCCCGTGCCGAATAATATTACGAGAGGTATGTTCAAAAGAATGAAGAGCCGCCGGCTTAAGCTTTTGACGTCGCTTTTCAGCCATTTGCGCTGGGCGTCCGATTTATAGGAATTCAGCTGGAATATGTGCATGTAGCGGATAATGAGGAGAGCGGACGCCGCCAAGAACATCAGCGACGAGGCGGCGTATACGATTACCCCAAACATCTAGTTCACTCCCAAAAACGAATCAAGAACTCTGTACACGAAAAGCGGCTGCTCGAGATAACAATAGTGCCCCGCGCCTTTTACCACCACCAGCCCGCCGTCGGGGAGAAGCTCCTCCATGCGCTTTGCGTCTAATACGGGCGTGGAGTCGTCCCTTTCGCCCCAAATGAGAAGCGTCGGCTGCTTGATTGCGGGCAGAAGATGGCCCAAATCCTCGTTCACGAGCTTTACAAGGGTGTCGCGCATGACGGGCGTCGCGTTCCTGTAATCCGCGGATCCGCTCCTCTGCTTAAACTTTTCAAGCGCGTCGGGGAGTATCAGCTTTACGGGCGCGGACGAAAGCATGGCTTTGCCGAGCTTATACATCTTCTGACGGCGAAGCTGCTCCGGCGTCATTTCATGCGTGAGCCCCGCGCTGCCTATCAGAATAATCTTGGGCACTTCTATGCTTGCTCCGCTTCCTACCGTCTTTATTATTATGCGCCCACCGTTGGAATGGCCCAGCAGTATCGCCTTTTTGATTTTAAGCTGTTCGAGGAAGCTCAGAACAAAGGCCGAGTAGTCCGCCGCGCTCCACGCCGAGGGCGGTTCGGGCGTTTCGCCGAAGCCCGGAAGCTCGGGAGCTATCACCCGATGCGTTTTCGAAAGGTGCGATATAAGACCCTCGTAAAGCGAAAGCTCCGTTCCCCAGCCCTGAAGGATAACGATAACGTCCCCGGCGCCCCTGTCGTCGTAATGCGTGACTATCCCGTCGACCGAAATATACAAAGCCCGCGCCTCCCTGAATGGAAATCATAGCTTAAAACCGTTGAGCATATATTATATACCAATTCTTTTGTTTGCACAATTATGAGCCCGAAATTTTATTAGAAATTAATAGATATTTTTTTGTCTAAAATAATTTACAAAAACGGTAAATATTATTATAATTAATTTTGTGGAATTGTGCTATCATCTAAGTGTATGCTCAGGGATAGTATTTGGAGCAGAAAAATAATGTACAAATAAGTAAGTGAAAACTTTTTTGCACTTATGCAAAAACATTAAAGTGTTAGGAGAAAAAATATGATCATCATCGGTGAAAAAATCAACGGCTCCATCCCCTCCACAGGCAAGGCCATCGAAGCCAAGGACGCTGCTTTTATCCGCGACCTGGCGATCAAGCAGTCGGAAGCCGGCGCGAACTATATAGACGTCTGCGCAAGCGTTTCCGACGATAGGGAAATGGAAGTAATGAAGTGGCTTATCGACATCGTTCAGGACGCCGTCGACACCCCGATAGCGGTGGACAGCCCGAACGCCGAGACCTGCGTCGCCTGCATACCCTTCTGCAAAAAGCCCGGCATCATCAACTCCGTTTCCGGCGAGGGCAACAAAATTGAGGTCGTTTTCCCTGTTATCGCAGACACGAAATGGGATGTTATAGCGCTTCTTTCCGACGATACCGGCATCCCGAAGTGCGCCGCCGACCGTCTCAGAGTTTTCGATAAGATTATGGCAAAGGCCAAGGAATATGGAATAGCCCCTAACCGCATCCACATAGACCCGCTGGTCGAGATGCTCTGCACCTCCGAGGACGGCATCGCGATGGTTGTCGAGGTTATGACCGAAATTAAGAAGCAGTATCCCACGATCCACATCACGGGAGCCGCGAGCAACATCTCCTTCAACCTCCCCGCCAGAAAGCTCCTCAACCAGGTATTCATCTCCCTTTCGATGAACGCCGGCATGGACAGCGCCATCCTTGATCCGCTGGACAGGGGCATGCTCGGAACAATTTACGCCACGGAAGCGATGCTCGGCCTCGACGAGTTCTGCATCGAGTATATCACCGCGTTCAGAGAAGGACGCATCGGATCCGCCCCCAAGAAATAAGCTTGACTTAATGCTTTTTTGACAATATAATATATTCTACCTTTCGCTTTCTAACTTATTGGCTTACAACTGTCGCTGCCGCAGTTTTTTAAAACAGGCAGCAGAAAGGAGCTAATATGGATAGAATTCCTCTCGACCGAGAGAAAGAGTCACAGGTGATAGGTACAAGCACACAGTTTTCAGTTTCCGCAAACGTCCAGGTTCCAGTTTACAATACCCCCGTTACTCCCTATGAAAACTTCAAAATGATGCTTGAAGGCAAGGTTCCCTTCTGGATGCCGACAGATCAGGATGAGTTTTCCATTATTCCGCGCATTATTCCCGACAACCGGGCCCGCGCTCTCGTTTACGACGCCGAGCCCCTTCTTCCCGAGGAAAAGGGAGGAAAGGACTGGTTCGGCATCGAATGGGAATTTGTTCCGACGGTCGGCGGTTCAATGGTCAAGCCTGGCAAGCCGAGGCTTTCCGACGCAAACGACTGGCCCAAGCTCATAAAATTTCCGAACCTCGACGACCTGGACTGGGAAGGCAGCTCCAAAAAGATAGCGCCCCATGTAAACCGCAACAAGCTTATCGAGCTCTGGATAATGAACGGGCTTTTCGAGCGTCTCATTTCCTTCATGGATTTTGAGGGAGCGGCGATGGCTCTTCTCGACGAAGAGCAGCAGGATGCGGTTCACGCCCTGTTCGACAAGCTCTGCCTGTTCTATGACGACCTTATCGGCCGTTTCCAGAAGTACTATGGCGCCCAGATAATCCAGTTCCACGACGACTGGGGCTCCCAGCGCGCCCCCTTCTTCTCGTACTCGACCTGCGAGGAAATGCTTCTTCCCTATTTGAAGCGTGTAGTGGATTCCTGCCACAAGAGAGGCATTTACCTTAACTTCCACTGCTGCGGCAAAAACGAGATGCTGCTTCCCGCCATGATAGAGGCGGGAGTGGACCTCTGGGTTCCTCAGCCGATGAACGATACCGTCATGCTGGCGAAAAAGTACGGCGACAGGATTTGTCTCGGCGCGTACCCCGAACAGCTCCCTCCCGATGCGTCGGACGACGTCATCAAAAATGCCGCCAAAGCCTTTATGGACAAATACAAGGGCTTTTACAGGCTGTTTGTATTCGGCGGCATGGCCGCGAGAACGAACCCCGCTTTTGCAAAGCTTATTCGCGAGACCTACTTCATTTCACGCGAGGAGTACAATAAACTATAGAGTCCATCCAATTAAAATATATACCATATTTAAGGAGGTAATCCCATGTCAATAGTCAAAGAAATCGCAGCGGCTGTCGAAGCCGGAAAATCCAAGCAGGTCGGCGGACTTGTAGAGCAGGCTCTTGCAGAGGGCATCGAGCCAAACGTAATCCTTAACGAGGGTATGATCCAGGCCATGGGCGTTGTCGGCGAGAAGTTCAAGAACAACGAGATCTTCGTTCCCGAAATGCTCATCGCGGCTCGCGCCATGAAGAAGGGCGTCGAGATCCTCACCCCCTATCTTGCAAAGCAGGGCGTTGAGCCCATCGGCAAGGTCATCCTCGGCACTGTCGCGGGCGACCTCCACGACATCGGCAAGAACCTCGTCGGCATGATGATCGAAGGCGCCGGCTTCAAAGTACTCGACCTCGGCGTCGACGTACCGCCCGAGAAGTTCATCGAGGTCATGAAGGCGAACCCCGACTGCAAAGTCGTCGCTCTCTCCGCTCTTCTCACCTCCACGATGCCCGCCATCACCTCGACGGTCAAGGCTATCGAAGAGGCTGGTCTCCGCAACACCGTTAAGATCATGATTGGCGGCGCTCCCGTTACCCAGGCTTTCGCCGACGAAATCAAGGTCGACGGCTATTCCGAGGACGCCGCTTCCGCGGCCGAGCTCGCGAAGAAGCTCTACGGCGTGGCATAAAATAGTAAACATGCAACAAAAAGCTCTGTGACGAATGTCACAGAGCTTTTTTGCAGCCGTTTTTCAGGCTTTATTTACTTTGACAGCGCTTTTACGGTGGTAATAGTCACGTCGCCAACAACCGCCATGTCTTCCGCCGAAAACGCAAGCGCGAAGTTGTCCGAGAACAGTATTTGTGAAGACGGAGGAAACTCCTCGTCGCCCTGCCACAGTATGAACTGCATTTTTAGGCCCGGAAGGAGCTCGAATTCGTAGGAGAAGTCTCCGGTTTTAAGGGGGACTGCGCCAATTCGCTCCATAGCTGTTTTAAGAGCCTCGGGTTTGCTTCCGAATCCGTACGCAAGGCGTTTTATGCACCTGCCGTCAAACTGCGCCTTATATACTTCGCCCCAGGGCATTTCCCTGAAGGTCAGAAAGCCGCCCTTGGATTCAACGTATCTCCCCTCGATAAGGTAGCGCATTATAAGAAGCTGCGCCGCCGGAAGCTCGGCGAGAGGTTCAAATTTACCCTCCGACTCCGGGCTTACCGTAAATTCCGGGAAGCCTATCGAATAATTCCGCCCCATGAACCGCAGCAGAAAAACGCTTTTCTCTTTATCGTATGCAACGGCGCACCTTGCAGATACCTCGTCCGGGTCGAGCGCCTTGTATAAGGGCGTATAATGAAGAAGCGGTCTTTTTTCCTTATTGTCCTTATCGTAAATCATTTTCAGCCGCCAATCTCAAAAAGGGTCTCGTCGGTATGCGGTATGAAGCAGGCCGCTACAAATTCATCCATATATCCCGGCGTCGTCGAAAGCTCAAGGTACGTCATGCTGCGCCCGATAGAAAGTATCTGCTCGTATGCCTGCTGAGAAATCAGCGCCATGCAGCTCCCGGAAAGCGAGGAGTTGCCTATATAGCTGTACTTTTCAAGCGGTATGTTCGGCAGCATGCCTATGCGAACCGCGTTTTCCATATTAATTCCGCTGCCGATGCCGCCGGCGACTATAACGCGCTCGATATTCTCGACCTCCATGCTCAGGGCCGCAAGCATAGTCCTTATGGCTGAAAACACCGCCGCCTTCGCCCTTATAAAGTTGTCAATGTCGGCCTCGTCAATAAAAATTCCTCTGCCGGTCGCCGTTTTTTCCTTTGGCACAAGCATATATATGCCCTTGCCCTCGCTGTCGCGCTTCACCCTTTTCCCGGCCCGGATGAACTGCCCCCTCGAATTGATTATCCCGCAGCGGTAAAGCTCGCTGATAACGTCGATAAGTCCCGAGCCGCATATGCCGACTGGTATGCCCTCTTCGCCTATGACCTTTATCGTCGGCTCCATCGTTTCCTCGTCGATTTTTACCTCTTCAATGGCGCCGTCCGCCGCGCGCATACCGCAGACTATCTCTCCGCCCTCAAACGCGGGTCCGGCGCTGCAGGCGCAGGACATCATGAAGTCGCCGTTTCCGAGCACCAGCTCTCCGTTTGTGCCAAGGTCAATAAACAGTGTCATCTGCGGATCGTTCCACATCATCGTCGCCAAAACGCCGGCGGTTATGTCCCCGCCCACATAGCTTCCTACGTTCGGCGTTATGATAACCCTCGCGCCGGGGTGCGCGTCAAGCCCGAGTAGGCCCGCGGAAACGGGATTTATTTCAAAGAATGCGGGAACATAGGGCTCCATGCGTATGGGATCTGCGTACACGCCCGCAAAAAGGTGGTTCATCGTCGTATTCGCGGCGACTGACAGCCTGCAGACGGCGGTCGTCGGGACCTTGACCTCTTCGCACATATTCCTTATCATCGGGTTAATGGTCTCCTCGACGATGGCCTTTCTGAGCGCTTCCCTGCCGCCAGGCTTTGACGATTCGACGATTCTGTGGATAACGTCCGCGCCATACCTTATCTGACGGTTTGCAACCGAGGCCGCGGTGAGTATTTTTCCGCGCTCCATGTCGATAAGCAGGGCAGACACGCTGGTCGTGCCGATATCGATGGCGATCCCGCAGGGAAAGGCGTCCGCTTTCGGAGCCAAGACGTCAAAAACAACAAGTCTGTCAGTCGTAACCTCGACCAAACATTTCACCGTAAAATCATTCTCACGCAGCACTTCCGGCAGCTTTCTTAAAACTATGAACGGTATTTCGACCCGCTCAGTCCTGAACTTGTCGCGCAGGTAGCGCGTGAGCCGCTCGTTGTCGGGCATCGTGTCGTCGAGAGACGGAACGGGCAGCTTTGCCGTCACCGTTTTGAAGGTTCTTTTAAAGCCTATTCCGGCCTCGGAAAGCTGCTTTTGAAGCTCAGGGTACCTGCTGAGATTCTTTCCCTTCGCTGTAAAGTCCGAGGACAGGGAGTCTTCATATGCCGTGGCGGAAGCCGGAACGGCAATAACGGCGTCGCCCGAAACCATGCTGGTGCAGGCAAGGCGCCAGCCCTCCTCGTATTCGTCCTCGGTTATATGACGGCTCTTTTCAGACTCCAAAGTCCCCTCCAGAAGAAGGACGCGGCACTTGCCGCAGCTTCCTGTCCCTCCGCAGGGAGCGTCTATCGTTATTCCGGCATTCTGAGCCGCATCCAGAAGGCTTATGCCGGGCTCGGCGAGAACCAAACGGTTCTCGCCTCGCATCTTAAACGTAATTTGATACATATTTCCCTCTTGCCGCCGTTTCCCTGACGGCCAAAATACTACATTATCGGATCGAGCCCCAGCGCGGGATGTCCCTTGTCCTGCAAGAATTTCAGGACAGCCTCGGACTCGGTGGCAATTGTTTCGTCACAGATCATGTCGGAAAAGTTATCTATGCCGTAAAGCTCCTTCGCGGTCTTGTTGAGCTTTTTCGCGACGTCGTCCTTCAGCTCCTTCGGCATCCAGACTATCCTTTGCACGCCGCCTTCTGCGCTTATAAACTTCTTCGACGCTATAAAGTGACGACCGTGGCCCATAAAGCCGGGTGTCTGAACTCCGCCGCCGGTCATCGAGGCGAGCTCGCCGAAGGTCATGCCGGTTGGGGTCATTCCCTTGTATTCGCGGTTGACGATAACAACGCCGTTCGCTTCGGGCATAATGCCGCAGATGCACTCAAAGCAGCCGCAGCTCGTCATCGGGTCCGTCATGATTGAATACAGAGTCACGCTCGTAACGGCTCCGTGAGTCGCTTCGCCGACGGTTTCGTTGACGGTTTTATATATGCCGAGCCTTTCGTCGATGCAGCCGCTCTTTTCAATCGGCTGGCAGGGTCCTGTCGGCGTCAGCTCCTTAGTCGCTTTTGCGTCGAGCCAGGACACGGCGCCGCAAAGGCCCAGACGCTCGGGGGTTACGACGCAGCAGTGCGAGGGCGCGAAGGACTGGCAGAGTATGCAGGTGTAGAACTTGTCGACGCTCTCGTCGTTCATGCTGAGCAGGCGCTCGTCGCGGGCGGAATACCTCGGCATGGCGATGCTGTTGAGCTGCTCCGTGACCTTCTCCGGCACGGTTATCATCGTTACCTGGCACTTGTCGACCACGCTCGAGAATTCCTCCATTACCATGCCGTAAATGACCTCGGCGAAGTCCCTGAGTCGGACGCCCTTTGCGTAGGCTTCCTTGCTGACGCGCACACGGATCAGGTTCCTTTGTCCGGTGTGCATTATGCCCTCCATGTAGTTGAACCAGTGGTGTATCTTGCGCTCGATAACAGGCTCGAAATCTGTCTGCATCTTTTTGCCCGCGACCTCAACTATGGTGCCGAGAGCCATTGAAACCGGCGCGTCGGAACCTATGTCGTCTCCGATTATCGTTATCTTATGGTCCTCGACCTCGTCCAAGCCCTTCATCATGACGAGCTCGAAAGCGGGCTTGACGTCGGAGGTGATTTCGGCGTGCATTTCCGCTCTTCTGATTATCTCACCCTCAAAAGCCGAGGCGAAGGCGACGTGTATCGGGAACTCCTTGACCTTGACCTTGATGTTTCTGAGCTCCAGCGAGCGCTTTACGGTCTCTTTGTGGTCGGTTACGGATTCGAGCGCGCCCGCGACCTGATTTTCGCCGAGATCAACGTCCACGATAACGGGGAAGCCGAGGGCTATGGCTCCGGCTCCCGCCGAGACGACGACCTCGCTGAGCGCTCCGAAGGTGTTGACAAAGGCCGGTACGCGGGCCTTCGTATAAGCCAGAAGACCGGCCAGATCACCGGGCTGGATATTTCCGAAAATAAGGGCCGCGCGAATGGCGACTGTTACGACATGGATTACCGCGGTAACGTCGTGTCCGAGCGGAATAACGCGGAACTCAAGCCCCATTTTAACCCCGCCCTCGGCGACCTGCTCTATGACGTCGCCGATGAGGAAGGAGAGGATGCCCTTGCTCTGATAGTCCTTGACAACCGAAGCTACGTCCTGAGCGTTTTCCGCCTTGCCGAGCACGACGGCGACGCCGGGAATATCCCCCGTCACAAGCGGAACGCCGAGGCTTCTGATGATAGGATCAGGCACGAAGCCAATGCCCGCCTCGTTTTCATAGGGATTTCCGCCGCCGACATATTTGAGCGCCTCGATAATTTCAGCGCCCACCGCGGTAGCAAGCCCCGCGTTCAGCGCCTCCCCCAGATCCTCCTTGTTGGAGATAAGGCTTTTCAGCACGCCCACGCAGGCGGGCAGGTCTGAAAGCTTAGCGACCTTGACGCCGGTGGCGGCGTAAATTGTCGGCAGAAAGTAAGCTGTGTCGGGGAACGCAATCTTGGCATCGCCGCCGTGTTTTGCTATTGCTTCGTTTACGGCGCCTTCTGTCAGACCGGCTACCGCATTCGAACCTGCGTAGATGAGATCTGTAAGTATGCTCATTTTTGCTCCTCCTGTTGAATTTACCCCGTTTTCGCGGAGTTTTCATAATAAATTTAAAACCGGGGAGCCCAAAAGGCTCAGGCTCCCCAATGTTTCAACGATATTACTATTACAGCTCAAGATAAGAATCTGCGTACAGGTCGTTATTCTTGATTATGTCGCAGGATTTGATGGTCTCCATCAGCCTGAGGTCGCAGGGGTTTACAATGGCGGAGGTAAGCCCGCACTGCATCGCCATCGCCACCATCGCTGAGTCCATTATGGGACGTATCTTCTTGGGCATGCCGTTGGACACGTTTGAAAGGCCGCCGGTCGTATTGAGTCCCATATCCGAGAGCATCTTTATGCATTCGAGGACGTCCATCTGCTTGTCCTGCATACCCTTTATTACAAGGAAGAGCGGGTCAAACCAGAGGTCGGCGGGGTCCATGCCGTGCATCATGCCGCGCTCGAGCATTTCCTGGCAGTAGACCATACGCTCGTCATTGTCGGCCGGCACTCCCGCTTTTGAGCAGAGCGCGAAGCATATCGCGTCGTTCGCAGCGGCAAGGTCTATGTTCTCTATGCGGTCTCCGGCGTCCGCCGAGTTGACTATGGGCTTGCCCTTCGAGCGGTTGTAGACCGAGATGCCCGCTTCGATGGCCGCCTTGTTGGATGTGTCAAGGCATAGCGGAACGTTGTCGAAATGGCTCTGTATAAGCGTGACCGCCCATTTCATGAGCTCCACGCCCGTGCTTTCGGCGGGTCCTATGTTTACGTCAAGATAGGTCGCGCCGGCGTCGATCTGCTCCTTTGCGCGCTGAAGAATCGGTTCGGGGTTCCTGTTCGCCATAGCTTCCCTTATGGCGGGCGAAATGCAGTGGATGCGCTCGCCTACGGTTATAAATTTTGCCATATACTTTCCTCCTCGTTAATTAAAGGCGGGAAATTAACCTGTCCGCCTCTGGGGGAGCGAAAACGCCCCAAATTTTTACGCGTTAAGCTCTCTTAGGAATTTTACAAGGTGAATAGCCTCGGGGGGGCTGGGGATTATTTTCCATCCGGGCAGCTTGTCCTCTATCTCGCCCTTGAGAACCGCTACCTTTCCGGGGATTATGAGAGTGCGGTTTTTGACTTTGCCTTCAATATCTGCTTCCTGGAAGAATTTTGCAATGGAAGAAGCCGAGAGCTTGCCCGCCGCCCATGCGGTGAGCACGGAGTAGCCGCCCGCGTCGGTGATGAGGAAGTTCACGGGAACGCCCGAGCGCTCAAGCTCGCCCGACACGACGAAGTAGGTCAGAGCGAAGTCGACCGTCAGAGCGCAGACCGAGTTCTCGTTCGCGCCGTTTATCGGATAAATGCCGGGTTCTACCTTCATCGGCTTCTGCGGGTTCGTGAAGATGTTCTGGCGGAGTCCGTAAAGCGGGAGGGCGTCCGAATAGCTCATGTGCTCCATCACTATGACCGAACCGTATTTGAGCGTAAAGAGAGATGCGAGGGCCGCCTGCATATTCATGTCGCCGGAAGCGAGCTTTGCCGTATTGACTATCGACGGATAGCCGAAGACCCTGTCTCCGTCCTTGACGGACGCTCTGCGGACCTGTACCGCGGCCGAGAAGGCGTCCTTAATTGAAGCCATGGTAACGTCCAGAATCAGCTCCTTGTTTCCGAGGGCTTCGAGCTTTTCGACGGTGTCGTGCAGCTCGCTTAAATCCTTGCCCTTTACGCCGAGCACAATGCCGTACTTCTTGGCGAGATCATTGAGCGCCGCGAAGTTCGTGCTGTCTGCGCCGCCGAGAACGGGCTTGGAGGCTCCGGCTATCTCGAGCGCGCTCGAAGCGACAGCGGCGTCGCCGCAGTTTATAATAAGGGTTTTTCCGGTTTCCTTCGCCCTCTTCACAAGCTCGATGTACTTCGCGCCGTCGGAAGCGTAGTCGACAAATATCGCGTCAACACACATGCGCTCTCCGATGCGCTCGTAATCGACCTTCTTGATGTCTGCAAACGCGGAGTCGTTCTGCGCGTCGGAATACGCATCTGAAATCGCGACAGCGTACAGGTTCTTGCTGACAAAGGTTTTCTCGTGGCGGTAAAGCACGGTCTCGCCGCCGAGGGTGAATTCGCCTTCGCCGGTGCCGATCTTTATCGTCTTCATCGGGGGCGCGGTCGCCTCGTCGAGCTTCGCGCGCACTTCGGCCGAAAGGTGCGGGCACTTGTCAAGGGGGACTGCGCCCTGAGCTACCTTCATGGCGAAAGCCATGCAGGTCGGGCTTCCGCAGTCCTTGCAGTTGGTTTTGGGTGTGATTTTAAATATATCAAGTCCGGTGAGAGCCATCTTTCAATACCTCCAATATTACATCAAGGCCGCAATAAAAGCGGATATAGTCGCTACGGAAGCGGGGTGCTTCAAAATCACCGCATCGGAGCCGGACGCAAGGCAGGCGGCAGCCGTCACGATTTCCATTTTGATTCCGCGCTGCTCCTGGTCGCCCCATTCAGGCATGTCCTCTTCTGAAATTATAGCTTCCTTAACGGACCATGCCTCGGACGCCACCGGCGTTACGACAGGCATCTGAAGCATCGAGTCGTTCTGACCGAGAGCCGCCTGCTTCACCCTGTCCATAGTCGAGGCGACATACTCAAAGCCGTATCCTGCTGCGGCGCTGCCGAGATTCATGACCATACTGCCGGAGGGCACTCCGAGCTGAGTCATAAGTACGTTAAGCTGCTTCGCCAGGTTGATGTCGCAGGCCGATTCGGCGCCGACCTTCTGCGAGTACGCAAGGCCGACGGACGCGCCGACGGTCTTGTGGTTTTCCTCTTTGGCCGAAAGGAAAAGCACGTTCTTGCCCTGGAGGGCTTCCGCGATCTTCTCGAAGAGCTGAGCGTCCTTCTGCGTGTTTTTGCAGCCCTCAATCACAAGAGGCTTGTCTATGGCTCCGCAAACTTCCTTTGCGGCGGCCACGCAGTCCTCAACCGACTTGTTTTCTTCGCCGGGGTCGGCGCCCTCGAGCTTAAGGCAGACGAAATCCGCTCCCGGAGCTTGCGCCGCCCTTTTTGCGATGTCTGCAAGGGAATTGCAGCCGCTGTAAAACTCGGCCATTCCCTTTGTCGCGCCTTTGAGCCCCGTATCGGTAATCTCTATGCCTACCCTGGGCGGGTTGGCGATGGGCGCGTCGAACGAATAGAGCGGCGACACCGTAGCTCCGCCGACGGCGACCTTTTTCTCTCCGACGCCAAGTTCCACGGTATTGATCGCAGCTTTGTAAACCTGCGGTTTCTGAACAAATGCCATAATAAAACCCTTTCTCCTCGTATTATAAAATTAAATTTTATTTAACACAAAAACTGTGTTTAAATCCCTATTTTTCCGACAAGCTCTCTAACGGCGGCTTTAATCGGGGAACCGTCGTCAATGTCGACTATCGGCTTGCCTTCGCAGTCAAATTTATATACAGCGGCGTCCTGCGGCATCACTCCGAGAAGCGGGAGGCCCGTTTCCTCCACGGCCTCCTTCGTGCCCTGGTCCATGACGCCCTCAGGCGCACGGTTGACCACAAGTCCCATTATTTTCGGATTTATCTTCAGCTCCTTCGCGAGCTCCGCGATTCTGGCAGCCGCCTGTATCCCTCTGCGCGAGCAGTCGCTCACAAGGAGAAGCACGTCGACGTGCGGCAAAACGCCGCGGCTGATATGCTCCATGCCCGCCTCGTTGTCCACGATGACGTATTTGTAATTCTTTGCGTGGCGGCCTATCTGGGTTTTCAGGACTCCGTTGACATAGCAGTAGCAGCCCTCGCCCTGAGTCCTGCCCATAACGAGCATGTCATAGTCGTCCTCCTCTATGAGCGCCGAGTTGAATTTGAGCTCGGCGTACTCCGGCTTGGTCATGTTGGCCGGGATGGGACTCACTTCCATAAGCTCCGCGTGAGCCAGCTCCTCGCGGATGGCTCCGAGCGTTACGTCCGCCTTTACGCCCAGGACCTCGTTTAAGTTCGAATTTGCGTCGGCGTCAACCACAAGAAGCGGCGTTTTCCGCAGCTTTATGAGCCTGTCGATAATAAGTCCGCAGACAGTCGTTTTTCCGACCCCGCCCTTGCCCGCGACCGCAATGGTATAGCTCATGCCGCGCCCTCCGCTTTTTTCAGGATGACCGTGCCGCCGGAGAGCTCCGCCGAGACGATTCGTCCCCTATACATTGTCTCCGCTCCCATAATGTCTGTAAGCCTTATGTTCTCGCCCTCGACTTCGATTTTTGTGATGTTCCGGCAAAGAACGCTCTCGGCTTTCTTCGTTTCCTCGTATACCGTAGCGAGACACATGCCTTTTCCTCCTAGTCGTTTATGCTCAGCAGCGCTTTTTCAAGCATTTCGTTGCCCTTCCTGTAATGCGATATGCTGAAATCCAGCATCTCGGCCTCGGCCGGGAGGTCCATGTCCCTCATGCGGTCGGAAAGATCCTTCAGCTCCTCGGCGTGATGCTCGTTATGCTCAAGCATATAGTTCAAAAGCGCCTTTATCTCCGCCTTTTCCCCGCCTTCGCCGGCATGCACGTGACTGTGGTCGTTCTCAAACCCGTGCTCGTGAACGTGCTCATGGGTGTGCACGCTGCCATCCTCATGCTTATGGGTGTGCGTATGGTGATCGTGGTAATTATGCATATCCAACTCCCCCTTCAATCAGAATTCCATTTTGTCCATAAATACGTCATTAAATTCCGGCATTCCGGCAAGTTCCAAATAATCCGTGCTTTTTCCTATTTCCGAGGCGCGCATAAATTCCGCCTTCGAAAGCGCAGCCATCTTCGAGCCCTGCCCCGCCGCGTTGCCTATCGGCTTTATCCTGCTCTCAAGCTCCCTGGGTATAAGCCCTATCGCGCAGGCGCTTTTCGGCGACATGTAGTTGCCGAAGGCTCCCGCGAGCATAACGCGCTCTATATCGGTGGTGGTAACGCCGAGCTCCCTCATAAGAAGCTCTATGCCGGCGGAAATCGCCGCCTTTGCAAGCTGGACCTCCCTTATGTCCTTTTGGGTGATGCACACCTCGTCCGTAAGCCAGAACACCCTCTGCCCGTCCTTTTCTCCGATATGAGACGCAAGCCTCTTCAGCTTCTCATCCTTGACCTCGGAGGCGGTGACGAGCCTGCCCGTCTCTTCAATGAGGCCGTTTACGACAAGCTCGGCGATTATGTCGATGAGTCCCGAGCCGCATATGCCGACGGCCTTTGTGTTGCCTATTACGGAAATCTTTACGTCGCCGGTCGAAAAATCCGCGTGGTCTATCGCGCCGTTTGTACCGCGCATACCGCTGCTTATCTTCGCTCCCTCAAAGGCGGGTCCTGCCGCTGTCGAGCAGGCGCAGAGCCTGTGTCTGTTTCCGACGACCATTTCGCCGTTTGTGCCTATATCAATGAGAAGCGTCATTTCTTCCGTTTTGTCTATGCCCGAAGAAAGGATCGCCGCGACGGTGTCCGCGCCCACGAAGCCGGAAATGTTGGGCAGCACCATCAAGATCGCGGATTCGTTTACGTTGAGGCCGTAGTACTTTGCCTTTAAAAGCTCGGGCTTTACGGAGGCCGCGTGGTAGGGCGCGAGAACCAGGCTCTGGGTCGGTATTTCAAGGAAGAGGTGATGCATGCAGGTGTTTCCGACCACCGAAACGAGGAAAATCTGATCCCTGCTTATATTTGCTTCCGAACAGGCCTCGTCTATAAGGTCTGAAAGCGCTTTTCTAATCACGCGCGCCAGTATGCCGCTTCCGTTCTCTATTGCGTAATTGGCCCTGGCTATGACGTCGGCGCCGAACTGAGACTGCGGGTTCAGCATGCTGACAGTTGAAAGGGACGCGCCGGTCTCCGCGTCGAGCAGATACCCGACAACCGTCGTCGTTCCGATGTCGAAGGCCATCGCGCAAAGCGTTTTGCCTTTTTCGCAGGAGCCGAGAGGGGGATGGTCGAAAAATACCGTGCCCTTTTCGTCTCGGCTTATGACCGATCCGACTATAAAGTCTGTTCCCACGGAATCCTCAAGTATCCTGTGGCCGCCCTTTTCTGGCAGCCTCACGGTAATGTCCCCTTCAATTTCCGTCTGGCAGGCAAGAACCTCCCTGAGGCCTTCCTCCGTGACGATGTGGACCTTGCAGTTTCCGCAATACCCGTTGCCCCCGCACGGAGAGTCAATGTATATGCCCGCGTCTATCGCCGCGCTGAAGATAGTGGCTCCCGGACCGGCTTCATAAACGATATTGTCCGGCAAAAAGGTCACTTTATATTTATTCATAACTCACCCCAGCAAATAGCAGCCCACAAAGGTCTGCGTGTTTTTACCGTGATAATACTGCACATTGTTTTTCTTGCACACGTCGCTCACAAAGAGGCCGTACGCCTCCATGGAGGAAATCTGAAACTTGGGAAACCTGCAGGGTTCGGGATAGGCGCAGGTTTCGCAGAGCCCGCAGGTCCCCGCTCCCAGAGGAAGCACGTCGTACTCCTCCGAAAGCTCCCTGGCAAGCCTTTTTACGGAGGCCGAATGCTTTTTCATGAGCTCCCTTGTCGTTTCAAAGTCGAATTCGTCCTCAAGCTCGCCGTAGGTCTGGACTATTATTCCCTGCTTATACTTTTTAATCTTTTCCCTGAGCTCGCCCAAATCGCCGCAGGCCGGGGGGCAGGACCAGCACCTGTCATACATGCCGCATTTGTTTTCGGCGCAGTTTGCCCTGATATCCTCCCTCAGCTCCAGCGTGGCGACATCAAGAGGAGCCGCGGCTGTAAAGCCAGCGTTTAAGGCCTTCTCGATTACCTTCTTTATATCCGCCATTTTTCCCTCCGGGCACAGCGCCCATTTTCTTATTATTTTACACGCAAATCGCCGTATTGTCATCGCTTTTTGCATCAAAATCGGCATTTGCTGCAAGGTTAATAATATTTTACTATAAATGCGAAAATTAATCAATTAAGCGCATATAAAATTTGTGTTGACAAGAGTATGCGCCTTAAGTATAATGATTTCTGCGACTCGGCGGCATAGCTCAGTTGGCTAGAGCACTCGGTTCATACCCGTGGTGTCACTGGTTCAAATCCAGTTGCCGCTACCAGGGGGGCAGGCTCGTCCTGTCCCCAAGTTTACGGCGCGTTGGTCAAGCGGTTAAGACACCGCCCTTTCACGGCGGTAACACGGGTTCGAGTCCCGTACGCGTCACCAGTCCGGGACGTCCTTTTTCTTCCGGTCGTCCCTTTTTGCCGGAGGCTTAGCTCAGCTGGTCAGAGCGCCTGCTTCACACGCAGGAGGTCGTTGGTTCGAGCCCAATAGTCTCCACCAGAAAACACTTCTTTCAGCGATTGCTGAAAGAAGGGTTTTCTATTTTTTGCACAAATTTACAGAGGTGGCATTGTGCAATATTGTCAAAATATTTTTTCAAAAAATGAAATACTTTTATTGTATAAAGTTTACAGATTTACTAAGATAAAATTGTAAAAAAAGTTAAAGAGGAGTTACAATGAGAAAATCCAGTCGCACTTTTCAAGCCCTTATCGCTCTGATTGTCATGCTCTTTGCTGGCATGATTTACTCCTGGAGCGTATTGTCGTCGCCGATTGCGGCAGAGTTTATTAAATGGAGCAAGGTGCAGCTATCCTTCACCTTCACCCTCGTTATGATAATGTTTTGCGCCGGAAGCATCGTCGGCGGAATGCTTAGCGGAAAGCTCAGGATGCGCTATTATCTGCTGATTTCCGGAGTGCTTTTTTTGGCGGGCTTTTACTTTTCTTCCCGCGCCGACAGCCTCCTGGACCTTTACCTGGGCTTCGGCGTATTTTGCGGACTTGCCTCGGGCTTCACGTATAACGGCGTGATATGCACCATGGCCTGCTGGTACCCCGACAAGCCCGGCTTTATCTCCGGGCTGCTGCTGATGGCTTTCGGCTTCGGGAGCTTTTTTGTCGGCAAGCTGTTTCAGCGCTTTACTCCCAACGCGATAGGCGCCTGGAGGGGCTCTTTCCTCTGCCTGGGCTTAGTGATCTCAGCCGTTTTTGTCGCCTGCTCGTTTTTGCTGAAGGCTCCGGACGGCGATTTCAAGGCGCCTCTCCCCAGCAGAACCAAAAAGCTGTTCAAAAACCCCGTTTCGATAGAAGTTACGGCCAGGGAAATGATTACAAAAACAACCTTCTGGCTCTTTTATCTTTGGGCCATCGCGATTTCGGTCGCGGGACTCGCCCTGATTTCGCAGGCAAGCTTTATAGCCAAAGAGGTGGACTCCTCGGTTTCACCGGACATGATTGCCACCGTGGTCGGGCTTGTTTCGATTTTTAACGGCATGGGCCGAATACTCGCGGGCATTTCTTTTGACAAATTCGGCCGCCGCCTTACCATGAGGACTATAAACCTCGGCTTTATCGTTACCGCGGCGATTCTTACGTCCGCCCTCGTAACGAAAAACTTTCCGCTGCTTATATTAGGCTTTATCCTCGGAGGGCTATCCTACGGCGGCGTTACGCCGACCAACTCGGCCTTTACTAACTCTTACTTCGGAAGCGCAAACTACCCCGTTAATTTTTCGATAACCACCTCCAACCTGATAATCGCCTCGTTCGGCAGCACGATTGCCGGAGCTTTGTTTGACGCGACACATTCTTACCTGTCAATCTGCCTTTTGATGGCCGTCATGGCCGTCGCCGGAACGATATTGTCCGCTTTGATCACTCTCAGCTACGAAAGGTATATGGCCCAAAACAATATCGACCTCGAGGCCTTCGATATGTAAGGAAACCTCTTGTCAAAAAGGATTTATGCGAAAATGCATAAATCCTTTTATTTTTACAGTATTTGTGATATGCTCATGTGAGGCTTTGGATCGAATCGGATATGTCAGAGCAAATTATTAATCGGAATTTTGGAGGGCAGGATGATAACTTTTGAGAGCATGATGTCTATCGGGAAGAGCAATCTGCAGGAAGCGGCAAGGCTTCTGAGCAACGAGGACATTGCCCTGCTTGTGGAGTGGCTGTCCTTAAAAGAGGACAACCTGCGCTATCAGGCATTTCTTCTGCTTCAGCACAGATCCTCCCAGTCCGGAGACGTTTTTCCGTTCTGGGACACTTTTCGGAGCAAGCTTAAAAGCGACAATTCCTATCAGCGAAGCATAGGGGCCATGCTTATCGCCGAAAACGCGAAGTGGGATTCCGTCGGCAGGATGGAAGAAACGCTGGACGATTATCTCGCTCAGCTTAACGACGAAAAGCCCATTACGGTCCGCCAGACCATTCAGTCCCTCGGCAAAATTGCGGCAGCCCAGCCTGCGCTCTGCGGAAGAATTTCCGAAGCGCTCATGAAGATCGACGTTTCCGCGCTTCGCGAAACGATGAGAAAGCCGATTTTGCTGGACATCCTCAACGTTTTGCTTGAAATCCGAAAAACCCGAAAAACCGAGGAGGCCGAGGGGTATATACTCAGCGCGCTATCCGGAGAAACGCTGGACAAAAAGACGAAAAAGCAGATCGAAGCGCTTCTGTGACATTTTTGCATCCAAAGACTGGCATTGCTGGCAATGCCAGTCTTTTTTGTTTATTAGCTTAATTTTTTACTAATAAAAACAACCCTATTTTCGCATTATTCACAAAAATTTCTTTATTTTTTTCTCCGTTTATGTTATAGTTTAAGAAAGGCGGAGGCTATCCGCCCCCGCCTTTCCTGAAAATACTGCGGCGGAAAACCGCAAAAGGAGAGTGCGCCATGAAGTTCGTTTTTACGGAAAAAAGGGCTCAAGCAAAGGATGATCTGCAGCCTTACGCAGAAAAAAAGATCGGTAAGCTTGACCGCTTTTTTAAAGGGGAGTCTGATGCGTTCGTGACTTTCAGTACGGTCCGCGGAAGGGATACGGCTGAGGTAACCATACGCAACAACGGGATGATCTACCGCGCAACCGAAACTACCGGCGATATGTATGCATCCGTTGACTCTGCAGTTGCCACAATCGAGCAGCAGATCCGCAAAAACAAATCACGGCTTGAAAAGAGGCTGCGGGACGGCATAGTTGATAAGGAATTCAGGCAGAGCGCCGAAAGGGACGAGGACGAGGCCTTCGATATTATCCGCACAAAGCGGTTCGCCATAAAGCCCATGACGGCGGAGGAAGCCATCTTGCAAATGAATCTTCTGGGACACGAATTTTTTGTGTTCAGAAATCATGACAACAACGCGGCGTTCGCCGTCGTTTACCGCAGAAAAGGCGGGGGTTACGGTCTCATCGAAAGCGACAACTGATATTAATTATTTCACACGAAGGGCCGGGGTTTTCCCCGCCCTTCGGTTTTTGCGGAGTTATATCGCGAACCGCCCTCAAGGCCCACACGCCGCCCGCTCACCGTAGCGGCGGCTCACGGGAATTATAGATTTGAGGCGTTTTTGCCGTAAATTTCGCTGTAAGTCAAAATGCCCTTTATTCTCTCGGACTTCATAAGACTGATCCTCTCAACGGCGGCTCCCATGCCCGCGGGCAGCTTAATCCTGTCGTAACCGCAGCCGTTTTTGAACACAACTCCCCTTCCGAGCGTCAAATGCGCCGCAAAGGGTCTCTCCTCCAGCCTGAAGCCCCTTCTTTTAAGCTCGGCCCCCACCGCCGACGAAAGACGCGCAAGCTCCCTCTCATCCGAAACGCCTAGCCAGCACAGCTCCGATCCCTGCCGCCTGAAGGATGATATACGGTCGAAGGTGATGAAAAAGCTTTCAAAGTCCACGGCGGCCACGGCATCCTCCGCCTGAGAAATCCTTTCCGTCTCCCCGATAAACTGCAAAGTCATATGGAGGTTCCCAATGCGGGTAAAGCTCCCTTTTTCTGCGACCTTCTGAAGCTCACCCTTTGTCCTCGCTATCATATTTTTTGTTTTTTCGTCGAAATTTACCGCAACAAATAGGCGCACATCAAGCCCCTCCTTATAAAAAATCCAGGACTCCGCGCGAGCGGAGCAACGGCTGCTTTGTGATTATTATACACTACAAAAGATTTATTTTACACTCCAAACATCATTAAACGGCTGCTTTCGCTTGCTTTTAAGCGCCGGTCTTGATATAATGTGGTAGTTTAAGGACTTGGTAAAAGAATAGTATTTTTTGTCTTTTACATATGAAAAATCCGGCGGCAAACATAACAGGCTGACCGCCGAAAAGGAAAGGACTGGCTGTATAAAAATGAATTCTGCCTCAGACGTCTGGTCGAGAGTCCTTGAAATATTGAGCCGCGATTTGACCCCTACTTCCATTACAACATGGTTTGACGATTGCATTGCCGTTGACCTTAAGGATTCCCTTTTGGTCATATATTCTGTCAACGATCCAACCGATTTTAAACATGACGTCATAGTGGGGCGCTTTTCAGAAACCATCAAGGCGGCCCTCCGCGAGATTTTCTCTGGAGATTTCGATCTGCTTGTTCTGACGCAAAAGGAGTACGCCAGCTACAAATCCTCTAAAGCCATTGACCGGAGCGAATCCTATAACGGAAAGTGCTTTACCTTTGAAAAATTCATTGTCGGTCCTTCGAATAAGTTTGCTCACGCAGCCGCAAGGGCCGTCGCCGAGTCCCCCGCGTCCGCCTATAACCCGCTCTTCATTTACGGAGACTCGGGTCTCGGCAAAACGCACCTTCTTTACGCTATCTGCAACGTCGTTCAGCGCTCGTTTCCCGACTACCGAACGCTCTACGTCAGGGGCGAGGATTTTACGAACGAGCTCATTTCCGCCATCCAGACGAACAGGATGGTCGAGTTCCGCGAAAAATACCGCGAGGTTGATCTTCTGCTTGTTGACGATATACAGTTCATAGCGGGCAAGGTGCAGACTCAGGAGGAATTTTTCCACACCTTCAACACCCTGCACGACGCGGGCAAGCAGATAGTGCTGACGTCGGACCGTCCGCCGATGGACATTCTCCGTCTGGAGGACAGGCTCCGCACAAGATTTGAAAGCGGCCTCCTTGCCGACATACAGCCGCCGGACTACGAAACGCGGGTCGCTATCATTAAAAACAAGTCCGCACAGTTCGGACTTGTTCTGACTGAGGAATATTACAACTACATTTCCGAGAACGTCACCTCAAATGTGAGACAGATAGAGGGTCTCGTGAAAAAGCTCATCGCGTACCGCGACTTGATGCACGGCGAAATCAACAGGGAAATGATAGACCGGACCATAAGCGAAATCAAGAAAACCTTCGCCCCGACTCCCGACATAATACTCGAGGAAACCGCCTCCTACTTTGCCGTAACGGTGGACGATATAAAAAGCCAGAGCCGCACGCGCGACACCGTAACGGCCCGGCAGGTGTCCATGTACCTTATGCGCGTCATGCTTGACATACCGCTCAAGGAGATAGGATCCATTCACGGAAACCGCGATCACTCAACGGTAATCAACTCGGTTCAGCAGATTGAAAAGCAGATGTCGAAATCACCCCAGTTTATGGACACCATCAGGGATATTAAAGCAAATATCACCGCCAAAAAAATGTAAGCTTATCCACAGACGAAGGTGGAAATCTTGACATTTCGCTGTGGAAAACTTTTCTGTGCTTTTTCGCTGTGGATTCAATAAATTCCTTCCACATTTTGCTCAACAGTCAAAAACCGCCCGGCGTCTATGTTTTTTCGGGTTTTCCACAAAAAATCCTCCTACGTCTATATCTACTAAACATATTATTTATTTCTTCATTATTGAAAAAACGATTTTTTTCTTGAAAGGGTTGATATCGTGAAGTTCTCATGCGAAAAATACCTTCTTCAAAATGCCATAAGCACAGCCTCTCACGCCGCCGCCGCGAAAAGCACCATTCCTTCTCTTGAGGGGCTGCTTATCGAGGCTAAGGACGATTTTGTCACAATCTCGGGCTACGACCTTAAAACGGGCATCAGGACGAAAATACCGGCTGACGTTTCCGACATAGGCTCCGTCGTTCTCAACGCCCGCCTGTTCGGCGATATTGTCCGCCGCATGCCCGACGATTTTCTGACCTTTTCGTCCAGCGATCAGCTGAACGTTACGCTGAGCTGCGCAATGAGCGTTTTTGAGATAATGGGATCAAGCGCCGAGGACTATCCGGAAATGCCTGTTGTCGACTATCAAAGCTCCATTACGGTTCCGCAGAGCGTGATGCGCTCGATGATTTCCGAAACAAAATTCGCCATCAGCGACAACGAATCTCGGCCCATACACACAGGAAGCCTTTTCGAAATAGAAGGCGGGGTGCTGACCGTCGTATCTGTCGACGGATACCGGCTCGCCATGCGCCGGGAGCCTCTTGAGAGTTCGGAAATCACAAAGGGCAGCTTCGTTGTTCCGGGTTCGGCTCTTATGGAGGTCGAAAAGATAGCGGACGATACCGAGAAGCCGCTCAAAATAACCCTGGGCTCGAGACACATACTGTTTACGATAGATGACACCGAGCTAATATCGCGCCGTCTGGAGGGAGAATTCCTGAATTACAGGCAGGCGATACCCCAGAACGCCTCCTTCACCGTCGAGGTTGACAGGATAGACTTTATGAACAGCATAGAGCGCGTTTCGCTGATAATCAACGACAGGCTGAAAAGCCCGGTAAAATGCGTGTTCGGGGACGGGAAGATCAAAATGCAGAGCGTGACCGCGCTCGGAAGAGCCTCCGACGAATGCGAGATGAAGGGTTCGGCGAACGGTCTTGAAATCGGTTTCAATAACCGTTACCTGCTCGACGCCCTTAAGGCTGCTCCCGCGGACATTCTGCGGATTTTACTCAGCAGCGGGATTTCTCCCTGTGTTATTATTCCCTCGGAGGGCGCTCAGAATTTTCTTTATATGATATTGCCTGTAAGGCTCAAGGCGGGCGAATAAACGAGGCTTTTGCTTCGGCGAAGGGCGTATTTATGGAAACAGTAAAAATAAGCACGGATTTTATTAAGCTTGACGCTCTTTTAAAGTTCAGCGGCATGGCTGAAACCGGCGGAGACGCAAAGACTATCGTTCAGGACGGCTTGGTTTCCGTCAACGGCGAGGTCTGCACGCAGAGGGGCAGAAAAATACGCCCCGGTGACGTCGTAAAATGCGGCGGCGCCGAAATCACCGTAGAGGCTGGATAATATGTTTATCGATCGCATGGCAATAGAGGGCTTCCGCAACTTCTCCATGCTTGAAGCCGCGTTTGCCCGCGGCATCAATGTTATTACAGGCGGCAACGCGCAGGGAAAAACAAATCTGCTTGAGGCCATATTCTACCTCTCAAACGCAAAATCCTTCAGAATCCGGGGAGACAGGGATCTCGTCGGATTCGATTGCGGTTTTGCAAGAATCGAGGGGGACGTCTCGTCCGAGCTTCGCGAGACAAATATCGAGGTAAAGCTTTACAGGGACAAGCGGAGGCAGATATTTATCAACGGAGTGAAGCAAAGCTCCGCCGCTGAAATGCCGAAACGGCTCGGGGTCGTGCTTTTCTGTCCGGAGGACCTAGAAATAATACGCGACGGGGCGGCGGCAAGGCGGAGGTTTATGGACCTCGCGATCAGCCAGCTCCGCCCGAAATACGCCCTCGCGCTGTCCGAATACAACAGGCTTTACGAGCATAAGACCCGCATACTCAAAGATTGGCGGGAAAAACCGTCTCTTCTTGATATTTTGGATGATTTTTCCCTCAGAATGGCTAAAATATCTGCGGAGCTTATTTATTACAGAACCTCCTGGTGCGAAAGGCTCTCCGAGGAGGCCGCAGGGATCCATTCAGACATTTCGGGAGTTGGCGAAAAGCTTCGTCTGAAGTATAAAACCGTGAGCACGGTCGAAGACCCCACCGGCAAAAAGCCGTCTGAGATGCTCCCGCTCCTTCTCCGGCATCAGGAGGAGCGAAGGCGCGCGGAGCTTGATTCGGGCCTTTGTCTTTCCGGCGCGCACAAGGACGATATAGAGATATATATAGACGGAAATGAGGCCAAAAGCTTCGCTTCCCAGGGACAGGTAAGAACCGCGGCGCTTTCCTTAAAGCTCGCCGAGCGTGAAATAAGCCGCATCGACCGGGGCGAGGCGCCGGTGCTGCTTCTTGACGACGTCCTCAGCGAGCTTGACGCAAGAAGGCAGGACTTTGTTTTGAACAAAATTTCCGGAGGACAGGTTTTTATTACCTGCTGTGAGGATAAAAGCTCCATGCAGCGCATGGGCGACAGGCTGTTTTACATGCAAAACGGAGAGCTGAGCTTTTAAGGAGTTTGATATGTACTTGCATCTGGGTCAGGATGTCGTCGTGCGAAAGAGCGACATACTAGGCGTTTTTGATCTTGACAATACCAGCCGTTCGCATATAACGCGAGATTTTCTGAAGTCCGCCGAAACCGCGGGACGAGTTGTGGACATAAGCGGCGAGCTGCCGCGTTCTTTTATTGTTGTGACGGGAAAAAGCGAAGCGGTGTACCTTTCGCAGATAAGCCCTTCCACCCTGCTCCGGCGTTTCGAAAGCAAAAGCATGGAGCTGAGCTGAAACGACGCTCGGGCGCAAAGACGGGGGCGGCTTGTCCTGAGGAGGGCCTCCATACCCCCGGGTTTTGATTAAAACGGGCTTTTCCCCGTATGAAAAACTGAGCAGAAGATGTAATTCATTAAAGGTGGTCAATTTTTTATGGCGCATAAGGATAAAAATCCTGATATCAGCTATCCGGAGCAGAGAATCGACGCAGTTGAGCTGGAGCGTGAAATGAAGCGCTCCTACATCGACTACGCAATGAGCGTTATAGTCGGCAGAGCTCTCCCGGACGTGCGCGACGGGCTTAAGCCCGTCCACAGGCGCATTCTTTATACCATGTACGAGGACGGGCTGGGTTCCGACAAGCCCTTCCGCAAGTCCGCAACCACGGTCGGCGCGGTGCTGGGTAGCTATCATCCCCACGGCGACGCCTCGGTTTACGACGCTCTCGTCCGCATGGCCCAGGATTTTTCCCTGAGGTATCCGCTTGTCGACGGACACGGCAACTTCGGCTCCATAGACGGGCATCCCGCGGCGGCCTACCGTTATACGGAGGCCAGAATGGCAAGACTTTCCAACGAAATGCTCCGGGATATAGAAAAGGATACGGTAGACTTTATCCCAAACTTCGACGAGCGCAAAAAGGAGCCCCTTGTCCTCCCCTCCCGCTTCCCCAACCTTCTTGTCAACGGCTCCTCCGGCATTGCCGTCGGAATGACCACAAACATACCCCCGCACAACCTCAGGGAAGTCATTGACGCGGCGATTTGCGTCATAAAGAACCCGGAAGCCGAGCTTGACGACCTGATGGAGCATATCAAGGGTCCCGATTTTCCGACAAGGGGCATCATCATGGGCAGGGCCGGCATACGCGCCGCCTACGCGACGGGGCGCGGGCGGATAAAGGTACGCGCCAGGACGGAAATGGAGGAGTTTGGTCAGGGCCGGACCAGGATTGTCGTCACCGAGATACCGTATCAGGTAAACAAGACGAGGCTTATCGAGTCCATCGCGGAGCAGGTTAAGGAAAAGAGAATAGACGGCATTTCCGGCCTTCGCGACGAAAGCGACCGCGACGGCATGAGGATAGTTATAGAGCTGAAGCGCGACGTAAACCCGCAGGTGGTATTGAACCGTCTCTTCTCCACCACGCAGCTTCAGACCACCTTTGCCATCGTGATGCTGGCGCTCGTCAACAACCAGTCGCAGCCTAAAACCCTCTCCCTTCGTGAGATTCTGGACGAGTATATCGCCTTCCAGCAGGAAGTGATAACAAGGCGGACGAGATATGACCTCAAAAAGGCGGAGGAGCGCATCCATCTCCTCGAGGGGCTGCGAATAGCCTGCGACAATATTGACGAGGTCATCCGCATCATCCGCACGAGCTACAACGACGCCAAGGAACGCCTTATGGAGCGATTCTCGCTCTCGGACATCCAGGCCCAGGCTATACTCGACATGCAGCTCAAGCGCCTTCAGGGCCTTGAGAGGGACAAGATTGAGGCCGAGTACAACGAGCTTATGGAGAAGATCAGGTATTATAAAGAGCTGCTTTCCAATTCCGAAATGCTTAACGGAGTGCTTGTGTCCGAGCTTGAGGAGATACGCGACAAGTACGGAGACGACCGCCTCACGGAGATAGCCGTTGTGGAGGACGAAATCGATATAGAGGACCTTATCGACGAGGAGGACTGCGTTTATACGCTGACGAATGCCGGCTATATAAAGCGTCTCCCCGCGAGCACCTACAAGGCTCAGCGCAGGGGCGGGCGCGGAATATCGGCGCAGAGCCTCCGCGAGGAGGATTTCGTGGAAACGGTTTTCACAGCATCGACCCACGATTACCTGCTGTTTTTCACAAATTACGGCAAGGTTTACCGAAAAAAGGGCTATATGATACCCGAGGCCAGCCGTACCGCAAAGGGCGTCAACATCATCAACCTGCTCCCTATCGAGCAGGGCGAAAAGGTCAGCGCGATGCTCCATATCAGGGAATTTCCCGAGAACCGCTTCCTCGTTATGGTCACCCGGAACGGTACGGTGAAGCGGATGAGCTTCAGCGAGCTTAGAAATATCAGAAACGTCGGCATAAGGGCATTGACCCTTGATGAGGACGACGAGCTGATAAGCGTCAGGGAAACCGACGGCGGGGAAAACATCCTCATAGTGACGCACGGCGGCATGGCGATATGTTTCCGCGAAACAGACGTCCGCCCGATGGGAAGAACGGCTGCGGGGGTCCGGGGCATAAGGCTGCGTGAGGGAGATTACTGCGTTGCGGCGGCCAGTGCCAGCGAGGGTACGGCGCTGCTTTCGGTTACCGAAAACGGATACGGAAAGCGTACTCTAATAGAGGAGTATCTTCGCGGCGGCGAGGAAGAAAACGCTCCGAAAACTCCGCAGCAAAGAGGAGGCATAGGCCTCAGAAACTACAATATCACCGAAAAAACCGGTCCGCTTGCGTCGGCAAGGGTGGTGAGCGATACGGACGACGTTCTGCTCATCTCGGACGACGGAACGATTATCCGAATGGCCGCCTCCGACATCAGCGTCTACGGCAGGGCCACCCAGGGCGTGAAGCTCATGCGCATTGGCGAAGGCTCCAGAGTCATTTCGCTGGCCAGGGTCGAAAAGGAAGATCCCGAGGAATGAGCCGATGCAAAGCGCGTCGTTGCCACAATTAAAAGGAGCTGTTTTGTATGGCTGAAAATATCAATAAATCGGCACAGGATTACAACGCGTCGCAGATACAGGTGCTCGAGGGGCTTGAGGCTGTCCGCAAGCGCCCCGGCATGTATATCGGCACGACATCTATAAGGGGTCTGCACCACCTGGTATACGAAATCGTGGACAACGCCATAGACGAGGCGCTCGCCGGGTTTTGCAGCGAGATCGAGGTAACCATCAAAGAGGGAGACGTAATATCGGTTAAGGACAACGGCCGCGGCATCCCGACCGGCATTCAGGAGCAGACCGGAAAATCCGCGCTTGAGGTCGTTTTTACCGTACTTCACGCGGGGGGAAAGTTCGGCGGCGGCGGTTATAAGGTTTCCGGCGGACTTCACGGCGTCGGCGCATCGGTCGTCAACGCCCTTTCTGAATGGCTTGAGGTCGAGGTCTGCAACGGCGAAACCTCGTGGAGAATGAGCTTTGAGCGCGGAGATGTGAAGGAACCGCTCACCGTGATAGGCGCCTGCGCCGACAGAGGCTCCAAGGTCACATTTAAGCCCGACGCTGAGATATTTGAGGAAACGGTTTTCGATTTCGACACACTTCAGACGCGCCTTCGCGAGCAGGCGTTTCTGAACGCGGGACTCGGCATAAGGCTACGCGACGAGCGCCCGGGCAAGGAGCAGTCCGTAGAAATGCGCTACGAGGGCGGCATATGCTCCTTTGTAGAGCATATAAACAAGAATAAAACGGCTCTGCACGAGCCGGTCATATTCATGTGCGGGCAGAAGGACGACAGCATAGCCGAAATCGCGATGCAGTATTCCGACAGCTATAATGAAATTATTCTGTCCTTTGCCAACAACATACACACCTCCGAGGGCGGAATGCACGAAACCGGCTTCAAGACCGCGATAACAAGAGTGCTGAACGACTACGGCAGGCGGCACAATATCCTAAAGGGCGACGACAAGCTTTCCGGCGAGGACACCCGCGAAGGGCTTACTGCGGTCATAAGCGTAAAGCTGACTGAGGCACAGTTCGAGGGACAGACCAAGACAAAGCTCGGAAACAGCGAGATACGCGCTTTGGTCGACAATATAGTCTCCGACAAGCTGAGCACCTATCTTGAGGAAAATCCATCCGTCGCGAGGATAGTCCTGGACAAGGCGATGATGGCGTCCCGCGCCCGCGAGGCGGCGAGAAAGGCAAGGGACCTGACCCGCAGAAAAAACATACTCGAGGGTTCGACCCTTCCCGGAAAGCTTGCGGACTGCAACGAAAGGGATCCCTCGCTTACGGAGATTTTCATCGTCGAGGGCGATTCCGCGGGCGGCTCCGCCATAAGCGGCAGGGATTCGAGGTTTCAGGCGATTCTGCCCCTTTGGGGGAAGATGCTGAACGTCGAAAAGGCGCGCGCGGACAAGGTTTACGGCAACGACAAGCTCACGCCCGTAATTACGGCGCTGGGCGCCGGAATAGGCGAGGAGTTTGACATAGAAAAGCTCCGCTACCATAAGATAATCATCATGGCGGACGCCGATGTGGACGGAAGCCACATCAGGACGCTGCTTTTAACCTTTTTCTTCCGCTTTATGCGCCCCCTTATCGAAAACGGCTACGTTTACGCGGCGCAGCCCCCGCTCTACAAGCTGGTGCGCGGCAAGGTAACGCGCTACGCTTACAGCGACGCCGAGCGAGACGCGATTTCTCTCGAGATGAAAGGCGGAGACCCGAACGCCAAGGTTGATATAAGTCGGAACAAGGGTCTCGGCGAAATGGACGCTCATGAGCTTTGGGAGACTACGATGGATCCCGTGAAAAGGACACTGCTGCGCATAGAAATGGCAGATGCCGTGGCGGCAGACGAGATTTTCACCGTTCTGATGGGAGAAAAGGTCGAGCCGAGAAGGGAATTTATCGAAAGAAACGCGAAATATGTAGTCAATCTTGACATCTAGGTGGAACGGATGCCAAAAAAGGAGCTTTCTATATATACCGACGGCGCGTGTTCAGGCAACCCCGGGCCGGGAGGCTGGGCTGCCATTCTCAGGTACGGCGGCACCGAAAAGGAAATTTCCGGCGGAGAGCCGGAAACCACGAATAACCGCATGGAGCTTATTGCGGTCATTTCGGCGCTTGAAGCGCTCAAGGAACCTTGCAGGGTAAGGCTTTACAGCGATTCGAGGTATGTGTGCGACTCGATAGGCAAAGGCTGGGTCCGCTCATGGAAGGCGAAGGGCTGGAAGCGCGCCGACAATTCGCCCGCAAAAAATCCCGAGCTCTGGGACCGGCTCCTGAATCTCCTCGACGTTCACGAAGTTGAATTTGTCTGGGTTCGGGGACACGCGGAAAACGAATACAATAACCGCTGTGACAAATTGGCTGTCGCGGAAAGCAAAAGGTACTCAAAATAAACCCGTTGCGTAGTACGCAACGGGTCAGACTTTGCCGCTCCGCCTTGCATAGCGGGCTGCGGCCGTTTTTCTTTATAAGTCAGCCTCCTGAATAATAACTCAGGAGTCCGCAAAATATCTGAATATATGAAATTGTTGTGCTTAATAAAGGAGAAAAGCCATGGACTGCAGGCTGGAAAAGTACGCGAAGCTTCTCGTAGAAACAGGCCTCAACCTTCAAAAGGGCCAAAGGCTTGTTATTTCCTCACCGGTCGAATCCGCTGATTTTGCACGGCTTTGCACCAGCGCCGCATATAAGGCGGGCTGCCGTGAGGTTGTTTTGCGCTGGACGGACGATTATATTACCCGTGAGAAGTATTTGAAGGGCGAAAATAGCATATTTGACGAAATGCCGGAGTGGCAGACCAGGTTTTACAACGATTATTCCGAGGAGGGCGCGGCGTTTTTGTCAATTCACGCCTCGGACCCCGAGGCGCTTTCAGGCGTTGATCCGGACAGGCTGAGAAGAGCTAATATTACGAGCGGGAAGGCTCTGGAACCGTTCCGCCGCCGGCAAATGACGAACTTTTTCCAATGGTGCGTCGTTTCGGTCCCTACCGAGTCCTGGGCGAAAAAGGTCTTTCCTGGACTTGGCGGAGAGGCGGCGGTAAAAAGGCTTTGGGACGAGATTTTCAGATGCGTGCGCGTCACGGAGGAAGGCGATCCCGTGAAGCTTTGGCGCGAGCACATTGAAAGGCTCCGTGTCCGCAGGGAGATCCTTACAAAGCATCAGTTCAGGGCGCTGCATTATGTAAACTCAATCGGCACTGATCTGACGCTTGGGCTTCCCGAAAACCATGTATGGGAGGGCGGCAGCGAGCTAACCCTCGGCGGCATTCCCTTCTGCGCCAATATCCCCACGGAAGAAGTGTTTTCAGCCCCAAAAAAGGATGCGGCAGACGGTACCGTAGCCGCTTCCAAACCCTTGGTTCTGGGAGGCAATATTGTTGAGGGTCTTAAATTTGAGCTGAAAAACGGCAGAATCGTAAGGGTGGAGGCGGACAAAGGAAAGGAAATCGTTGACAACGAGCTTCTGGTGGACGAGGGCTCGCCCTATCTCGGTGAAGTTGCGCTCGTGCCCTTCGATTCACCTATATCAAATTCCGGAATCCTGTTTTATAACACGCTTTTTGATGAGAACGCGTCCTGCCACTTTGCCTTCGGAAAGGCCTATCCCTGCGTCAAAAACGCCGCGCAAATGACACCCGAGGAGCTGAAGAAGGCGGGACTCAACGACTCCATTACTCATGTGGACTTCATGATAGGAACGCCGGACCTATCCGTTACCGGTATTACGCAAAACGGCGAAAAAGTACCCGTCTTTATTGACGGGAACTTCGCGTTTTAGCCGCAGCGCTTTCTTTTCTGCGAGTTTTCAGCTTTTCAAGCATAAAATACGCCGCCAGCGAGAACCATGCCGATACGGCGGTTATTATTGCCGCGACAATGAATTCCGGCGAGGCGGGATCAGTTATGTTTCTTCCAATCAGGGTCACCGATGCAAGCATGGGCAGCATGCCGGAAAGGCTCCCGGCCAGGTACTTGTAATACGGGATCTTGACGGAGCCCAAATAGATGCTTACTGTTTTCAGGGGCACAAAGACCATCGTTCGCGGCAGGCAGGATACCAGCAGGGCGTTTTCTTCACGTTTTTTTATGAAGCTTTCTATTGCCGGGAATTTTGAAAACAGGCTCCCCATAAAGCCGGCGCCGTAAAAGTAGCCAAGGCAGTAGGGGATTGTTACGACGATAGCGGCTCCGAGAAGATTTATTATAAGCGCGATCGAGAGCGGAAACAGCGTTCCCACCGCGGCGTAGATAACAATTATAGGCACAAGGTAAGACATGCTCTTTATTGCGTAGACGCCTATAAAGAACAACGCCGCGGCAATCAGGCTTTTCGGCCTGAGAAGAAGGATGCTTTCAATGCTTATCCTTTTTCCGTAAATTACCGAAAGCGTGAAGATAAAAATAAGTGAGAGGGTCGGAAGATGCCGCAGTACGATTTTAAAATCCCTGTTGTTGAGCAGTTTTTTTAACATAAGACCTCATGCACGCTTTTTTCTTATTATCGCTCGGAATTTTGCCGTTAATACGACGCCGAAAAATAAAAGCAGAGAGTATCGCTCTCTGCCTTGTTTTTCACGGTTTATTTTGAGATCGCGTTAAGCTTAAGGGTGAGCCTGCTCTTTTTGCGAGCCGCGTTGTTCTTGTGAAGAAGACCCTTGGTAACGGCGTGGTCAACGGCCTTGACCGCAACCGTATAGGCCTCGGCGGCTGCATCCTTGTTTCCCTGATCTGCCGCGGCTTCAAACTTCTTGAGCTTTGTTTTCAGCTCCGACCTGCCGGCCTTGTTCCTGGCGTTCTGCACCTTTGTCAACAATACGCGCTTCTCTGCTGATTTGATATTAGGCAAATAACTCACCTCCTCATACTCTCTACTACGCGGATACCAATTCTATCATCATTAAAATAAAAAATCAAGTGTTTTTATATAATTTTTGCATACCGCCGTGAAAAAAAGCAGAAAATATAGGAGATTCCAAGCTTGGAGGCGGTTATGATAGTTAAAAGGACAGACCTTGCGGTTGAGGCAAGGGAGATATGGCGCGAGAGCGCGGGCGAAACCACTCAGCTTCAGGGTGTCGAAGCGAAAGAAAAGCTCAGCCGAGGGCTGATTATCGAAACTGTCAAGATTTTGGACGAGAACGGAGAAAAGGCTTTGAACAAGCCAAAGGGAAGCTATGTAACCGTTTCGCTGGGAAATAACGCGGGGGATGCGGCGCAGTTTTCGGAAACCTGCATGGCCTTGGCGGACGAACTGAGATTGCTCCTTCCCGAAGGCGATAAGAGCCAGATTCTTGTCGTAGGCCTTGGAAACAGATACATCACTCCGGACAACCTCGGTCCGAATACCCTAAGGCACACCATGGTTACAAGGCACCTGGTTGAACAAGTGTCCGAGTATTTCGGTAATTTCCGTCCCGTTTCGACTTTGGAGCCCGGGGTTCTGGCAAACACCGGCGTGGAAAGCGCGGAAATAATCAAGGCTCTGACCGAAAAAATCCGTCCCGCGGCCGTGATCGCCGTCGATGCGCTCACCTCCAGAAGGATGAAGCGTGTGTGCACGACTATACAGATTGCCGATACGGGAATCGTACCCGGCTCGGGAGTCGGGAACAGCCGTGCGGAAATCAGCAGGAATTCTCTGGGGGTGCCGGTTATTGCGATAGGGGTACCGACCATAGTTGACGCCGGTACTCTGGCGTCGGACCTTATGGAAAGCTCCGGCATGGGAGAGGTTGATCCCTCCGCCTTTGGCGACTTCGGCGGTAACGTAATGGTTACGCCCCGCGACATAGACGAAAGGATAAGCGAGCTTGCAAAAATAGTAGGCTACGGGATAAATCTTGCTCTGCATAAGGATATCAGCATCGACGATATTGCGGCGTTCGTAAGTTAGCGTATAATAGCGGGTATAGCGCGCTATACCCGCTATTGCGGGTTACATAATTCTAAACACAACATATTCTGCCTTCGCGCCTCGGTTGTGCCTTACCGCTTTCAGCCCCGTATCCTATTGCGATGCTTATGCAGAAAGAAAAGCTCTCTGGCACACCGATCGATTCTGAGTATTTCCGCCCTTCTTCGCTCTCCATGAATTCTTTAAAGCAACCGACAATAACCGAAGACAGCCCAAGGCTTTGGGCGGCGATCGCCATGTTCTCGACAGCTATACCCGCGTCCATTGTCATAAAGCGGGAGCCCTCCTTCCCGTATAGCAGAATTAGGACTGGAGCGCCGAAGGAAAGGTCCTGCACCTTGTCCTTGTTCGCGAAGGCCGAAAATCTTTCGCTTAACTGGTCGATGAGTTTTCTGTCCTTAAGGACGTAAAATTCTATTTCCTGTTGGTTCCTCGCGGTCGGGGCCCAAATGCCGGCCTCCAGCACCGTGTTCAGCTCGGCTTCCGTAATTTTCTTGTTGAGGTAAGCTCTGACGCTTCTTCTCTCGAGGATGGTTTCCGTTACCATATTTCTGATTGTCTGACCCATTCGTTTCGCCCCTTGTTACAGTATTAGCTTCATTATAATATATGCTACGTCTGTCTGCAACCCGCAGAAAAATTCAATGTTTCACGTGAAACAAGAAAGCCGCAGAGAAAAAGTTTCACGTGAAACATTGAAATAGGGGAAATTCATGGTATAATATCCGCGAGGCGGATATTATACCCGCGCATGCGCCCTCTCCGAGGGC